>NZ_JBNKVP010000034.1:0-7087 GCF_050299255.1 Vibrio sp.
ATATGAAATAGAGTTCATACTCTATTCGCAACAAGAGTATCATTGCGTATAAGTCGTACGCTTCGCTTTTGTTACTTTTGTGCGATATTTGCCCAGAGGTTCAAATTTCATCGCTGATTTAGAAGGTATTGAGCGGATAACGATACTCATCAAGCAATGTCTTATGCATTATCTTGCAATTTTGTAGGTTGCCGCTGTAATAAAAAAGGTTGAGACAATAGCTCAACCTTGCATTGAATACTCAAGTCAAAACAGTTTACTAGACCAGCCGAGCTTATTTCTGAGTACGTGATAGTAGCTGTAGTCCTTCGGGTGGATCAGTTTTAGTACATTAGGGCTCTGATAAATCAGGACTTCATCACCAGGAGAGACTGGCAGCGAAATCTGACCATCACAACTCACTTCCTGGGTACCGCGGTTGTCCGGAGAGACGATCAGTTTGATTTTTCGATTGCCATCGACCACTAAAGGCCGGCTGGAAAGGGTATGGGGAAACATCGGCACCAGGCTGATTGCGTTCAGGCTGGGCGACAGAATTGGGCCGCCACCCGATAACGAATAAGCGGTCGAGCCGGTTGGCGTGGAGACAATCAAGCCATCAGAGCGTTGTGAAAAAGCAAAGCTATCATCAATATAGACTTCAAATTCGATCATATGGGCGATTTGCCCAGGGTGCAGCACCGCTTCATTGAGGGCGGCATTGTGGCTTTTGATCTGACCATGTCGATGAATCTCGGCCTCAAGCAAAAAGCGCTCTTCCTGCAGATAGTCGCCTTGCAGTACTTTGGTGAGTGCCGATTGAAATTCGTCAGGATTGAGGTCGGTCAAAAAACCAAGGTTGCCACGGTTAACGCCGATAACACAGGTATCAAAGCGGGACAGCACCCGCGCCGCTCCCAGCATATTGCCGTCGCCACCGACTACTATCGCGAGGTCGGCGACTCGGCCCAGTTCTATCATGCTGGCAAAGCTAGTTGAGGGAATATCGTTTAGAATGTCTTTTAAACGGTCATCGATATAGACCCGATATCCTTCGGAGCTGAGCCAGTTATACAGCTCTCTGTGAGTATGGATGGCCTGCTGGTCGCGTGGTTTGCCAATAATGGCGAGCACTTCAAATGGCTTTTTCATAGGTTTTCCGAACGAAATAGGCTTGAATCGGTAATCATCATCCCCATAATAATGGCAAGTTAGCGATCAATGCGAATTTTTGTGTTATCAATTCTGAACTGGGTCAGGTTGATAGCCGATAAGTAGAATTCTGGAGATATCATGAGCAAGCAAGAAAACAAGATCAACGAAGAGAAAGTACAACCGCAGGAAGATGCTGTAGAGCAGAACCTGGAACCAGAAGCGGTTGGCGGTGAAGCTGATATCGAATGGAACGAGCAGGATGACACCGACGAGCAAGAAGCGAAAATTGCTCAGTTGGAAGCGGCGCTGCTGTCTAGCGAAGCGAAGATAAAAGATCAGCAAGAAAGCGTACTGCGTGCCAAGGCGGAAGTAGAGAACATGCGCCGTCGTACCGAGCAGGAAATCGATAAAGCGCGCAAATACGCCCTGAATAAATTTGCCGAAGAGCTACTGCCAGTGATCGATAACCTGGAGCGGGCGATTCAGGCGGCAGATACCGAGCATGAAGTGGTGAAACCGATCGTGGAAGGCATCGAACTAACGCACAAAACCTTTATCGATGTGGTATCAAAATTTGGTTTGAAAGAAATCAATCCGGAAGGTGAAGTGTTCAACCCGGAATTCCACCAAGCGATGTCGATTCAGGAAAGTGACGATCACGAGTCCAATACTGTCATGTTTGTGATGCAAAAAGGTTATGAACTGAATGGTCGGGTGATCCGACCAGCGATGGTGATGGTCGCCAAATAAGGCACTTATCTCGAACGCAAAAAGAGAGGCAAATGCCTCTC
Source organism: Vibrio sp. (assembly GCF_050299255.1). Taxonomy (GTDB): domain Bacteria; phylum Pseudomonadota; class Gammaproteobacteria; order Enterobacterales; family Vibrionaceae; genus Vibrio. The sequence goes on from NZ_JBNKVP010000034.1 coordinate 1,926, forward strand.
TTTTTTTATGCCCGCGATGCTGGATTCGGGCACGTGAATCAACGACTAAACTCGGTTTTTACGTTTGATTGATTGTGAGTGTATTTAGATTTAATAGCTACAATTCATCAATTAAATGACCATTTACACTGTGTTTACACTTTTAACTAATTTGTAAATTTGTCCTTTATTTTGTGTTCAGGATGTGTATTATCGCGTCATTCGCCGCAAAATTCGGCGGATATAACTATAAAAATATAAATATCAAACACAACATATTGGAGATTTATAATGGATAAATCGCTATCAAGCAGAATTTTTTTAGGCTTGTTCTCCGGTCTTTTGATCGGTACAGCTATCCAGTACCTTTTTGGCGGAATCGCTTTTTTTGATACCTTTTTATTAGGTGCGGCTGAAGGCATTGGTGGTATGTTTGTATCACTGATCAAACTGCTGGTGGTTCCACTGGTTTTCGTATCGATCGTATGCGGAATTGTTGAACTTAAAGACATTCGTTCTTTTGGCCGTCTGGGCGGTAAAACTTTTGGTCTTTATATCATCAATACTGTGATTGCGATTATCGCAGCCCTGACTGTGGCGATGATCGTTCAACCAGGTGCTGGTGCGAATCTGGCGGGTACCGTTTCTCAATCGGTCGCGCTTAAGTCCACTGAAACACCGGATATCTTTTCGATGGTGGTAAACATTGTCCCTAGCAACCCGGTACAGGCGTTTGTTAACGGTGACATGTTACAAATCATCTTTATGGCAATTTTGACAGGTCTTGCCATCCAGGCTCTGGATGAAAAAGGCAGCTCGGCCATTCGTGGTTTTAAAGTCGCGAACGACATCATGATGAAGCTGATCGGGTTGGTGATGAGCATGGCACCTTACGGTGTGTTTGCTCTGATGATCCAGCTAGGTGCAACCTTAGATGCACACACTCTGGCTTCAGTTGCCAGCTACGTTGCATTGGTAGTGGCAATGCTGGTGTTGTGGATCTTTGTGGTTTACCCAATCTCGGTTCAAATGTTTGCCGGTATTCCAGCATCAGAGTTTATCCGTAAAACCCGCGAACAGGTGCTGTTCTCACTGTCTACGGCCAGCTCTAATGCGACCATTCCGGTGACAATGCGTACACTGACAGACAAAATCGGCGTGTCTAAATCTGTCGCCGGCTTCGGTGTCCCTCTGGGCGCAACCATGAACATGGCTGGTGCATCAATCTATATCGCCATTGCTGCGGTATTTTGCGCCAACGCATTTGGTCAGCCGATCGCTATGTCGGATCTGTTCACTCTGGGCTTTACCGTGCTGCTGCTGTCTATCGGTGCAGGTGGTGTACCGGGCGGGGGTGTTGTGATGGTGGGCGTGATTCTGCACCAACTGGGCTTGCCACCAGAAGGTTTGGCTATCGTTGCTGCGGTAGACCGTATTAACGATATGTTCTGTACCTCGTCTAACGTTGTTGGCGATACTGCAGTGAACACTATTGTAGCGAAAACAGAAAACGAGATTGAGCTAGAGCAGCAGGTTGAGGTAAAAACGGCGCAAGCTAACGCTTAATTCGTTACCTTTTCCCTTACACACTTACCATCAGTAGGTGTGACCCTAGCAATCAGCGGAGCCCAGTGCTCCGCTTTTTGCATCCGCTTGGGCGACGGCTGAATATTTTGATAAGTGACTTAACTGACTCAATAGCTGAGTATTGTTAACCGACAAATTGACAGTTTTTTTTGGTGTAGCCCTTGAAAAGCAAATCGCCGCCCTTATCTATGGGGCATAGAGAAGCAAACAGTAAATTTTGTTTGCGTGTGTGGGTTGAAACCCGATTCTCCATCCCCACATTGGGGATATAGCCAAACAAAATAGAATTTATTCGGAGATAGCCTGATGGGTAAAATCATTGGTATTGACTTAGGTACTACTAACTCATGTGTTGCTGTACTGGACGGCGACAAACCTCGCGTAATTGAAAACGCGGAAGGTGAACGTACAACAGCATCTGTCATTGCGTACACAGACGGTGAGACGCTGGTAGGTCAGCCAGCTAAACGTCAAGCGGTTACTAACCCAGAAAATACGCTATTTGCCATTAAGCGTCTGATCGGTCGTCGTTTCGAAGACGAAGAAGTTCAGCGTGACATCCAAATCATGCCGTACAAAATTGTTAAAGCAGACAACGGTGATGCTTGGGTAGAAGCTCGTGGCCAAAAAATGGCAGCTCCTCAGGTTTCAGCTGAAGTTCTGAAGAAAATGAAGAAAACAGCGGAAGACTTCCTGGGTGAAGAAGTGACTGGCGCAGTTATCACTGTACCGGCTTACTTTAACGATGCGCAGCGTCAGGCAACTAAAGATGCTGGCCGTATTGCTGGCCTGGAAGTAAAACGTATTATCAACGAACCTACCGCAGCAGCGCTGGCATACGGCCTGGACAAAAAAGGCGGTGACCGCACTATCGCAGTTTACGACTTGGGTGGTGGTACGTTTGATATCTCTATCATCGAAATCGACGAAGTTGAAGGCGAGAAGACTTTCGAAGTTCTGGCGACCAACGGTGATACCCACCTGGGTGGTGAAGACTTCGATAACCGTCTGATCAACTACCTGGTAGACGAGTTCAAGAAAGACCAGGGCATTGACCTTAAGAACGACCCACTAGCGATGCAGCGTGTTAAAGAAGCAGCAGAAAAAGCGAAAATCGAGCTTTCTTCTACTACTCAGACAGACGTAAACCTGCCTTACGTAACCGCTGACGCAACCGGTCCTAAGCACATGAACGTTAAAGTGACTCGTGCCAAACTGGAATCTCTGGTTGAAGACCTGGTACAACGTTCTCTGGAGCCTCTGAAAGTTGCTCTGGCTGATGCAGACCTGTCGGTAGGCGACATCACTGACGTAATCCTGGTTGGTGGTCAGACTCGTATGCCTATGGTTCAGGCAAAAGTAGCGGAGTTCTTCGGTAAAGAAGCTCGTCGCGACGTGAACCCTGACGAAGCAGTTGCTATGGGTGCTGCAGTTCAAGGTGGTGTACTGGCGGGTGACGTGAAAGACGTACTGCTGCTGGACGTGACTCCTCTGTCTCTGGGTATCGAGACTATGGGTGGCGTTATGACCAAATTGGTTGAGAAGAACACCACTATCCCAACTAAAGCGAACCAGGTGTTCTCTACTGCAGAAGACAACCAGAGCGCGGTAACTATCCACGTACTGCAAGGTGAGCGTAAGCAGGCGATGTACAACAAGTCGCTGGGTCAGTTTAACCTGGAAGGCATTCAGCCAGCGCCTCGTGGCATGCCACAGATCGAAGTGACTTTCGACCTGGATGCGGACGGTATCCTGCACGTATCAGCGAAAGACAAGCAAACTGGTAAAGAGCAGAAGATCACTATCCAGGCTTCTGGCGGTCTGAGCGATGATGAAATCGAGAAAATGGTACAAGAAGCAGAAGCCAACAAAGAAGCGGACAAAAAGTTCGAAGAGTTAGCCACTGCCCGTAACCAAGCAGACCAAATGATTCACGGCACTCGTAAGCAGGTTGAAGATGCGGGTGAAGCACTACCAGCGGACGAGAAAGAGAAAATCGAAGCTGCGATCACTGATTTGGAAACCGCTCGTAAAGGCGAAGACAAAGAAGAGATCGATGCCAAAGTTCAGGCTCTGATGGCCGCTTCCCAGAAACTGATGGAGATCGCTCAGCAGCAAGCGCAGGCTCAGGCCGCACAAGGTGCTGAGGCAGGTCAACAGCAGTCTCAGGAAGAAGACGTTGTCGACGCTGAGTTTGAAGAAGTGAAAGACGACAAGAAATAATTTGTCGTAACTGCAAGGCACCGTTGCCTAAGGTCGGACGTTGGGATACAGTGTCCGGCCTGCAGGTTCTAGGGGCCTTGGCAGTCAAAGCCGTTTCACTTTTTAGCGGATGGTTTTATCAAGCGGGCGTTCGGGGAGACTCAGACGCCCGTCTGTTTGTACAGTCTGTACGTAGTTAGTGTCGGTATAGCTAAATTCATCAACCATTTACCTATATCGATACAGAAATCTGGCGTCAGCCGCCAGGAATAAGCAATTGGTGACGAGTAACATGTCGAAACGTGATTTTTACGAAGTTTTAGGCGTTAGCCGCGATGCCTCTGAGCGTGACATTAAAAAAGCTTACAAACGCTTGGCAATGAAATTCCACCCGGACCGAAATCAGGGTGACGACTCAGCGTCGGATAAGTTTAAAGAAGTAAAAGAAGCGTATGAAGTTCTGACTGATCCACAGAAAAAAGCCGCATACGACCAGTATGGCCACGCTGCTTTTGAGCAAGGCGGTGGCTTCGGTGGCGGCGGCTTCGGTGGCGGCGGTGCTGACTTCGGTGACATCTTCGGTGATGTCTTTGGTGACATTTTCGGCGGTGGTCGTCGAGGTGGTGGTCAGGCACGTGCTCAGCGCGGTGCAGACTTACGTTACAACATGGAATTGAGCCTGGAAGAGGCGGTACGCGGCGTTTCGAAAGAAATCGAAGTACCGACTCTGGTGCATTGTGATGCCTGTGACGGTAGCGGTGCCAAGAAAGGTACTTCGCCTGAAACCTGTTCGACCTGTCACGGTCATGGTCAGGTGCAGATGCGTCAGGGTTTTTTCGCTGTTCAGCAAACCTGTCCAACCTGTCATGGTAAAGGTAAGATAATCAAAGACCCATGTAATGTCTGTCACGGCCAGGGTCGCAAGCAGAAGAGTAAGACACTCAATGTGAAAATTCCTGCCGGAGTGGACACCGGTGACCGTATCCGTCTGTCAGGTGAAGGCGAAGCCGGAGAAATGGGCGCACCAGCAGGGGACTTGTACGTTCAGGTTCATGTGCGCGAGCACCATATCTTTGAGCGCGATGGTAACAACCTTTACTGTGAAGTGCCGGTTAGCTTTGCCATGGCAGCATTAGGCGGTGAAGTAGAAGTACCTACTCTGGATGGCCGCGTAAGCCTGAAAGTACCGGAAGAGACGCAAACCGGCCGCATGTTCCGTATGCGTGGCAAAGGTGTTAAAGGTGTTCGCGGTGGCGGCATTGGCGATTTGATCGTAAAACTGGTGGTCGAAACACCGGTGAAACTGAGCAGCCGACAGAAAGAGCTGTTGCGCGAATTTGAAGAATCCTGCGGTGGCGATGCGGCTAACAAGCACAAGCCGAAATCGGAAGGTT
>NZ_JBNKVP010000034.1:7097-36282 GCF_050299255.1 Vibrio sp.
TGAAGAAGTTCTTTGACGATCTGACCAGCTAAATTTAGTGAGTCTGACACTCTGATTTGAAAGCCTGCTTATTAGCAGGCTTTTTTCTTGCCGGTAACTTTACGGCCAGCAGGCGGTTGGGATTCGCTGGTTGTTGGCCATCAGCTGGATCTGTTTACTGGCTGTCAGGCAGCTATCCAGATCTTGGCCTAAATCGGTCTGAGCGGTCGCGGTAATGGTGTACGCCACTGTTGCCGAACTGGTCACTGCAAACTGAAATCGCTGTGATGATGATTCGCAAATACTGCATATCCCTCCGGACACTAGCTGTTGCCACTGGTAACGGCCATCGTAGTCGAGTTCAAGTTGTAGCTGGATTCGCACCAGGTCAGCCAAGGCGCGCTGACGATGAGACTGGCGAACATGGTCGCTATAGCTGGGGTAGGCAATCGCAGTCAGCACAGACAAGATGGTCAGTACCAGCAATAGTTCGATCAATGTCATCGCGGCTAAGCTCTTTTTGTTGTGTTTACATAACGTTACTCGAATCATTTCGCGGAGTTGTTGAAGGGCGGTTTGTCCATTTTTGGTAGCTGTTAATATCAGTTCAAGCGTTTATTTTCAGATAGCGACAGAATACAAGGGATTTGGGAAATGGTTCGCGGCTTTACCTTGCTGGAAGTGTTGATCACGGTGGTTATTGTGACTGTCATAACCGTTATGCTGGTACCGAACTATCTTCATATGCAGCAGAGTAGCGAAATGAAACGGCTGGCTGACGAGCTGCAGCATTTTGTCCATACCGCTAAATCCCGGGCCATCCTGAGAAACCAGAATCTGTGGGCCCACTATATTGCACCGGCCAGTGGCGCGGCCAGTTCAAATTGGCGACTGATACTGACCGAATCCGATGCATTTATCTCGTCAGCGGTGCCATTACTGGTGATGTCCGGGCAATCCTACCGCCATCTGGCCATCACATTTGACTACACTTCCGATCAGATAAAGTTTGATGGTCTTCGGGGCCGGCTGAAGCCCGGCAACTTAGTTTTTTATCCACTGGTTGCAGTCTCGCAGTCACTAAAGTTAAAAACCTCATATGGGGCTGGCAGAGTGATCATTTGCGCCCCATCCGGAGCCCGTTATGATTTCCCCAGCTGTTAAGCGATCGGACTGCCAGGGTATGACTCTGATTGAGGTACTGGTGGCAGGGTTAATCGGCACTATTGCTATCGGCCTGATCTCGACCGCGTTGATTTCTGCCCAGCGGCAAATCGCCCAGCAATCCAAACGGTTATTGCTCAGCCAGAACTTAAGTTCTGTAATGCAGCTTATCAGCGAAGACGTTCAAAAGGCAGGCTATGATGGCGTAAGTCCGAGTTCGCTACATTTGTCGGGAGCTGCAGATATTGTGTCAATTGAAACTGCCCCTGCTTTACTGGGATATATCTATCGGGTTTCTTCGTCAGCGACCCAGGCCTATCGAACCGTGGTATTTAAGCATGAAGTCGGGTCTGCCAATATGGGGCATCTTAAAATTTGTGAAAAGCCAGTTAGCAGTCCACTGACCTTACAGTCTGCTGCGATTTCAGGATCTCGCTATAAGTGTTTTGACCTGTTTGACCCTAAGCAGGTATCCATCACCGACTTTAGTGTTAGCCAGGCCAGTGTTGCCAGCAGCAGTGCCCGTAGTGCGATGTTGCAATACCGGCTGTCGGCCCAACTGGTTAACGATCCTTCGGTTATTGAGCAGCAATCTGCGACCCTCATCACGGGGAACTGGCAATGAAGCGCGGTAACCAACAGGGCGCTGCCACCTTGCTGATCACTGTGCTGCTCACGGTCAGTATGTTGCTGCTGGTGATGGGCAGCTACCAGGGGATATTTTACCAGGTAAAGTTGCTGCAGAATCATATCAAGGCACGACAGCAACTGTGGCGCGCCAGTGGCGGTTTAGAGTGTGCCTATGCGGCGATAAAAAGCGACCCCTCTAAAATTAGCCAACTTACTTCGGCTACAAGCTCACAGCTAAAACAGGATTGCAGTGCGGCGGCCGGGCTGGATGATGTCACAGCCAGGGTCCTGGGAGCCAGCCGGTATTTGATCACCGCTACTGCCGGATATCAGTCCGATACACAGCAGCTTCATATCGGTTCTGAAACCCGTCTTGGTGCCATCCAGAGCAGTGCAGATTTGAAGTTTATCGGCAGTGTGGCTATTTTCCCTGATGCGGCTCCCACCCCGGACATCAACGGCCGCTATCAGTGTGTTGCGGTGCGTTACAAGCATAAGATCAGTTATATACCTACGGTATCTACAGACAAATTGCAGGTTAATGATCCGGTTACAAACGGGCCGTTCAACGGCTTTGTCGGCGGACAATGTAGTTCGGCCAGTAAAACGGTGCTGAGCGTATCGGCCAGTACCGATACAACCCCGGCACTGTTTAAACAAGACTTTATCCAGGACGGTCAGGTAGCGCCGTTCTATAACTTCTTCGGCCTCCCCAACACCGCGGCAAACAGAGCTCAACTAAAAGCGGGCTTTAAGCAACTTTACCTGCCCACCATTGCCGATGGTGAAACCTGTGCCAGCAAACTGCAACTGGCGTTCACTTACAGCAATAAAGTATGGGTCAACGGGCATTGCCTGATTAATCAACCCTTAACGGTGGCAGGTGTTAACACCCTAGTAGTACAGAATGGCCTGCTCGCATCGTTTGGTGCTGTGGTATTCGAAGGTTCGGTGTTTCATCTGGTGGATATGGCCGATGTTTCCTTTACACCCGCTGCGATTGCCAGCTATTGGCAAGCATCGAGTCAGTCAGCCGCGGTGCAGTCTTTGCTCGGCAGCAAAACGGTCTATTTTGATCAGGGCTCATTTCATCCGTCCGGCGGGCTCTATTTTGATGCCGACGGCGGAGAGGCGATCCTGAAAGGCGCTTACAATTTGCAGTTTATGCACAGTAAAAGCAGCCGCCAGCTTCCGAAAGATGTTAGCTGGGTAGCCGGGAGTCGCTATGCGCAGTAATTGCCGCGGCTTTAGTTTACTGGAGGTTTTGATTGCCTTTGTGCTGATCGGCGTTTCAGCGATGGGGCTGCTACGGTTGCAGGCCGCGGTCGAAAGGCAAGCAGATTATGCCCGTCTCAGCCGGGTTGCGCTGTCACTGGCAGAACAGCAACTGACACAGCTGAGAACCCGAGGCGCCTCGGCGTCACTATCTCAGTGGCCGGTGACGTCTTTTGCAGCTATCACCAATCTGGTCGATACCAGTCACCCTCCTTACAAGCTGACCCTGCAGGTAAGCCAACCAATTCCCTCACTGTCTTCGGCGATTAAACAGATTGATCTGAGCGTGTCCTGGCCGAACCGGGCCGGAACAATGGAGCAGATTCAGCTGCAAACAGTCGTCTCAAAATACAGCGAATTTGACCCGTAATTGCCGAATCGGATGGTAGGAAAATATCTGTACTATTTTGTGCTTTCTGGTGAATGACTTAGCGGTATTGTTCTGCGCTTGTTAGTGGATTTGATGCTGATTTGCGCTTTTATTGTTGCACGTCAAAGATGTCTTGTTGAAATATGTGTCTAATTATGAACTAGCAGAGGGAATATTGTGCTTTTATTTTACGGATAAATAGAATGTTTCCAGCTGAAAGAATTTGCAAACAGACTTCAGCGGCAACAACCTCTAACGTGAAATATGGAGTAACCATGAGTAGCCAAATTACCCCTAGCGCACCCGCTGCCCCCTCAAGCGGTATGGAGCGTTTTCTTAACTTAATCGAGCGCGCCGGCAACAAAATCCCAGATCCTGCCATTTTGTTCTTCTGGGCCCTGGTGATTGTCTGGGTCTTATCTGCACTTTTATCAAATGTTTCTTTTGACCTGATCAACCCCCGCACTGGCGAAGCGCTGCAAGTGAGCAACCTACTGACAGGTGAATCTCTTGCCAGCTTCTTAGCCAATATGGTCACGACCTTTACCGGTTTTGCCCCTCTAGGTATCGTGCTGGTCGCCATGCTGGGTGTCGGTGTGGCTGATGCGTCTGGTTTTATTACCACCGGCCTGAAAAAAATGCTTAACTTCACGCCGGCAAAACTGCTGACGCCGATGCTGATCTTAGTCGCTATTGTGTCGCACACGGCTGCTGATGCTGGTTACGTGCTGGTGATCCCATTGGGCGGCATCATCTTCCATGCAGCCGGTCGCCATCCGTTAGCCGGTATTGCTGCGGCGTTTGCCGGTGTTTCCGGTGGTTTCTCAGCCAACTTTATTCCTTCAGGTATCGACCCATTGCTGGCTGGTTTCACTCAAACTGCCGCACAGGTACTGGATCCGGAGTACGTGGTTAACCCACTGGCAAATATCTTCTTTACCGGTATTTCTTCGATACTGATTGTTGCCATTGGCTGGTATGTAACTGAAAAAATCATCGAGCCACGCCTGTCGAAAACGCCGGTGGATGAAGGTGCCGAACAGGCTCCGGATCTGGGGTCTTTCACCGCTATCGAATCGAAAGCGTTTCGTTATGCTGGCTGGTCGATGCTGGCTGGTATCGCTCTGCTGGTCGCCGCTATTTGGCCGGAAACCTCGGCATTGCGTTCTCCTGAAGGTGAAATCACCTCGTTTACCGCACCGTTGATGAAGTCAATCGTACCGCTGATTTTTATCCTGTTTATCATTCCGGGTTATGTCTACGGTAAAGTGTCGGGTACTTTTAAAACCGGTAACGATGTGATCAAAGCGATGTCAGACACTATGGCCACCATGGGGGCCTACATCGTGATGTCTTTCTTCTGTGCTCAGTTCCTGTCGGCATTTGCACAATCTAACATAGGTACCATGCTGGCACTGTACGGCGCTGAAGGGCTGAAAGCGATGGACCTGCCAGGTCAAATGACCATAGTCGGTATGATTCTGCTGACAGCATTTGTGAACCTGCTGATCGGTTCTGCCTCGGCGAAATGGGCGTTGATCGGGCCAATACTGGTGCCTATGCTGATGGCTGTGGGGATTTCTCCTGAACTGTCACAGGCGGCTTACCGTGTCGGTGATTCTGTGTCCAACATTATCTCGCCGCTGATGGTGTTCTTCCCGCTAGTGGTGGTGTACTGCCAACGCTACGTTAAATCAACCGGTATCGGTACACTGGCTTCACTGATGATGCCGTTCTCGATTGCCATGTTGATCGGCTGGACCATATTCCTGCTGGCTTACTGGGCATTGGGTATTCCAATGGGTATCCAGGCTCCGTACACCTACACTATGTAACGTTTACTGTAGGTGAGCAGTCACTCACTAAGTGTTCAGTACATCGAAAAAGCCCGCATCATGCGGGCTTTATTTTGCTAACAGGTTCAGGTGTGTTGTCAGTCGAACAGGAACTGGCTGTGGAAGTGCAGATGGTCGTCGATAAAGCTCTGAATGAAATAGTAGCTATGGTCGTAGCCCGGCTGCATTCTCAGTTTTACATTGCTGCCAGAGATCTCAGCGGCGGCCAGCAATAACTCTGGTTTTAACTGCAGATCGAGAAAGTCATCTTCTTCCCCCTGATCGACCAGAATCGGCAGTGTCGCAGTCTGTTGTTTCAGCAGCTCAACGCTGTCGTACTGCTTCCACTGCTCGACATCGTTACCCAGGTAGTGGCTGAACGCCTTTTGTCCCCAAGGACAGTGTGACGGGTTGCTGATGGGACTGAAAGCCGAGATGGCGCGGTAACGGTCGCTGTTTTTAAGTCCAATCGTCAGGGCACCGTGTCCCCCCATACTATGGCCCGCAATTGAACGCACATCGCTGACCGGAAAGTGCTGCTCTATCAGCTGAGGCAGTTCATCGACAATATAGCTGTACATCTGGTAGTGGCGGTCCCAGGGGGCTTGGGTGGCATTGAGATAAAATCCGGCACCCAGACCCAAATCGTAGCTGCCGTCCGGTGCGTCGGGCACATCGTCACCTCTGGGGCTGGTGTCCGGAGCGACAATCGCCATGCCCAGTTTGGCGGCCATCCGAAACGCACCGGCCTTCTGCATAAAGTTTTCATCGCTGCAGGTCAGCCCGGACAACCAGTAGAGTACCGGTACGGGACTGGCTTGGCTGGCCTGGGGCGGCAAAAAGACGGCAAAACGCATAGCGCAATTTAACGTCTCGGACTGATGAAGATACTGCTTATGCCAGCCGTCAAAGACTTTGGCCTGGCTGATATTTTCGATAGTCATAATCTTTCCTGTTAGCTGGACATTTAAGTTCGAAAGCACAAAAGAGTAGGGGGCTAATTTTGGCCCGGTTTACTGCCGGGCCATAGTCGGTTATTTGTCGAAGTGGATCACTGAGCGAATACTTTCGCCTTTATGCATCAGGTCAAATGCCTGGTTGATCTCTTCCAGCGGCAGGGTATGAGTTATGAACTCCTGCAGGCCAAATTCTCCGGCCAGGTAACGTTCGACGATCCCTGGCAGTTCACTACGGCCTTTCACGCCACCAAACGCGCTGCCTCGCCATACTCGTCCGGTCACCAGTTGGAATGGTCGGGTCGAAATTTCCTGGCCCGCGCCGGCAACGCCGATAATCACCGACTCGCCCCAGCCTTTATGACAACACTCCAGCGCTGAACGCATGACATCGACATTGCCGATACATTCAAACGAGTAATCGACGCCGCCGTCGGTCATTTCAACGATCACTTCCTGGATAGGCTTGTCAAAATTCTTCGGGTTAATGACGTCAGTCGCGCCCAGCTGCTGCGCCAGTTCAAATTTACTTTCATTGATATCGATGCCGATGATGCGCTCTGCACCGGCCATACGTGCACCGATAATGGCTGACAGACCAATGCCGCCGAGGCCAAAGATAGCCACGCTGGCACCCGGCTCTACTTTGGCGGTGTTAAGTACCGCGCCCATGCCGGTGGTTACACCGCAACCGAGCAGACACACTTCTTCCAGTGGTGCTGCCTTGTTGACTTTGGCTAGCGAGATTTCCGGCAATACCGTGTATTCGGAGAAAGTCGAGCAGCCCATATAGTGATAGATCGGCTGACCGTCGATATAGAAACGGGTGGTGCCGTCTGGCATCAGTCCTTTGCCCTGAGTTTCACGTACCGCCTGGCACAGATTGGTCTTGCCAGACTTACAGAATTTACATTCGCCACATTCCGCGGTGTAGAGAGGAATAACATGATCACCCACTTCCACACTGGTGACCCCTTCGCCGACCATCTCGACGATACCACCGCCTTCGTGGCCCAATATCGCCGGGAACACCCCTTCTGGATCGTCACCGGACAAGGTAAACGCATCGGTGTGACATACTCCACTGGCAACAATGCGCACCAGTACTTCTCCCGCTTTGGGTAACATCACATCAACCTGTTCCATTTTCAGCGGCTGATTGGGTCCCCAGGCGACTGCCGCCCGTGATTTGATAAATTGTTCGGTCATGATCATTCCTCATCAATACTTGGGTGAAGGCCGATTGGCACCACCAGTTAAGTCAGGCGCAACTTCTCTAAGCCTAGTTCGGATTGGTCGGTTTGCCCGTTGAATATTCAGTATATTGATTGGCTATAGGATGTTAATCCTATAAAAATAAAATAAACTATTACAATATCGTAATAATTGTTGGGTTTGATGACTAAATTGGTGGATGAATGAATAGCTGGGAAGGCATCAATGAATTTGTCGCGGTCGCGGAGTTGCAGAGTTTTACCGCAGCCGCGACCAAACTGGGCACATCCGTGGCCAACGTGAGCCGCCGGATCAATGCACTGGAAGCCCGCTTGGCGGTGAAACTGCTGGTCAGAACAACGCGAAGGGTGACGGTGACAGAACTGGGCGAATGTTACTACCAGCACTGCAAGCCTCTGGTTGAAGGATTAACGCTGGCCGGGCTGGCGGTAACCCAATTGCAGTCGACTCCCAGCGGCGTGATCAAAATGACCGCGCCGGTGACCTTTGGTGAACATGTTCTGGCGCCGCTGATACACCAGTTCTTGCAACTGCAGCCTAAAATAGACCTTGAGTTGGTGCTTTCCAATCAAAACCTTGATTTAGTCCAGGAAGGGTTTGATCTGGCGATTAGGCTGGGCAAACTGGATGATTCCACCATGATGGCCAGAAAGCTGCTGGACAGGCAAACTTACGTCTGTTGCAGCCCTGGCTATCTGCAGCAGTATGGTGAACCGCACACCCTGTCAGAATTAAAACGGCATCACTGCTTGCGGGGCAGCGTCAAATATTGGCGCTTCACTCAAGATGGTAAGGAAAAACAGATCAATGTTGAGGGGCGAATTCGCTGCAACAGCGGTTACGCATTGACGGATGCGGCACTAAAAGGATTAGGCATAGTGCAGCTTCCTGATTATTATGTGCAGCCGTATCTCGAGTCTGGCCAGTTAGTTGAATTATTGAGTGACTATCGGGTCGACCGGGAAGGGATCTGGGCTGTCTATCCGCAAAACAGGATGCTGACCGCCAAAATTCGTACCCTGATCGATTACCTGTACGAGGCGCTAAACCAAAATGCAAGTTAACCCAACGGACGCTCACCCTGAGTTTAATCAAGATGATCAAAAATTTATGCGCCGGGCGCTCGAGTTAGCGGCGCAAGCCGAGTTGCAAGGCGAGGTGCCGGTAGGCGCGGTGCTGGTAAAAGACAATCAGATCATTGCGGAAGGATGGAACTGTTCGATTGGCCACCATGATGCTACGGCCCATGCGGAAATTCAGGTGTTGCGCCAGGCCGGCCAGGCGATAGAAAACTACCGCTTGCTGGATACCACTTTGTACGTCACGCTGGAGCCGTGCCCTATGTGTGCGGGGGCTTTGCTGCACAGTCGGGTGAAACGGGTGGTGTTCGGGGCGCCAGATCTGAAGGCCGGTGCCGCGGGTACGGTACTGGATATTTTTGCCAGCCAGGCGGCATACCATTATGCCGAGGTCCAGGGCGGCTTGTTAGAGCATGAGTGCCGTGAACAGCTGCAGAACTTTTTCCGCCGTCGACGTAAAGAAATAAAAGCGGCTAAGCGGACCCGAACACAAGATAAAGATGAGCAAGGTAAAAGTAGGTAGGGGTAAAAGAGAAAAAGCCAATACCTGTGAAAGCTATTGGCCATACTGACGGGTTAAGCAGCCAGACACTGCATAAAGGCGCGATGACGCCAGATAACTTTTTTCTTGTTGTTACTCAGCTTGCGCTTTCTGCGGTTGGCCGCAACCGTTTTATACAAATGCTTCGACTGTCTTCTACGCTTTAGCATAAAACAACCTCCTACAACTGACCCTGCCGAAAACCTCTGTCCCGGCAGTAATGATAGACTAACGAGTGATTAATACCGGCAGTATGGCGGGTTTGCCTAAGCCGGTCAGACAAGAACAAGTCAGATCCTGTTGTATGGTTTTCCAGAGCAAAAATCAAGCCTGCTGTTGCACGAGATCTACAGCTAGCCTGAAGTTCAGTTAGCTGCCCTTAGCTGCATGTTGCTCGGTTTCTGCCACTTCAGCATCCGATTGCTCATCTTGCAGGTCATCTTGATCACTCGCTTCTGCGCCACTGACCGGCTCGGCGCCGGAAATCGACAGCTCTTTAACCTGAATGACCGCCAGATCATCGACATTGAGATCGATCGCTTCCTGCGCTTTCTGCTCGACATGTCCAATGATGCTCTGATAGTAGCGGCGAATGTTTTCAACATAATTACGCGCTTCATCGCCCCGGGCATAGCCGTAGCGGGTGCGGCTATAGTATTTCTCCTGACGCAGTAGCGGCAGGCGATCTTTGACATCTGACCAGGAGTCCGGATCGCCGTTCTGAGCTTTGGTCAGACGGCGGGCATCCATCACGTGGCCATAGCCGACGTTATACGAGGCCAGCGCGAACCAGATTTTTTCATGCTCGGTAATGGTATCTGGTACCCGGGCTATCATCCGGCGCAGATATTCCACTCCGCCTCGCACTGACTGCTTAGGGTCAAGACGGTTTTTTACCCCGACACTTTTCGCCGTCGGTAATGTCAGCATCATCATGCCGCGAACGCCAGTGGGGGAAACGGCTTTAGGATTCCAGTGAGACTCCTGATAGGCCAGGGCGGCGATCAGGCGCCAGTCGAATTCATCGGAATATTGCTGAAACAGTTCAGACCAGCGCGGCAGTTTGTTGTCCAGCGCCCGGATGAATGCGCGGGTGTCGACATAATCGAAACTGGTGACATGACCGATGTATTTCTCTTCCAGCGTCGCCAGTTGACCGGACTGTTTAATATTGCCGAAATACTCAATCATCAGAGCGTAGAGACTTTCATCTTCGGAGCGGCGCATGTACCAGGAAATGGGTTGATCTTCAGTCAGTTCAAACGCCAGTGCCAGTTCAGGGTAGATACGCTGAGACAAAGACAATTCTACCGAATCGGCCACGGTAAACATCAGCTCATTTTGCGACACTTTTTTCAGCAAGTCGTTAATATCGGCATCGGGATCGATTTCGTAGTTAAAGCCCGGATTGTCCGATTTTATGTTGGATAGCGTTTTGTTGAACTGGGCTTCGCTGACGATATGCAGCACCGAGCGGCCATCATTTTGCTCGGTCAGCTCCGGCATTTTTTTCAGCAACTGTTTCAGGTTGCGTGGCCGCCAGTTGCCTTTTTTATACACCACCTGCTGGCTGACATAATAATAGGCCGGACCGACCCTAAATTTAGCCATTCGTTCGTCACCAAGGCTGAGACCAGCCGCAATGATGTCGATTTCTCCCCGTTCCAGTGCGGGGTAGAGTGAGGCAATCCGGTAAGCTGGTTTCATCTCCAGTTTTACCCCAAGCTGGTTGGCAAACTCTCGTGCCAGTTCGTAATCCAGCCCGGCCGGGCCGTCCGGGCCGATATAGTAAGATAACTGGTTATTGACGCTACCTACTCGCAGCACGCCTCTTTCAAGTATCTGGGCCAGCTCGCTCTTAGGCTCTGATTCGATCTGACAGCCCGCCAGGCCGAAGCTAACCAGACAGATAGCCAGGACGCGGTAGAGACGTAGGGTAAATTGCTGCTTCATTCAGTTGCTTCTCAGTCGTTTGATAAGTCATTTATATCAAAGGCGTTCCAGCAGGCAAAGTCACAGCATCAAGTTTTGACTTTGGCAGCTGAAATCCTGGCCAAATTGATGGTATTTCAAACTTGCTAAAAAAAATGACGCAAACGGTTGCTTTTGGTGTTACATCACAAATCCAAATCCTTTATAATGCGCCCGCAAGGCAGAGGTTAAATTGGTATGAGTTCTTATTAACTTATTGAATTTATTCCAATATTACCTTAATCAATTGCATAAGAGACCTAAGCACATGAGAATTTTGCGTGGCTCCCCAGCTCTATCGGAGTTTCGAGTTAATAAATTACTGGAACTGTGTCGTGAACAACAACTGCCTGTGACAGGCATTTACGCTGAGTTCATGCACTTCGCCGACCTGAAAGCTGAGCTTGACGGCTCCGAACTCGACAAGCTGGAGAAACTGTTGACTTATGGTCCGACGATCGAAGAGCACGAGCCGCAAGGTCTGCTGATTCTGGTCACCCCGCGTCCGGGAACCATTTCTCCTTGGTCATCTAAATCGACTGACATTGCCCACAACTGTGGTCTGGACAAAGTGAAACGTCTGGAGCGCGGTACTGCTTACTATATTGAATCCTCGCAACAGCTATCTACTGATCAGCTAGACAGCATCAAAGCGCTGATCCATGACCGCATGATGGAAAGCGTCTTTGCTGACCTCGAAGCCGCCGCGGCACTGTTTACGGTTGCTGAGCCAACCCCGCTGACCCAGGTAGATATCCTGGCGGGTGGTCGTGAAGCTCTGGAACAAGCCAACGTATCGCTTGGCCTGGCGCTGGCAGAAGATGAAATTGATTATCTGGTCGAAAGCTTCATCAAGCTGGGCCGCAATCCAAACGACATTGAACTGATGATGTTTGCCCAGGCGAACTCTGAGCACTGCCGTCACAAAATCTTTAACGCCGACTGGACTATCGACGGTGTTGACCAGCCTAAATCGCTGTTCAAAATGATCAAGAACACCTTTGAAACCACTCCGGATCACGTGCTGTCTGCATACAAAGACAACGCGGCGGTTATGGAAGGGTCTAAAGTTGGCCGTTTCTTCCCGAACCCAGATTCGCGTCAGTACGGCTATCATCACGAAGATGCCCACATTCTGATGAAAGTGGAAACGCATAACCACCCGACTGCCATTTCGCCATGGCCGGGCGCTTCCACCGGTTCCGGTGGTGAAATTCGTGATGAAGGCGCGACCGGTATCGGCGGTAAACCAAAAGCTGGTCTGGTGGGCTTCACGGTTTCCAACCTGCGAATCCCGAATTTTGAACAGCCATGGGAAAGTGACTTTGGTAAACCAGGCCGGATCGTAAACGCGCTGGATATTATGCTGGAAGGGCCTCTGGGTGGTGCGGCGTTCAACAACGAATTTGGCCGTCCTAACCTGCTGGGCTACTTCCGTACTTACGAAGAAAAAGTGACCTCTCATGCTGGCGAAGAAGTCCGTGGCTATCACAAGCCAATCATGATCGCGGGCGGTATGGGTAATATTCGCGCTGAACACGTACAGAAGAAAGAAATTCCGGTAGGTGCCAAGCTGATCGTACTGGGTGGCCCGGCGATGAATATCGGTCTTGGCGGCGGCGCTGCGTCTTCTATGGCGTCTGGTCAGTCAGCGGAAGATCTTGATTTTGCATCGGTACAGCGTGAAAACCCAGAGATGGAACGTCGTTGTCAGGAAGTGATCGATCGTTGCTGGCAACTGGGCGATGCGAACCCAATCGCCTTTATTCACGATGTGGGCGCGGGCGGCATCTCTAACGCCCTGCCTGAGCTGGTGGATGACGGTGAGCGTGGCGGTAAATTTCAGCTGCGTGACGTACCAAACGACGAGCCGGGCATGAGCCCGCTGGAAATCTGGTGTAATGAATCTCAGGAGCGCTACGTATTGGCGGTTGCGACTGAAGACATGGACCGTTTTGATGCCATTTGTCAGCGTGAACGTGCGCCGTATGCGGTAGTCGGAGAAGCGACTGAAGAGCGTCACCTGACGCTGGAAGATGAGCATTTCGATAACACGCCGATCGATATGCCGATGGATATTCTACTGGGTAAACCGCCGAAAATGCATCGTGACGCGAAGACGCTGAAAGTTGATAGTCCGGCGATTAACCGCGACGGGATTGAACTGTCTGACGCCGTTGATCGGGTACTGCGCTTGCCGGCCGTGGCAGAGAAGACTTTCCTGATCACCATCGGTGACCGTTCTGTTACTGGTCTGGTGGCGCGCGACCAGATGGTCGGCCCTTGGCAGGTACCTGTCGCCAACTGTGCTGTTACTGCGGCCAGCTACGACACTTACCATGGCGAAGCGATGTCGATGGGTGAGCGTACACCGGTCGCCCTGTTAGATTTTGGCGCATCAGCCCGTCTGGCGGTAGCAGAATCTCTGACCAACATTGCAGCCACAGAAATCGGCGACCTGAAACGGATTAAACTGTCGGCGAACTGGATGTCTCCAGCCGGTCACCCTGGTGAAGATGCCGGTCTGTACGAAGCGGTTAAAGCGGTTGGTGAAGAGTTGTGTCCTGCGCTGGGTCTGACTATTCCCGTTGGTAAAGACTCGATGTCGATGAAGACCAAGTGGGAACAGGACGGTGAAAACAGAGAAGTTACCTCGCCGCTATCACTGATCATTACGGCGTTTGCCCGCGTCGAAGATGTACGCAAAACGGTGACTCCTCAATTGCGTACTGATAAGGGCGACAGCAGCCTGCTGCTGATCGACCTGGGTAACGGTAAAAACCGTCTGGGCGCTACTGCGCTGGCGCAAGTATACAAGCAGTTGGGTGACAAACCGGCCGATGTAGACAGCGCAGAACAGCTGAAAGCGTTCTTTAATGCGATTCAGGCCCTGGTTCGCGACGATAAACTGATAGCCTACCACGACAAAGGGGACGGTGGTCTGCTGGTCACATTGGCAGAAATGGCCTTTGCCGGTCACTGCGGTATCCAGGCGAACATCGCTGCTCTGGGCGACGACAGCCTGGCAGTGCTGTTTAACGAAGAACTGGGCGCGGTAATTCAGGTCAGCAACGATGAGCTGGCAAGCGTTCAGGCAACGTTGAGCAAGTTTGGTTTGGACAGCTGTTCACACGTTATCGGTTCCGTTGATGCCTCCGATCAATTTGCTATCCACAGTGGCGATGAGCTGCTGCTGGCGCGCTCACGTACTGAACTGCGCACCATCTGGGCGGAAACTACGCATAAGATGCAGGCACTGCGCGACAACCCGGCTTGTGCCGATCAAGAGTTTGCCGCCAAGCAAGACAACTCGGACCCTGGTCTGAATGTATCACTGAGCTTCGACGTTAACGAAGATATCGCAGCGCCATACATCGCCAAAGGTGCCAAACCGAAAATGGCTATCCTGCGTGAGCAGGGCGTTAACTCGCATGTTGAAATGGCGGCGGCATTTGACCGCGCTGGCTTTGAAGCGGTCGATATCCATATGAGCGACATCCTGACCGGTCAGGCAGTACTGGATCAGTACCAAGGTTTGGTCGCCTGTGGTGGTTTCTCATACGGTGACGTTCTGGGAGCGGGTGAAGGTTGGGCGAAATCTGTGCTGTTCAACGCCCAGGCACGTGATCAGTTCCAGAGCTTCTTCCAGCGTGAAGATACTTTCTCTCTGGGGGTATGTAACGGCTGTCAGATGCTGTCTAACCTGAAAGAGCTGATCCCGGGGGCTGAGCTTTGGCCTCGATTCGTCCGCAACGAATCTGAGCGTTTTGAAGCCCGCTTTAGCCTAGTAGAAGTGCAGAAATCGGATTCGGTCTTCTTCGATGGTATGGCTGGCTCACGGATGCCGATTGCAGTTTCACACGGTGAAGGCCGGGTTGAAGTGCGTGATGCGGCTCACCTGAACGCGATTGAAACGTCTGGTACGGTTGCACTGCGCTACGTTGATAACCACGGCAACCCGACTCAGCAGTATCCAAACAACCCGAATGGTTCGCCAAATGCGATCACCGGCCTGACAACGGCTGACGGACGTGTGACCATCATGATGCCGCATCCGGAACGTGTATTCCGCACCGTGGCGAACTCATGGCACCCGGACAACTGGGGTGAAAATGGCGCCTGGATGCGTATGTTCCAGAATGCCCGTAAGAACCTGGGTTAATTGTTAACCTGAAACAAAAAACGCAAACTTCGGTTTGCGTTTTTTTATTGGCCGCCTTTCGGGTTAATTGCGTCTCGCAAACACAACAGCAAAAGACTATCTGAATTGGCCGGCTTCCGGCAAAAACTCAAAACCGGCAGAGGCCAGTTTTTGCTCTAGAGCTGTACGGTCGATATCAAAATAAGTCGCCAGCTTGTCCAGATCTCCGGCAAAGTCATCGCGCAGCTTCATGTTGACGATGCTCATCAACATTACGCTGTCCATGGTTTCGAAATTGCTCAGATTCATGCCTGATCCTCAAAGTCTGAGATCAATAGGTTAGCAGCCGCGAACGCCGCTTTTTCTCTGACGTCTTTAGTTAATGATTCATCGGCGGCAATGTCGTTGAGTGCCTTGACCGCGCAGCTGATGGCTTGGGGTATGTAGGCCTGGTCGCCACTGCCGATTTGAGCGTACAATTCGCGAACCAGTTCGCAACATCCGTAAACTTGCATAGTTGAAGTCCTGTTTAATGAGATTGACCTCAATATACACAGGGCGGTCAGCAAACTCAAAGCCATTGCTGCAGCTAAAGAGAGAGTAAGAGGAGTGCAGGTGGAAGGTGAAAATTTTATGCCGTCAGCATAGCGGATAAAAATAAGGCGAACTTCACGTTCGCCTTAATCAGATTATTGGTCGGCGTAGCCGTGAATACCGAGCTTTTCACCGTCCAGGTAAGCTTTGCCGTCGATCATTTCCAGCCGGCCCTCAACGAACCATTTGGTCACCAGTGGGTAGATACGGTGTTCCTGCACCTGTACCCGTTCAGTGAGAGATTCCACCGAATCCTCCTCAAAGATAGGCACTTTGGCTTGCAGTATCACCGGTCCGCCATCGAGGGTTTCGGTGACAAAATGGACACTGGTTCCGTGCTCTTCGTCACCGGCATGAATGGCACGCTGGTAAGTATTCAGGCCAGGGTATTTCGGTAGCAGTGACGGATGAATGTTGATCATCCGCCCCATATAGTGACGGACGAACTCACTACTCAGAATACGCATGTAACCGGCCAGGACAATCAGGTCTGGATGGTATTCGTCAATCTGACGCATCAGTTCATGGTCAAAAGCGTCACGTGTGTCGAACGCTTTTGGATCCAGAAACAGCGCTGCGGCACCGGCTTGCTTTGCCCGTTCTAACGCATAAGCTGTTGCCTTGTTCGAAAACACGGCCGTGACTTTGCCGTTCTCAATGCTGGTTTCACAAGCATCGATAATTGCTTGTAAGTTAGACCCATTCCCTGAAACTAAAACAACAATACTTTTCATGCTTAGTTGATCTCTACCTGCTCGGTTCCCGCGTCAGCTGGCGCGATTTCGCCGATGATCCAGGCATTTTCGCCTTCCTGTTGCAGTAGCTCTACCGCCGCTTGGGCTTGATCTTTTGGCAGTGCGACGATCAGACCGACACCACAGTTAAAGGTACGGTACATTTCATGGGTGGTCACATTGCCTTGCTGTTGCAGCCATTGGAAAATCACCGGCCATTCCCAGCTGTTGCCATCGATAACCGCTTTGGTGCCTTCAGGCAGTACACGTGGAATGTTTTCCCAGAAGCCGCCACCGGTAATATGAGAGATAGCGTGAATATCGTGTTCCGCGATCATCTTCAGGGCAGATTTAATGTAAATCTTAGTCGGTTCCAGCAAGTGCTCACCGATACTGCGACCAGCCAGCTGCTCATTGGTATCTGCAGCAGACACTTCCAGAATTTTACGGATCAGCGAGTAACCGTTTGAGTGTGGACCGCTTGAGCCGACGGCGATCAGAGCATCACCCGCCTGAACTTTGCTGCCGTCAATTACGTCGGCTTTTTCTACGACGCCAACACAGAAGCCTGCCACGTCGTAGTCTTCACCTTCATACATACCTGGCATTTCAGCAGTTTCACCGCCGATTAGCGCGCAGCCGGCCTGAACACAGCCTTCGGCAATACCGCTGACCACGTCTGCTGCGGTATCTACATCCAGTTTGCCGGTTGCGTAGTAGTCGAGGAAGAACAGCGGTTCTGCACCCTGTACAATCAGATCGTTCACACACATGGCCACCAGGTCGATACCGATGGTGTCGTGTTTGTTCATATCCAGAGCCAGGCGAAGTTTGGTTCCTACACCGTCAGTACCGGAAACCAGTACAGGCTGCTTATATTTAGTCGGCAGTTCACACAGCGCGCCGAAGCCGCCGATGCCACCCATTACTTCAGGGCGACGGGTACGTTTAACTGCACCTTTAATTCGGTCCACCAGAGCGTTACCAGCATCAATGTCGACACCAGCGTCTTTGTAGCTTAGAGAAGGGTTGTTACCACTCACGGAGAAGTCCTCGGTAAATTGTTGGATATGAAAACGGCGCTATTCTACCAGTGGTTAAAGTTAAAGAGCAAACGTTTGCGCAGTTTTTTTCTTTTAGTCAGGATCAAGAAAATTGTCTCCAAATCATTTATAATTGCGAGGTTTGATTAAATTTTGTCACATTGCCGGAGATGGAAATGAAAATCGTTGAAGTTAAGCACCCGCTAGTAAAACACAAGATTGGTCTTATGAGAGAGGGTGACATCAGCACAAAACGGTTTCGTGAGCTTGCTACAGAAGTTGGTAGCCTGCTGACTTATGAAGCCACAGCGGACTTCGAAACAGAAAAAGTTACCATTGAAGGTTGGAATGGTCCGGTAGAAGTTGACCAGATCAAAGGTAAGAAAGTGACCGTAGTGCCAATTCTGCGCGCCGGTCTGGGTATGATGGATGGCGTACTGGAACATATGCCAAGTGCTCGTATCAGCGTGGTGGGTATCTACCGTGATGAAGAAACCCTGGAGCCAGTTCCATACTTTAACAAGCTGGCGTCCAATATCGATGAGCGTATTGCCCTGGTGGTTGACCCTATGCTGGCGACCGGTGGCTCAATGATCGCGACCATCGACCTGCTGAAAGAGAAGGGCTGTAAGCACATTAAAGTGCTGGTGCTGGTTTCGGCACCAGAAGGTATTGCAGCGCTGGAAAAAGCCCACCCGGATGTGGAGCTGTACACCGCGGCCATCGATGAGAAACTGAACGATAAAGGTTACATCGTTCCGGGTCTTGGCGATGCAGGTGATAAGATTTTCGGTACTAAATAATCAACCGACCGAAAAGCAAAGGGAGCCAATGGCTCCCTTTTTAGTTTTTACAACCGCGGCAATTGAGTTTGGCCGGGGTATACGGATTGCGCTCAGCCGGATTTTTTCAGCCCCAGCGTTCCACTGGTTCTCGGGCGCTGGGTCGTTGCAGAACCTTTCTGGTTCGACCCTTCTGCAGAATTGGCTCTTGGCTGCTGCCGACTGCGCTTTGAGTTTGGCGCATGACGAAATTCGTCTGCATTGCGGCCTTTAAAGGTGCGCGGCTTTTGGTTACGCCGCGCGGTGGAATGCTGGTTCTGCTCCCGGCTGTCAAACAGTTTGGCGTCCGTTGCTTTACGAATTTTACGACCTTTGGCATCCAGTTTGGACGCTTCCTCGGTGCCGACCGAGCTTTCACACAGGGCGAGGATATCGTTGACTTCCTGCTCGGTGAGGTAACGCCACTGACCGTTTGGAATCCCATCCAGGCTGACGTTCATAATCCGTACCCGGCGCAGTTTGAATACGTCGTAGCCGAGTGCTTCGCACATGCGGCGGATCTGCCGGTTCAGTCCTTGGGTCAACACAATACGGAACGAGTATTTGGTTTCCTGAGTGACCTTGCAAGGCAGTGTGACGGTATCCAGGATATTCACGCCGGAACGCATTTGGGTCAGAAACTGCTCGGTAATCGGTTTGTCGACCCTGACCACATACTCTTTTTCGTGATTATTCCCAGCGCGAAGAATTTTATTGACGATATCACCGTCGTTGGTGAGAAAAATCAGGCCGTCGGAAGGTTTGTCTAAGCGGCCAATTGGAAAAATGCGCTGCTTGTGACCGATGAAATCGACGATGTTACCCGGGACATTTCGCTCGGTGGTACAGGTGATACCGGTCGGTTTATTCAGCGCGATATAGATGGTTTCCTGCTTACTTTGCAGTGGTTTACCATCGATGCACACATCGTCACCGGCGAGCACTTTGGTGCCCATTTCCGGCACGTTACCGTTAATAGTTACCCGGCCTTGTTCGATCAGTTTGTCGGCTTCCCGGCGCGAGCAGTAGCCGGTCTCGCTGATAAACTTGTTTAATCTCTTGGCTGTGTCTGACATTGATTGACTCCTAACGTTTCACAACGGCAATGGAATTGCTGGCTGTAGATGGTGATAAATTGGTCGCACATACTAGCACTATCGACGCTGCTAGCCCATGCGTTTTTGGTGCCTTTCTCGGTTTTCCAGTTTCTTGTCAGCACTTTTTCGCAGCATTACGTAAACCGCCCCGGTACCGCCGTGGAAACGCTGCGCGCTGTGTACACATTGGACGTCTTTAATCTGGCTTAACCAGCTGGCCAGATAGCTTTTCATCAGCGCTGGCGGGTTAGAGCGTTCGCCGCGGCCATGGACGATCAGCACGGTACGGATATCCATTCTGATGCACTGCTTGAGGAAATTGACCACTTCATCGCGCGCCTGTTTCAAAGTTTTGCGGTGTAAGTCCAGCTTAGCCTGGATAGGATATTTACCGAGACGCAGCTTTTTGTGTACACCATCTTGCAGGCCGTCTCGCTTGAAATCGATCATGTCTTCCGGTTTCAGCATAGGTGCATAATCAACCGACAAATACTCAGGATCGTCCTCAGTCAGCCAGATGGCGGCTTCGCGCTTGGCCAGTTGGGCGTCGGTGACGTGATGGGATTTTTTATGCTCAGCGGTATCGTGTTGAAGGGGTTTGACGTCCCCCATCATCTGCTGAAACAGGGATAGGTCATCGTGAGACATGAGCTTATCTCAATACAATCGGAACTCTTAAAGCGATTATACCCATCTAAGCGACGAGGTGATCAGATTTCTTGTTTATGACATATAAAAAACCGAAGCAGACAGGCAATCTACTTCGGTGCATAGCATGATTCAATTATATAAATTGGCGCTAAGCGATCTAGTGAGGAGATTTGTCGTTCATGACTTTGTAAATGAAGAAACCGCCGTAGAACAGCATCAGACCCAGGGCTGTAAGGATGACAATCATCGATGATAACCCGACAGCATTACCAAAAAGCAGATCAAGCCAAAAGTCCATATTTCCTCCAAAGTTGAGAAGACGGAACTAACTTATGATGGCCTCCGATACGTGGTACTGATCTGGATCAAAACTGTTGCCAAGGTTATAAAGATGTTGTGATTGGTGTGTTTTTAATCACATTTTAATCCCAGATGATTAGCGATTGAGCGGTTATTAAAATGTTGTGCGGATTATGGTGAAAATGGCTTGCGTTGGCCGGCAGAATCCGTATCATACGCATCCGTTGCCGCGACAAGAATCGCACAGGCAATCGTTCGGTGAATAGCGCAGTTTGGTAGCGCATCTGGTTTGGGACCAGAGGGTCGGGGGTTCGAATCCCTCTTCACCGACCACCATTTAGAAGCCTCGTCGTAAGACGGGGCTTCGTCGTTTTAGCGCGATGGCATAGCCTTGGAGCTTGCCGTTTTCGCTGTCCTACAGCATCCCATTTGAGCTGATACGAAAAAAGGGCCGATGTTCCCATCAGCCCTTGAAGTGAGTTGTCACTGCGAGTTTAGCCGATTACCAGCCTTTAACTACGCCGCCCTGGAAGATTTCAGAAGCTGCGTTGTACACTTCGTCAGTCTGGTACGCTTTAACAAAGTTCTGTACGTTTTCTGCGTTAACGTTGTCTTCACGAGCCACGATTAGGTTCACGTATGGCGACTCTTTGTCTTCAACAAAAATGCCGTCTTTTTGCGGAGTCAGGTTGATAGAGCTCGCGTAAGTGGTGTTGATGATAGACAGGGCTACATCATCCAGAGAACGTGGCAGCTGAGCGGCATCCAGTTCAACGATGGCGATATTTTTCGGGTTCTTTTCGATATCGCGGGTAGTTGCTTTCAGACCTACACCTTCACGCAGAGTCAGCAGACCTTGTTGTTCCAGTAGAAGCAGAGAACGGCCCAGGTTAGTCGGGTCATTCGGTACCGCGATACGGGCACCGTCTTCCAACTGGTCGACTGAAGTCACTTGCTTAGAGTAACCGGCGATAGGGTAAACAAAGCTGTTGCCTGCGATGGCCAGTTTATAGCCACGGTCAGCGATTTGCTGATCCAGATAAGGCTTGTGTTGGAATGCGTTCACGTCTACTGAACCATCATCCAGTGCGGCATTCGGCGTGACATAATCGGTAAAGGTTACCAGCTCAACATCCAGGTTGTATTTCTCTTTCGCTACTTTTGCCGCCACTTCCGCCACCTGGGCTTCAGCACCTGCCATTACGCCAACTTTGATTTTGTTGTTGTCAGCCGCTTGTTCACCACAACCAGTCAGTGCCAGTGCAGCAGCACCAATTGCCAACAGGGCTTTAAGATTCAATTTCATGGACTATCTCCTTATATACGTAAGCTTTGTAATAATTATCTGTGATCGACACGACGCACAACCGCGTCGCCGATAGATTGAATGATTTGCACCAGCACGATCAGCATCACCACGGTCACGGCCATAATCACGACATCATAACGGTGAAAACCATAGCGAATCGCGACATCGCCTAATCCGCCGCCGCCGACGGTTCCGGCCATGGCAGAGTAACTGACCAGGGTGACCAGGGTAATCGTGACTGAGTTCACTATCGTCGGCAGTGCTTCTGGCAGTAGTACTTTACTGATGATCTGCATCGGCGTGGCCCCCATTGACTGGGCCGCTTCAACTAAGCCGGTCGGCACTTCCAGCAGTGCACCTTCGGTAAGACGGGCAACAAACGGAATCGCGCCAATAGTCAAAGGGACAATCGCGGCGGTAGTGCCGATAAAGGTGCCAACTAATAGCTTAGTGACTGGAATAATGGCCACCATCAGGACCAGGAACGGCACTGAGCGGCCGATGTTCACAATCGCGCCTAAGATGGTGTTCAGGCGCGGATTTTCCAGCAGACCGCCGCGTTTGCTGGTGTGCAGGATCACGCCTAAAGGAATACCCAGTGCGAAGCCGACCAAGCCGGACACTGCGACCATATAGAGGGTCTCTCCGGTGGCCCGTAGCAACAAGTCACCGTTCAGGCTTAGCCACTGGCTGATAGATTCAAAGGACATAGCCAAGCACCTCTACTTTCACATTGTTCTGACGCAGAAAATCGATCGCTGCGTTGTCGTCTTGTTCGTTACCAAATAACTCAGCCACCATCATGCCAAATTTAACCCCACCGGCGTAATCCAGGTCAGAGCTGAGGATACTGACATCAATATTGAACTTGCGGGCAATCATCGACATCAGCGGTGCGTCTACCGTTGCGCCGGTAAATTCCAGTCGCACTAACGGATAGCTGCCTTCTAGCCGCTGCTCCTGCAGTCGGGCCTGGTAATCTTCCGGTATCGATAAATCCAGAGTAGAGCGGATAAACTGGTGCGCCAGTTCCGTTTTCGGGTGGGCGAAAATCTCGCCGACCGTACCTTTTTCTACCAGTTTGCCGCCACCGATGATCGCCACCTGGTGACAGATACTTTTCACCACGTCCATCTCGTGGGTGATCAACAGCATAGTGATATTCAGCTTACGGTTGATGGTCTTGAGCAGCTCAAGGATTGACTGGGTAGTCGCCGGGTCAAGGGCGCTGGTGGCTTCATCGCACAGCAGCACTTTCGGATCGGAGGCCAGCGCGCGGGCAATCGCCACTCGCTGCTTCTGGCCGCCACTCAGATTGGCGGGGTAGCTGTCGCGTTTATCTGCCAGCCCTACCAAAGTTAGGAGCTCGCTGACCTTAGTTTCGATGTGCGCTTTGTCTTTGCCAGCCAGTTCCAATGGCAGGGCGACATTGGCAAACACGGTACGCGAAGAGAGCAGGTTAAAGTGCTGGAATATCATGCCGATATTGCGACGCGCTTCCACCAGTTGCGCTTTGCCCAGTTTGGTCAAATCGACCCCATCAACCACGATAGAGCCGCTGGTGGGCGCCTCTAACATATTAACGCAGCGGATCAGGGTACTTTTACCAGCTCCGGACGAGCCGATCACGCCAAAGATATGGCCTTGTGGAATGGTGAGATTAATGTCCTTCAGGGCGTGGATTTGCTTGCTGCCCTGCTGGAACACTTTGTTAACTTGACTAATTTCAATCATCGAAAAACCTGTTGATCTGTTTGCAGGTAAACAGAATAAAATGTTGAGCTATATCTCATTTGATAGACGATGCTATGGGTTTCACTGATCTAAGTCAATAGATATTTTTACGTCTAGACGTCTAAAAAGATTAACGGCTATGAATTCGAAGAATTAGATAGTGATGAATGAAATAAAGCATGCAATAATTCCTGTAAAGATAGATGAAAGAGAACGAATTTTGGCTAAACCAGCAGTATTTTTAGATCGTGACGGCGTCATCAATGTTGATCACGGTTATGTCCACGATGAACACGACTTTGAGTTTATTGACGGCGTGTTTGAAGCCACCAAACAGTTAAAACAGATGGGCTATATGCTGGTGCTAGTCACTAACCAGTCGGGTATCGCCCGCGGAAAATTCAGTGAAGAGCGCTTTTTGTCTTTGACTCAGTGGATGGACTGGAATTTCGTCGACAACGGGGTCGAATTCGACGGCATCTATTACTGTCCGCACCACCCGGATTACGCCGCAGAAGACGCCAAACAAGATTGTGACTGCCGTAAACCCAAACCGGGGATGTTTATTTCTGCGCGCGATTTCCTTGATATCGATATGGCCAATTCCGTTATGGTGGGTGACAAAGCGGAAGATCTGATGGCCGCTGAAGCGGCCGGAGTGGGGACCAGAATTCTGGTCCGAAGCGGAAAGCCAGTCAATGAGCGTGGTGAAGCGCTGGCCAGCGTGGTACTCGACAGCATCAAAGACGTTCCCGCTTATTTAGCCAACTAAACAGTAAAGGTCGCATTGCGGCCTTTTTCACGTAAGGAGGCGGCATGACTAATGTTAAACTCGGTTTGGCAGCACTTTCAGGACTGTTTATTTCGGCCTGTTCCCAAGCTCCTGATAAGTACTATCAGTTGCAACCGAGCCAGAGCTATAGCTACCAGTGTGAGGGCGGCCAGGCATTTTCAGTACGTTATTATACCGGACTGGAAACAGCGACCTTGACCATGGGCTCTCGGCAGTATTCACTGGTGCAAGTCGCGTCTGGCTCTGGCAGTCGCTATATTCTGGGCGATAAGGCGGCGCAAGAGCGTAACCCGCTAATCCTGCATACCAAAGGAAATATGGCACGCTTGTCGGTCGGCGAAACTATCTACAAATACTGTACTACCCGTTAAACCACTAGTCGGTGCGCCAGGGGATAGAAGAACAACAAGGTTATGAGCAAAAAACTCACCATACTAGATATTGCCCGTTTGTCCGGGGTTGGCAAATCCACCGTTTCACGGGTATTGACCAATGATCCGAAAGTGAAACCCGAGACCCGGGCAAAAGTGGAGCGCGTGATCGCCGAGTCGGGCTATGTGCCGTCGAAATCAGCCCAGTCGATGCGGGGTGGCAGTCAGAAAGTGGTTGGGGTGATCATCTCAAGGCTCGATTCCCCTTCAGAAAACCGCGCGGTCAGCAGTATGTTGCAGGTACTCTACCAGGCCGGCTACGACGCGGTGATCATGGAAAGCCAGTTCGACCCGGAAAAAACGTCAGAACACCTTGATGTATTGCGACGCCGCCATGTGGATGGAGTGATCATCTTTGGTTTCAGTGGTCTCTCACTTGAGCAGCTCGATGCCTGGCGCAATAAAGCGGTGGTGGTGGCGATGGATACCGACGCCGTTTCATCGATCAATTACGACAACCAGGGCGTGATTGAGATAGCCCTCAACTATCTGGATCAGCAGGGCCTGACCAATATCGCCTATTTAGGGGTGGATCCCAGCGACGCCACCACCGGGCAGATGCGTTTGCAGGCTTATCTGGACTGGTGCCAGAAGCGCGGCCATCAAAGCCGCTATCAGACCGGGCAGCTAAGCCATGAGAGCGCCTATCAACTGGTCGACCCTCTGCTGGCGCCGGACACTCAGGCGATTGTCTGCGCGAGTGACAGTATTGCGCTGGGGGCGATTAAGCGCCTGCAGGAACTCGGCCGGGATGACATCCTGGTTACCGGCGTAGGTGGTAGCGAGTTGTTGTCGTTTCTGTTCCCAAACGTGTTCAGTGTTGACCCCGGTTATGCCCAGGCGGGTGAGAGTGCTGCTAAGTTGTTGATATCTCATATCGATGGCCACTCCAAGCCGGTCCATCTCACTCAAGCCCCCATTCTTAACTAAACTTACTGCTGCACACAAAACCACCAATAGTGTGATCATTTTCAACTTATGGGACTGTTCCCATTTTATCCGGGGCAGATTTCTGACACACTGGCTGAAAATTAAGTGGGAACATTCCCATAATTAAAGCTAACAAGTGAGAGAACTATCCAATTAAGGTGGACAAGGATATGAGTAAGATAGCGAAACAAGATGTCGCGCGTCTGATTGAGCTGGTCGGTGGCAATGACAATATTGCCAGTGTAAGCCACTGCCTGACCCGGCTGCGGTTTGTACTAAACGATACTGATCTGGCGGATGTCAAACAGCTGGAAAACCTGCCTTTGGTCAAAGGCTGCTTTACCAATGCCGGTCAATTTCAGGTGGTCATTGGCACCGAAGTGGATCAGGTTTATAAAATCCTGCTGGAGATGACCGGTCAAACAGCGGCTTCGAAAGACGACGCCAAGCTGGCAGCGCGGCAAAACATGAACATACTCGAGCGCGGTATTTCACACCTGGCAGAAATTTTTGTTCCCCTTTTACCTGCCATTATCACCGGTGGTCTGATCCTGGGCTTCCGCAATGTTATTGGTGATATCAAGATGTTCGATGGCCAGTCTCTGACTGAGATTAGTCAGTTCTGGGCCACGGTGCACTCGTTCCTGTGGCTGATTGGTGAAGCCATCTTCTTCTTCCTGCCGGTAGGCGTTTGTTGGTCGACAGTGAAGAAATTGGGCGGAACGCCGATCCTTGGTATCACGCTAGGGGTGACTCTGGTATCGCCGCAGCTGATGAACGCTTATCTAATTGGTAAGCAGGTGCCGGAAGTGTGGGATTTCGGCCTGTTTGTGATAGAGAAAGTGGGCTACCAGGCCCAGGTGATTCCAGCCATGTTGGCGGGTGTCGCGCTGGCGTATATCGAAACTAACCTGAAGCGTATCGTCCCGTCTTACCTCTACCTGGTTGTCGTGCCGTTTGTCTCGATTATTCTGTCTGTCGTGCTGGCGCACTCGCTGATCGGCCCATTTGGTCGCATGTTGGGTGACGGTGTTGCGGTGGCGGCCAAAGCGGCGATGACTGGTGATTTTGCTGTGATTGGCGCTATGGTGTTCGGCTTC
This sequence comes from Vibrio sp., assembly GCF_050299255.1. Classification (GTDB taxonomy): domain Bacteria; phylum Pseudomonadota; class Gammaproteobacteria; order Enterobacterales; family Vibrionaceae; genus Vibrio. The sequence goes on from NZ_JBNKVP010000034.1 coordinate 33,812, forward strand.
CTGTACGCTCCGCTGGTGATTACCGGTATCCACCACACCACCAACGCGGTGGATCTGCAGCTGATGCAGGAGCTGGGCGGAACCCCTATCTGGCCATTGATCGCGCTGTCTAATATTGCCCAGGCTTCTGCGGTTATCGGCATCATCATCATCAGTAAAAAACACGGTGAACGGGATATCTCGGTGCCGGCGGCTATCTCGGCCTACCTGGGCGTGACTGAGCCGGCGATGTACGGGATTAACCTCAAATATAAATTCCCTATGCTGAGTGCCATGATCGGCAGCTCTCTGGCGGCAGCGGTGTGTGGTCTGACAGGCGTGATGGCCAACGGCATCGGTGTGGGTGGCCTGCCTGGTATTCTGTCTATTCAGCCGCAGTTCTGGGGCGCATTCCTGATTGCCATGCTGGTGGCGATTGTGGTCCCGGCTGGCCTGACGCTGGCGCTATACCGCCGGGCACAAAACCGCGGTGAGCTGGAAACGAAAACTGAAACCGCTAACGCGTAATACCAATTGGAGTGGCGTCTTGCCACTCCGTTTTTTCTGTTTAGGTAAGTGAGAGAAATTCATGCAGAGTGTCGATCCAGACTGGTGGAAGACCGCCACCATTTATCAAATCTATCCGAAGAGTTTTTGTGACAGTGACAGCCGCGGAACCGGAGATCTGCAAGGCATCATTTCTAAGCTGGATTATTTGCACAAACTCGGTATTGACGCGATTTGGCTGACGCCGGTGTATCGCTCTCCTATGGTGGATAACGGCTACGATATTTCCGATTATTACGCCATCAATCCCGACTTTGGCACCATGACTGATTTTGACCAACTGCTGGAACAGGCGCATCAGCGCGGGATCCGGATCATCATGGATATCGTGGTTAATCATACGTCTACTGAGCATGCCTGGTTCCAGTCGGCGCTTGGCGACAAAGCCAGCCCCTACCGTGATTACTACATCTGGAAAGCGCCTTGCGAGGGTGGCGTGCCCAACAACTGGCAATCCAAATTTGGCGGCAGTGCCTGGGCGCTGGATGAAACCACTAATGAATACTACCTGCACCTGTTTGCAAAAGAGCAGGCAGATTTGAACTGGGAAAACCCGCAAGTTCGCCAGGAAGTGAAGCAGGTTATCTCATTCTGGGCTGAAAAGGGCGTAGATGGTTTCAGACTGGATGTGATCAACCTGATCTCCAAACAGCAGGACTTTCCGTCTGACCCGGATGGTGACGGCCGACGTTTTTATACTGATGGCCCCAAGGTGCACCAGTACCTGCAGGAAATCAGCCGTGACGTGTTCCAGCGCTATGGTAGCGTGACTGTCGGTGAGATGTCGTCGACTACACTGGAACATTGTCAGCAGTATTCTTCGCTGGACGGTAAAGAGCTGTCGATGGTGTTCAACTTCCACCATCTGAAAGTGGATTATCCCAATGGTGAGAAGTGGTCCAGGGCGCCGTTTGATTTTCTGCAACTGAAGCAGATCTTCAATCATTGGCAGAGCGGCCTGAATGGCAAAGGCTGGGGGGCGTTGTTCTGGTGTAATCACGACCAGCCCCGGATAGTCAGCCGGTTAGGGGATGATCAACACTACCGGGTCGAATCGGCAAAAATGCTGGCGGCATCGGTACACATGATGCAGGGCACGCCTTATATCTATCAGGGTGAAGAGATTGCCATGACCAATCCGGGCTACCGTGAGATAGAGCAGTATCGTGACGTTGAAAGTACCAATATGTACGACATCATGGTTAATCAACAGGGTGTCGGTCACGATGAGATGATGGCGATTCTTGGGCAGAAATCACGGGATAACTCTCGCACGCCAATGCAGTGGAACAGTCAAGCTTTTGCCGGTTTCAGTAAGGTTCAGCCCTGGCTGCAGGTGGCTGACAATTATCCTCAGGTGAACGCCGAAGCGGCGTTGGCTGATCCCGACTCGGTGTTCTATTTCTACCAGCGGCTGATCCAGCTCAGGAAGGAAGTGGCGGTGATTACCCAGGGTGACTACTTTGATCTGCTGCCCGACCACCCTGCGGTGTTTGCTTACCAGCGCCAGTCTGACAACCAGACATTGCTCTGTATTAACAACTACTACGGTGTCGACGCACAGTGTCAGTTGCCGCTGGAGCGAGACTTGAGTGAGGCGCACTGTTTGCTGGGTAACTACCCAGGCTGGCCGCAGCTGAAATTCGCCAACAGCCAGACTTTACGCCCGTATGAAACACGGATATTTTTACTGAACCACTAATGCTCTTAGTTCCCCCGGTTCACTTTTAGCCCCGTTCTGCGGGGCTTTTTTCATGCTTTGTACATTTTGGGATATGGCTTATCCGCTAAGGGGCAAAGCCATCAAAACATAGCAGCCGGTCAGTAGAGCGGGTCGCTGGACAGAATAGCGAGCATGAAAAAAGCCAGCTCAATGAGCTGGCTTGAAGATGGTGGAGGGGGACGGATTCGAACCATCGAAGGCG
>NZ_JBNKVP010000035.1:0-36185 GCF_050299255.1 Vibrio sp.
TTGAATAGTCTCTACGCGAGCTTTCAGTTTTTGTCCGGGGCGGAAGGTCACCACGCGACGAGCTGTGATGGGAATGTCTTCACCGGTTTTTGGATTTCGACCAGGACGTTCATTTTTATCTCTAAGGTCAAAGTTACCAAAGCCAGACAATTTTACCTGTTCGCCGCTTTCAAGGGCTTTTCGAATTTCTTCGAAAAATGCCTCAACCGTCTCCTTGGCATCCCGTTTACTGTATCCAAGATTCTCAAACAGGTTTTCAGCCAGATCGGCCTTTGTAAGCGCCATAAAACTTCCCTCAAAGGTGTGTTGAACACTACTGCCAACAGGCAGCTCGAATGGATTTCGCTACGCCAATCAACAACATATCGGCTTTACCTTGGAAAGTGTATGCCAAGCTTCTGATTTTCGCCAACTTTTTTGTTTGTCCTTAGGTAAAAATTCTGTCAAAACAATAAGATAATAAATCTGGCGTTCCGTTTATTTGTCTATCAAAGCAACGCATTTCACTCAGCTTGCAGCATCAAAAACTGCATATAACAAAAAACCAAGCCATATGTACTAATTTAGTGGTTGCTAACTTATGTGCTTCAAAAAACAATATTTAACAAAATCATGCAGTTAAATTTGGTGACTGTAAAAAAAAAGCCAGCAGATGCTGGCCTTTTTTCGTAACTGTTCGGATTACAGGAAGTGAATAGAAGCATTCAACGACAGCGTTTTTACATCGTCGTGCTTCAGGTTATACACCATGTAGCTGGCACCAAGAGAAATTGGTCCCATTGCGAAGTACTCGACACCCACACCGTACAACGTTGACAGTTCTTTCTCGCTGTAGTTGGTACCTTTCAGTTCGTACTGATGTACACCAGCTTTGGCGTATACGTGTAGTGGGCCAAAATCGATGCTTGGTTTCGCTGCAGCGTAGTACGATTTGGCACTGAAGTCGCGTGATGCATTGTCGTAGTTGGTGGTGAATTTACCGTGGTCCTGATAACCCACTTCAAGGCCGATAAACGGCAGAATACCAGTACCAACGTGAATATTATAAGAAGTGTCGGTATTGCCGTTAATGTCGGACTGGCCCGCGCTGGCTCCGCCGTAGATTAAAGCATCCGCAGAAGCCGCAGTTGAAACACCCAGTAGTGCCAATGCCAATAAAGTTTTTTTCATGATTAACCTTCTTTAGTGTTATCCGGCAATAGTAGCCCGGCTACCTATTGCCACATTCCATTCGAAAATGGCTGTAATTTGTCAGTACAAGCCAATGTATGCAATTCATGTACCTAGTTTTAACGGCCGGACTGTCATCATCCTACCGCCCGATGCCATTTAGCAGGCATCGATGGCATTTTTAACCCGCTTATCCGACACCGGATACGGAGTGCCTAGTTGCTGCGCAAAGTAGCTGACCCGCAACTCTTCGATCATCCAGCGGATCTCTTTAACTTCAGGCGGCATTGCCATGCCTTTAGGTATTTTGTTCAGCAGTTCCTGGTAATCTTTACTAACCGATTCGATTTTCAGCATGTGCAGACGGTCTTTGTTCGGGTCAATCGGCAGCTTTTCCATTCGCCGTTCAATCGCTTTCATGTAGCGTAAAATATCCGGCAAGCGCTTCCAACCACATTCCGTGGCAAAACCTTTGAAAATGAGACCTTCTATCTGAGCTTTAATGTCAGAAAGTGCAAACGCCATGGTGAAATCGATCTTACCTTTCAACTTTTTGTTGATGCTGAACGCGGTGGTAAGAATCGTTTCTACCTGCTGGGCAATTTCCACCACCGTATCACCGAGCTCGGCCCGGACATGTTCTTTCAGCGCTTCAAACTGTTCCGGCTGCCAGACCAAACCGCCCTGCTCTTCAATCAGTTTGTCGACACCGCAGGCAATGCAGTCGTCAATTAGGTCCAGCACTTTGCCATACGGGTTGAAATAGAGCCCCAGTTTGGACTTATTCGGCAAATGAGTGTGCAGATATTTGATCGGCGACGGCACATTCAACAGAATCAAGCGGCGCTGACCGGCACTCATTGCCGCCTGCTGCTCTTGCTCAGTTTCATACAGCTTGATTTCTACACTGTCTTTATTGTCGACCAGCGCCGGGAAGGCTTTAACCTGATAACCGCCGCGTTTCTGCTGATACACCTTTGGCAGCTCACCAAAGCTCCAGGTGTGCAGCCCCTGCTGCTCAATATCATCGTCTGCCACTTTGGACAGAGTTTCCTGCACTTTGTCTTTCAGGCTCTCTTTCAGCTGGTAAAGATCTTTGTTCTCTTTCAGCTTGCGATGGCGATGGTCAACTGCCCGGAAAGTGATCTTGAGATGCTCCGGTACTTGCTGCAGATTCCAGTCTTCGCGAAGGATTTCAACCCCGGTCATCCGCCTTAACTCTTTTTCCAGCGCATCCAGCAGCGGAACTTCGGTTCCGGACACCCGGGCCAGGAACGCGTCCGCGTAGTTCGGTGCAGGTACAAAGTTTTTGCGTAATGTTTTTGGCAACGACTTAATTAAGCTCACCACCAGTTCGTGGCGAAGGCCCGGGATCTGCCAGTCAAACCCAGCAGGCTCAACCTGGTTCAATACAGGCAGAGGCAGGTGCACTGTGACACCGTCACTATCTTCACCCGGTTCAAACTGATAGCTGAGTTTCAGCTTCAAGCCATTCTGGAACCAGAAGTTAGGGTAATCGAGATCGGTAACGTGGCTGGCGTCTCCCTTGAACAGCATCTCTTTTTCAAAGTTGAGCAGTTCAGGGCTGGATTTAGCCGCCTGCTTCCACCAGCTGTCGAAATGTTTACCAGAGACGACTTCGGTACCAATGCGCTGATCGTAAAAATCGAACAGCTCATCGTCTTCAACCAGAATATCCCGCCGGCGGGATTTGTGCTCCAGCTCTTCCACTTCCTGTAATAGTTTGCGGTTCTGGCGGAAAAACGCATGTTTGGTTTCCCATTCCCCTTCGACCAGTGCACTGCGGATAAAGATTTCCCGGCTCAGTACCGGATCGATGGCGCTGTAGTTGACCAGGCGTTTGGCAACAATCGGCACGCCGTAGAGCATGACTTTTTCATAGGCCATCACCGCTGCACGTTTTTTCGACCAATGCGGCTCACTGTAGCTGCGTTTGATCAGGTGCTTAGCCAGCGGTTCAATCCATTCCGGCTGAATTTTGGCAATGATACGCCCCCACAGCTTTGAAGTTTCCACCAGCTCGGCGGACATCACCCACTTGGGCTGTTTCTTAAACAGGCCGGACGCCGGGAAGATATGGAAGCGGGCATTGCGCGCGCCCTGGTATTCGTTTTTCTCCTGGTCTTTTACCCCGATGTGCGACAGCAAACCGGTCAGGATGGCACTATGCACCCCCTGGTAACCGCCCGGCTCATCATTGAGTTTGAAGTCCATTTCCCGCATCGCCTGGTGAAGCTGGAAGTAAACATCCTGCCACTCTCTGACTCGCAGGTAGTTCAGGTAATCCTGTTTACACTGTTTGCGGAACTGGTTGCCCGTTAGCGCTTTTTGCTGCTTTTGAACGTAGTCCCACAGGTTTACAAAAGTCAGAAAATCGGACTCTTCGTGGAAGAAGCGGCGGTGTTTGTCATCAGAAGATTGCTGCTTGTCACTTGGACGCTCACGTGGATCTTGAATCGAGAGCGCCGACGCAATCACCATGATCTCTTTCAGGCAGCCATATTTAGGCGCTTCCAGTACCATACGCGCCAAGCGCGGGTCGATAGGCAAACGAGCCAGCATCCGACCAACTTTGGTCAGCTGTTTCTTGGCGTCTTTCACCTCGCTATTGATGGCGCCCAACTCTTCCAGCAGGCGCACACCATCCTGAATATTGCGTTTATCTGGCGCTTCAACAAATGGAAACGCCTGAATGTCGCCCAAGCCCAGAGCGGTCATCTGCAGGATGACGGACGCCAGGTTGGTGCGCAGTATTTCCGGATCGGTAAACTCCGGCCGGGAGTTGAAATCTTCCTCGGAATAGAGGCGGATACAGATCCCTTCCTCTACCCGGCCACAACGGCCCTTACGCTGGTTGGCGCTGGCCTGAGAGACCGGCTCGATCGGCAGACGCTGGACTTTAGTCCGGTAGCTATAGCGGCTGATACGGGCCGTCCCCGGATCAATCACATATTTGATACCCGGCACCGTGAGCGAGGTTTCTGCCACGTTGGTTGCCAGTACGATGCGGCGGCCAGTGTGCGGCTGAAAAATTTTGTTCTGCTCGCCAGCGGATAAGCGGGCGTACAGCGGTACGATTTCAGTACTCTTTAAATTGCGTTTTGAGAGCGCATCGGCCGTATCGCGAATTTCCCGTTCGCCATTCATGAAGATCAGAATATCGCCCAGGCCTTCATCACACAGCTCGTCCACCGCTTCAAAAATGCCTTCCAGTTGATCGCGGTCGTCATCCACTTCACCACTGAGTGGCCGGTAACGGGTTTCCACCGGATAGGTACGGCCAGAGACTTCAATAATCGGCGCATTAGAAAAATGCTTCGAGAACCGCTCAGGGTCAATGGTAGCCGAGGTAATGATCACTTTGAGATCAGGGCGACGCGGCAACAGTTCTTTCAGGTAGCCGAGAATAAAGTCGATATTCAGACTGCGTTCGTGCGCTTCATCGATAATGATGGTGTCATACTGATTCAAAAAACGGTCGTGCTGAATTTCAGCCAGCAGAATACCGTCTGTCATCAGTTTGATTTGAGTATTGTCCGACACCTGGTCATTAAAGCGGACTTTGTAACCGACATACTCGCCCAGTTGGGTGTGCATCTCTTCGGCAATACGATTGGCCACCGAACGGGCGGCTAACCGGCGTGGCTGAGTGTGACCAATCAGACCAAAACGCCCCCGCCCCAACTCGGCACAGATTTTTGGCAACTGGGTAGTTTTACCAGAACCGGTTTCACCGGCAACAATCACCACCTGGTGCTGCTCAATGGCATCAGCGATGTCTTGTTTTTTCTGGCTAACCGGTAAGATTTCCGGATATTCGATATGAGGTTTGAACTGGCTACGCTGCTCGGCATCCGCCATAGAGCGAGCAATATCGAGTGCGATCTCATCGAATACCGCGTTGCGGGCAGCCGGCTTGGCAATCTTACTGGCACCCGAAATACGTTTATTCAGGCGAAAGCGGTCACGCAGCATGCACTGATCGAGTGCCTTGCGCAGTGAACCGGCTGTATTAGCGCTGGCCTTAATTGGCTGTGCTTGATCTGGCTGAGACGAAGTCAAAGCGTTCCCTATCTTGGCTAACAAAAATAAAATTGGCGGGATTGTAGCATATTTGCGGTGAAGATCGTTGCAAAACCAAGCCTTAGCCACTAACTGGTGATAGATTAATCAGCCGATGATATCGATTGATGAAATCCTCTGTTTGATAACAAAAATGGCCACTATCTCACTGTTTTTTGTCAATTTGGCTGCGGTTTTTCCGTTACAATCAACTAGGATTTGATTATTGATGCGCCAGTTTGTCTCTGTCTGATTTAATTTACCAAGGTGCCACGCGATTGTGAAAGCTTCTTACCTACTGACTCTGTTACAACAAATTCCCGCTGACTGTGACCCGGATGTCGTAACCGGAGAAGAGTGGCTGCCTGAGCAACTGATAGAAGCGCATTTCGACCGGCAAACGGTCATGCTGCATTTTGATAATGCGCCTGAGGAAATCGAAGGCGAAGAAGAAGGACGCGGATTCGTCGAGCATGAGATGACACTGATCCGTGAACGGTTTGACCAGATCATCAGCTCGGGGATACCTAAACAACAACAAGTAGAGCTGCTGTTGCAGCTGTTTTTGCTGGCACATGAACAGACCAGCGCGGATGTCATTGAACAGCTTGAGTTACCCCTCCACCTACCGTTAGAAGATTCAGCCTGAGGAGGTTCTGTTGCCCGGTTCACCCTTACCCCTTATTCTGTCTGGACCGTTACTGCGTAAAGTCAGCACAGACGAAGTCGTGTTATGGCTGGTGACCAGCGAACCTTTGTCGGGCAACTGCGTACTGATAAACGAAGCTGAACAATCCGTACTCAGCGAGGTAACACTTTCCCGCAGCCAGCATCTGCCACTTGGCAAACGGTGCCACCTTTATTTGATTCAGCACCAAGGCACCTTTCCAAAGCAAACCACCCTCGGTTACGACATTCACACCCAAACGGGCAATCTGGCAGAGCTTGTTCCTTCTTTGCTTTATCCAGGCGAAAGCAGGCCTCAATTTATCATCAGCGGCAAAGCCGACCATATCATTCATGGCTCGTGCCGCAATCCCCACGATGCCAACCCCGATGCACTTGCCACTGCAGCCCGTAATATGGAGTCGTTAGCGCCGAATGAGCGGCCGGACATGATCATGATGACCGGCGATCAAATTTACGCCGACCATGTCGCCGGCCCGGTGCTGAAAGCGATCCATCTGGTCATCGACCTGCTGCAACTGCCAGCGGAACAGTTTAGCCAGGCCCGGTTTTCTGACAGTACCGAGCTCTATCAACACCCAGACAGTTATTACGGCCGGGACAAACTGCTACCCAAAGTGGACATCGATTCGGGCTGGCTGGCCAAGCTGTTTACGCCCAGGCCGCAGCCGGTATTTACCTCTCATGACAACGAGAACCACCTGATTTCTCTGGCAGAGTTTATCGCCATGTACCTGTTAGTCTGGTCACCACAACTGTGGCAAGTACTGGAAGATCAAAGACAAAGCCCGCTAGCTCAGGATGCCGCAGGTGAACTTACTGACAAATGGCAATCGCTTTGGCAGCAGGAATTGTCCGCTGTCCGCCAGTTTGTGAACGGGCTGACCGATGTTCAGCGACTTCTGGCACACCTGCCGAGCTATATGATTTTCGATGATCACGATATCACCGACGACTGGAACCTGACCGTCGGCTGGGAAAAAGCCGCGCTTGAGCACCCGCTTTCCAGACAGATCATTGGCGACGGTCTATTGGGCTACTGGCTTTGTCAGGGCTGGGGGAACGCCCCAGAGCAATTTGACGATCATTTTGTCCAACTGGCGCGCGATTACTTTGACCAACCCAGCGACAATGAGCGTCATCAAATTCTGATAGACCACCTGCATCGGTTTGAACGCTGGCATTACACCCTGAATACCGAACCCAGAGTGGTGGTGCTGGATACCCGCACCCGCCGCTGGCGTTCAGAATCCCGGTTGAACAAACCGTCTGGCCTGATGGACTGGGAAGCCTTGCTCGAGTTTCATCAGCAGATCCTCGATCAGGACAAAGTGGTGATCGTCTCTGCCGCGCCCATGTTTGGCGTCAAGTTTATTGAAATCTTACAGCGCATCATGACCTGGCTGGGTAAGCCGCTGCTGGTCGATGCGGAAAACTGGATGGCCCATCCTGGCAGCGCCAATACCCTGATCAGTATTTTTACCCATACCAAAACCCCGACCAACTACGTGATATTGTCCGGCGATGTCCACTACTCGTTCGCTTACGATATTCGGCTGAGATTTCGCAAGTCCAGCCCACACATCTATCAATTCACCTGCAGTGGCTTCACCAGTCAGTTTCCTGAGCCGCTACTCAGTGTCTGCGATGCCATGGATCGGCTACTCTACACCCCACGTTCGCCGCTTAACTGGCTAACCAAACGTAAACGACTCAAAATTCAGAAGCGCGCACCGGCGACAAAAGGCAGTAAGCGATTGGTCAATGCCAGCGCCTACGGCGAGATAAAGCTGGATGCAGAAGGTAAACCGGAACAAGTGCAGATTGTGACCGGGGATGGTCAGGTGATCCCCTTTATTGCCAAATTTTCACAGAAATAACTTGCTAAATCAGCCCGGAGACCGCATTTATTAAACAATGGTCAACAAAATGCGTCTCTATCATGCTTACGAAAATTACCTCACTGTTTCAGCAAATCTTTGATGAAAACAAAATTCACAGTGCCAAATCCGATAATCCGGATTTAGCCATCGCCTGCCTGCTGAGCGAAGTCGCCGGAGCCGACTACCAGATTGATGACACAGAGCGCGAGGTGAAAACCAGTCTGCTGGCTAAACTGACCGACATCACTACCGACCAGGCGATTAGCTTATTGGAACAGGCAGAGCAAACCTTAAAACACTCTGCTTCCCTATATGACTTCACTTCCCAACTGCGTGCGCTCAGTCAGGAAACTCGCTTCGAACTAATTAAAGCCATGTGGGACGTCGCACACGCCGACGGTGTGATCGATCCGCTGGAAGATGCAGTGATCCGTAAAACAGCTGAACTGCTGTACGTGGACCACAGTGAATTTATCCGCGCCAAGTTACAATCCAGCCAACAATCTTAATCTGTTACTAAACCTTTCGGTGTCGGTGGATATTTTTCATTAGCTGCTATCCTCAAATCAATACGTTGATAAGGATATCCCATGCTAAATAAAATATTCACCGGCTTGTTGTTGCTCTCAATTCAGTCCAATGCACTCGCCTGGCAGGCGGAACTGATCGTCGACGGGTTGGATATCCCCTGGGGCATCACCATGGTCAATGACTCCACTATGCTCATCACGCAAAAGCAAGGTGAAGTCGGCGTGGTGGAGATTCCCGCCAAGCGCTACCAAACCATCAGCCGGATAAAAGGCGTCACATCAGGTGGACAAGGGGGGCTGCTCGATATTGCCCGCTCCCCTTTTCAAAGCGGCGAGTTTTATTTCACCTACAGTAAAACCACCGATAGCGGCGTGGACACGACTTTGGCCAAAGCCAAAATCCTCAACAACCAACTATCGGACTGGCAAGATCTGCTGGTGACCCGCTCCAACTCCCGCACCGGACGCCACTTTGGCAGTCGAATCACCTTTGACGAACAGCATGTCTATTTTGGTATTGGTGATCGGGGAGAAAGGGAAAACGGTCAGAACACCCTGACCCATTCCGGCAGTATCCTGAGAGTCAATCCCGATGGCTCTACCCCAACGGACAACCCTTTTGTAAACAACGCCAAATTCCAGCCGCAAATCTGGAGCTATGGTCATCGAAACCCGCAGGGGCTGTTTTTCGACCAAGCCAGTCAAATCTTATGGGAAATCGAACACGGCCCGAGAGGCGGTGATGAAATCAACCTGATTAAAAAAGGCGCCAACTACGGGTGGCCGGTCACTTCACACGGTAAGGAATATTGGGGACCGCTGGATGTCGGTGAAGCCAAAGAAAAGCCGGGGATCGAATCACCGCGTAAGGTCTACATCCCCTCTATCGCGCCAGGCAGCCTGGTAATGTACCGCCACACTAAGTATCCAGAACTGAATGGCAAGCTGCTGACTGGCGCGCTGAAACTGGCCCATATCAACGTGCTGACTTTGGACGACGACCAGAACATCATCACAGAACAACGCATACTGGAAAACCTGGGCGAACGAATCCGCGATATTGAAGTTGCCAGTGATGGCAATATCTACTTCAGTACCGACAGCGGGAAGATCATGCGCCTGGTGCGTTAATGGGAACCACCAGCGACACCAGTCAGCGTCATCTGAGGTTCATATTGCCAGTCTAGAGTTTCAGATTATCCCTGTCTGAGTGTCGCCGTTGAAGCCTCTAAAGCGTTACCAGTACGAACGTTACGCAATTTTATGTAATCTCGCCTATCCGCGTGTATTCAAACAGACCCGTTACGGGTTTGATCCCAATGGCCAGCGTGTAATTCGCAATCAGTATGGCAAAATTGTTAGCCGGGTGTTGTGGAGCAAACGAAGCAACGAGGCTGTGGTGGTTATCAAAGGTTCACACAGCCTCAGCGACTGGCTACTCAACTTCGCGCTGTGGACCCGCAGCTGCCGTTCGTTAGGTTTGCCCTATCGGATTCACGCCGGGTTCTATCACTTGCTTTGCCAGGAAAGCCAACCAAGCCGAAATGAAGACTCGCTTGGAATGAGCGTAATCGAACGGCTGGAGTCTGCCGTCGAACCGTTGCTTGCGCAGGGAAAAAGAATTGCCATCACCGGACACTCGTCCGGCGGCGCTATTGGCTGTGTGTTCGCCGACTATCTGGAGCAAAAATACCCCACGAGCGTCAAACGGGTGGTGACATTTGGCCAGCCCGCGATTGGAAACTGGCAGTTTAAACATCGCTATCAACTCAGCCAGCGAACCTACCGCATCTGCTGCGATCTGGATATCGTCACCTTTATGCCGCCGGTACCGCTGATTTACTGGCACGTGGGCAAAATGCTCTGGCTGTATAATGGCAAAATATACGAAAACACTCCCACTTTGATCCGCCTCGGCCGAACTATGGTGAGCTGGTTAATTCGCCCATTCTCATACCACCTGATGAGCAAATACATCAGGAACAAAGACTTCTTTGATGAGCGTTAGCGTTCAAGCAAAACCAAAGATTTTAGCGGATACGAAAAAGCCCCCGACATTTCTGTCGAGGGCTTAGAATTTGGAGCGACACACGAGGTTCGAACTCGTGACCTCAACCTTGGCAAGGTTGCGCTCTACCAACTGAGCTAGTGTCGCTTTAACAACGTTTCCGCTGTTCAGGGCTGCGAATTATAAGAGCATTTCGAGATGATGCAAGCCCTAGCAGAAAAAAAATCGTTTTTTTTTTCGATTGTCGAAAAAGTCAGCAATTTCTGACCAAAATCGACCAATTGACGTTCAATCTAGATGCTAAAAATAGTTTGCCGATAGTATTTTAGCTCTGCGATCGATTCTCGGATGTCGTCCAGCGCCAGGTGACTGCCCTGTTTGCTGAAACCATCCAGTATTTCCGGTTTCCAGCGACGGGTCAGTTCTTTGATGGTGCTGACATCGACATAACGGTAATGGAAGTACTGCTCGAGCTCAGGCATGTGGCGATATAAGAATCGACGATCCTGACCGACACTATTACCGCAGATCGGGGATTTGCCTTGCGGTACCCATCGCTGCAGGAATTCAACGGTTTGTTTTACCGCTTCGGCTTCATCTATCTGACTTTGACGAACGCGTTTGACCAAGCCACTGGCGGTATGCGTCGTGGTACACCAGTCATCCATTTTTGCCAGTTCGTCTTCCGGCTGATGAATGGCAATTACCGGGCCTTCCGCTAAAATATTCAGCTCAGCATCGGTAACAATAGTGGCAATTTCAATGACTTTATGGGTCTCAGGATCTAAGCCAGTCATCTCAAGATCGATCCAAATCAGGTTCTGGTCGCTAAACGACATAATCGCGTTGCCTATTTGTTTGCGGATAAAACAGGTACTATACCCAAAATTGGATCGACAGGATAGCGTGGCTCAACGCTCCATTGCTAACCGGGTCGCGGCTGTTTAACAACCTAAGAAAAGATTGTGGCAAAAAAGAAAAAGCTAACCAAAGGTCAGGTAAGACGCGTGCGTCATAACCAGAAAAAACGTCTCGAACGGGAAGACACCGTGCAATGGGACGAGGCCATGCTGGGAACCAGCCAGTCAGGCCTGGTTATAACCCGCTTCGGCCAGCATGCGGATATAGAAGACAGTACCAGTGGTGAGATACACCGCTGTAACCTGCGACGGGGGATTGAATCTCTGGTTTCAGGCGACCGGGTATTGTGGCGTCCCGGACTGGAATCCATGGCGGGCATTTCCGGCGTGGTGGAGGCTGTGGAGCCCCGCCATTCGGTATTAACCCGGCCGGATTACTATGATGGTCTGAAACCCGTTGCGGCCAATGTCGACCAAATGGTAATCGTAAGCTCGGTATTACCTGAACTGTCGCTGAATATCATCGACCGTTACCTGATTGCCGCGGAAACGCTGGCCATCGCACCTCTTATCGTGCTGAATAAAGTCGATCTGCTCGACCAACAACAGCGCGAACTTTATCAGGAGTGGCTCAGCGAGTACCAGCGTATCGGCTATACCGTGCTGCTGGTGAGTAAAGAGTCCGGTGAAGGTATTGAGATGCTTGAAAAAGCGCTGGCGGATCAGGTTAATATTTTTGTCGGCCAGTCCGGCGTCGGTAAATCCAGCCTGGTCAACGCGCTGATGCCAGAACTCAACATCGAAGAAGGCGAGATTTCTGAGACGTCCGGTTTGGGACAACACACCACCACCGCTGCCAGACTTTACCATATTCCTTCCGGTGGCGATTTGATTGACTCGCCCGGAGTACGCGAATTCGGACTCTGGCATCTGGAGCCGGAGCAAATTACCCAGGCATTCAGAGAGTTTCGCCCCTATCTGGGTGGCTGTAAATTCCGCGACTGTAAACACGATGATGATCCAGGCTGCCTGATCCGCCAAGCGGTGGAAGATGGCGAAATCAGTGAAATCCGTTTCGAAAATTACCATCGTATTTTAGAAAGCATGCAGGAAAATAAGGCCAATCGTCAGTATTCGCGCAATAAAAAAGCCGATCTCTAGACGCATTTAACAATCAAAACGTAGCGATTTACTGACATTAACCGCAATTTTCAGTACTATCTCGCGCCCTGACACCCCAAACATCGAGTTAACATCGGAACATATCCATGGATAAATTGAAAGTTGGATTGCAGTACTGGATCCCTCAACACGGTTTGACCCGCCTGGTCGGCAAACTTGCCTCAGCAAAAGCTGGCCGCCTGACTACCGCGGTCATCGGCTGGTTTATAAAAAAATACCGGGTCAATATGGATGAGGCATTGCACTCAAACATCGATCACTACCAGACTTTCAATGAGTTCTTTGTCCGGGAACTTAAAGCTGGCGCACGCCCCATCAGCGAAGGGGAATCTCTGCTGACCCACCCTGCGGACGCTTGTGTCAGTCAGTTTGGTGCCATTGAGCAAGGGCAACTGATTCAGGCCAAAGGGCATCTGTTTTCAGCCCAGGAGCTGCTCGGTGGTGATGCCAGCTTAGCCGAGCAATTTGCCGAGGGTGAATTTGCGACCCTTTACTTGTCACCACGGGATTATCACCGGGTGCATATGCCTTGCGATGGTGTATTGCGTCAGATGATCTATGTACCGGGCGATCTGTTCTCGGTTAACCCGTTAACCGCCAACAATGTTCCAAACCTGTTTGCACGCAATGAGCGGGTGGTTTGCATTTTTGATACTGAGTTTGGCCCGATGGCCCAGGTGTTGGTCGGTGCCACTATTGTCGGCAGTATCGAACTGGTCTGGGCGGGTACCGTGACGCCGCCAAGAGGTAATACCGTTTACCGCTGGGATTATCCGGCTGAAGGTGACAAAGCGGTTAAATTAAGCAAAGGTGAGGAAATGGGTCGCTTTAAACTGGGCTCAACCGTGATCAACCTGTTTGCAAAAGATCAAATAACCTTTGACGCCAGTATGCAACTGAATGCACAAACCCGAATGGGTGAAGCCTACGCTCAGGCAAAAGTTGACCAATAAACCTCCTTGGTACTGAATGGCTTTAAAACCCCGATATACTCGGGGTTTTTTATTGATTAAAAACAACAATATGACAACATTTATCGATAGATTTCAAAACTCTAATCCGTCTCTTAGACCCCGGCTACCGAATTCTTTACTCTTATTGGCAGACGTTATTTTTAGAGGTTTCATTATCCATGAACAGATTAGATATCGGGATTGTGGTTAAGCTGTTGGTCTGCTTTGCCATTCCGCTCGGCATTTTGATGTTGCCGATTGACGCGATTCCCATCGAAGGATTGACCCTGATCCAGCATCGACTACTGGCGATATTTTTACTGGCGGCTCTACTTTGGGTACTTGAGCCGGTGCCGGTGTTCGCCACCTCAATACTGATTATCGCCCTAGAGCTGATCATGATCTCCAACAAAGGGCTGCATTGGTTTCGAACCCCGCCGGTGGGGCATGAAATGGGTGACTTCATCGCCTATACCGACATTTTCAGTGCCTTTTCGTCTCCGATCATCATCCTGTTTATGGGCGGTTTCGCGCTAGCGATCGCGGCATCGAAATACGAACTGGACAACAACCTGGCGCGGGTGCTGCTTAAGCCTTTTGGTAAACAACCCAAATTCATCATGCTCGGTCTGATGTTGATCACCGCGGTATTTTCGATGTTTATGTCCAATACCGCGACCACTGTGATGATGCTGGCACTGCTGGGGCCAATTGTCGCTTCCGCTCCCAAAGGCGACCTGGGGATCAAAGCACTGGTGCTGTGTATTCCTATTGCCGCCAATACCGGTGGCATAGCCACGCCAATCGGTACGCCCCCCAATGCCATTGCGCTGCAATATCTGACCGGTAGCAACAGCATTACGTTCTTATCCTGGATGATGATGGGACTGCCGTTTGTCATCGTACAGCTAACGCTGGCCTGGTTCCTGCTGCAAAAACTGTTTCCTTCCCAACAACGGGAGATGGAGCTCAAACTGGATGGCCGGTTCCAGAAAAACTGGCGCGCAATCGTCGTCTACGTCACTTTTGCCGGCACCATACTGCTGTGGATGACCACTCAGCTGCACGGGATGAACACTTATGTGGTGTCTATCGTGCCGCTGGCGGTCTTTACCCTGACCGGCATTATGGGCAAACCGGAGCTGAAACAAATTAACTGGGATGTGCTCTGGCTGGTCGCCGGGGGTATCGCCATTGGTATCGGGCTGGACAAAACCGGCCTTGCCTCAGCGCTGGCCCACGCGATTAACTACGAATCGCTGCCACCAATGGCGATCATCATTTCTCTGTCGCTGGTCTGCTGGCTGATGGCTAACTTTATGTCCAATACCGCGACCGCTAACCTGCTGATGCCAATCGCGGCGGCGATAGGCGCATCGATGGAAAGCCTCGCCGCACTGGGTGGCCTGCAGGCGCTGTTGGTGGTGGTCGCTTTCTCAGCCTCGCTGGGTATGATACTGCCAGTATCGACACCACCCAATTCTCTGGCTTACTCCACAGGGCTTATCGAAAGCAAGGATATGGCTAAAACCGGCGTGATCATCGGTATTGTCGGCCTGTTGATTGTCTACTGCGCCACGCTGATCCTCAGCTAAACTCACCCGGCCCGCTTATCGACAGGCGGGCCATTATCTCCCTCCATTTTTTGATGGAATTGGCACTGTCAGCCAGGCATCACGCCCTTTGGTTTCACACCGCAGGCACCGCGGTAAACAATCTTCTGATTACATTCAATTAACACTATGTTTAACCGATGTTTTGATGCATATTGTTGGCCCGAATGAGTTTGATTTTGCAAGGATGCCCCTGGCAATGGGATACGAATGGCTGGCGCTGGCCGCCGCATTTTTATGGGCTGTGGCCAGCTTATTATCGGTCACACCCGCTCAGCATCTGGGTACATTTGCCTATAGTCGCTGGCGTATGGGGTGTACCTCACTGATCCTGGCCAGCATGGCCTGGGCGACCGGCGGCTGGCAAACCGTCGAGCTGACCTCGCTGTCCGCGATGGTACTGTCCGGATTGATCGGAATATTTATCGGAGATACCGCACTGTTTGCCTGCCTGAACCGGATGGGGCCACGCCAGGCGGGGCTGCTGTTTTCCTGCCATGCGGTGTTCTCGGCTGTGCTCGGTTATTTCCTGTTTGGTGAGAGCATGACCGCCTGGGAGCTGATCGGCGCCAGCCTGGTGTTTTCCGGCGTCCTCACCGCGATTTTCTTTGGCCGGCGCGGCCAGGCAAATAACCGACTGGAAATGGTTCAGGGCAGCGTCTGGTTTGGCATTGCGCTGGGCCTGATGGCTGCTCTTTGCCAGGCACTTGGCGGCATCATCGCTAAACCTGTAATGCAAGGGCCAATTGACCCGGTGGCCGCGTCCGCACTTCGCATGATCAGTGCTTTTGTCGCCCATTGTCTGCTGCGTCTTACCGGCACTAAACTGGCCAGGGCAACCCGGCCAATCACCTGGTCGATTCTTTCCGTTACCGCCATCAATGGCTTTCTGGCCATGGCGGTGGGGATGACGTTAATTCTGTATGCCCTGCGTGAAGGTAACGTCGGCATGGTCGCGCTGCTGTCATCCACCACCCCGATCATGCTGCTGCCGCTACTGTGGTGGTACACCAAACAGCGCCCCAACCGATTTGCCTGGCTGGGAGCGTGTCTGGCAGTGGTGGGAACCAGCATACTGGTGCAATAGCCGGCTATCACAACAATAGCTATATTCAGCTTTCACTTTGGCCTTGCTGTGCTAAACATAGAAGAACCATTCACTGCCGATTTAATCTGATTGGTCGATTTCATATGAAAGATAACAACAATAAATCGCACACAATAATTGATCTTACCCTACAGTTTTGGGTAAAAAGTGTAGTAAAATTACGCTAATTTATCGATTCGGGTCGGCAGACCAACAAATACGGAAAATTTGACGAGGTCAATATTATGTCAGCTAAAAAGCCTATGGCGCTGGTTATTCTCGACGGTTACGGTCACCGTGAAGACACCGCCAGTAACGCGATTGCAAACGCACAAACACCGGTCATGGATGAGCTTCTTGCTCAGTGCCCGAACACTCTGATCTCTGCATCAGGTTTGGATGTCGGTCTTCCTGACGGCCAGATGGGTAACTCTGAAGTGGGCCATACCAATATCGGTGCCGGTCGGGTGGTATACCAGGATTTAACCCGTATCACTAAATCCATCGCCGATGGTGAATTTGCCCAGACTCCAGCGCTGGTTGAAGCGATGGATAGCGCCATTGCAGCTGGCAAAGCGGTACACATCATGGGCTTGATGTCTCCAGGTGGTGTTCACTCGCACGAAGACCACATCTACGCAGCGGTTGAAATGGCAGCGGCTCGCGGCGCTGAAAAGATTTACCTGCACTGCTTCCTGGATGGCCGTGATACGCCACCACGCAGTGCACAAGGCTCTCTGCAACGTTTTAGCGAACTCTTCGAACGTCTGGGTAAAGGCCGCGTGGCGTCTCTGGTCGGTCGTTACTATGCGATGGATCGGGATAACAACTGGGAGCGGGTTCAGGTTGCCTATGACCTACTGACTCAAGCCAAAGCTGACTACCGCTTTGATTCCGCCGTCGCCGGTCTGGAAGCGGCCTACGGCCGTGAAGAAAACGACGAATTCGTCAAAGCTACAGTGATCCAGGCAGAAGGCCAGCCAGAAGCGAAAATTGAAGACGGTGATGCGGTGATCTTTATGAACTACCGCGCCGACCGCGCTCGTCAGATCACCCGGACATTTGTCGCAGACTTCGCCGGTTTTGAACGCCAGGTATTCCCAACCATTCATTTCGTTATGCTGACTCAGTATGCGGCAGACATTCCACTGGCTACGGCATTCCCACCAGCCTCATTAGAAAATACCTACGGCGAGTGGCTGTCCAAACAGGGCAAAACTCAACTGCGCATATCTGAAACCGAGAAATACGCTCACGTTACCTTCTTCTTTAACGGTGGTGTCGAGACTGAATTTGACGGTGAAGAGCGTCAGTTGGTGGCATCACCTAAAGTTGCCACTTACGATATGCAACCAGAGATGAGTTCTCAGGAACTGACCGACAAAATGGTTGCGGCAATCAAATCAGGTAAATACGACACCATTATCTGTAACTACCCGAATGCGGATATGGTTGGCCACACCGGCGTATACGAAGCCGCTGAGAAAGCCATTGAAGCTGTAGACAATAGCGTGGGCCAAATCGTCGCGGCGATCAAAGAAGTGGGTGGTCAGCTGTTGATCACCGCAGACCACGGTAACGCCGAAATGATGGTGGATCCGCAAACCGGTGGGACTCACACTGCTCACACCAATCTGCCGGTACCTCTGATTTATGTGGGTGACAAAGCCATCACCTTCAAATCAGGTGGCAAACTGTCGGACTTGGCACCAACCATGCTGGCATTGACCGACATGGAAATCCCAGCCGAGATGTCCGGACAGATATTAGTCGGATAAATCTAACCTGGTCACACAAACGCCCAAGCTAGCTTGGGCGTTTTTATTTTCTTCTTCTTCGGCTAATTGTCTTTCGTTATACTCACTTGACTCTGATTGACCAGGATACGCAGATTAATGACTCCGCAGGACAATTCGCACCGTAGAAATAGCAAGCTGGCAATATTTTTTGCCCTTGTGTCCTGGATACTCATCAGCCCTTACAGCGTGGCAGCCAGTAACGGAGAGCTGAAAGGAGTGAAAAATGAAATCTCCCGTCAGCAACAATCGCTGCAACAACAACAGAAGCAGCTGGATCAGTTGCAGAGTTCGCTTAAGCAGCAGGAGTTGTCGATCAATCAGGCCGAAAAAGCGATCAAGCAGACCCAGCAACAGTTATCGGCGTCAAAACAGAATATCAGCCAACTGAACCAGTCGGTTACCAAGCTGGAGAAACAACAGAGTGAGCAGAGCAGCAAGCTGGCGCAATTGCTGAAAACTTACTATGTCACCCACAGAGGCAATACCGCCAGCCCATTTTTGCGCGACAACGATGATCAGGATCGTATCAGTCACTATTTCCAGCACCTGGCCGCTAAGCGAGCGAAGACCATCGCTGAACTGGAAAAAACCCACAACGCCCTCAACCATGATCGCCAGCAATTGGAGCTTGAGAAACAGCAGCTGGATCAGCTACTTGCCGGCCAGATTAAGCAGCGAGATCAACTGAAACAAGCTCAGTCATCGCGCAAATCAACCGTGGGCAAAATCCGCAAAAGCATCACCAGTGATAAAGTCTATCTGGCGGAACTGCAACGCAATGAAACCCGGTTAAAAGCCGAAATAGCCAAAGCAGCTAAGCGCAATGCCGTGCCGATGGATGGCCTGGCTAGCCAGAAAGGGAAACTGGCCTGGCCGCTGAAAGGTAACGTCGTGCACCGCTACGGCAGCCGCCAGACCGGCCAAATCAACTGGAAAGGGATGGTGATTTCAGCCCGCTACGGCCAGGCGGTCAAATCAGTCTATTCCGGCACCGTGGTGTTTGCTGATTATCTGCGCGGTTATGGCCTGGTCGTATTGTTGGATCACGGTCGCGGCGACATGACCTTGTACGGTTTCAACCAGTCACTGCTGAAAAAGGAAGGGGACAAAGTTGCCGCCGGCGAAACCATCGCTCTGGCCGGGGACACCGGTGGCCAGTCACAGCCATCGCTCTACTTTGAGATTCGCCGCAACAGCAAGACCCAAAACCCAAGCCAGTGGCTGACACGCTAACAGCGGCCATTCACTGCTCCTGATCGCCATAGCGGCGCTCAACCGCGGCAATAAACTGTTGCAGATCGGTTGCTGCCAAGTGGTTGATCCCCGCCGCCGCTTCCCGGCCGCCTCCGGTGGCAAACTGACTGCATACATCTCCCGCGCCCTGCTTGTTGTTGAGCGGCGCGCGCAGTGACACTAGGTAACCGCCATCCGCATTCACGGTCAGTACCGCTTGGGCCTGATGTGGAAACTGATTCGCCAGCCAGTTGCCAAATACACCACTGACCCGTCGTGAGCTGGGCTGATCAGGCAGAATGAACAGTTGTAGAGATGCACTTTGATAGGCTGCGTCTAACTGTTGTACGCTAGCCATATCTTGCTGATAAGCACGTTGCAGACGGGAATAGGGAGAGTCATGGTCAGCGATCAACGTCAGCGGGTTTGGGTAGGCGAGTAGCTGCCGGAACAACTCGTCTGGGGGATAGTGTAAATCGCTGATCTGCTCGCCGTAACCGTTGTAATTGATCAGGGTACCCAGCTGTTTGAGGGCTCCAGCCTGACCGTGATCCAAACCAGCCTCAACCGCCAGCTGATCGGCCCGGTCGATCAGGTTGTCGCCATAGGCGGCAACAATAGCCCACAAACGGAACTCCCCGTCCAGCAGTTGGTCCACAATCAGAGAAGTACAAGTATTCGCCGCCAGATCGATATGGGCGGTCAGCGACGGATGGTGGGGAACCTCGCCCGACTGATGATGGTCGACGTACATGACTTCCACCCCCCTGGCCAGCGCCTGTTCCAGAGGCTGGTGATTCTTGGCCATGGAAATATCTAGCACCGTCGCCGAATCGCCAGGTTGCCAGTCAACTTTAGCCAGCAAATGGATGTCCCGTTTCACTCCGGTAACTAGCTGCGCTTGTCGCGGCTGTGCCAGCCGCAACTGCAATAGCGCTATGATGCCGTCAGCGTCACCGTTAAATACGTCGTAATGCATTATTTTTCCCTCGAATCAATCAGTAAAGAGTATCGATTCGAGCCGCTGACGCAAATAGGAAAAGGTTATATCTTAGGTTTCGCCACCCTAAGAGTACATCGCCATGACACCTTCAGCCAGCATCTGCAACTGCTCAGCCCCCTGTGCGGTAGCTTTCGGCTTGACGACCGCGATCATTTGCAGCATTCCTTGCAGTACCACCTGCTCAGTGATCTGCTCTTTGGGTGACATTGCCGACTGATAACCCAGCCAGCTGGAGGCTATCAGGTGTAACGTCGTCACCAGAGATTTCATCTCCGCTTCATCAACCTGAAGTAAGTCCAGCTCGACAAAAGCACGCATAATATTGATCAGATTCTGCTGGAGCTTCTCCTGCACCTGAATATAGTCCTGATGCAACTCTTCATCACGCTGCAGGATCTCGGGTAAGTTGGCGTAAAAGAAGCGGTATTTCCACATCAGGGTAAAGATCGAATCCAGATAATGTTTCAGTAACACCAGGCTCTCCTGTTGGCCCTGGATGGGAGTAAAACGCTCCAGTAGCTCGCCGGAATAGAGGGTGAAGATTTCCCGAACTATTTCCTGTTTGTTGCGGAAATGGTAGTAGAGGTTGCCCGGGCTGATATCGATATGCGCTGCAATATGGTTGGTGGTGATGTTACGTTCGCCGTTTTCGTTAAATAACTCTAGTGCCGCTAACACGATCTTGTCACGAGTTTTCATCAATAATTCAATCCCTTTCCATTTATCCCATCAGTATACGATTAGTTTGCTCAATAACAAAAGCGCCTGAGGAACTCAGGCGCTTGGAATGTGAAATTTAGCTGATTGCGGCTCGTTTACTGATGATAAGGTTTAGACAAGTCGTGAACCGCTTCAACAAAGACTCCAGCATTTTCAGGCGGAACGTCGAGATGAATCCCGTGTCCCAGGTTGAAGACATGACCGGTACCGCCAGGACCAAACCCTTGCAGAATCGACGCCACTTCTTCACGAATCCGATCGTGTGGAGCGTACAACATCGACGGATCCATGTTGCCCTGCAACGCCACTTTGTCGCCCACACGCGCTTTAGCATCCGCAATATCGATTGTCCAGTCGAGGCCAACGGCATCACAACCGGTCGCTGCGATCTGCTCCAGCCACATGCCACCGTTTTTAGTGAACAGGGTTACCGGCACCCGGCGACCGTCATTTTCGCGGATCAGGCCATCGACAATCTTGTGCATGTACTGCAGCGAGAACAGGTTGTAATCACGTGGAGTCAGTACGCCACCCCAGGTATCAAATACCATTACGGACTGAGCACCGGCTTTAATCTGTGCATTAAGGTACTCAATCACACTGTCCGCCAGTTTATCCAGCAGAGCGTGCAGCGTAGCCGGCTCGGCATACATCATCTTCTTGATTTTAGTGAAGGCTTTTGAACTGCCACCTTCAACCATGTAAGTCGCCAGCGTCCATGGGCTGCCTGAGAAGCCGATCAGCGGAACTTCACCCTGCAGATCTTTACGAATCTGACGCACCGCATTCATAACGTATTGCAGCTCGCCTTCCGGATCAGGCAGACCAATTTTATCTACATCAGCTTTACAGGTAATCGGATTATCAAATACCGGCCCTTCACCTGCCGCAAAGCGCAGTCCCAATCCCATCGCATCCGGGATAGTCAGGATGTCGGAGAACAGAATCGCCGCATCGAGCGGAAAACGGCGCAGTGGCTGCAGCGTCACTTCCGATGCCAGTTCCGCATTGCGGCAGAGAGACATAAAATCGCCCGCTTGAGCACGCGTTTCACGATACTCAGGCAAATAACGACCAGCCTGACGCATCATCCATACCGGCGTGCAGTCAACGGGTTGTTTGAGTAGGGCTCGAAGGTAACGGTCATTCTTAAGTTCAGTCATGTTTTTATCCATTAAATCGGCTAGCTGATCAGCCGCTATTCTAACATCGTTTGAGTCGCAAAAGCGGCGTGCTTTGCGCCCTAGATCATGTTATTAACTTTTAAATCAATGCTCAGATTGCGCCCAACCGTCAACAGTGTTAAAAATTTGATCGCTAGCGAAAACTACAATTATAAACTGGGTATTTAGTACTCAGCATCTCATAACGACATCTTACTTACCCCCTCCGATTCGGAGGGTTTTTTTTATCCGGGCCGCCAATATAAATGCGTCCATTTATCAGCCTTGAATGTCTTGTACTGTCTGTTCTATCAGTGCCCGAGCGATGGTTCCTTTGGGTGCCACTTCCGGTAACTGATCGCAATCGAACCACCGCGCATCGGTCAGTTCGCTGTAATCCGGTCGCAACTCTCCCTGCTGATAGTCGGCTAAAAAGCCCATCATCAGACTAGACGGAAAAGCCCAAGGCTGGCTGGAAAAATAGCGGATATTACTGATTTCAATTCCGGTCTCTTCCCGCACTTCTCGCGCCACGCACTGCTCCAGGGTTTCACCCACTTCCACAAAGCCGGCAATTACGGTGTACATGCCACTGCGATGACGTGGATGCTGAGCCAGCAAGATCTGATGCTGTTTGCGCACCGCGACAATAATGCAGGGGAAAATTCGCGGGTAGTGCAAGGTTCGGCAATCGCCGCACTGCATGGCGAACTGATTGTGATTGAGGCCGGTACGGCCGCCACAGTGGGGACAGAATCTCATGGTCTGACTCATATGACCAAACTGGACCGCTTTGCTCATCAGCAGAAACAGCGGTTCGTCAAAGTGGAGACACTCGCGTAGTGAAACCATCGACAGAGACTGCTCTACCGCGCTGTCATTCAGCCAGTAGACGTTCGAGTTCTGATACTGGCCGATGCAAACGGCCTGCTCTGCCGGTAGCCCGAGCTGTTGTGCGCTCCCTCTGGGTAACTCACCGTCAGACAGCCAGAGTTCGCTGCCTGAGACCACACACCAGAACGCATCAAGCTGCGCCAGGTTGTCATTTTTTTTTAACATTGAGATTCCCGATTGCTTGCAGTTGTTCCATTTTACTGGCAATCTAATTTCATACCAGAGGTTGTCATCATCTATAGCGGACAATCGCTGGACAGGACAAGAAGTGGTTAAAAGTAGTATGCTTCGATTCGAACTGCGATCACCCGGATGGTGATCCGATCATGAGGACATGGTCATGCTAAAAAAATTCAAACAAACCCAATCGCAATGGGGTGGCTCTAGTGCTGTGATAGACCACTGGCTGGAAACCCGCCAGTCTCTGATTGTCGAGTACTGTAAACTCGCCTCACTCCAACCTTGTTCGCAAAAATCTTCCGTTATTGAGCTTCCCTCACCTGAAGAACTGCAGAACTTCTGCCAACATCTGGTCGACTATATTTCCGAAGGACACTTTAAGATCTATGACATGGTTATGGACCAGTGGAAAGCGACTGGATTTGAAGCCACCGATGAGATCAACCACAACTATGCTGAGATAGTGGCCACCACAGAGCCACTGCTTAACTTTACTGATAAATACGCTGACGTCACCGAGGATGATCCACTGGAAGATTTTGCCGACGATCTGTCTGAAATTGGCGAGGTGATCGAAGCGCGGTTTGAAGTGGAAGATGATTTAATCCAGCTTATCGCGGACAGTTTGGCCGTCCCTCCCGGGGCTTAGTTTTGCCTCCCGGTTAGGCGGTTAGTCTGTATCCAAACACCAGAACTCAGCGTTCACACTGAACTGGCGCTATATCTTCGCGCGTACAATCTGGCCATAGCAATAGTCCTGGCCATCCGACTGATTTCAGCTTCGAATCCGACCCAATAAAAAAGGCACCCTAAGGTGCCTTTTTTGATCAAGTTGCGATTACTCGTCTGAAGAGAAACCGGCATTCAGCAGTGCAGCCAGGTTATCCGAAGCTTGCTCTGCAGAAGGACCTTCTTGCTCCTGAACCCGTTTGGCCTGACGCTCCTGGTGGTACGCAAAACCGGTACCAGCCGGGATCAGTCGACCAACAATCACGTTCTCTTTCAAGCCGCGCAGATCGTCACGCTTACCAGAAACGGCCGCTTCAGTCAGTACGCGGGTAGTTTCCTGGAACGACGCAGCCGAGATGAACGACTCAGTCGCCAGCGATGCTTTGGTAATCCCCAGCAGTTCGCGTTCAAAGCGAGCTGGTTCTTTACCTTCAGCTTCCAGGTTACGGTTCGCAATCTTCACTTGTGCGTATTCGACCTGTTCACCTGGCAGGAACTCAGAGTCACCTGCAAAGGTAATGGTACATTTACGCAGCATCTGACGAACGATAGTCTCAATGTGCTTGTCGTTAATCTTAACGCCTTGCAGTCGGTAAACTTCCTGAACTTCGTTAGCGATGTACTGAGTTACCGCGTGGATACCACGCAGACGCAGGATATCGTGTGGTGCTTCTGGGCCGTCAGCAATAACGTCACCGCGCTCCACTTTCTCACCTTCGAATACGTTCAGCTGGCGATGCTTAGGAATCATCTCTTCGTAAGTATCACCACCATCACGAGTGATGATCAGACGACGTTTACCTTTGGTCTCTTTACCGAAGCTGATCGTACCTGTGTGTTCAGCCAGAATCGCAGGTTCTTTCGGCTTACGGGCTTCGAACAGGTCAGCAACGCGTGGCAGACCACCGGTGATATCGCGGTTTCCGCCAGATTTCTGAGGAATACGCGCCAGCGTGTCACCAATGCCCACTTCCGCACCATCCACGATGTTTACGATCGCTTTACCTGGCAGGAAGTAGTGCGCCGGCATGTCAGTACCCGGAATGGTTACGTCGTTGCCTTTCTCATCAACCAGTTTGATTGCTGGACGCATATCTTTACCGGCAGATGGACGCGCTGCGGCTTCAGTGACTTCACTTGAAGACAGACCGGTCAGATCATCGGTTTGACGAGAAACGGTCACACCATCGATCATATCCACGAACTGTACGCGACCTGCCACTTCAGTGATGATTGGCATGGTGTGCGCTTCCCAGTTTGCTACGGTTTCACCCGCAGTAACTGCTGCACCGTCCGCTTTGTTCAGCATAGAGCCGTATGGCAGCTTGTGCTTCTCTTTAGTACGGCCAAATTCATCAATGATGGTCAGCTCAGTAGCACGAGAAGTAATGACCAGCTTGCCATCTTTGTTGGTGACGAACTTAGCATTGTTCAGTTTCAGAGAACCGTTGTTCTTAACCTGAACGCTGTTTTCTGCTGCTGCTGTCGATGCCGCACCACCGATGTGGAACGTACGCATGGTCAGCTGTGTACCCGGTTCACCGATAGACTGGGCGGCGATAACACCAACCGCTTCACCCTGGTTAACCAAGTGGCCACGAGCCAGGTCACGACCGTAACACTGAGCACAGCAACCGAAGTCAGAATCACAGGTTACCACTGAACGCACTCGCATGCTGTCGACTGAATTTTCGTCGATGATTTGACACCACTTCTCGTCAATCAGAGTGTTACGTGGGATCAGCACTTCGTCAGTACCCGGTTTCAACACGTCTTCAGCAACCACACGACCCAGCGCCAGCTCAGTCAGTGCTACTTTAACGTCACCACCCTCGATATGAGGCATCATATCAACGCCTTCCAGGGTGCCACAGTCGTGTTCGTGTACGACAACGTCTTGCGCAACGTCAACCAGACGACGAGTCAGGTAACCGGAGTTTGCTGTCTTCAGAGCCGTATCGGCCAGACCCTTACGGGCACCGTGGGTTGAGATAAAGTACTGAAGTACGTTCAGGCCTTCTTTAAAGTTCGCAGTGATCGGCGTTTCGATGATTGAGCCGTCTGGACGAGCCATCAGACCACGCATACCGGCCAACTGACGAATCTGCGCTGCAGAACCACGA
The DNA here is from genome assembly GCF_050299255.1 of Vibrio sp. Lineage (GTDB taxonomy): Bacteria > Pseudomonadota > Gammaproteobacteria > Enterobacterales > Vibrionaceae > Vibrio. The sequence goes on from NZ_JBNKVP010000035.1 coordinate 25,901, forward strand.
GCGCCCGAGTCCGCCATCATATAGATGCTGTTGAAGGACTCTTGCTGTTCCTCTTCACCATCGCGGTTAACAACCGTTTCAGATGACAGGTTCTCCATCATTGCTTTTGCAACGCGGTCGTTGGTCGAGGCCCAGATATCGATCACTTTGTTGTAGCGTTCGCCCGCGGTTACCAGACCAGATTGGTACTGTTCCTGGATTTCGCGTACTTCTTCTTCCGCTTCAGCGATTTCAGTGTATTTCGCATCTGGTACCACCATGTCGTCGATACCAACCGACACGCCAGACAGTGCCGCATACGCGAAACCGGCATACATGATTTGGTCAGCAAAGATGACAGTGTCTTTCAGGCCCAGCTTACGGTACGCTTCGTTCAGCAGGTTAGAAATCTGCTTCTTACCCAGCTTCTGGTTTACCAGGCTGTATGGCAGACCCGAAGGTACGATTTGCCACAGCATGGCACGACCGATAGTGGTATCAACCAGCTTGGTTTCCGTGGTGCTGTTGCCGTCTTCGTCTACTACTGTTTCAGTAATACGGACTTTTACGCGTGCGTGCAGCTCAGCGCTCTTAGTGCGGTACGCCTTTTCAGCCTCTTCCGGGCCGGCCAGGTACATGCCTTCACCTTTCACGTTGATTTTTTCACGCGTCATATAGTACAGACCCAATACCACGTCCTGAGAAGGTACGATGATAGGGTCACCGGATGCTGGCGACAGAATGTTGTTAGTCGACATCATCAGGGTACGAGCTTCAAGCTGCGCTTCCAGAGTCAGCGGTACGTGTACCGCCATTTGGTCACCATCGAAGTCCGCGTTGTACGCCGCACAAACCAGCGGGTGCAGCTGAATCGCTTTACCTTCGATCAGTACTGGTTCGAACGCCTGGATACCCAGACGGTGCAGTGTTGGTGCACGGTTCAGCAGTACTGGGTGTTCACGGATGACTTCATCCAGGATATCCCATACGACCGCTTCTTCACGCTCAACCATCTTCTTAGCGGCTTTGATTGTAGTCGCCAGACCACGAGTCTCCAGCTTGCTGTAGATAAATGGTTTGAACAGCTCCAGAGCCATCTTCTTAGGCAGACCACACTGGTGCAGACGCAGGTAAGGACCTACGGTGATTACCGAACGGCCTGAGTAGTCTACACGTTTACCCAGCAGGTTCTGACGGAAACGACCTTGTTTACCCTTGATCATATCAGCAAGAGATTTCAGCGGACGCTTGTTAGAACCAGTGATCGCACGACCACGACGACCGTTATCCAGCAGCGCATCAACAGACTCTTGCAGCATACGTTTTTCGTTACGTACGATGATGTCCGGAGCCGCTAGCTCTAGCAGGCGCTTCAAACGGTTGTTACGGTTGATCACGCGACGATACAGATCGTTCAGGTCAGAAGTTGCGAAACGGCCACCGTCAAGTGGAACCAGAGGACGCAGATCCGGCGGCAGTACTGGCAGTACGGTCAGGATCATCCACTCTGGGTTGTTGCCAGAAGCAACAAACGCTTCAACCAGCTTCAGACGCTTAGTGATTTTTTTACGTTTGGTTTCAGAGTTGGTTGAATCCAGCTCTTCACGCATTTGTTCCGCTTCAGCATGCAGATCCATCGCACCCAGCAGGTCTTTGATCGCTTCTGCACCCATCTTAGCGGTGAACTCATCACCCCACTCTTCCAGGCGATCCAGATACTCTTCTTCAGTCAGCATCTGGCCTTTTTCAAGGTCGGTCATGCCCGGCTCTGTAACCACGTACATTTCGAAGTACAGGACACGTTCGATATCACGCAGCGGGATATCCATCAGCAGGCCGATACGAGATGGCAGTGATTTTAGGAACCAGATGTGAGCAACTGGTGATGCCAGTTCGATGTGGCCCATGCGGTCACGACGAACTTTAGTTTGTGTAACTTCAACGCCACACTTCTCACAGATAACACCACGGTGTTTCAGACGCTTATATTTGCCACACAGACACTCGTAGTCTTTTACTGGGCCAAAAATACGCGCACAGAACAGACCATCACGTTCAGGTTTGAACGTACGATAGTTGATGGTTTCAGGTTTTTTAACCTCACCGAAAGACCATGAACGAATCATGTCCGGTGAAGACAGACCGATCTTGATCGCGTCAAATTCTTCAGTCTTATGCTGTGCTTTCAGAAAGTTTAATAAGTCTTTCACAATCAGCTCCTGTAAGGAGTTAAAAGGGCTCACCTTACGGCGAGCGCCTTTCTACCAGATAATCCCGTGGGATTACTCTTCGTCTTCTAGCTCGATGTTGATACCCAGTGAGCGAATCTCTTTCAACAGTACGTTGAACGATTCTGGCATACCAGGTTCCATGCTGTGATTTCCGTCGACGATGTTCTTATACATCTTCGTACGGCCGTTCACGTCATCCGATTTCACCGTCAGCATTTCTTGTAGAGTGTAAGCCGCACCGTATGCTTCCAGTGCCCAAACTTCCATCTCACCGAAACGCTGGCCACCGAACTGAGCTTTACCACCAAGTGGCTGCTGAGTTACCAGGCTGTAAGAACCGGTTGAACGAGCGTGCATCTTGTCATCAACCAAGTGGTTCAGTTTCAGCATGTACATGTAACCTACGGTTACCGGACGCTCAAACGCATCACCTGTGCGACCGTCGAACAGAGTCAGCTGGCCAGATTCTGGCAAGCCACCCAATTTCAACAGCTCTTTAATTGATGTTTCATTTGCACCATCGAATACTGGTGTCGCAATCGGCAGACCACCACGCAGGTTGTTGATCAGCGTACGAACTTGATCATCAGACAGGCTGGCAATATCCACTTTCTGACGAGTTTCGCCCAAATCGTAGACTTTCTGCAGGAACTCACGGAATTTCGCCAGTTCTTGCTGCTCTTTCACCATCTGGTTGATCTTGTCGCCGATACCTTTCGCTGCCAGACCTAAGTGTACTTCCAGGATCTGACCGATGTTCATACGCGAAGGTACACCCAGCGGGTTCAGTACGATGTCGACCGGCTGACCGTTTTCATCGTATGGCATGTCTTCAACAGGGTTGATCTTCGAGATTACACCCTTGTTACCGTGACGACCGGCCATCTTATCACCAGGCTGGATACGACGTTTCACCGCCAGGTAAACTTTAACGATCTTCAGTACGCCAGGGGCCAGATCATCGCCTTGAGTGATCTTGCGACGCTTGGTTTCGAACTTCTTATCGAAATCGGCTTTCAGCTCGTCGTACTGTTCTGCCAGCTGTTCCAGCTGAGTTTGCAGAGCATCGTCTTCCAGAGTCTGTTCAAGCCATTTCTTACGCTCGATACCGTCCAGCTTAGCTTCAGAGTAACCGCCTTCCAGCAGCACAGCACGTACACGTGCCAGCAGGCCGCCTTCCAGGATCTGGAACTCTTCGGTCAGGTCTTTCTTCGCTTCCTTCAGCTGCATCTGCTCGATTTCGAGCGCGCGCTTGTCTTTTTCTACGCCGTCACGGGTAAATACCTGGACGTCGATGATGGTACCAGACACAGAGTTCGGTACACGCAGCGAAGTATCTTTAACGTCAGACGCTTTTTCACCGAAGATGGCACGCAGCAGTTTCTCTTCCGGTGTCAGCTGAGTTTCACCTTTTGGCGTTACTTTACCAACCAGAATGTCGCCGCCTTTCACTTCAGCACCGATGTAGACGATACCTGACTCGTCCAGTTTGGACAGGGCAGATTCACCCACGTTCGGGATATCAGCAGTGATCTCTTCAGAACCCAGCTTAGTATCACGCGCCACACAAGACAGTTCTTGAATGTGGATAGTGGTGAAACGGTCTTCCTGAACAACACGCTCAGAAACCAGGATCGAGTCCTCAAAGTTGTAACCGTTCCAAGGCATGAACGCGATACGCATGTTCTGACCCAGAGCCAGCTCACCCAGATCCGTTGAAGGACCGTCAGCCAGCACGTCACCGCGCAGTACCGGTTCACCCGGCATCACACATGGACGCTGGTTGATACAGGTGTTCTGGTTCGAACGGGTGTACTTGGTCAGGTTGTAGATATCGATACCGGCTTCGCCTGGGATCAACTCTTCTTCGTTCACTTTTACAACGATACGAGATGCGTCCACAGACTGGATAACACCGCCACGTTTCGCTACTGCAGTTACGCCTGAGTCTACCGCGATATTACGTTCGATACCGGTACCAACCAGAGGCTTGTCTGCCTTCAGTGTCGGTACAGCCTGACGTTGCATGTTCGCACCCATCAAGGCACGGTTCGCATCATCGTGTTCCAGGAACGGGATCAGTGACGCTGCGATCGATACAACCTGGTTGGTTGCAACGTCCATATAGCTCACGTGTTCACGTGGGTGCAGACCCGATTCACCTTTCTGACGGGCCGTGATCAGCTCGTCGCGGAAGGTACCGTCTTCGTTCAGAACCGTGTTGGCCTGAGCGATAACGAATTGACCTTCTTCAATTGCAGACAGGTAATCAACGTCATCCGTTACCACACCATCAACAACGCGACGGTATGGGGTTTCCAGGAAGCCATACTCGTTACAGCGGGCAAACGCTGACAGCGAGTTGATCAGACCGATGTTTGGACCTTCAGGTGTCTCGATAGGACATAGACGACCATAGTGAGTTACGTGTACGTCACGTACTTCAAAGCCTGCACGCTCACGAGTCAGACCGCCAGGACCCAACGCTGAAATACGGCGTTTGTGGGTAACTTCTGACAGCGGGTTGTTTTGGTCCATGAACTGCGACAACTGAGAAGAACCAAAGAATTCTTTAACGGCTGCAGAGATCGGTTTGGCATTGATCAGGTCTTGTGGCATCACGTTGTCCAGATCACCCAGGCTCAGGCGTTCTTTCACAGCGCGTTCAACACGTACCAGACCAACACGGAATTGGTTTTCAGCCATTTCGCCAACGCTACGGATACGACGGTTGCCCAAGTGGTCGATATCGTCCACTTCGCCAATACCGTTTCGGATAGCGATCAGCTTTTTCATCACTTCGATGATGTCGGTTTCATCAAGTGTGCCTTGCTCCAGAGCATCTGCACGACCGATAGAGCTGTTGAACTTCATCCGGCCAACAGTCGACAGATCGTAACGCTCTTCAGAGAAGAACAGGCTTTCGAACAGCGCTTCGGCTGCTTCTTTTGTTGGTGGCTCACCAGGGCGCATCATGCGGTAGATTTCTACCAGCGCGGTGATGCGATCGACAGTGCTGTCGATGCGAACCGTTTCCGACATAAATGGACCGTGGTCCAGATCGTTGGTAAACAGAGTTTCCAGTGCTTTGTGGCCAGCCTGAGACAGGTTCGCCAACGCTTCCAGGCTGATTTCCTGGTTAGCAGCAACAATGATCTCACCGGTCGCTTCGTTGACATAGTCTTTAGAAGCAACTTTGCCAACAATGTATTCAACCGGAACTTCGATATGGTCAATACCATCTTTTTCCAGTTGACGGATGTGACGTGCAGTCACACGGCGACCTTTTTCAACGTACACGGTGCCATCTGCTTCAATATCAAAAGAAGCAGTTTCGCCACGCAGACGCTCAGGCACTAATTCCATCATCAGTGTCTGATCTTTCACCTGGAAGTTCACTTTTTCAAAGAACAGATCCAGGATTTCTTCAGTGGTCTTACCCAGCGCGCGAAGAATGATAGAAGCCGGCAGTTTACGGCGACGGTCAATTCGAACGTACAGGTTGTCTTTCGGATCGAATTCGAAGTCCAGCCAAGAACCACGGTAAGGAATTACACGTGCGTTATAGAGAACTTTACCTGATGAGTGAGTTTTACCCTTATCGCTGTCGAAGAACACACCTGGGCTTCTGTGCAGCTGGGATACGATAACCCTCTCGGTACCATTGATTACGAAGGTACCATTCTCAGTCATGAGTGGAATTTCACCCATGTAGACTTCTTGTTCTTTAATGTCTTTAACGGTACCTGCTGGTGCATCTTTATCAAAAATCACCAGGCGCAGTTTTACGCGCAGGGGTTTTGAATAAGTAACACCGCGGATTTGACATTCTTTCACGTCAAAAACTGGCTCACCAAGACGGTAGCTAACGTATTGCAGCTCGGAGTTGCCGTTGTAGCTTTGAATCGGGAATACAGAACGGAAAGCAGCCTCAAGACCGTATTGTCCTTCAGGATCCTGTTCGATGAATTTGTCGAACGAATCGAGCTGGATCGATAGCAGGTATGGAATGTCCAACACTTGTGGACGAGTACCAAAGTCCTTACGGATGCGCTTTTTCTCGGTATAAGAGTAAACCATGGGGTTCCTCAGCTCGCTGATAAGTGACCCAAACTGTCCGCCTTACAGGGGTGGGACAGTGACTAACAACTGTTTACTGTAGTGACATCATTCTCATATGAAAAAGATGCTTTTTTGCATGGATAGAGGCGCTTAAACAGCGGGAAAATTCGCCTGTACCCTACAGCGCAAAAAGGCCGGTGGTCAATAAACCACCAGCCATTAGCCATTCGGCTAAGAGATTAAGCAATAATTACTTGATCTCAACAGTAGCACCAGCTTCTTCTAGTTGAGCTTTCAGAGCTTCAGCTTCGGCTTTCTCAATACCTTCTTTCAGAGGTGCTGGAGCGCCGTCAACTAGAGCTTTAGCTTCTTTCAGACCCAGACCAGTTGCGCCACGTACTGCTTTGATAACAGCAACTTTGTTACCGCCAGCAGCAGTCAGGATTACGTCGAATTCAGTTTGCTCAGCAGCAGCTTCGCCTGCAGCAGCGCCGCCAGCTACAACAGCAGCAGCAGCAGAAACACCGAATTTCTCTTCCATTGCTTCAATCAGTTCAACAACTTCCATTACAGACATTTCTGCAACTGCGTCTAGGATTTGCTCGTTAGTAATAGACATAACAATTCTCTTTTAAGTCAACAATAAGTTTATTAAGCAACCAGTAAAAAGCAAGGCTTACGCCGCTGCTTCTTCTTTTTGATCGCGGATAGCAGCGAAGGTACGTACCAGCTTGCCAGCAGAAGCTTCTTTCATGCACATCATTAGGCGTGCGATTGCTTCGTCGTAAGTTGGTAGTGTCGCTAGTACTTCAGCGTCAGTTAGCGCGCCTTCAAATGCAGCAGCTTTGATCTCGAAGTCTTTGTTCTCTTTAGCGAAGTCTTTGAAAAGACGCGCTGCAGCACCTGGGTGCTCGTTAGAGAACGCGATTAGAGTAGGACCAGTGAATGTCTCAGTTAGACATTCGTAGTCTGTACCCTGAACCGCACGACGTGCTAGAGTGTTACGCACGACTTTCATGTAAACGCCAGCTTCACGAGCTTGTTTACGTAGAGAAGTCATTGCGCCAACTTCAACGCCACGAGAATCAGCTACAACTGCAGAAAGTGCACCACTGGCAGCTTCGTTGACTTCAGCAACAATTGCTTTTTTGTCTTGAAGGTTTAAAGCCATCTTGGATTTACTCCTGGTTGTCGTTACACCACTCACTATCATCACGACAGTGAGAGCTATTGAGGTGCATTCCCAGAAGAAAGTTAACTATTAAAATAGAGCTTTCTGTCAGTTCGGGCACCATCTACGTAGGGTAATTAAGTTTACTAATTAGCAAACACCTACGGTCTTGGACGGAGACTGGGTCTTAATTCAATTCGAACTAGGAGACAGTTCAAAGAACCAAAGTTCAGCCCCAACCACAAATATTAGGCGCAAAATTATACACTAATTTTGCACCTAAGCAAATAAATTATGCTTGAGTGTTCAGGCTAGCCTGATCAACAGCAACACCAGCACCCATAGTAGTAGAGATGCTTACTTTCTTCAGGAAAGTACCTTTCGCTGAAGATGGCTTAGCTTTCTTAAGAGCGATTAGAAGAGACTCTAGGTTCTCTTTGATCTGCTCTGCAGAGAAGTTAGCTTTACCGATAGTAGTGTGGATGATGCCGTTTTTGTCGTTACGGTAACGAACCTGACCAGCTTTAGCGTTCTTAACAGCTTCAGCAACGTTAGGAGTTACAGTACCAACTTTAGGGTTTGGCATTAGACCGCGAGGACCTAGGATAGTACCTAGTTGACCTACAACGCGCATTGCATCTGGAGAAGCAACAACTACGTCAAAGTTCATTTCGCCTTTCTTCACTTGCTCAGCAAGATCTTCCATACCAACGATGTCTGCGCCAGCTTCTTTAGCTGCTTCAGCGTTTGCACCTTGAGTGAACACTGCAACGCGGATTTCGCGGCCAGTACCGTGAGGTAGTACAGTTGCACCACGTACGTTCTGGTCAGATTTACGAGCATCGATGCCAAGGTTAACAGCAACGTCAACAGACTCAACGAATTTAGCAGTCGCTAGTTCTTGAAGAAGAGCAACAGCTTCGTTGATTTCGTATTCTTTAGTTACGTCAACTTTTTCGCGGATTACGCGCATGCGCTTAGTTAGTTTTGCCATGATCTTAACCCTCTACCACTAGGCCCATTGAACGAGCAGTACCAGCGATTGAGCGTTTCATCGCTTCGATGTCAGCACCAGTCATATCAGCAGCTTAAGTTTCTGCGATTTCTTGGATTTGAGCGTCAGTTACAGTACCAACTTTTTCAGTGTTTGGACGACCGCTACCAGATTTAATACCAGCAGCTTTCTTAAGTAGAACAGCAGCAGGTGGAGTCTTAGTTACGAACGTGAAAGAACGGTCGTTGTAAACAGTAATAACTACTGGAGTCGGTAGACCTTTCTCGATAGATTCTGTTTTCGCGTTGAACGCTTTACAGAATTCCATGATGTTAACACCGTGTTGACCTAGTGCAGGACCTACTGGTGGACTAGGGTTAGCCATACCAGCAGCAACTTGTAGCTTGATGTAAGCTTCAACTTTCTTAGCCATGATAATTCCTAAATTTGGGTACTAGCGCTAATCACAGATCAGCTCCCCGTTTGTGTAAGATACTTTTTACTTCACTAGAAGTAAAAAGGCGCGAAATTATAGTAATAATTCGCGCCTTATACAACCCTAAAAAGGTGATTTTTTATACTCTTTAAATTAAGAGTCTTAGTCTAGTTTTTCAACCTGACCAAATTCAAGCTCAACTGGTGTTGCACGACCAAAGATCGATACAGACACTTTCAGGCGGCTCTTCTCATAATCCACTTCTTCAACAGTACCGTTGAAGTCAGCAAATGGACCTTCATTAACACGTACCACTTCACCCGCTTCGTACATAGTACGAGGACGTGGCGCTTCGCTCGCTTTCTCAAGACGGTTAAGAATCGCGTCAGCTTCTTTATCTGTGATAGGAGCAGGACGGTCCGAGGTACCACCAATGAAGCCCATGACACGCGGCACACTGCGTACAAGGTGCCATGATTCATCGTTCATAATCATCTGAACAAGGACGTAACCTGGGAAGAACTTACGCTCAGATTTGCGGCGCTGACCCGCGCGCATTTCTACTACTTCTTCAGTAGGAACTAGTACTTCACCGAATAGCTCTTCCATGCCGTGCATTTTGATATGCTCGCGCAGAGATTGAGCTACACGACCTTCAAATCCAGAGAAGGCTTGAACCACATACCAGCGTTTTTTTGGAGCTTCACTCATGAATTAAAACCCTCTATACCCCAGTCGCTAGAGCTACTAGACGAACCATAATTCCGTCAATACCCCATAGCGCTAGAGCCATTACAATACTTACAGCTAAAACGATCAGTGTTGTTTGCATGGTTTCTTGGCGAGTAGGCCAAACAACTTTACGTACTTCCATACGCGATTCTTTTGCAAAACTGATCGCTGCTTTACCTTTAGTCGTTGTTGCTGCAACGCCTAGAGCAGCTGCAATAAGAACAACAACACCTGCAGCGCGAATCACTACAGACATTTCACCATACAGGTAATTACCCACAACAGCGGCAGCTGCCAATACGAAAGCGACGATCCACTTGAACGTATCTGCTGCATTTGAGCTATCAGGAGTTTCAGCATTATTTGCTTTCATAAAACCAACCTGTTTCAAGTCTTAATATAGACGACAACAACCCCGCTGTTGCAGGACAAACTCCAAATCGCTGAAAAAATCAGCGTACTCTTAATAAGATTAAGCCCGTTTGCTTAATCTTGCTCCGCACTCAAGCAACTTCTGGACAAGAAAACAGCAAAAATTATGTTGAGTGCAGAAAAAGGGCATCAAATGATGCCCTTTTTGCTACTGGTTCGTCAAATCTAATTCAAGATTTTCCGATAGCATCCGTCTAATTCGCTATGAATTAGTCGAAGATCTTAGCAACAACACCAGCACCTACTGT
>NZ_JBNKVP010000036.1:0-35634 GCF_050299255.1 Vibrio sp.
AGGTGATTCAGTTGCTTGACTAGCTGGTCAGGTTCACCACGAATAAATTCCACTCTACCTTCTAGCGATTGCGGTAGATGAAATGGACGGTTACTCACGACAAAAACAGGTTTGGTATAGGGCCATTGTTCGAATGACATTACTTTTTCAAACGTATTGCGTCCCATGACAAGTGCATCTATAGAGCTGATAAAGTGGGCAAAACCAAAATCACTCTGCTGCGGATTATCGACTTCACTGAGCCACTCCAGTTCTCCGTTTGGTCCGGCGATATAACCATCCAGACTTTGCGCGACATAAATGTAGTTCATTCTTTCCTCTTAATCCTTATTAAGCATTGAGTGATTCAACATGGGATTTGAACTGGTTTAAAATGCTCTGCCACCCGTCACGCTGTTGCTCAATGCTAAATTCCGACTCTGCTGTGAACCGTTCCGTCACCAGCGTACCCTGGTCAGTTTCAATAAATGTTACTGTGACCGGACGACCATCAGACAGCCGTAGCTCAAGTAACGCATTTGGCTCCATGGCGACAAACTCACCATCCAAGTCAAAGCCTACTGATCCATCTTTCGCTTCCATTCGATAACTAAACTTGCCGCCAGGCTCAAGAGCAAGGCTGGCTCTGGGGCAACACCAGGAAGGGTCAGCAAAGTTCCAGCAAGTAATGTGCTCTGGTGTCGTCCACGCCTTCCAGGCTAATTCAACGGGTGCATTAACGTACGCTTCTACTGTAATTTCCATTTTTGTCTCCGGACACAGTTACCAAGATATAGAGTTGCCAAGATATAAATGAGCGTAGCTTTGTTCGGTTACAGGTGTGCAAAAAATATTCAACTTCTTGATACAACAACCACTTATGCAAGAAAGTCATAGTAAATCGGCATGCATTATTAGGGTCAATCGCCTATTTGATATTTTCGGAGTCTATAAAAAGATGACAAATTGCCCACAAAATAAAAGGCGAAAGCAGCATTACCGCTTTCGCCTTCAAATTGCATTGCAATTCAGGTTTGGTATTGATCAAGGTGTTACTTGCTGCCTACATATTTAGGACAAGGTTCATTTGAATAGAGAGCATAAACAATGGTGTCACTGCCTTTTTCTTGGTACAGGCACACATTTGAACCGCCCTGTCCTGTCATGACGCCGGCAACCTCCAGCTCTGCGGTAACTGCAAAAGGGCTAACAAGCATAGCCGCCATAATCATTAGCATGGCTTTCATGTTTGATTTTCCTTACCTACCGATTGTATTGTCGATAGGTCCAAAGATTAAACACTATGGTATCTGCTTCTTTTTGCTCAACTTTCCGCTGGGTCTTTCAACAGGACCATTTGCTGTTGAAAGAGGAAACTTGAATTTAGATCAGTTTGCTATTTGAGCAAGTAAGATGCATTAATGTGATATTAGTCTAAGAACCTGAGCAATGCGTCAAATGTAAACTTTCGCTTAGGAAGCTGATCCTGGTCGAAACAATATCCGCAACCTGGTTACATTGCTATTTCCATTTGATGCAGCCACCAGTTTTTACCTTTATAGCGTTTAAATTTAGGCCCCTGATCAGTGATGTAAAACCCCAGCGCCAAATAACAATTGAGTGCGGCAGGGTTGGCCTGATATACCGCCAAGGTAACGCGCTTCACCTTAACTTGCTGGCGCAATATATCCAGCGCATTGCTAACCAAGGTCTTGCCGTAGCCCTGACCACGTGATTGTTTTGCTACCACCACCCGACATAACCGATATTCATCTGCACTGATGGCTTTGAGCTCAATAAACCCCAACAACTGTTGCTGATGCGTTAACACATAGCAGCGCAAGTCTTGCCGACGCGTTCTTTCACACAATGCCTGAGCTGTCAGTGGCCAACCGAGTGCCCGCCCACCCCACATCATTGCTTCATGCTCACTGTCGAACCAGGACACGATCTCAGGTGCATTGTTCTCTTCAAAAGGTATTAACTGCAAGATCGACTCCATTGTAGCATTAAGTTAGTGTGCAGCATTTTCTGACTATAACACCAGCAGATGCATTCAAATTAACCAGTTTGATTCTTATTCACAATACAAATATACAGACATCTATACGCAATCGAGCCCTATACTAAAAGTTGCTAACCCACCTGGATTAGTGCAATTAGAGGAAAATAACGATGAGAAAACACTCTTATATGTTGCCTGCGCTAATGATAGGACTATTTTACCTACCAGCTGCAGGCGCTGATCAACATATGAACCCCCTGCTCGAAGACGCGCTTAGCGCGGCTCCCCCGACACTTAGAGACAAAGTCACCGTAATGGACTGGGAAGGCAATGTATTGCAAGAAGGTGATAGCAATTACACCTGCTTCCCAACCCCGGCACAATTGTCCGGTAAAGCCCCCATGTGTATGGACGGCCCATGGATGGAATGGGCTGACGCCTGGACCAATAACAAACCTTTCCAAGCCAAGGCAATTGGAATCTCCTATATGCTTGCAGGTGACTCAGGTGCCAGTAATATCGACCCGTACGCCAAAGAACCAACCGACGATAACCAATGGGTTAGAGAAGGACCTCACCTGATGATTATCACACCGGACGCGGCATTGCTGGACAGTTTACCAACCGATCCCAGCTATGGCGGTCCGTATGTGATGTGGAAAGGTACGCCGTATGTCCACATCATGATCCCAGTCGGCTCCAGGGAGTAACTCACTAAAGGCATCCCGCAGTTTTGGGATGCCTTTTTTATTGCCGATTCAACACTTACCGCTCATTTTGTCTGTCACAACTCTGGTACTTATCTTGCCTTATCAGCAGTATCTGCATAAATCAGCCCAGAAGTTATATCCACAATTATTGATGGTGTTTAACCGGTCAGTTTGGTACTAGACTTGGAGAGCGTTCATCTAATTAAGGAAATGAAAATGATCGAACAAGGCCAACCTCTTCCTAATGCAACCATTAGCGAACTGACCAATGATGGCATGACTAACCACCAGGTTTCCGAACTCTTTGCCGGCAAGAAAGTGGTACTTTTTGCTGTACCAGGGGCATTCACGCCGACATGCTCGGAAGCTCACCTTCCAGGTTACGTCGCCCTGGCAGACCAACTGAAAGCCAAAGGCGTTGATATGATCGCCTGTATTGCCGTTAATGACGCGTTTGTTATGCATGCCTGGGGCGAAGCGCAAAATGCGAATGAAATTCGTATGCTGGCGGATGGCGACGGCAGTTTTGCTAAAGCGCTTGGTCTGGAAATGGATACCGCAGGGTTCGGTGGAATACGCTCACAGCGTTACGCCATGATTGTCGACGATGGTGTGGTATCACTGCTGAACGTTGAAGCCCCGCAACAGTTTGAAGTCAGTAAAGCCGAAGTGATTCTTGAGCACCTGTAGTAGATTAAATTGGAAAAACGGCATTTAAAAACAGAACGGAAGCGTCATGCTTCCGTTTTTTTACCATCATCACTGCCATACCGTTGCTACTACAACTAATACCGCCCCATCCCCACACCGTGAAACATTCCCCCTAGACCGCCAAACAACATCGTCAGAATCATAAAGATAAAACTGAGAATGATCATCGCCGGGATTGATGCTATTGCGAGTTTGACTAAAAAAACCACCATTGACCAAAATGGCATTCGAATATCAACTACCGTCACTTCGCGTTGATTATCAGAGTTTTCTTGAGCCATAGGGCCTCCTGTTCTGGATATTATTAATAGTAAAGCGGTTGCAATAGTGTTTGCTAAAGAGCGCTAGAGTCGTTTGACAGCGCCTCTGGCGCACCATCAATAACACGGATCACCAAGCGTTCATTTTCGGCATAATCAGCGAGATCAAGGACCACGCCGGTGTTAATTGTGCCGCTGACAGCATCCATCAACTGCTGCAACTGCTCACCGCCCTCGTCAAACCTTGATGCCCACTGGCGCGGAATTATCCGTACTATAGCTTTTACTAGTACTAACGGAATGGATACACTATCGGTTAACTGGCCGGTCTCCAGGTTTGACGTTTCGATGACAAGTTTTCTCATAATAGAATCCTTAAAATATGCCACCAAGTGAATATAACTTCGTTGTAGACCCGAATCAGTGCAATGGCTCAAATAATCGTCACAGAACCTGATTGAAACCGGTTCACTTTATCCAGGCAGGTTTTGGTTACCACTTATTGCTGCCATCACTCTCAAATCAACTCCCGTGTACCAGATGGCTAACTAAGCGGGCCTTTATCTTCATATAAAGGATAGAGGAACTGGTACACTTCCCGCCTGACGTCGGTAGCCTCATAGGCCGAGGGAATGGTTCGGGCCAGTTCACTGTCTCTGAACGCTTCCAGCGATGGTTGATCGGCGAAAAAATAGATGCCACAGGCACCCCCGCTGACCGGATCATGACCGTAGATTTTCTGGATCAAGCCAGGCACCTGATTAAACGACGGCTTACGTTCCTGTAACCGTCGCTCAGGTTCTGGCAGTTCTAAGCCGGTTTCTATTCTGACAAAAAGTATAACCGCCATCGTGCACCTCCCTGTGTGTCGCCCAAACAGTACGGCACCATTTGGATCGATGCTGAGAAGTATAGTTCTGCTCCAGTCTGACCACTAAATCATGGGAAAGGTTATCAGCGGGAAGTTTTGTCATTACGGTAGGATGTTTGACCAGCGATATTCCATCTGAGTTGCCGTGAGGCTGGCCAGTTCGAGACTGGCGAGTTGCGACACCAGATGAAGGCTCATGTCCATCCCCGCAGAAATGCCGCCGGAAGTGATAAATTTGCCCTGGTCCACCCACTTGCGTTGGCTGATCACTTTAAGTGACGGAAAGGTCCCCTGCAGTTCAGCGATATCTTCCCAATGGGTAGTGACATTTAAACCGTCCAACAACCCCGCCTGGGCCAGTAAAAAGGCCCCGGTGCACACTGACGCCACCTTGTGTGCACTCTCTGCCACCTGGCTTATCCAGTCTAAAACGGATTGATTGCCCATTTGCGGCTGATGGACGCCACCCGCGACCAGTAGTACATCTATCGGAGGATGTGAATTGATGCTGTAATGAGGCTGAACCAGCATACCGCCGCGAGCAGTAATCAGCTCGCTGTTTTCGGCAATCAAGAACACGTTCCAGTCTGGTCTCGCAAGGCGTTTTGCGGTATTAAACACTTCGAAAGGGCCGGCAAAATCCAGCACTTCGGCATCATCGTACAGAAAAATGGCAATATTCATCGGCAGCTCCTTTTTGATCGTCTCGGGTAATATTCGCCCCAGGGCTTAACTTCTGCTTGCCGATGAAAGAAGTGCTCCTGCACCGATGAAAACACCGCCAGAAAGACGGTTAAACAGTTTCGCCCTACCCTTGGCCATAATCCACTGCGATGAACGACTGCCAAGGTAGCCGTAAAACAGTAGCCAGGATAATTCAAGTACCATAAAGGTTAGCGCAAACACGACATACTGCCCCCACAAGGAAGCTGAAGGATCAATGAATTGCGGGAAAAGCGCGGTAAAAAAGATGATCGCTTTAGGATTGCTGGCCCCGACGATAAAGCCACTGAGATAGTTAGATCGGTAGCTTCCGGAAGCAGAAGGTTGGGATGTCAGCTGATAGTCCTGTTGTGGCGAGGTGATAGCCTTATAACCGAGATAAACCAAATAGGCTGCGCCAATCCATTTCACCATGTTAAACAACCACTCTGACGAGGCGATAAGCACACCCAGACCGGTAAAGGAGAGCGTTAATATAGTAGTTATCGCCGTCAGGCTTCCCAGTGCCGTCATTATCGCTGAAGACATATTACCGGTGACGCCTTTAGTCATACACAAGAGAGAACTTGGCCCTGGTGAGGCGGTTAAAACCAGAATAGCCAGCGCGTAATACATCCATGTTTCTATCGTCATTATTGACCTCCATGTCAATTTTCCCGGCTACCTGTCTCTTATATCAGGTAGCGCGTTTTTTTATCTGTAGCAGTTCAATTCTGTTCCCAAAAGGATCACGGACTTCAAACCTGTCCATGCCTTCAATCGCCACCAACTCTGCAATCGCCACTCCCTGCTCATCCAGGCGATTTCGCCAATAGGCCAAATCTGTCACCTGATAGGCTACATGTGCCTTGGTGCTAGCCCGGTGCTTGTTATTTTCACAGCCCAGATGCAGCTGCAAACTTCCCACTTCAAACCACAAGCCACCATTTTTGCGCAGATATTCGGGCTTTTCGATTTCAGTCAGCCGCAAGGTTCCGGCATAAAAATTCCTGGCGGTAGTCTCTGAACCAATCGGGATAGAAATCTGAATATGATGGAAACCGCTAATCATATTTGCTTACTCACTATATTGCACCATTTGCATAAAGTCACCTGCGGCGTACGCAGCCACCCGCTCAAAACCATAACCGCCATTACTCCAGCTCTACCATAGGTCTGAAAGTGAGATCATGAACGACCACATCCTGAGGGTTAGTCAGTAATTGACCAATCATCACGGCAACACTTTCAGGACTCATGTACTGAGGGCGTTCCTGAGCGCGGAATGTCGTATTGGTGCCGCCAGGATAAACTCCGGTCACTTTAATGCCATGCGGCTGCGCTTCTTTGACCAGCACATTATTCAGCCCGGCCAACCCTTGCTTCATGGCGGTATAAACACCCATGGTTTCGCTGCTTCTTTTTGCTACCGTGCTAATAACATTAATGATGTATCCCTGCTGACGCGCCTGCATCTCTCTCACTGCTTCCCTACAGAGTAAATAAGGCGCACGCAGGTTAACGGCATACTGAAGCTCGAATTCTTCCAGCGTGGTATCAGCCACGGCACATTTACGTGAATTCATCCCAGCGTTGTTAACCAGGACATCAATCTGGCCCAATTCTTGTCTCGCCTGCTGGTAAAGTTTGAGTACCTGTTCTGGCCGGCTAAGATCAAAGCTTTGCCCGGCACAACCGGTTTCCATTTTTAACTGTTCCAGAGCTTCGCTGTCGCGCCCTGATGCAAAGACACGATAACCACGCTGACATAAATGGATAACAAGTGCACGACCGATACCCTTGGTGGCACCGGTAACTAAAACCGTTTGATAGGTCATGTAGGCCTTCCCTGAATGCAATGATAAATTGGTAATTACTATATCATGTTAGGAAAGGTATCACTTTAGGCCGTGGAGCTTTGCACTGCAGATATGAATCCGGATCAGTCCGCCCGACGGTAGACCTGGGTAATGCGCCGCTGCACACCGTCTGCGCTGTGATTGACCTGCAGCACCGCCATTAATTGGCCGTCATCGGACACCCGACGGCGGGCATAGGCGACTTCCTTGCCTTGAATAAGCATCGAACTATCCAGTGTCTGGCCATCAATAATGGTGTAGCTGGCTTGAGCGCCAGGCGGCGCATCCACGTCTCTGGCGATAGAGTCCGCCATACCACCAAATTCTATTTCAAACTCCATTCCATCCTGCTGCACCCAGCTTAGCGTGAAATTGGCATACCCTTCTGCGATGGAAATATTGTAGACACAACTTTTCGGCGCCTCGCCTGACTCATAAAAACAAAGCTCAGGTATCAAGTGCCACATACCATGACAAGCGTGTAAGCGATCTTGTGTCATTGTACACCTCACTTAGTCTTGATTGAGTATCGTCTTCATAAGTACCACCAACCAGGCTGGTACGGAGCTATTTTGAGTGGGTAACGCCTTCCAGATAGGTCCTGACTCCTGCCGGGATTTTTTCCCAACTGGCTTTGGATCCAACGTAAATGTGATAATCGATATAGATGTCCGGGTCACCGTTAACGCTACCGAGCATCACGCCGTGGACCTGTCCCAGATAGACACCACACAAGATGCTACCACAACGGCTACAAAACTGATGACCAAAGCCCGGCTGACCGCTATAAGTGATTAAAAACTCTTCGCCTTGCAGCCACTCAAACTGCGTAGGGTCGACTTCTGCATACACCGACGCCTGTCCGCCGGTAAGTTTACGGCATCGGGAACAATGGCAGGAACGGGCATGTTTCAAATTGCCTAAAATTCTGTATTTAACGCGACCGCAAAAACATTCACCATGGATGGCCATCACTCTCTCCTTGGATGCGCTACGGTTATTTTACCTTCAGAGTCGGTCGGCTCAATCAGATTGCCGGGTAATCTGATAGTGCCTCGTCACTCCTTTGGTCACCTTTCCCCAGTATGATTGTTTTACTCTCTCTTGGTGCAGGTCAAAGGCGGTTTGATCGACGAATTCTTCATATACATCGAATCGTTGCCGGTTTTCTTGGTTTTGAGAAACCTGAAACACCAGGCAGCCTTTTTCTGCCCGGGTCAGTTCAATATGCGGCGCCAGTGCTGCCACCACTATGTGTCGTTCAGCGTCCGGCACCAAAATGTAGCCACTCAGGATTACTTTGCCCGTCAATGCTCCCGCCCGATTGGAGTGCCGGCAGAACCACCTAAGGTCTGCAACTGCTTATCATGTACTTTACTCAGAGTAGCCAATGCGGCTATCGCGCCAATTAATGCCAGTGCCATATCAGACTGGGTATCCCACACGTAGCCCTGAGTGCCAAGAAATGCTTCAGCCCCTTCCCCAGTAGCGACGGCAACCCACCACTCGATAAGTTCGTAAAACGCGCTAAACGCAAGACAAAAGCAAACAATAAAGAAAAATTGCCAGCCAGCGCCATTGATGATCTGCTTACGTAAAACCAGTTCACGCGCAATCATGGCCGGGATAAAGCCCTGGGCGAAGTGGCCCACTTTATCGTAGTTGTTTCTGTCCGAGCCCAGCCAATCCCGCAACGTGTCAAACAGCGGCACTTCGGCGTAGGTATAATGACCACCCACCATCAGGATGACGCAATGGATGAGAATTAGCCAATATAGCAGCGGAGTCAGACGAAACGATTTATAGGTCAATGCAAGTACCAGCGCGCCGATCAGTGCCGGTACCACTTCAAGAAACCAGGTGAAATAATCTTTCGGGTCTATGGCTGACCAGACCAGCACCGCGGCATAAACAGCAATCCAGATAAAAATAACCCACCTCCAAACTATCCCGTATATGGATAACACATTGATAGAATTTATAAAGCTATCGCTCGCTAGTTGATTCGCCGCCTGTTGCCCGATCTGCCGGGTGATTCACTCCATCGTTGGTCTCGATTGGCCCCAGGTCGAATGGATTGACGCCGTCCAGACAACCGACGTTAAAGCCGTACTCGCTCGGATCAGAACGGCGTTGATGATGGGTATAAATACCGCAGTTCGAGCAAAAATAGTGTTTGGCCGTCTTGGTATTGAACTGATATAGCTTCAGTGCGTCTTCACCCTGAATAATGCGGATACCATCCAGTTTTACTGACGCGACGATTGCCCCTTTCCGGCGGCAGATTGAACAGTCACAGCGCCTGGGTTTTTCGATGCCATTGGGAAGATGCAACTCGAGCACCACCGCGCCGCAGTGACAACTGGCACGATGATTAACCAGAATCTCGGTACCACCAACATGTTTTATCATAGTGATTTTGCTCTCTTTTTCATACCAGCTAAGTTTTCACTATGCCTGTGCCTGATAAATGCTGTCAATGAATCCAACCGATTACAGGCGCAGTTGTGCATAAATTAAAGGCCCAGATATACCGTATCCACTTAACTTGAAGCGTCTGAGAAGCAAGCGAATTTTGGCGATTAAAAAAGCAAAAAATTTTTATTGCACAATCAGAAAACTGCTTCTATTATCTCGACGCTTCTTGATGATAGCCAATCCGAGTACATCACAGTCTGTTTTTGTGGCAAGGCGATAGAGCAACTATCCAAGAGTGACTTTGACTGCGTATTTACGCGCTTATTGACGCTCAACTTTCCCCAAAATGCAGGGAAAGTTTGCTACTTTTTTGGAGGCTTGCGATGGCATTATCGGCGTTGGATCTTTTTGCATTTTCTTCTTCACTTACCACTGAAGAAACCCATCTGATTGAAACTTCTGTAGCTCAATACGGGGCTCCTCTGCTGCTACTCGATTGCGATGTGGTTCGTCAGCAATACCGCGCATTGAGCGAGGCTCTGCCCAACGTTACGCTTCACTTTGCCCTAAAACCATTACCACACCCGGCAGTGGTTCGCACTCTGCTACAGGAAGGTGCCAGTTTTGATTTGGCAACTTCAGGTGAGGTGGACCTAGTGGCCAGTGAAGGCGTACCCGCCGACCGTACCATCCACACCCACCCGATCAAGCGGGATGCCGATATCCGGGATGCTCTGGCGTACGGATGTAATGTCTTTGTGGTCGATAACCTCAACGAGCTGGAAAAATTCCGCCAGTACTGCGATGACGTTGAAATACTGGTCAGATTGAGTTTTCGCAATGCCGAAGCATTTGCTGACTTATCGAAAAAATTCGGCTGCAGTCCGTCTATGGCGCTGGAGATCATTCGCCGCGCGATGGAATTGGGTATCCGTATTAAAGGGCTCTCTTTCCACGTTGGTTCACAAACCAGCAGCCCGCAAAAATATGTCGATGCCATCATGGTCTGCAAGCAGGTGATGGAAGAGGTGGTCAGTGCCGGACTTCCTGCATTAAGCACACTGGATATTGGCGGCGGTTTCCCGGTCAGCTACAACCAGGCGGTAATGCCAATTGGCGAATTTTGTCAGCCGATTAACCTGGCTCTCGCCACCCTGCCAGAAACCGTGCAGGTTCTGGCGGAACCTGGTCGTTTTATCGTCGCGCCGTCCGTTATGAGCGTGGCGTCGGTGATGGGTCAGGCTGAACGGGATGGTAATACCTGGTACTACCTGGATGATGGTATTTACGGCAGTTTTAGTGGATTAATGTTTGATGAAGCCAACTACCCGATTGAAACGCTGAGGCAGGATACACAATTGTACCCAAGCGTACTGGCTGGCCCAACCTGTGACAGTATCGATGTGGTGGCCGAGCAGATTATGCTGCCTAAACTGGAAAATGGTGACCTGGTTGTCGCACGCATGATGGGTGCTTACACCAGCGCAACCGCCACAGATTTTAACTTCTTCAAACGGGCACAGACCGTGGTACTGAATGAAAACCTGGCAGCAGAACGTTTACTTGGTTAATTAAGCAAACGGCGACTAGTTAAAGTAGATTCGGTTGGCCATCTCACTGATGAGGTGGCCGCTAATCGAGATAGCGCCAGCTGTCTGCTCCATCAAAATGACGTAAGCGCATTTGCGGTACAACCGCGCGGTCAAACATACGGTAGTTAACGGCTATACGGGCATCTGGCCCTGACTGGGTCGAACTGTAATGTGTAACGCAGCCACATTTTGCACAATGGTGAAAGATCATCGTCTGTTCGCCATGACAGTAACTTTTTAGCCCGGTTTCACCGCATTCGATCTTAACTTCTCGCTCGGTAAAATATCCCCAGATTGCTGCATAGCGGTAACAGATTGAGCAGTTACATGAAGTCGCAGTTTTAGTCAGATGCGGAATGGTGACAGTCACATTTCCGCAATGGCATTTGCCCTGATACATTCTGATTCCCTAGTCTATATAATTGCTATTTAAGGTAACCCGTTTTAAAAAGCTGGTTTACGATGGCAACTTTGCTGATCAACCCTGGCTAGTCCATAGTGCCAATGCGCCTCTCGATCTTACCTCTTTGGGCTTCCCGCTTAGACTTATCCCATTCTGATTTCAGTATCCGCTGGGCACAACGTTCTATACGGAGCAATTCCCGGTGTAGGTTGTCGTATTGACGGGTTTCAAAATGCAATACCACACGGGCCATGGAACGAATCAACTTAGTGTCATTACTGTCGATTGTTTCATTGGGGTTCAAGCGCAGCCTGACTCTTACCCTCAGCTCGTCCATGCGTTTTACGTGGTGGGCAAACGCCTTTTTGGTGTAGTCCTCTTCCTGCTCATAAACACTGTAATAGTAGCTGGATGCCAATGCGCAAAATTCAGCCACTTCGTAACGTAACTGTCTACGCCACTGAGTCCGTTCGACCATCAGGTTTCGCAATAACAATGACCGGTCAGTATAATGCTTTTGTTGTTTGAGCAGCAGATACAGCACGCAGCCTGCTGCTACCGCTACAGCGACTATTGTCATTATTGCTGAACTTACCCCGGCTAGTTGCACCTCAAGCCTCCCACTACTGCCTAGTGTAACTCATCGTTTTAAAAATCAACCTTGTCGCTTGCTTAAACCAATCCGCTCCTATGTCGGCCCGTCGTTCCATCACCTCACCCGATTGGCAGTGTCCTGCTGTTCGCACTTAAGTTAGCGACGTTTGGTTAAGACTTGGCCAGGCGAACAATATACAGCAAGATCACTGCGCCCACCGTTGCGGTAACAATAGATCCAAAGAAGTTTCCAGATGAAAAACCCAACAAGCCAAATGCAAAGCCGCCAATAAACGAGCCAACAATACCAATCGCGATATTGCCGATGACACCAAACCCTGAACCTTTAGTTAAATTACCCGCCAGCCACCCGGCGATGGCACCGATAATCAAAAAAGCGATTAATGACATACTGTTCCCTCCTAATCTGCACCTGATGACAGTGTAGCTTATCGCATATTAATTGTAGCTACAGATTAGAAAAAACTGCCATGACATCATTCAGTTATACAAGTACAGACAGATATTTTGTCCAACAGTATGATCTTCGGACCATAATTGAGCAGGCTAAAGAGAGGATGAAAAAGTTCACTTAGAAGGATTGGTTGGCGTCGGTCAATGCACTGACTTCGACATTGGAACATTCCGGCCGCTGACTAAGCCAGTTATCAACTGCCAGACGGTCTTCCTCCTTGGCCGATTCGTATCGTCCTTCAGGAACGATGAATCCATCAAATGACGTCTGGTCAGCACCGCCACCCATGACTAAATCCCGGCGTTCGATAAAATCGACAAACTCATCGATTAAGCTATCCACCTGCTTGTCACTATCAACACTTAACTGACAACTGAATGAAAATCCGTATACAGCAAATTCATCGACATAGAGCTTTTTGCGTAAACGTCGGCTTCTGTTTTTAGCCATGGTAGTCATCCTCTAGAATATTCTGTTGCTGGGCCTGTTTTACAGTTTATAAAGATGGTTGATGGGCTGGCAATTTGCAAAGCAGACCATATGGAAATTGCAATTTAAACAACCCAGGCAGAGAATTTGATGGCTTACAGATTTGGAGTGGATTTAAGCTCTCGTTCGGGCTTCTTTGCAATAAAAAATCCGCACGCTTGTCGTGTTGCCAGAGTGGGTTGCTCCCAAGCGCCACACAGATCTCTACGCTGGTTGCGCATACGGGTAAAATGACGACACTGGCCACATTTGTCCATGGTTCCTCCTTGAAAACGCCAGGTTCATTAATACGAAAAGAACAGATGGCAATCCCACGTGTGGTAATTGCCATCTGTTTTCCAGATCTCAGCCGTTAAGATATCTTAAGACGGGCGAGCTCAGCAAGCGCCTTTCTTTGCCTGGCCAGGAGGGCAGAAGCCTCCACGAGAATGATGATGTCCACCGGAGGTACTGGCTCGGATGTCGATGTCATCCAACGTTCCTTCCACTCGGGTTAATTGACAACCGCTAAGCACCGTCAGGCTTAATGCTAACCAGAAAAACTTCTTCAATCTGTTCACCGCTTTAAAATTGCAACAAAAACCCGCAGTGTAAAAGGCGGCGAACTTGCCCAGGTCAGTTTTAGGTCATGCTTTGATTAAGCTGAGGTAATAGCCACTGGTGGTACGAAGATACTACTCAACCAGTTCAATACCCAGGCTCTCCAACAAACTGAGGGCTTCGAAACGGGAAAACTTTGCATTAGATACCCGGTTTGACAGTACATCCAGGGTGAAATTTTGTGATTCAGTAAAATCGACGTTTTCCAGATTGGTACGCATAAACAGGCTGTTGGTAAAATCGCAGTAGGTCATGGTCGAATTGCAAAAATCCCCTTCTCTGAAATCGACATCATGCAGTTTACACTGATCGAGTTTCAGCTCGTTCAAGGTCAGACCAAACAGAGAACAGTCATTTAGAATACAGCGAGTAAAACTCAGCTCCGAATCAAGATGAAAAGAGGGCCAATAGCCCGCGGTCCAGTCGATCCCAACCAGTTTGCTGTCAGTAAATTCCACTTCGAAAAAACGCGTATGTGGTACCTTAACCAAACTCAGATTACAACGATTAAACGAACAATTTAGGAACTTGCATCGTGAGAAAGTGGCTGATGAAAGGTCACAATCATTAAATTCACACTCTTCAAACTCAGTGCCACTGATGATCTCCGATGCCAGCAGACACTTATCAAATGTCTGCTCAAAGTACTGACCGTCACTTTGTATTTTATTCACAGTTACCTCAATGCGGATACGACTACTGGCCACACTCTAGCAGTATCGGTCATTGCAACACAAATCCCGGCAAGCGACTCACTACAACAAAACTCTATTTGGCTCAAAACAAAACTAATACTTGGTACCAGTTTGATTTGCTGCCACAATTAGCCCGTTATTTCCTCCATAATGGATCATCATGAAACTTTTAGTTCGCAACCTAGCCCGTTCCACTACCGAACATGAAATTCGTACGCTGTTTTCAGAGTACGGCGATGTTAAGGAATGTACCTTAGTTTTGGATCAGGAGACTGGCCTGTCTAAAGGCTTTGCTTTTATCGAGATGCCAGAGGAAGCGCAGGCTAAAGCGGCTCTGTCCGCTTTAAATCTGACCAGCTTCGCCAACAGCAAAATTCGGGTTAAAGTCGCTAACTGATTACGCTGCATCGTTCGCCCGAAGCAAAAAAACAAAGCCAGCATATTTGCTGGCTTTCTATTAGGCTTGCTGCCATTTGTCTCTTTTTAAACCATAGATGGCATGATCGACGATTCGGCCGTTGAGATATTCCGCGTTACTAATCACGCCTTCTAGCTCAAAACCCAACCGTTCACAAACCTGTCGACTGGGCTGATTACCGACGGCCGCAGAAATCTGCACTTTTTCCATATCGAGCTGTTCAAAGGCGATATCGATTAACTTGCTGACCGATTTGGTCACGATGCCCTGCCCCTGATAGTGCGCGCTGAGCCAGTAACCGATTTCCACTTTTTTCAGATCCGGGTTGATGCTGTTAAAGCTGATATTGCCCACCACGGTATTGTCGTACACCATCGCACAGGTCATGGACTTGCCATCGGCGTAATCGTGCAACGACTTATTGATAAAGGTAAGAAAAAACGCTTCGCTATCTGCAAATAGTGGCCAGGCTAACCACTCTGCCAAGTAGTCACGCTCCGCAAAAACGATATCTAAATAGCTGGCTGCAAACGCTGGCTCGACTAAAGCCAGCGATAAGCGTTGGTCGATATCAACTTTAAACATCTTTTATCCTTTTTTTTTTCACACTGATTTTCACTAAAAATAACCGTTAGTCAGCGTGTGAAGAGCCCAGTTCCTGCAAGGCAGCCAAAGCCGCCACTGCTTTATCTGCTGGTACAAAAATGTGGTCATGATAATAGGCCGCGACAACATTAGCGCTGATCTGACGTTCAGCTAATTTTGACGCCACAGCAGCAGTCAGCCCAACCGCTTCCAGGCTGGAGTGTACCGTCAGAGTAATCTGCCTGTAGCTGGTTTCAACCGTCATACCCGCCTGAACTGCATTGCGAAGTGGCACAATTAACGTTAACCCTTCGCGTTCATAAAACGTCGCCAATGGATTTAACGGCAGATAGTCGGCCACATCGCCTATAACCGTGCAAAACGCATATTCGCCGTCCATCAGTTGAGGGCGTAAATCAGCCAATAGCTGCTGTAAGTTTGTGATACCGGACATAGCGTATCTCTCCTGTTGTCGCTCACTTACTTCCACGAATCTTAGTATCCAATTAACTACTGCTGATTTCGGTCAAAGCGAAATGATGACTGGTGATATCAAAACGATGGCTTAGGTAAAACCGGTGAGCAGAGAAACGCTGCACTCCCGAATCCAGATGCAGTTGTTCACAGTTATGCTCCAGGCAGTAAGCTTTAAACCAGTCGATGAGAAAAGCGCCTACGCCAGTAGAGCGGCTGGATTCACTGGTCACCAGATCATCGATATAGACATGTTTACCCCAGGCCAGTTTTTCACCCACCACGAATCCGGCCGCTGCCAACACATCCTGATCAGATTTCACATACACCACCTGATAACCCTGGGTAATTTGTTTCTGAACCTGTTCAGAGAGCGACTGGCGATTGTAGCTTGGACGCAGTTGTAACAGCACATCCATCACTTTGTTGTAGTCTGAGTTTTGTTGTAGATAGAGTACTTCCATAATTGCTCCATAAATCAATAAGGGCGGGTTTCAGCACTTTTCATTCGATCGACACTAACCTCGTGGTTCAGGCGTGCCCACATATTTGAAAATCGCCCAGAACATAGGTAAGAAAAATACCGCCGTGGTCACCATGTCCAGATAGCTGTGGTAACCCTGAAAATACATCAAATGGCAATACGCCAACAGGGAGGCCAGGACAAGCCAGCCTGTCTTACCAAGATTCAAAATTAAGTGCATGACAAACACCAGTGCGATGGCGGTGTGGGTACTGAAATCGGCACCAAATGACGGCCACAGCTGCATATAGTCATCCACTAGCATAACGGTATAAGCCAGCAAGATTGTAAAAAACAGCGGCATTACCGCGCCTTGTATCGAGCCTGGTGCCAATTTTGTCTGCCGGTAGATAATAAAGGCACTCAAACCGGCCAGTATCGGCGTATAACAATCTGCGACTATCGCCCATTGCTCGTAAGTCATTTCTATCACCTTTGGCTCGCACCAGCCCGCTTGGTTATCTGCGCCCCAATCACAACGAGTAACCGGCGGCTCCTTTTAACTCTGGTTCGGTTCGTGAAGACTATTTACCTGTACGGTCTAACCAATGACTCGGGACTTTTACCGCCACTACCGTGCTGGTGCAGCACAACTCCCCTTCTGACCAGAGCTCACAGGTTAGCGTGATCTTGTTATCGGCAACCTCATTGATGGTTGCTTGCAGTCTCACATCCTTATCAATCGGCACGGGCTTGAGATATTGCACGGTCAGGGTACCGGTCGCATACCAGACGATGTCACCGGTGCCTATCTCGCGGCCTGAAAGCTGATAGCCTTTCGCTATGGCAGTACAGATACAGTGGCAGTCGATAACGGTGGAAATAATACCACCATTCAAAAATTGGACTGGTCCGGCGCTGTGGTGCGCTGCAGGTGTAAAGGTGCACACCGACTCATTCTCGCCACTCCAGTAGCTTTTTATTTGCAACCCATTGGGGTTACACGGCCCGCAGCCAAAGCAATGGTTGTTGGGGATTTGGTCCTGAATAGCTGGTTGTTGATTCATGAAAATCCTTTTTCTCTAGTGCTGTTCAAAATAGTCGTCGCTTAAGCTGCGAACACGGGTATTTAAGACACTAATAGTATGTTTAACCCCTCGCCGGATGATGGCGGCTGGAAATACTGGTTAACATGACGGAACACTTCTTCAGTATCAAACTGCGCCCGGTGCGGTTGCTCGGTGCGTCGATGAGCGATATGCAGCAGACACTTCTTGTCTGACACACCCAGGTACCAGAGCTGATGGTCACAACCAACTTCTGCACACAACTGCTTGTACCAGGCTCTCTGAGCGGGTGTATTGCCTAGAAAATCCATTACCACATCGGTACCCGTGTGAAGAATACGCTGAACAAGCAGTTTAACAAACGGCTTTATGGTCGCTGAATAGGTCAGGTAATCATCAAACGTATGAATTTGATCGGGGTAATGAGCAGAGAGCCACTCATCTTCGGAAATCAGCACCGCATCTCTTTCCACCGCGATACGCTTGGCGCTGGTCGATTTGCCAGCCCCCATTTTGCCACAGAAAAATATCAGAGTTCCTAAATGGTCCATATTCACCTCGACCTCCATGTTCCGTCGTCCTACTTAACACGCGACAAGTTATGCCGGGTTCCACACCTTTTTTATGCAGTGAGTGTTAAACCCGGCTGAAATACAGTTTCTGCTGCTCACCGAATCCTGAATGACATCAGTTAACAGCATTTCAATTCCGAAAGTTTTCGCTTCCTGGATCCGGGCATTCAGCAGTGCAGTCTGACAGCCTTGCCCTCGGTACTGTGGCTGAGTAAATGCGTTGGCCAGAGTCGCGATTCGTCCATCAATAAACATAGTGGCCCAGCCAGCCGGTTTTCCATTTATCAACGCCACAAAACAACGGAACTGATCCGTACAGTAATATGAACGTTTGATTTGCCAAACCTGCGGCGAACACTTTAAGCCTGAGCTTTCAAGCAGCGCCAGAAAGTCATCCGCTCTGTCTGCGCCCCATTGCTCAACCTGTATCGAGTTCAGGCTGTCTTGTACCGTGTTAACCTGCTCAACCGGCATCCAGAGAAACTGATGGTAAAATGCCAGGCGATAACCCCGGCTTGCCAGGTATTGGTTGATGCTGTCGCTTTCTGCCCATGATTCAATACTGATTTCTGGCATATACTCTGGCCCATACAGGCTTAACGCATCACTAAGCTGCTCACGGGTACAAGGCGCGTGCATCACCACCTGGTTGTCATACCGACGAGTTTTGTCGATAAATGCGGTAAAACGGTCTGATTCGATTATGTCCAGTTCACTCGGTAGAAGAGTCGACAAAGTGCGCTGATTGTTAAAACGAAAGTAAGATTTAAATGCATCTCTTGCCGTACGATTTTCCATTAATCCCTCAATATTGACTGCCATAACCAGGGTATTTACCCAGGGAGGTATAAACCATCAATTAATAACTACACTGAGCGGTAAGGTGGTAAAAAAATAACCTATAGTTAAGCAGACCCGGCCCTTTTATAATGCGCACTCAAAGTAATAATTGTCACTTTTTGGATTGTTGTTTTTTCTTTATATGCTCAACGTGAACAATCAAGGTGTCAACTGTCTCTTTCAATAAATCCAGTTCATCGATATCCAGGTCACCTAACTGTTCAAGGTTATATTCAATCGTATCAATTATTCTCTTGTGAGGCCGTTGCATTGGCCGCATAAAATAGGTGGTTACTGTCGCGACTATGGTGCCAAAAAACACCATAGAACCGATGATGATCCATATACCACCAACAAATTTAGCCGAACCTGACAACGGCATATCGGCGATACCCGCAGTAGAAAATGCAGCAATTCCCCAGTACAACGCATCACCATAAGAATGAATAGATGTGCCTGCTACGCCCAATTCAAAGTAGTACAGACCATAGGAGAACAGCAACCAAAGCACTACCTGCAGTGCCACCATCTCAACAAACGGTGTATGCACAGTGATATCCTTCAAAAACCGCTTAAATCTCGCATGGTTTGGCGCTCGTGACATGACTGATACCATCTAAATGAAATCAACAAATCTAGTATAGCCATACTTCACAACTGGTTGTGACGATTAACCCAACCGGATTAAAGCAGAATCATGGTGCTAAGTTTATCGTGGCTCAGTAAAAATCGGCAACGACCTATTAAGCTGCGGAAAGCGCCCTTTGTTTCGGGATCAAGACAAATAAAGCCGAGCTGATCACCAGCAATATGCCGCAGATTACCCAGTTGTATTGAATACCATATTGCTCCGAGATATAGCCGAACAGCAACGAAGAAATAACCGCGCCGAAGGTCATGATGAAAGAGCTGACTGACAACATGGTCGAGCGCTGTTTTTCTTTGGTATTGTCATTGAGCAGAACCCGCTCTGAGCTGTTGCCAACGGTAAATAGAAAGAAAAACGCCAGGTAATAAACGGCAAAAGAATAGATATCGTCACTAAACGCCAGCGCGATAAAAACCAGCCCGGACATAGTGCGGGTAGTAAACATCAACATTCGGTGCGACCCGGAAAACAGACGTAACAAGCGAACCGAAAATAGCGATGATGCACTCGACATCAAGAAGTATAACGCAGTAATAATGCCAAAGATGGATACACCATAATCGCCATTACTGATAATGGCCGATAAGAAAGGTTGCCAGTAGTTCTCAATACTGCTCAATACCAGGCCATACACTAGCATGGTTTGCATCAGCCGCTTTAACACATCATGACTCAGCGACTCCCGGACGACAGCCGTACTATGAGCGAGTATGCCAGTCTGTTGATGGTCTGCCGCAGAATGCTGCTCTGCGGGCTTATCATCAATGATTAGCCAGGTAACGAACATCAGTACTAGGTTCGCTATGGCGATAACAATAATATTCAGATCATAGATGCTGGTCAGCGCCAACGAGGATTCAACTACGTAATCAGGTAACCATCCTCCTATCAAAGCGCCTAATGCGAGTCCAAGCGTAACCAGAACATTGACCTTTGCTATTGCTTGATGATAGGTCAACCCACCCTGGGCGGAATTGAAGCGGTCGTAAAACCAGGCGTCCAACGTCCCGGAATAGATCGCACGAGCACCGCCTAGCAAAAAAGCCGAGAGCATCAGCGTGTATACGTCTGCTGCAAAATAGAGCGCAATACAGCCGAAGATATTCACCACTAACGACCATAAGTAGGTATTTTTTCTGCCGTATTTATCCGCCACCCCACCAAGCGGGATTTCCAGCATTGCGGTACTGCCGACCCAGGTCGCCATCACCAGACCAATCTGCTGCAGGTTGAGTCCTTTTGACTGAAAAATAAGCACCAGCACAGGAATAGCGACACCATTGATAGTCCAGTGTAGTCCCTGTTGGCTGGCATATACCCGAAGCAATTTATGTCTGTTCACTCAACACCTACTCTTTATCCCACAAGCTGTGTTTGCGCTATTGACGCCCAGACACGGTTAGCCTGCTGGCAATCCGTCATCAACTAAATTTTTGATAATATCGCGGTGATAATCAGCCCGAGGCCAATCCCAGCGATCAGTGATCCAACGAATGCCAAAGCGGAAAACTTTAATAAGATCAGCCCGACACCGAGCCCAAGCAGCGTACCACCGCCAATCGCCCAACTGGACTTATCACTGGCCTGATTATTGTCACTCATCGTTTGCACCCTCATTAGTTGTATTTGCACTGCTACCACTGGCAGTAATAGCACAAAACCTAACATTTCGGGGTAAGCCATAAGTCAGCAACTGTAGAACGCCAGACTAAAGCACCCTATGTAACTAGTCAAAACAACGTTTATGTTGTGGGGGTAAAAAACACGATAGAGCGCCAGCTGAGGGAGAATGTTAATCAAAGACGCTCTATCGTGAAAGGGGGGATGGGGAGCTAATTAGTGAGTTAATTCAAGTTCAACACGAGGTTGTGCGGCAGGTTCTTTCACCACTTGAGTTCCGGCGGTACCCGCCAGGGACTCCAATGCCAAAGTTAAGTCGCCGACTACACCCGTCGAGCCAGGAGTCGTTTCAACATAGTCTACGATTGCGTCCACTTTAGGTTGCATAGAGCCTTTATCAAATTGGTACTGTTTTAAGGCTTCACAACTAACCGTATCCAGTTTGAACTGATCAGGCTGTCCCCAGTTAATGAAGATGCCGTCGCCATCAGTAAGGATTAGAAAATAGTCAGCGGATATTTCACGGGATAGCAGAGATGCAGTCGCATCTTTATCAATCACACAATCCACGTTATTGATCTCACCACCAGCTTCAGCAACAGGGATACCACCACCACCGCAGCAAATGACGATATTATCCTGTTCTAACGCCTGTTTAATCGCCTTACTTTCGCGCACTTTCTTGGGCTTTGGTGATGCGACGACTCGTCGATAGTACTGACCATCAGCTCGAATTTCCCAGTTGTATTGCTCAGCCAGTTTCAGCGCTTCTTCATGGCTGTATACCTGGCCGATGAACTTAGTCGGGTCATCAAACTCTGGGCCATTAGCATCAACCTCAACATGGGTAAGGATAGAAACAATATCCTTATTGGCACGCTTACGCAGTTCCTGCACCAGCATGGTGGCGATCATCCCTTGAGTTTCGGCAACCAGGCAGCTCAATGGGTATGAAGGTACCGACTGTTGGAATGCTTCATTCTGCTGGCTCAGTAACCCTACTTGCGGACCGTTACCGTGCACGATGGCCACTCGGTAATGTTCGCTTAATTTGGCAATAGATTCAGCGGCCAAAGCCACGCTGCTCAATTGGTTTTCGTATGATGGGACTTGCCCACGACGTAGTAGTGCATTGCCACCTAAGGCAATAACAATAGTTGGTTTCATAAATCACCTGTTAGTCGATATATTGGAACGCGATAGCAATACCTAGTAGCGTATCTCGTCCCGATGTATGTCCGTGTTGAATAAACTGCTTAATAGCCTGTTCGACGGTTTTACTGTCGTATTTAAACGATGAAATCAGTTTGAGGAGAGGGTAAGAAAACTCTCCGTGCATAGCGTGAATAATAAAACTTTTACTCACAGTCGTTGTTTGAGCACTCAAATCCGTTTCTGCCAATGCCTTGGTTAACGGGTCCAAATAGTCCTTGCATCGATCCTGGCAGAATAGCGTAGCCAACAAGCCCACTAACACATCATCAAAGCTGGGAGTAAGCCCCTGTCCTAGCCCAATGTGTTGCACAACCTGCCGCGCAGTAATGAGGGTTGGCGTCTTCAGGTACTCAGCAATCGAATCAATCGGCGGTAACAGCTGATTGAGCATGTATTCGTTGCTGCAGCCAAACCCATTTACCTCAACACCCACATTGGAAAAAATGGACGCATCTTTAAAGCCACACGAGGTGGGTCGGACTTTGAGTACGATTCCCCTATTCGACGGAATAATTCGACAGCGTTCCATCAACAAAGAGTTGAGACTATCCACTGAGAATTTTTCTGCCTGAAGACAGGTAGAACGCACGTATTCAAAATCTGCCGGTCGAAACGCAATCCCAAACGGGCTCAGGTATTGCAAAGAAGGATGAAAAGACACTAACTGGCCAAACTGATTGATCAGATTCACGGCCTTGTCATGACTGCTAAACAACTGGTACTCACCCCGGAATTCCAGAGTCGAGGATGCAGCTTGTGGAAAGATCGTCACCATAGTGCCTCACCAAGGGCAGCCGCAATAAGGCTGCCCTAGCTTTAGAGCTTAATTATGCGTCAACTTCTTTGGCCAGTGCTTCCAGTGCACCTTCAAAGCAGCCTAGTGGCGCACGAACTGTACCAGCACCCACCTGGCCGATACCGGCTTCTTTGTGTGCGATACCGGTATTGATCAGCGGCGTAATACCCGTTTCCACTACGCGTCGAATGTCCAAGCCCACACATGCCCCTTTGAAATCCCAAGTTGGGATTTGCAGCATTTCGTTGTTGTCGAGATAGATCTCACTCATCTCTTCAGAGGTATCCAACGCTGCGTCAAAACCACCTGCACCTACAAATCGAGTCACGCCAGGTGCCGCTATCATTGCTGCGCCACCAACACCGAATGCTTCTGTGATGGCACTATCACCGATGTCTGAGTTTGCATCCTCTTGTGAATAACCGGTAAAGAACAGACCTTGCGGAGTATTCACTGGCGCGGTGAACCAACGATCACCCAGACCACTCACCCGAATACCAAAATCTTTACCGTTACGTGTTAGTGCTGTCACGATAGAACCTTTACCAATCGAGGCTGCTGCATCCATTACCGCTTTACAGTAAGCCATAGTCAGGTTCAGGAAGAATTGATCGGTTGCGCTCAAAAACTCCAGCACTTTGGTAATTGCCGCCATGTCACGTTGCTGGCTGGCAATATGTGGGGCCAGTTTTTTCGCTAGCAGAGCCGAGGCAGCGATATTCCGTTGGTGGAACTCATCACCCATCGTAATTGCTTGTGCCATGATTGCCGTCAGATCCAGGCCACCTTCGAACTGGCTTAACGCTTCGTCCAGCATGGGAGCAAACTCATCACGCATCCAACGCAGACGGGCCTGAACATCATCTCCATAGGCACCGAATCGCATCACTTTACCGATGCCTTCGTTCAGGTTGCAGTAAGCAACGTTGCCATGCTCAGTGTTTTTCACCACAATGACCGGCATGGTGGCAGAGGTTATTCCGCCCATTGGTCCTACAGCATTAGCATGGTGACAAGGTGTGAACTTCACTTCACCCTGGCTCAGCATTGCAACCGCTTCTTCTTCAGTGCTAGCCCAACCTTCATACAGGCTGGCACCGATACAAGCGCCTTTCATTGGCCCTGTCATGTCGTGCCACTCAATAGGAGGACCGGCGTGAAGCAAAGTCCGGCCTTCGTTTAGTTGTGGAATCACTTCTTTTGCTGGTTTAACCCCAAGCCAAAACGGCTTTGCCGCCTTAATTTTTGCAATTACTTCTTGGTTCGCTTGGTTAATATCGTATTTCATTTTGTTTCACCTAATTAAGAAAGTTTGTTCAACAGTTCAGCCAAATGTGCATTGCCACCCGCGACAGGGGCCCAGCGATAGTGGATCGCTTGCGCGTCACAGCTCAGAAGATCATCGGCAAAGCCACTGAGACCAATGTTGATGATTTGAGGTTTTTGCAATAGATAGTGCGCTTCACCTTGGGCCGGCGGAGTCGGATTGCATGAAAGCAGAATCGCACTCAACGCCACCGCCTCTGGTACGGTACTGACGACTTTGATATTTGCCGCTTCAAGTACCGCAACTTGCTCTGATCGGGATTGAGGATCGTCATGAGTACCGGTTACCGTCGCGACCACGGCAAATGGCGCATCACGCAGTTCACGCAACTCTGTGACGGCTTCAACTACCGCCTGCGCCGGTTCGGCATGTCCACCAAAGCCCAAAACCACATCCAGCAGTAAAACACCAAATGCTTGGTCTTTCAGAGCCAGGATCTGGTCTGAACGCGTCGAAGGATCGATCATCGGGTGTGGCCGGCCGATCGTGTAGGCATCATCCCCAAGGTCGATAATCAGATGCCCTTGGTCATTGAGCATTTCGCCATTGGGGTGAGTCGCCGATACCTGTAAGCCAAACTGCTCTGCAACCAGCATTGCCGATTCGGCCGCCAGCGTGCCGCCAGTGTATAAGCCGCGTACGGTTTTGTTGCTGAGCGCTTCGCCACCAATTGATTCAATATATTCCGTTGCTTGTACAACCTGACATGCAATTTTGGCCGCCTGATCCAGGGTGTAAGCCAAATGCACATTTCCGATCTGAGATTGTTCTGGTTTATCACCTAAGAAAATAGCAACAACTGGCTTAGACAGCTCCTGCATGCACGCCAGGATCTCTTCGCGCACACTGGCCGCAGGCGGCTTGGAGACAAACGCAATCACCTTAGTCTCAGGATCTTCATCAAGGATTTTTAGTGCTGATTTGGCACTGATTCCGCCTATGTCAGCAGACAAATCCCGACCACCCAGTCCAAGAGCGTGTGTGATGCCGCTTCCCAGCAAAGCAATTTGCGAGCACACTTCCTGGATACCGGTTCCCGATGCCCCTACGATGCCGATGGGGCCTTTTGGCATTTTGTTAGCAAATGCCAGTGGAATACCTGATATATACGCTGTACCACAATCTGGCCCCATCACCAGCAGGCCTTTCTCTTGCGCAGTGAGTTTTAACTGACGCTCTTGCTCAGTAGGAACATTGTCAGAAAACAACATGACATTGAGGCCGTATTCCAACGCCTTGTTCGCAGTCTCAGCGGCATATTCACCTGCCACAGAGATAAGCGCCAAGTTGGCTTCCGGCAGAATTTGCCTTGCTCTGGTCCAACTACGTACAGTAGGAAGAGATTTGCCTTTAGCGCCACTGGCAATGCTGGCGAGCTCTTGATCCAGATGCTCTGCGACTTCGTCTAAAGCTGCTTGCGCATCTTTTTCATTATCAACATCAACCGCAATACAAATGTCATTCGGCGTTGCGAGTTCAAACATTGAATGCCACATGCCAGTAGAAAGGAACAAATCTTTATTTGCTGGCGTCCCCATCATGACAGAAACCAGGTTAACCGATTCTAGTCCAGATAATTTTTTTGAAATAATCATCAAACTGACAGAATCTTGAAAACAGTTTGATTTTATAAATCCAATAATCATTTTTGCCTCAATTACATTATGTTATTTTGTGTGTTTCTGCTTACTGGCGAGCTGGCTTCTCTTTAATACCTGCAAATGAAATCAAACCAATGACCAATAACACAGCAGATAAATAGAAACTCGCAGCCAAGCTTCCTGTCATATCCGTCATTAATCCTGCTAAAGTTGGTGCAATAATTGATGAACTCATGCCGATGAAATTAAACAAACCAAAAGCAGATGAATATTGTGATGGTTTTACACTATCAGCCACAGATGCCACCAGAATTGGATCCAATGCCAGTTTACCTACTAAGCCGTATACGCAAATCGCGGTAATTACTAGTGGCATAGTTGGCAGATAAGCAATACAAGAAATACTGATAATTGCAGCAACTAATAAAGGAATAGCTACAATTTTACGTTTACCAATCCGGTCAGAAATTGTCGACCACAGCAGTGCACCTGGAATAGAAACCCAAGCAACCAGCGAGGAGATAAAGCCAATCTCACTACCTGCGATATCACGTTCAGACTGCAAGTAATATGGTAACCAAGTTAAAATTACAAAGAAGCCGAATAGCGAACAGAAAACGGTGACATAAACACGTAATAGGTTTTTGTCTTTAATTAGTTCAAAGAAATTGGTTTTTTCTGCTGCATTTTCCGATTTGGCAGTGTTTTTCTTTTCCTTAACAAAGAACCAGATCAATAGGCCGACAACAATAGTGGGTACCGCCATCACGTAGAAAGGCATGCGCCAGCTAAACCCTAAGTCATACACTAACCAACTGGCCACCATAAATCCGCCGGCCGTACCTACCGCCATACCTGAGTTGATAATCGCGGTACCAAAAGAGCGTTTTTCTTCGGGAATCTGTTCGCTAGACAAACCATATTGCGGCCCATAATAGGTACCTTCACCTGCTCCTGTCGCGCCTCGTGCAAATAAAAGCGCACCAAACGATTTGGCCATCCCAGAGACCGCAGTAAAGATTCCGAAGAATATAAACCCTGGAACCAACACTTTTTTCTTACCAATTTTGTCACCCAGAATTCCTGAAGGTACTTGAAGTGCCGCATAAACAAAGAAGAAAGCTGAGTTAATCAGACCTAACTGAGTGTTACTTAATGAAAATTCACTTTGAATATCTCCCATAACCGGGTTAAGAATAGTTCGGTCAGCATACATAAATACCCAACCTAACCAAAACATACCCACGGTAACCCACCATGCTGGTATTCCAACTTTACTCGCTGGAGATTTATTTACTATTTCTTGACTCATAATCCATATCATCCACGTTATTGAACCTGCCCCTATTAAGTCGCAATAACTTAAATATTGAAAGTGACGTAAATCACCATATTTTAATTGTTTAATTTTTTTAAATAAGTCGGACAACCCAGATTAAATAGATTCAAATCAAATTATTTTAATTTTTTAAACATAAAGCGGTTCTGAGTTTTATTTTTTTAAAACAGGGCGAAGTTCAACTGTTAACTTATTGATATAAAAGAGGTTAAAGGATTTTTAATTATAAGGGCAATTTGATTTTAATTTGTTAATCATCAAATTTTCTCCGGGTTAAAGTTGTTATAATTCCCTATCAACACTGCAACTGGGTAATATCGTGAGACGTATATTTTTCAACATAAAATGCTATTTGCTATTATTGCCCTTCATCACCATATTCAGTTCAGGCACATATGCTGTTGAAACAATAAGGTTTCATCATGATATGGCTATTGATAGCGCCCTACATAAAGGAGCTGTAATATTTCAGCAGCAGGTTGAAAATCTGAGTAATGGCGAAATGCGCGTTGAGATTTATCCGGCAAATAGCCTGGGTGATGACCAATATTCGACAGAATTATTGCAAATCGGTATTATTCACGCTGCCGTCATCCCTACTTCTAAACTGGCCAACTTCGTACCCAGCCTTAAGGCGTTGGATTATCCTTATCTTTTCTCTGACAAAGCACATGCATACAAAACGCTAGACGGAACTGCCGGGCAGATGTTTAACGACAACATGCAAAGCAAAGGAATGGTCGGGTTTGGCTTTTGGGAATCCGGGTTTAAGCAATTGACCTGCAATAACGTAGTCCAAAACGCAACAGACGGTGAACCATTATTGAAGAATGTGTCAGTACGCATCATGGCCAGTGAAATTTTAGAGCAACAATATAAAACCATTGGTGCCCTGCCACTTGTGATCCCGTTTAGCGAAATTTACGTCTCGTTACAACACGGCATTACCCGTTGCCAGGAAAACCCTTTGGTTTCCATTGCAAAAATGCGCTTATACGAAGTGCAGAATGAATTAGTCCTTAGTAATCATGGCTATCTTGCTTACGCATTTATTGTTTCACAGCGCTGGTTCTCCGGCTTAACCGAACAACAGCAGCAAATTTTGCAACAGGCTGAACAGATCGCCAGACAACAACAGCGCGCGTTATCCTCACAGCTGGAAGACGACTATTTGCAGGAGATCATCACTTCAGGGAATACCAAGCTTTACTCCAGCAGCGGCATGCAAGAAATCAGATCGAAATTACAACATCTGCCCGTGCAGGAGAGCTTGCAACCCATAGTCAGAAAGATTAGAGAGAACTAATGACATGAATCTAAACGGAATCAGAATGATACTCGGTGGGCTTATGTTGTGTTTGAGTCTGCTGCTAACGCTGGAAGTGGTCCTGCGATCGGTGTTTGGGACCTCCCTTACCTGGTCGTATGAGATTGCTCGTACCATGATGATATGGATGGTTTATCTGGGAGGTGTGTTATTAGCTTTGGATAAACGTTCCATCAAAATTACGCTATTGGAGGATAAATACCCGACACTGGGCAAAATTAATCACGCCATCATGTGGGTAACACACCTCACAGTAGGATTGATATCCGTGAATTTTCTGTCCCTGATTATCCCCTATGCTCGCAGCTCATCAACAACCGGATTACCGATATGGATTAACTATTTAATTATTCCTGCGGCCTTTTTTGCCATGTTGCTCAGTAAACCATCTCATCAGGCGGAGGACATATGCTGATTGCGCTTCTCATTATATTGCTTATTGCTCTGATCATTATGGGTACTCCGATTTACGGTGCAATTTTGTTTTCGTCCCTGCTGTATATCGTGCTACGCCAGGACATTTATCCAGAAATCGTGATTCAACAGCTTTACAGCGGTATCGACAAATACTCATTACTGGCAATACCGCTGTACATCTTTGCCGGTAACATCATTGCGTCATCCTGCATTGGTAAAAAGATCATTCAATTTATGCAGCAGCTATTTGGCCACTTTAATGGTGGTATGGCCATTTCTACGGTATTGAGTTCGATGTTCTTTTCACTGATTAGTGGCTCTGCGCCTGCCACGGTATTAACGGTTGGTCGGATTTCAACTCAATCCATGCTGGAAAGTGGTTACAACAAAAATTTCACCCTGGGACTGATTATTAGTACCGGCTCACTTGGTATTGTTATCCCACCTAGCATATTTCTGATCGTGTATGGTGTAGTGACAGGTGCTTCTGTCCAGGCTTTGTTTCTCTACGGGGCGATTGGAGGGTTTATTTTTGGCGGGTTATTCCTTCTTTGTACCATCGCTTACGCCATCATAATGCGCTACCCGAAAAAGCCATGGCCTTCATTGCGAACAGTACTGAATCAACTGCTCGACTCAGCTCCATCATTACTGCTTCCCAGTATTGTCATCGTCGGTATTTCCACTGGTATCACCAGTCCGACAGAGGCCGGAGTCATTATCATCGCCTACGGGCTATTTTTGAGTTGTGTGCTGTACAAAGATCTTACGTTACGACAGGTTTATCATATCGCAGTCGAATCAGCGCTGACCTGTAGCCAGATAATGGTCATCATGGCGGCGGCAAGCTTGCTAGGATGGTTAGTAGCGGAAAGTAATGTTCTGGAGTTTGTATCCATGATCTGCGAGCAATTTGATGGCTACATTATTCCTTTGCTTTTGCTTAACCTCATGTTTTTGCTACTAGGTATGCTGATTGACGTGACGTCACTCGCCGTCATACTAAGCGGCGTCATTATTGCCATTAGCCAGAGTTTGGGCATATCCCTGGTCGCCATCGGTGTCATTATGGCTATAACTGGTGCCATTGGTATGTTTACTCCCCCGTTTGGCTTGAGCCTGTTTGTCGCCCAGGAAATTGGTGGAAAAAGCTACACTCATACCGTTCAGGCTTTAAAGCCATTTTATCTGATGTCTGGATTTGCTTTACTGCTGGTCAATGTCATCATCATCACACTGGTATAACTACCAAGGACACCCCATGCTTAATTTGGACTTAGAGTCGGTACGCACGTTTTTAACCGTGGCTAAATGTCAATCTTTCAACGAGGCGGCGAAACTCATTCATCGCTCCACGGCGACCGTCACTTATCGAATTAAATCATTAGAGAAAGAGTTTGGCGTCGAACTGATCAACCGCAGCACGCGTAGTTTTAAACTTACTCCTGAAGGAGAATATCTACAGCACCGCCTCGAGGTTCTATTTAATGATTTTATGGGTCTGAGCTCCGACATAGAACAGATCAAAAACAACATTGAACATTCGGTTGGGATAGCGATAAATGAACTGCTATACGATCGCTTCGCCATTACCAAGCTGACCCAATATTTGCATAACAAATACCCAAAAACGGAGTTTCGATTTCTTCGCGAAGTGTATAACGGAGTATGGGGCTCACTACTGAGTGAAGACTCTCAATTCGCCATTGGTACTCCTGGTTGGCATCCGATCAGCAATGATCTCCAATCCGTCAGTATGGGGGAGATGAGCTGGATGTTCGTCGCCGCCCCGACTCACCCAGTCAGTCATATTCACAAGGCCTTGTCGGACGACGATCTACGCGGCTACACCGCCATTAACGTAGAAGATACCAGTCGCCACCTGGTTCGGCGTAAAGCTTGGTTACTTAAAGGTCAACAGGAACTACTGGTCCCAGACTTTGAAACAAAAATCCAAATGCACACCCAAGGTATCGGAGTCGGTTATCTACCCCATACTATAGCTACACGGTTACTCAACTCCGGCCAGTTAATTACGCGTACGACAGCAAATCCACGTGGCCGCTCGCCCATGTCTATAAGCTGGCGTAAAGATGCCAGCGGGCAAATAGTTAACGAACTGAAGCAAATGGTGGCCCAGGATCATCCGTTGATGGCGCCGTTTTACGCCAATATTGATAAACCGAGCCATTAACTTATTGTACCCCCGGCAGACCAAAGCACCATATGTAACAAGCGAAAATGACATTGGTGCTTTGGACGCATTTCCACCCGTCAGTCTTGCACTATTTTAGCTCCGCACTTTTCACAGATAAGGTGGCGAGAAAACTCATCCATAGATGCGACAAATGCCCCTAGTGCCCAGCCTTTTATGACACCCGCAATAAATTCTTTAAACTTTTGGTTTTTTGACCCCTTAAAAGGGCTCTCTTTTCTAACCAAAACAACAATGTGTTGTGTTTCTACACCACATGTAGGACAAAAATGTACTTCTTTCTTTGCGGACATAGACTCTGCCATTTTAAATTTTAGAGCCAACCAACCAGTAATAAATGTCAGCACGAAACAAAACCTCTGATTTGCTGACTGTCGTTGACGCTAGAACATTAGATTTACATTAATACTGCTCCGCTATAGCCAGCAGCTTAAAAGTGGTATCGTCCACCTATATAGCCACTACTAAAGATAATATTGGTGTTACTAACTTCAACATGGGAGGAGCGGTACCCCAGAACTAGATTGATAGCGTGGTTTATTTCCATTCCAAGCTCTATCCCCAGTTGATATCCCGCTTCAGACTTTGACTCTGAGACTTGGTACGCGGGTGAATGTGCGTCGAGGTCGATGCTGCCTACACCGCCTAACAATGATAAGTAAACGTCAGCAAAGTCGTATTCAACTATAAATCTGGGTTTTACATTAACGAATAATCCACGCCCCGAAACATCCAATTCATCCAGATATTTTATTTTTCCTAGTTGGCGATACTCAGCTTCCAATCCGAGTTTTACTAAGCGATGTGAATTGATTTCGTAGCCAGCAACAAGGTTATATCCTGCATGCCCGAAGTTACTGGTTTCCTCAATTGAAGAGCCGTGCGCCGTTAGCTTTGTTTTATTTGCAAAAGCAAAATCTACACCAACGTAAACAGGCCTATCTGATTTATGTAGATTATGATCTGCACTTTCAAATGCAGCATGTACATCTGCCGTAAAAATAGCAACAGCGGCAACAGGGAGACAACTTAATTTCATAAACAACCTTGAAAATTTAAGCCTAACAAGATGCTGATATCTTGAGTAATTAACTATTGAGTTTGATAGACGTCTTGATGGAAATCTCTACCAATTTGACCAAATAAGCTGTTCTAATTGAACACAGCCAAGCCCACTTACACAACAAAAAAG
This sequence comes from Vibrio sp., assembly GCF_050299255.1. Taxonomy (GTDB): domain Bacteria; phylum Pseudomonadota; class Gammaproteobacteria; order Enterobacterales; family Vibrionaceae; genus Vibrio. The sequence continues at coordinate 32,481 of NZ_JBNKVP010000036.1, forward strand.
AAGATCAACTCAGCAGCATGTAATAAAAACGGTTTCGCTATCACAGGACAAGTTGATCCAAACTGATAGCTTTGAAAGTAATTGGACAGGTGTTTGATTCAAAAAATAAATTACGCCGTTTACTTACTCCTAACTTGTTGACTTGTCTCCATAACAAGTAGAGCCGGACATATCAATGAAAGACGCATTTAAATCAAAACGGAGTGTCAATGCCTGTGCTACCTTTACTGCAGATTAAATTGCAGTCACGACAAATGAGTCATACAAACATTCAAGATACCATAGCAACATTCACTTCTATTGAGCAAGCTCTTGATTACTTTGAAATTAGCTATGACAGTAAGTTCATTAATGAATACCGGGTTCCGCTGGTGAAACGGTTCAATGGCAACCTGATTATCGCCAAACCAGAGGATTGGTTTGCGGCTCGTCGTGCACTCAAAAATGCCTACTGCAAAATCCAGCGATCTCGCTTAGACAAACTGACCCGGCAAGCTTGTCGTGGCTGCACGACATGTGAGAGACGATAACCTATTTTTTACCGGTTATGTCAGATTGGTGATGTCGCCCAGGGATAAAGGCGATGGGAAGTTTTTCCTGCCTGAAAACAAAACACAGAGCTCTAGAGGCTCTGTGTTTTTTAATATGAATGGTGGTTTAGTGCCAACTATTTGTAGAACGCTTCCACTTCACCTTTGAGGGTGATCAACATTGGATTACCGTAACGATCTTTCGCTTTAGGAGAAGGGATTTTAACCCAACCTTCACTAATGCAATATTCTTCGACATCAGTACGCTCTTTTCCGTTAAGACGGATACCAATGTGATGTTCAAAACACTCCTCCACAAAGAATCGGCTGCGAGGATTGCCAGAAAGATGGTCTGGTAGAGTCGGTTTTGAGTTGTTTTCGCTCATTGTTATATGGCCTGAATTAGATAAGGAGCTGAGCATTTTAGACAATACTGGCCAAAGGCTCAACAACCATAAGCAAGGCAAGTCACTCACCTGAGAACTGGAGCCGCAAACGCCAGATATTGGGTTCGAACGGTCTGCGCTTTGCCGTTGCGACACTCGCGCCGTTTTGGTTCAGAAGGTATTGGCAACCGGAGGTGACAATAGAGTGTACTTCAGCCGCCTGTCTGTCCATCCGGAATAAGTGGAATCCAATACCTCGCGAGTGGATTCGCAAATACCTGACCCATTACTATCTTTTCAAACTTGCCACCATTGGCTTCGATGACCTTACGTGATGGTATATTATCCTCATCCGCGATGAGCAATGCCTTATCAAGCCCTAAAGCCCTGGCTTTTGGTAAAGCTAATTTGAGCATCAATTTGCCATAACCTTTGCCCCGATGCGATGGTGCAATGTCATACCCTATGTGCCCGGCTTCTAAAGACAGAAAGTCATTGTTGATATTATGTCGCACGCGAATTGCCCCAATAATAACTTTGTCAGAGTTCACTAACCAAAAATGGCTACATGGCACATAACCCTCACGTAAATTTACCCCGTTTGCTTCGTCAGACAATCGCTGAACATATTTTGAGAAATTCGATTCTCCCTCAAGGTAATAGTCTGAATTCTCAGCATCATTTAGAGCAAAGTCATTGTAAAATCGAAGAAATTCGGACTCGAGATCTACAGATGGCACCACTATTTCCATATTAATACCTCCTTAAGGTGTTATGGCGTATTACGTATGAAAGTAATAATTATTTGCAAAAACAGTTAAAAAGTGAATCAAAAATGCCACTTAAGGCAATTTCATCGTTAGCACTTTGTTATATAATTGACGCTCCTGATTTATGGCTCTTAAATAAACATATAAGAGTAATCCCCCGCATAATAATAAGGATATAACCATGAAAGCTACAACAACACTTATTTATGACACTCTAATGAGTCTCGCTAGCGAAGAACCTGAACACCATGCCCAAATTCGTCAAAATCTGTACCAGCAGCTGGATTTGCCTTTCGACAAACAATTGGAGCTCTATTCTTGTGCCCTAGGCCCCGCCAGTTCTGGAAAACTTGAAGATAGTGAAAGCATCAATAACGCAGTGGAGATCGCCGTTAAGCTACTGGAAACACCAGAGCGTTAATTAATACGAGCACTTCACCATGGCCCGACAACCCCAATCGGGCCATTTTTCATTCGGCCTACTACACAACACCCAGCTAATCATTCATATTACTGGTCTTCATTTGAGCCTTTACCAAAGCGGCAATATTTTTGGATTCAGGGGTATCAAGGGATATCAGGCCATCGACGACACCTTGCTGATTCACATCCGGTTGATTCTGGCTCAGTTTCCATTGGCCTACTCTTGAATTAACTTCGATCTCTACCCCTACAATCGCTGGCAGCATTTTCTGAATGTAATCTGCTGGCGCATCTGACATCGACCAGGGTTGTACTGAAGCCGCTTCATGCTCAGTAGTCAGTTTGTCAATTATGGTGTAAATCCGGTCTGGATCATGGATAAATGACAGCGAACCTTTGACGTGAACCACCACGTAGTCCCAAGTTGGAACGGCCCTGCCATGTTCCGCTTTTGTCGGATAATGGTTTGGAGACACATAGCAATTTGGTCCGTTAAATATGACCAGCACTTCTGCCCCAGATTGGACTTTTTTCCATATAGAATTGGCTTTGGCAATGTGAGCTTGCAAAAATAACCGTTCGTCCTCTTGCTCAACTATTACCGGAAGGTGAAAGGCCTCCAGCCCCTCATCTGTATGCAATACTACCGTGGCAAAAGGATACTGACGCATTGTTGCGACAAGCTCTTTGATATTGTCCTGCTGAAATTTCTTGGGTATATACATTTTACCTCCGAGTATGCCAACGCCAGATGAAAGGCAACGAATATGGCACTAGAGTTAACACACGTTTGATGAAATGCCTAATGTTGCGAGTCTTATGCGAACGCTTTAAAACGCCGGTAAAGCAATGCAGTATATGTTGATTAGGAACGTGAATAACGGATAGTCGGCTGTTTAGGCCTGACCAATTTTCTGGCCAGGCCTAGTAAAATCACTATTATGAGTGAACTGGTCTACAGTTATAACTTGATCAAGCGAAGACTCTTCAGCTCAGCGCCTTTTTTGACAAAGTTTATCTGCAAACAGTAAACACCTGCCTCTAG
>NZ_JBNKVP010000037.1:0-34508 GCF_050299255.1 Vibrio sp.
CCTGCTGTTCTAAACGCTTGACCCGCCTGGCACAAGGGGACGGTGATAAACCAACTTTTTCCGCAATCTCGCTGGTAGATTGCCGCCCATCCTGCTGCATCAAGGTAAGGATATGTTTATCTATTCTGTCCAAAACCACTCCATTAGCGATTTTAATTATAAATTAGCACTATGTTAGCTGATTTTGGCAAGTATAGTCTAAATCAAGCCTAAAATTGCCAAGTTTGGGCATGCAAGTTGTTCGATAATGGAGGCCAGGTCAACAAATATTTAACATTTATGCTCTCAGGATACCTGGCCATGACGGCCACTCTATTGCTCTGGTCAGGGTTTTTCATTTCACTGCGCAGCGGTGCACATTCCAGTCTCACTACTGCAGACATTGCTATATTACGTTTTACTCTGCCGGCACTGTTACTACTCCCCTTGGTATACCGAGCCCGCAGCCAGTTGCTGGCTGTACCCAAGCGATATCTTGCCGGCATGTTTATTGGAAGTGGTTTGCCATATCTGTTAGTTGCAGCGACCGGAATGCAGTATGCTCCGGTAGCGGATGGCAGTGCATTAATACCAGGGACCTTACCTGTTTTCGTCACCGCGATCGCTGTACTGTTTTATCGCCAGTCGCTCAGCAATCACAAAATCATCGGCTTAATTCTGGTACTTGCCGGGATAGCCGCTTTTCTTTACACCAGTCTGATCCAATATCAGCCAAATTTATTAAAAGGTCATCTGCTGTTCTTGTTGGGCAGCAGTATGTGGGCTGTATTTACCATATCCGCCAGGGTCGCTAACCTGCATGCACTGGTCAGTGCCGGATTAGTGTCGCTCCTTTCGCTTGCGGCACTGATTATCGCCATTTTTAATAATTGGGTAGACAGTACCTTACTGGTGACTCCGCTTATAAGCTGGCCGTGGCAAGAAGTGATTGCTCAACTGTTGCTACAAGGTGTCGGTGCGGGATTTTTGGCAGCGATCAGTTTTTTGTATGCGGTAAAAAACCTTGGCGCGGAACGTTCGGCAGCTTTGGCCTCAGTTACACCGGTCATCGCTACACTACTTGCAATTCCCTTGTTTGGCGAGTGGCCCACTACCAATACCTGGTTTGCATTATCGCTTATCTGTTTTGGCAGCATAATTGCCAGCCAGGTACTTAGGGGAGCCAGTCACAAAGACAACTACCAGCCCCCTAGCTTTCATTCTGGCGAAGCCAAAAAACAAGCTAAAATAACAACATGAAATGCGATTTAGCCGCGTAAATCGCTTACAAATGCACCAAAACACATATATGGCGTAATCTTAGGTAGAAATGAACTGACTAAATGTGATGTTTAGTAGGAAAAACCTCGTTCTTACCAAGCACTAACGGCAAAAATCCGCTACTCTTACCGTCACCGATTATCCCTATTATTTATCTGAGTATAATGACCGACGACGAGTTTAAGAAATCAATTGCCAATCTCAAGCAAACGGTCCCGTTAATGATGAAGTACCATGTAGCAGCAACGCCTTCAAACTATGCGCTGTGGTACACCTATGTCGACAAAACGGTCCCTCAATTGAATGAGGAACTCGAAGGTATATTGAAGCACGCTTCTGTTTGTTCTCCCGGCACCAATACCCATTTGTATAAAAGACACGTAGCGTCACGCGAAGAGACTCGACTGGATGATTTCAGGGCCAGCATTGAACAGTTAGTTAATGAAGTCTCCAGCTCAGTCAACGATACCTTGTCTGATACCAATCAGTTTAATGAAGTTATCGATAAACGCTTTTCTGAGCTGGAACGAGCGGAAAAAGATGAACTGGCAATCGATGAAGTGATGACGGTCGTCAGGCAATTGGTCTCCGATTCGAATGAAATTCGCCATGCGACCAGATTTTTAAATCATCAGCTCAGTAGCGCCAGTGAAGAGATCAATCGCCTTAAAGATCAGTTGGCGAACGTACAGAAAGATGTCATGTTCGACAGTGTGACTGAACTGTTTAATCGTCGGGCGTTTAATAATGAACTATTTAGCTACTGTCGCGCTGAACAGCCTATCTGTTTGATCTTACTTGATATAGACCACTTTAAAGCTTTCAACGATACATATGGCCATCTTTTTGGTGACCGAGTACTGCGTGGTATTGCCCACCGACTTCAAATGAGTTGTGTTGAAGGGGTTACCGCTTACCGGTATGGCGGCGAAGAATTTGCGCTGATCCTCACTAACAAAGGCATTCGTATCGCACGGCAGTTTGCAGAAACTTTACGCCGTTCTATAGAAAAGCTATCGGTGAAAGACAGACGAACTGAGCAACTGGTTGGCAATATTACTGCCTCGTTTGGGGTCGCCGAACTGATTGCCGGAGAATCACCGGAGGAGCTGGTGGACCGTGCTGACAAGATGCTCTATGAAGCCAAACAGTCCGGTAGAAACCAGGTTATGCCAGCATAGCGTTTACGCTCATAAAGTATCACCCGCGATTGGAAATGATTACGGCCCCTACCCAGGGGCCGTATTTTCACTCGGTATAAGCTGTTGAACGCTAGTCGGTGAAGCCATTGGCACACGACCAATGGCACACAATCTGGTTAACCATCTGCATTTATTTGTGCGATCAGTTCCCGTTCTACCTGGTCGGCATCTTCTACCGCAATCTGGCAGGTTCCCGCTGCTTTATGACCTCCCCCACCATATTGCAGCATCAGTTCCCCAACATTAGTGTTTGATGTGCGGTCGAATATCGATTTTCCGGTGGCAAACACAATATTTTGCTGTTGGTAGCCCCACATTTTGTGGATCGAGATATTACACTGCGGAAATAGCGCATAAATGATAAACCGGTTACCGGCATAAATAACATCTTCACCGGTCAAATCCAGCACTACCAGGTTGCGGTAAACTTTAGCACAGCGCTGAATCTGCTCTTTAAACAGGTGTTCATGTTCACGATACAAATCGATGCGCTCTTTAACATCCGGCAGTTGCAGGATTTCGTGAATAGAGTGATTTTTACAGTAATCAATCAAGTCCATCATTAGGTTGTAGTTGGAGATTCGGAAATTCCGAAACCGCCCTAAGCCGGTTCGCGCATCCATCAGAAAATTCAACAAATTCCAACCTGTAGAATCTAACACCTCATCACGACTGAACTGTGCCGCATCCCCTTTATCTACCGCTTCCATCATTTCTAGCCAATCCGCCGGAAAGGTTGCGAGGCCACCGTAATACTCCCAGACTACCCTAGCCGCTGAGGGAGCATCGGGATCGATAACGTGATTGCTGCGTTTACCCTGATTACGAATAGTTTCTGATAGATGGTGATCGAAGATAAGGTAAGCGTTGTCGACATATGGCAGGTTGGTGACAATGTCCCGCCCGGTAATTTCGACTTTTCCATCCTGCATATCTTTGGGATGAACGAACTTGATATCGTTAATCAGCTCCAGCTGCTTAAGTAAAACTGCACAAACCAAGCCATCGAAATCGCTGCGGGTTACAAGGCGATATTGTTGATCAGACATAGTGCACTTCCTTTAAGGTTATTCTCATAAGTGGCGATGCCGATACCGACTGAGACACTGTTACTTGTATGATTTATTGCAGTATTATTAATTAGTGTTACACAGCATATATGATTTAACAAACGACCAACCGCAAATATCAACCCTCTTCTATACTGAATAAGCGACTTAATTCGTACCCGGGAGTTATCAATGAAAACCTTACCAGTGATGTTCGTATCGATAGCCATATTTATTGTCGGTTGCAGTAGCGAATCCAACCCATACAAAGTTGACGACTGGGCGGAAGTGTCTAATCCGGCCACTATCTATTGCGTGCACCAGGGTGGCCAACTGAAAATGACCAGCGAAGGCAATCAGAGAGTGACGTACTGTTTACTCGAAGACGGCAGCATGCGTGAACAGTGGGAGTATTACCGGGCATCACAAAACATGAATAATGGCTGAGGTGCCAGTGAGGCTAACACTCAGCGGATAGATTCAGGATCGACATTGCGGTTGAGGTCGGTGAGTTGGCGATGGAACTGATCCAGGTAAGTCTTAACGACAGAACGAACTACCTTTACACCCGTCTGTTCGATAAGTATTTGTAAAGAGTTCAGTATTGGTGAGAAACCCGCGAGTTGAGGGTTACCCGCACAGATTTCCATAGCCTCGTTGATCGCGTGATTCGCCAGATGATACGGTACTTGCCTGATCGGCTCCAACGGGCGCGTGAAAACGCCAGCAACCACACCTTCCAGATACACCCGATAAACCGTCAACTGATCCAGCCGTAAAAAAAGCTCACCGTCAGCGCTATGGTATGGGTATGGCGCGGCAACATGTTGCTTGATATCCAAGGGAATGTTCAAAGTCAGCCCCGCTTTCTCAACATTGTGTTTAAGTAGCCTCAACAGACCTTGTTCGTCCATCGTCTGTTGAATGGTCAACAATCGCCTCAAGTGGTAATCGTTCGACACTAATACAACCTTTACCCTCTCCCCTCTAGGGACCAACCCGCTCTGTATTAGCGCCTCTGCGCCGTGGCGTATGTTTTCTACCGTATTGGTCGATTTTTGCTCGAGCAAAATACGCTCTTTGGCAATCAGATGGTCGGTTTGAGTAGCGTGGCAAAACCTGTCATACATCGCCTGGGCTTCAGATACACGTTGCCCGGCGGTAACCCCACCGCAAAATAGGAGTGCCGACTTGTTATTCTCTCGGCTGGATAAAAAGTCGATCAGCGCCAATACGCGAGATTCGCCTTCCGGAGTCAGGCTGTCGGCGTACAATCTTTTTCCCAACACTAAAATTATGGTCTTTATACTCATTACTAATCTATATCCCACATTTTCATTGGTATAAAAAGAAAATGTGTACAATTTTGTTTCAGCACTATAACGTAAACAGCGATTTTATCTTTTATCGTTAACGGATTTAACGATTACACTTAATGTATCGACTCAGACGTCTTCCACACTAGTACTGGTAACGTATGAGTCGATTTAGCTGTATCTGGAGAAACCAGCCGATCCACAAGCTAGGGATGTATCTATGCTATCTATTTTTGATATTTATAAAATCGGTGTCGGACCTTCAAGCTCCCACACTAACGGGCCAATGATTGCCGGTCACCATTTTGCCTTACACCTTGAAAGCCAGCTTAGTCATGTCACGCGAGTATGTGTCGACTTGTATGGTTCACTTTCGCTTACCGGTAAAGGCCACCATACTGATCGTGCTGTGATCCTCGGATTGCTGGGTAACCAACCCGATACTATCAAAATGACTACAGCAAAACAGCAGCTTGGCGAAGCAATTGATGAAGGTAAGCTGAAACTGGCCGGTACCCATCCTATCCAGTTTAACTACCAGTCCGATATTGTTTTCCATGAGGAAAACCTGCCGCTGCATGAAAACGGCATGACCATCTCCGCCTACGATCAGGCCGGTGACAAAATTGGATTTGAAACTTACTATTCGATTGGCGGCGGCTTTATCGTCACTGAAGATGAGATGAAAAACGGCGGCAGTCAAAAATCAATAGACGTTCCATTCCCTTTCAAATCTGCCGATCAAATGTTGGATATGGCAGAAAACAACGGCCTGAGTCTGGGTGGCATGATATTGCAGAATGAACAATGTTTCCGACCAGATGAAGAAATTTCCGAACGTGCAGACCAAATCTGGAAGGTCATGTCCCTGTGTATGCAACGTGGATTCAACACTGAAGGTATTCTGGAAGGTGGCCTGAATGTCACCCGCCGTGCACCTAATCTGCTGAAAAAGTTAGAAGCCAATGCTGCCGTAGAAAATGATCCGATGGAAATCATGGATTGGATTAACTTGTTCGCCTTCGCCGTCAGTGAGGAGAACGCGGCCGGAGGTCAGGTGGTCACTTCGCCGACCAATGGCGCTGCAGGCGTAATTCCGGCTGTATTGATGTACTATCACAAATTCATTAAGCCATTAGATACTAAGCAAATTAGAGACTTTCTTGCCGTCTCCGGCGCTATCGGCATCCTGTATAAAACCAATGCGTCTATTTCTGGTGCAGAAGTGGGCTGCCAGGGGGAAGTTGGTGTGTCTTCTTCTATGGCCGCCGCTGGCTTGACCGCGTTACGCGGGGGTAGCAATGAACAAATGTGTATTGCCGCTGAAATTGCCATGGAGCACTCGCTCGGTATGACTTGTGACCCTATTGGCGGATTAGTACAGGTGCCGTGTATTGAACGCAATGCCATGGGCGCGGTTAAGGCGATAAACGCATCGCGTATGGCTCTAAAACGTACCAGCAAGTGTTTAATCTCTTTGGATAAAGTTATTCAAACCATGTACGAAACCGGCAAAGATATGAACAAAAAATACCGGGAAACGGCTCTGGGCGGCTTAGCCGTCGTTCATATGGCACCGCCGTGTGAATAACAAAAGCTGAATAATAAAACAAATAGGAAATTTGTCGCATAAATAAATTTTAACCTTTTGATTTAATATTATTTCGCTGACTTAGCGCTTTTAATTATAAATTATATAATATGAAAACCCCGGCATTAGCCGGGGCTTCATTAAATGCTAGCAAAAACTCTAAATATTATTAGTTACGACGACGAGCTTTATATTCGTAACTTACGTTTACCACTGGTTGATATGCAATGTTACCTTCGCTGGTTACAATTTCTTGAATAGTTACATGTGAATCTAACAATTCAAATGAATTTCTATCAACCTGATCGTTTGTAGGGTAATTTACGGCACGGCTCAGGTCATATGCTGACTTGGCATTAATATCCATAATCATTTGACGACCAGCTTGAAGCGCCGCTTCACGGCTTTCCATAGCTTGTCCGCTCATTGAGCTGGTATTTACCAATGTTGAATAGTTACCGCTCAGACCTGCTGTCGCCATAGCGCTGAACAATAATACGCTAGCTATACTCATTACTTTTAACATGACTTACTCCTTACTTACCTAAAAATCGGGATCATGGCCACTCCCGAAAAGTTGCAACCTTTTTCTGCGTTGCAAACTTATAATACGAATATAGTCCAGCAATGGAACAATGATACTGCAGGCTTACGTGTAAATTTCTGTCAGCAAATTACTCTTTGTAAATTTTTACGCAGTTTGTGTAAATCGGCTTAATATATGCAGTGAGCAACTAGTGATAATTTCTCAGCACGTTATAAATATATTTAGCCATTTTATAGAATTTACATTTGTAACATCCTAGAATTAATTGGAATATATTTATAATTAAATTTTATATTAATTTTAGTAAAATCTAATATTCGATAACACCCTTTGCGTCCGATCTTAGAGAAATCTCAGCCAATTCAAGTTATTAACCTTAATTTAAGAATGGTTTTAACTCCAGATGTCACAGAGTGAGATCAATCCCTCGACAACTTAGAGTCAGAGTCTCTATCTTTATTAGGTGTCTAATGGAAGGGACGAACGATGAAAAAAGTAGCTGTGATATTAAGTGGTTGTGGTGTTTTTGACGGTAGTGAAATTCATGAAGCCGTACTAACGCTGCATGCCATCGAGAAGCAAGGCGCAAGTTGGCACTGCTTTGCTCCTGATATAGAGCAAGCCCATGTCGTCAACCATGCAACCGGTCAGGAGAGTGACCAGCGCCGTAACGTGTTAGAGGAGTCCGCCCGAATTGCTCGTGGTAAAATTGGCGATCTGGAAACTCTTCACGTGGATGAGTTTGACGCATTGGTGCTCCCTGGCGGATTTGGTGCGGCTAAAAACTTAACCGATTTCGCTATAAATGGCGCAGAGTGTAGTATTAATACCCATGTCGCGACAGCCTGTCGAGGGTTTGCCCAAGCCAACAAACCGGTGGGCTATCTATGTATTGCACCCGTCATTATGCCGATGATCTATCCCGAGGGTGTGAAAGGGACCGTAGGCCATGATCCAGAAGTCGCGGCCGCGTTTAACAAACTGGGCGGAGAGCATGTCAGCTGTCCGGTTGACGATATCGTTTATGATGAGCGCTACAAGGTACTCTCTACACCCGCTTATATGCTGGCAGAAAACATAAGCCAGGCTGCCAGTGGAATTGAAAAGCTGGTCGACAAGTTGCTTCGTTTAGCTTAGCCAGGTTAATTGCTATTCAAAAGCCAGGTTTTCGAATTGAACCTGGCTTTTTATATTGCGTTTTCACCTATTGCTGTTACGAATAGAACACAATTTACAATGTAAATGCCAGTAATGACGTGGGACAGGAAACAAACCGTACAAGCTTGTGCCCGCATGAAGCTTGGACATCACTTATAGAACACCTCTCCACTGCGAACATCAAGGTACACTTTGTTGCTCTGCTTGAGTCCTCCACAATAGACAAAATAGACATCACGGTCTTTGTAGCGCACTGAGCGTACCCAACCACCTGTCTCTTCAAAATCTTCAGGCTTACAGATTTCCTGCTTTAGCAGTAAATCGCTCTGCTCCACAAACACATCAAAAAACCGTTTAAAGTCATCGGACTTTTCGATGTAGTGGCTTATGGTCTCCAGCCGCTCCTGCCTGGTAACCGTGGGCGGCACTTCCAGTAATGCCTCCATCGGTACCCATTCTGCAACTTCCGGCTGACCTTCTCCATAAACATAGTAAGGTGAGATTCTGCCCCACCCCTCTTTTTGTTCCAGAACATGAATTTTGTCGCCGCGATACAAGATGCTTTCGATGAACGCCTCATAATCGGGGTGCTCCCGTACGCCAAGCCGTTCTGGATTTACGTAGTAGTCTGTTGTGACCTTTTCTTCGGCTGACTTAGGAGTTGACGCCGCTGGCACTGTCTCAGGCATCGCAATGGGTTCTGGCTGCTCTGCTTGTAGAGCGTCTTGCTGAGGTTTAAGGTAGAAAATATAATAACCACCTACCGCCCCCGCGATACCAAGCAACAGTAGCAGTAACATTAAGATTTTCTTCATCGTTATCAATAAATCCGTCTTGTTTTTCTATACTTAGATAACCTAAGGAACCTTGCGCCCTAATATGAAACGGCATCCGTCTCTGGCTATTGTAACGGCCATCGTACTGTTCTCTTTACCGTTAAAGGCTAAAAGTGAGCACTGTGACGAGAAACATTGGAACCAAGCTCTAGCTGCACAGGGAATACTGGACAGCCGATACAACGATCACGCCAAATTATTTAACCAGTTCCTTACGGTGTATCGCAGCCGGGTTTTCTTGCATGACGAGTTTACCGAAGCGCAACTAGATTCGTTCTGGCAACCGGGCAAAGTAGATCTACAAAAGATGATGACAATGCAATATCGTTCGTCGCTGCAAGCACAAAGTCAGTTGGAACAACAAATTAAGCAGTTGTCTGACTTTTTACCCAGGGCAGACCAGAGCCGATTATCCTGGCTGAGCTTACAACAACACTGCCAGTCGGCGTCCCAGACTATTAATGCACAGGCGGCAAGCCGATACGTGACCAGCAATGTAGCCTTAAAACAGGATATAGAACTGTTGATCGCGAAGCTGCGCCAGCTTAAAACAAAGTACACACGTGAAGCGGAGGTGTTGGTTCGTGTTCACCCTCAACTGGCAGATGAGGTAAACACCACCGATAGGGAAAAGAGTCCATAAAAAGGCCCCTGTTGCCAATTATTAGGGAGGTTATAGCAAACAGGGGCAGGGTAAAACCCTTCTAGCTCTGAGCAGTCAGTTGATCGCATTTGGCCGCACAGATAAAGTCATTCTTATGCAGTCCCTTAATGGAGTGGCTCCACCAGGTAACCGTAACCTTACCCCACTCAAGCAGAATCGATGGGTGGTGAAACTCCGCCTCAGCCAGTTCCGCCACTTGGTCGGCAAATGCCCATGCAAGCTTAAAGTTTTTAAACGTATACACTTTTTCCAATTGAGGAATGCCTTCCCTCTCAATACGTTGCCAGCCATCCAGCTGATTGAGCAAATCAATCTGCTCATCTTTGGTTAGTGCTATCGCGTCAATACTGCAAGCTTCACAACGAAGTTCATTAAGCATGGTTTACTTCCTTAGGTTCAAACATTGGCGGGAGCAGTCCGGCTTGCATTGCCTGATGCACGTACTGCATTAAATCCATTTTGCTGAGCTGATACAGCTCGCTGATATCATCCAGCATGAAATATATGGGTTGCATAATGTCTATGCGGTAAGGGGTGCGCAGAACTCGCAACAGATCGAATTTTTCACGCTTAGCGGTGGCGCTGTCCAGCGCATAAAGCGTTTCACCGGGTGACGACAAGATGCCGCCGCCGTAGATTTTTGTCTGGCCTTGTTCTTTGACTAAACCAAACTCGACTGTAAACCAGTACAGCCTGGCCAGATAGACCCGCTCTTTACTGCTCGCCGAACGGCCTAACTGGCCATAAGTGTGCGTATACTCGGCAAAATCCGGATGAGTTAGCATGGCGCAGTGGCCAAAGATTTCATGGAAAAAATCCGGCTCCTGCAGGTAGTCAAATTCCTCTCGGCTACGCAAAAACGTTGCCACCGGGAATTTTCTTTCTGCCAGCAGATCAAAAAACCGATCAAAGTTGATTAACGCAGGAACCGGCTCCACTTGCCAGCCCGTTTCCCGCTTCAGTACCGAATTGATTTCGGGCAGTTGCGGAACCCGATCTGTGGGCAAATTGAGCAGTTCCAAACCGTCCAGGTAAGCTTTACAGGCACGCTGCTTAACGAGCTTTTGTTGTCGTACCACCAGGTCGTGCCATACTGCATTTTCCGCCTCATTCCAGTCGACAACTCCTTTGCTATTGACCGGCTTTGAGTGATATTGAGTCATAGGTATCACCTTTAACAATCCCTTCACTTTTAGCCTATCGCCTCGCCCTGATGCTGCCAATCCGTACCACGCGATTCATGCCACACTAGGTGTAACATTTATTTTACATTTGGCAATTTTTTTCTTATTTTTCATTGGTATGATTATTAACATTTGTTTGACATCTTGCTGGGTAACATCAACACTTAGCTCAGTTTTTGCCACTTATCCACGAGGAAACTATGTCCGATAATGCCCCATTGTGGACCCCTAGCAATCAACGGGTTACAGATTCAAATCTGAAGCAGTTTATCCAACATGTGAATCATCATTCGGAATCGCTGACGGACTATCGCTCCCTGCTAGATTGGTCAGTTCAACACCAACAAGAATTCTGGCTGGAAGTATGGCAATTTTGTGATGTTATCGGCTTCCGGGGCGACTGCATTTGCGGCCAGGGGCTACCCAAGTGGGAGGATTATACGCCCAGCCGCGACACAATATGGTTTCCACAGGCACAATTAAATTACGCAGAGAACTTGCTTTCGTTTGCCTACCAACAGCCCGACGCTGTCGCGATCTGGTTTAAAAACGAACAAGGCCAGCATCGGCAACTCACCTGGCAACAACTCTGTGATCAAGTCTCCATCGTGCAGCAGTGGCTGATACAAAATGGCGTTAAGCGTGGCGATGTCGTCGCGGCGTATTTACCGCATATGTCTGAAACCGTAGTGGCCATGTTGGCCGCCACCAGCCTGGGGGCGATCTGGACCTCCACTTCTCCTGATTTCGGCGTGGAAAGCGTTGTAGAACGGTTTGGTCAGGTTCAGCCCAAGATCCTGTTTTGCTGTAATGGTTACAGCTTTAACAATAAAACATTCAAGATGGGTGAAAAAAATCAGCGCATAGTCGAAGCCATTACCAGTATCACCAATACCTGTCAGATTGAATACCTGCCTGCGAGCAAAGACACTATGGTTCCTGATGATTCCTTTTCAGACTGGGAAGCGATACTGGCAAGTTACCTACCCCGCAGTATCAGCTTTGAACGAGTGGCGTTCAACGATCCACTTTTTGTACTCTACTCTTCGGGAACCACCGGCAAACCCAAGTGCATCGTGCACTCCGTGGGCGGAATTGTGCTGGCTCACCTTAAAGAGCATCAATTGCACTGTGACATCCAGCCCGGCGACCGGGTTTTCTATTACACCACCTGTGGCTGGATGATGTGGAACTGGCATGTCTCAGCGCTCGCCTCAGGAGCAACACTAGTCATATTTGACGGCAGTCCTATGTATCCCGCGCCAAACGTGCTGTGGGAGTTAGCTGAACAAGCGGAGGTAAGCCTGTTCGGTACATCGGCAAAATACCTGGAAGCGCTACAAAAAACCAGTTATTCACCGGCTAACCAATACCCTTTGGCCAAGCTCAAAACCCTCTGCTCTACAGGTTCAGTCCTTTACCCGGAGCAGTTTGATTTTGTCTATTCAGACGTGAAATCTGACCTCCATCTGGCATCAATTTCAGGTGGTACCGACATATGCGGCTGTTTTGTATTGGGCAATCCCATCTCGCCGGTATACCGGGGAGAATGTCAGGGAGCAGGGCTCGGCATGGACATAGCGGTATTTGATGCAAAGGGTACGGCACTGTCAGGGGAACGTGGTGAGTTGGTTTGCCGAAACAGCTTTCCCAATCAGCCCATTGGTTTCTGGCATGACGATGGCGAGCGCTACCACCAGGCGTACTGGGCGAAGTACCCAAACACCTGGCACCACGGAGATGAAGTCGAACTGACAGAGCGTGGTGGCATTGTCTTTTTTGGCCGCAGTGATACCACCCTTAATCCCGGCGGGGTACGCATCGGAACCGGTGAAATTTACCAACAGGTCAACCAGATTGAGCAGGTTGAAGACTCAATCGTGGTCGGAGAACGGGTTAACGGCGATGAACAGATCGTACTTTTCGTGCGCTTGAGGGAAAAAGAGATCTTATCTCAGGAATTAATCGACGCGATCAAACTCCGTTTGCGAAATCGCTGTTCGCCCCGTCACGTGCCGGCGAAAATTATCCAGGTATCTGATATTCCGAGAACCAAATCCGGCAAACTGGTCGAACTGGCAGTGAAGCAGGTCATTCATGGCCAAACGGTCAACAACCTCGGTGCCATTGCTAACCCGGCAGCGTTAGATGAAATTGCCAGTCGATTCCGGGCTTACACCTAGCTGTGCGCTGATACCAATAAACAGAAACCCCGGTCAGTAACCGGGGTTTTGTCTAAATATGCTCGATTGACCAGACTAGCCGCCTGGGCTTCAGCTATTGCAGGGTTTATTTTTGTGCGATACCCATCAGCACTTTTTGCACGCCTTGCTTAGTCTCGAGTTCGAATGGCTCAACCACTGTAACTTCACGGAACCCAATGCTGGTCAATACCTGTTCAACACGCGATTTTGTCAGACCGTATGGCACTGCATCGTCTTCGACACACCAGTCCCAATGAACGAAATATCCGCCGTGGTCGAGAATCGAGTATATGATGTCACCCACATCAGAGAAATTCGGCAAAAAGCCACACACCGATGAAGCAACCACCAGGTCGAACTGTTTGCGAAATGCCGGATGTTGTGCGACTAGTCCTCTGGTGAGCAAGTCTACAACGGGCTCGACATTATCGAGTTCTTTCTTATCTAACTGCTCAATCATGGCTTCCGAGCCATCCAGAGCGACGATATCTTTGGCTAACGGTGACATTTTCTGGCTCAGCAAGCCAGTGCCACAACCAAAATCAAGAATGTGTTTGCCTTTTATATCTACCGTTTTGGTCAGGTTTTCAAAAGCCTTATCTGCAAAAATGGACGTAGACTGATTTTTTTCCCAACTGTCAGCGTACTCATCCCATTCATTTGCCATTATGCTCTCCCTCATACTTCTTATCATTTTGGCACTTGCCTAGATTAAACCAAAATGAACCAAACGTCATACAGATATCGCCCATTCCGGCTTTTTACTGTAAATTGTTGCTACGTATAACAACAAAGTGAGCCTGTTTTTTGCCATGAACCTTTCTCAAGTGGAAGCCTTTTGTGCCGTTGCCAATACCGGTTCGGTGTCAGAAGCCGCCCGACAGTTGGAATGCAATCGCACCAAACTGAGCATGGCGATCAAAGCGCTGGAGAAAGAGCTGGATACCTCACTGTTCAACCGCAGTGGCAATCAACTGACGTTATCAGAAGCAGGTAAAGCAATTTTTAAAGATTGTGAAAACCTACTGGTCACCTCGTCTCGTATTAGGCAGACCTGTGCCCAGGTGTCAGGTGAATTTAACGCCGAGATTTGGATTGCCCGTGATGACTCACTTCCTAACGAACTTTGGCAAGACCTTGCTCATAAATTAAACAAACGTTTCCCCGCCACCTCATTTAACCTGGTACTGGCTTCCAGTGGTGATCTGGCCAACCTGGTCGCCACACATCAGGTCGATTTTGCCTTTGGCGTCGACTACGAACGTATCGAAGATCCCCGCATCAGCTACCATCCATTAGGTAAAATCCGCATGATGTCGGTCTGTAACAGCAATCATAAGCTAAGCCAGCTCCGACGGGTATCTAATGAAGAACTGCGTAATGAAATGCAGGCAGTGATGGTCTACCTGAACGAAAAAGATAACCCCGAATTACAGCCATTTTCACTGCGCCACATTGGTTTTTCAAGCTTCGATAACATGCTTAATACCATTTTAACCGAAGGTGCCTGGGGAGTGTTGCCAGAACCTCTGATTAGGCATTATCTGCGCCAGCAACAGTTATCAGTGATCAAGCATACTTACGGCCTGACCCAAGAAGACTACTGCATGTTTACTGCCGCTGGTATGGCCGAACATCCCGGGATGACCTGGTTGGCCGATAAGCTTAATGAGTATCTGTTTGATTTTTAACCAGACAACGGGTAACAATCAGTCACAGTCAAATATTTTGACACTTAAAACATACCTTAACATGCTGATTTATAACTATTTAAATCCAAACAGCGTCCTATCCATACTCCTATCACTCATAATGCATTTGTCAAACCGTCGTTCAGCGCAAAGAATATAGGCGTGTTCCCAACGAGATCATTTTATGTGTGCCAGGACTAGCGCCAACGAAAAACGAATTTTAACCTTCTCAGCCCTTTTAGCATCAGCTTTTGCGGTCGGTGGGTTAGTTGTCGGCGTGCTGGTTGGCTCTCTGGTTATCATTTTTGACGGAGCCTATTCTCTGGTTAGTCTGGTGTTAACATTATTGTCACTGGCTGTATCAAATTACATACAGCGACCAGATTCAAATATCTTTCCTTTTGGTAAAGCGGTATTAGAACCGGTCGTGATTGCCATCAAGGGCTGTACCATTCTGGCGGTGGTCATCACTTCGTTAATATCTGCCATTTCTGCCATGTTTCATGGCGGCCGCGAAGTAGACGCCTCTATTGCGATGCTGGTTGGCGTGTTGAATGTAGCCGGTTGTGCTTACGCCTGGTGGTATATCGCTGGTAAAAGTCTGCGATTTTCTTCCGGTCTGATTGATGCCGAAGTAAAACAGTGGAAAATGGATACGTTGCTCAGCCTGGCAGTGCTACTTGGCTTTGGTTTGGCCTGGTTGGTGGCACAGTCTGACTTCGCGCACTACGGTAACTACGCTGACCCACTGATGATGATTTTAATGTCTTTCTACTTCATTAAAGTGCCACTTCGGATGTTGCTGGGCGCGCTGCGAGAATTGCTAATGATGACCCCCAGCGAAGAGATATGTCGCACGGTTGATCTGGAAATCAGCGAGTTGGATAAGTTGACTGTGCCCCATATCCAATTGGCCGGCGTGACTAAAGTCGGTCGGGAACTGCGCGTCAATATTGATATCCACGCCAAAGACAATCAATTGCAGATCGCGGAGATTGAAAAAACTCGTCGGACTCTGGCACGCAAACTGTCGAAACTTTCGCTCGACCTCAACCTGACAATGAATATCGCCAGTTACTGAAAAATTGTTTTGTGAGAGATTACTAACACTTTTGGGTTAGGCTCTCATAAAACTTTATGAAGATTGATGCTGATCAACAGCATCCTCTACCTCCCGTTGCTCCTTCCTCTATAGTCTTCAAAGTGACTCAGTTTTTAATAATTACCAGTCTATTGAAAATAATAATTTATCGAGGAATCAGGATGTCCAGTACAACTTCAGACTCAGGGCTAGTACTACAACCATCGTCAGCACAAACCACAGGGTTACAAAAATTACAAAGCATTAGCTTTAGATTAAAAGCCATCGTGCTATTTATCTTTATTGCTTTTAGCTTGTTGGGGTATCAGGGGATTAGCAGCATGCAGTCTGCCGCACAGTCGATACAGGATTTGTATGGCCAGGGTATGCAGCACACTATCCGGGCCGGCAAGATTCTGGATAACCTTCACACCGCTAGAAGCTCGTTACTGTTGGCATTTCAGCACGATCCGGGCAACAAATTTAGCACCATGCATGATCACCAAATCACGCGTCACATAGACTATATAGAGCAGGCGCTGGTGCAACTTCACCGTATCGTGGATGAGGAAATCTTACCGTCTCAAATGGACAACGCTGAGCGTGAATCGGTAAACAACCTAGCCAAGGTATTGGATGAAATCACCACCAAAGGATTTACTCCCGCCATCAGCAAACTACGCCAGGGAGATTACGACGGCTCCAATGAGATTTTACTAAAAATCATAAACCCTATGTTTACTCCTGCTGCCAAGCATGCCGAACAATTTCTGGCGTTTCAGATAAACGAGGGCAAAAACACTTACTTGCAGGCAGAAGGCAATATCAGCCAGTTTATCTGGACTGTTAGTTTAATCGGCGGCCTTGCACTGCTATTTATTACCCTGGTGTCTGTGGTGATTGTCAAACGCATACATAATGCATCGCAGCAGCTCGAAAGTTCCGCCAACCATATTGCAACTGGCGACCTGACGCAACGGATCAGTCTCACCGGCCAGGATGAGTTCGCCCATATAGGTACTTATGTGAACCAAATCGTTACCAGTTTTCAGCATGTGGTCGAAACGAACCGTGATTCAATCACCCAACTGGCGCAATCTGCCGAAGAGAGCTCTGCGGTATCAACCCAAACTAAACAAAACGTCATGGAGCAGCAGGCGCAGACCCAACAGATTGCCGCCGCTATTCATCAGTTTACCGCCACGGTTCATGAAGTGGCCCAAAGTGCCGGCAACGCCGCACAGGCGTCAGAACAAGCCGACGTTGCCGCAGCACAAGGTCAGCAGGTAGTCAGGGAAAGCATGCAGATGATCGAAGTCCTGGCCAGTGAAATGGCGGATTCAGTGGTGGCTATGCAGCAGCTAGCGCAAAATTCGGAAGAAATCGGCAGTGTAGTCGACGTCATTCAGGGCATATCTGAACAAACTAACCTGTTGGCACTGAATGCGGCTATCGAAGCCGCGAGAGCCGGAGAACAAGGGCGAGGATTCGCAGTGGTCGCCGATGAAGTGCGCACACTGGCAAGCCGAACACAGCAATCTACCGAAGAGATACTGCAAACCATACAGCGCTTGCAGCAAGGCAGCCGGGATTCCACCGCCCGACTGGAAGCCGGCGCCGAGCACGCCAAAACCGTGGTCGAGAAAGCCCAGCTCGCCGAACAGGCTCTGGAGCAGATCACCGCTGCCGTCGACCAGATCACCGCTATGAATGCGCAAATTGCTACTGCCGCAGAACAACAGAGCGCGGTAACGGAAGAAATAAACAAAAATATTACGACCATTAGCGACATTTCAAATCAGACCGCAGCTGGTGCAGAACAAAGTAGCAGCGCCACCGAGCAGTTAGCCTCTCTGGCCGAAGCGTTGAATGTAGAAATAGCCCGGTACCGGGTGAGTTAAGTGGGCTGACATCGCCTCTGAGGAGGCTTTCCCCGCAGGTTATGCTTACCAACCTGCGGGGATTTTTTTGCTACAAAATTTCTATTTGGCAGCCAGTCGCTAAATGTGCGGTGGATGAAAGCCAAAAGCAAACTGGCGACTTTCCCCACAAGTGGTAGTCTCCGAACACTATTTTCGTAAAGCGTTCAGTTTGGCCTGAGCAATACCAAAAATGGTGTTGATCGGGTAGCTTCCTTCCGCACTGGCAATGCCCGCTGATTTACCGGTAAAAATCTCGATAGCTTCTGTCACATGGTCTATTGCCCAAATGTGAAACTCGCCTCTTTCTACCGCTTTGACAATGTCCGCCCGCAGCATCAGATTGTGTGCGTTTGACCGCGGAATAATGACGCCCTGGGTTTTGTTGCGACCTTTTATCGTACACACATCAAAAAAGCCTTCGATCTTTTCATTCAGACCACCAATCGGCTGAGCTTCGCCAAACTGATTCATCGAACCGGTAATCGCGACATCCTGTCGATTAGGCTGACGAGAAAATGCCGACACCACCGCACACAACTCCGCCATGCTGGCGCTGTCACCATCCACACCGCCATAAGACTGCTCAAACGTAATGGTAGTTGTCAGGGGCACTTTGGCGGTTTTGCCAAACACCGACGACAGGTAGGCGCTGAGTATCATCACCCCCTTGGAGTGAATACTGCCACCAAGGTCAACACTGCGTTCAATATCTATCACTTCCCCTTCGCCATAGCAGCATGTGGCGGTGATACGGTTTGGTACGCCAAACATGTATTCACTGGTGCTGAGGACCGATAAGGCATTCACCTGGCCAACAGCACTGCCTTCGGTATGAATCAAGGTAGTGCCGTTGACAAACCCTTCCATCACCTCATCACGGAGGCGACTGACGCGCGACTCCTGATTCTGCAATGCCTCTTCCACGTGGGCTACGCGGATCATATTAGAGTTTGCCTGACGAGCAACGTAATTTGATTCGCGCAGTAAATTTGCAATGTGGGCCGAGTGAAGTGAAATCTTATTCTGATCCCCGGCAATTCGAGAACTGTGTTCGATAATTCGGGCGATTGCCTTGCGGTCACAGTGCAGCATCGAATTGTCGTGCACCACACTGGAAATAAAACGGGCATAATGAAGCTCTGAATCCGGCGTGCGCGGCATTTCATCTTCAAAATCGGCCGTCACCCGGAACAGCTCACTAAATTCCGGATCGTAATGCTGCAATAACTGATATGTACGATAGTCACCAAACAGAATAATCTTCACATCCAGCGGAATGGGTTCTGGATCGAGTGACACGGTACCGGTTAAGGTCACCTCTTTTTCTAGTGAAGTGAAACTGAGCATTCGGGAGCGAATTGCCCGTTTAATGCCATCCCAGACGTAAGGTTGCTCCAACACTTTTTGTGCGTCCATCAACAGTACGCCACCATTCGCTTTATGCAGGCTGCCAGGTCGAATCAATGAAAAATCGGTAAATACCGTCCCTTTAAACGTCGCTGTTTCAATGTAGCCAAACAGTGAATGGTAGTTGGGATTTTCTTCTACCACGATAGGGAAATTGGTCGATTTTCGACTGACCAACACATTCACCTTGTAGCGTCGAGGTAACCTTTTATCCAGCGCCGCAGAGGCAATCTCCCCCTGCTCATTACTTTCTTCAAGAAAAATATCGGCGTTATCAACAATATCCTTACGCAATTCAGTCAAGTAAGATTTTACTTCCGGAAATTCTGTGTAGTCCGATTTCAGGCGCTTAATAAAATGGGCAATGACATCCAGAGTAACTTCGTCATTGAGCTTTTTGATTTTTTCACTGTAAGTTTCCTCCCACTCCGTCAGCTGACGTACCATAGTGCGCAGTTTTACTTCCAAAGCATCAATCGCTTTGCTGAATTTTTCCTGCTCCTTTTTAGTCAGTTTGTCAAAGCTTTCCTCGGTATGCAGTTCTTCACCATCCATCGCGACGAATTGATAGTCACCTTGCGCCGTAATGGTCAAACTGATACCGCGCTCTTTTGCTTCTTTGCTAATCTGCTCCAGCTCGGCCTGTTGTTTCTGTGCCAGCTGATTCTTCAGCTTTTCTGCCCGACTAAAATACATTTCATTATCAAACGCCAGTGGCATCGCCGTTACCAGCTTTGTCATCATTGTTTCGATATCGTGCTTAAGACGCTGACCAATACCGACCGGTAGTTTGAGTACTTTTGGAGTACGAATATCTTCGAAATTGGCGACATAGCACCAGTCATACAGGGTGGCTACGTCATGCTTATGGCGATTGAGGTAACGCAAAATCATCGTACGCTTGCCCAGGCCGTTCTGGCCGATTGCATAGATGTTGTAGCCCTTTTCTTTAATCGACATTGCGAATTCGACTGCTTTCTGAGCGCGGGTCTGGCCAACAATTTCGTCTATCGGGGCCAGCTCTTTGGTCGATTTACACGGCAATTTTTCTAGTTCAGCGGCATAATACAGCTGTGTTGCATCCAGTCTTGCTATCGCCATCTCTCCCTCCCACCCTTTCAATTTTTATTATTACATAGCCAAGTGTAGATTAATTTCATTTACATTTTAGTGACTTACATAAAACTGGCGTTCAACTGCGCAATTATCGACCAATTAAGGCTAATTTTCCGAATGGGGCCAGCCATTGCATAGATTAGAAATAGTGAGAAATTGCCAAATAACGAGCCCGAATATGCTCAATCAGCAGGCGTACCTTATTCGGTGGCTGACGGGTAAACGGATAAACAGCGTAGATGCCGAGTTTCTTGCCCACCTGTTCCGGAAAGATGTCCACCAGCTGACCGTTACGAAAATCGTGGTACACCAGGCAGCGTGGCACATACGCGATGCCGTGGCCACCAAGCGCCGCTTTTCTGAGCGCTGTGGCATTATCGGTACTGAAGGTTCCCGACACCCGCACTATGTAGTTGCCTTTGTTGCTTTTAAACTCCCAGTCAGTCGCGCCGGTTGTCTGGTAGGCATACTGAAGACAGTTGTGATTGAGCAGATCTTCCGGCTTGATGGGTTTACCGTTTCGTGCGATGTAAGACGGTGAGGCACAGACCACCCATTGTGAGTCCAGAATATGACGGGCAATCAGGCTGGAATCTTCCAGGTAACCGGTGCGGATCACCAGATCAAACCCACCTTCAACTAGATCAACAAATCGGTTATCGAGCGACATTTCCACCGTCAGACCCGGGTGCAGGTTACAGAACTCGGCCACCGCGTCCGCCAGGATCAGGTCGCCGGAAATGCTGGGTACCGACATCCGGATATGACCGCTGACGTTTTCGCCAAATCCCGCGACCGCATCCATCGCTTCCTGGGTGGCTTGCTTCACATTTTTCGCACTTGCGAGCAAAGCTTTACCTGCCTCGGTCAAGGTCAATTTGCGCGTTGTTCGATATAATAGCTGAACGCCCAACTCCTCCTCCAGGCGCGCCATTCTTTTACTAACTACTGAATTTGTAAGGTTATTTTGTTCAGCTACCTTACTAAAACTACCCAGTTCTACTACCTGGGAAAACAGGATTAAGTCGTCTGCACGCATTTTATTATGTCACTTTTGGAACTAATTATTTTCATTATTTCTCTATATCACAAAAAAATAAAGCGATACATTCACGCCAAATTAACAAACCAGTCACAACTATAAAAATTTGTAACAGCGAGCTCTAACGTCTTAGCCTGTACCCTACACCACATGCTAAGCCATCAATAAGGATGGAGAGCTCAAGGACGAGGAAGTATTCCATGAGCGAAACTTTATTAGCATTGATTGCATTTTCACCTATCGTGGTGGCCGCAATTTTACTGGTTGGCCTGAACTGGCCAGCCAAAAAAGCCATGCCGGTCGCGTTTGGCCTGACCGTAGCCATTGCCCTGACATTCTGGGACATGACCGCCAATCGCGTATTGGCATCTGTACTGCAAGGCCTTGGCATCACCGTCACGGTACTATGGATCGTGTTTGGCGCCATTTTCCTGCTTAACACCCTCAAACATACCGGGGCCATTACCACCATTCGCAACGGTTTTACCAATATCTCTCCCGACCGCCGAATTCAGGCCATTATTATCGCCTGGTGTTTTGGTTCATTCATTGAGGGTGCATCAGGGTTTGGTACACCGGCGGCCATCGCAGCGCCACTGCTGGTTGCGATAGGTTTTCCCGCGCTGGCTGCCGTTCTGATGGGCATGATGATTCAATCGACACCGGTATCATTTGGCGCGGTCGGCACGCCGATTCTGGTCGGCGTCAATAAAGGCCTGGACACACATAATATTACCGAAGCTCTGCTGGCAAATGGTTCAAACTGGGATGCGTATCTGCAGCAGATTACCGCCAGTGTGGCGCTGATCCACGCCAGTGTGGGTACCCTAATGCCGGTACTGATGGCGATGATGCTGACCCGATTCTTTGGTAAAAACCGCAGCTGGACAGAAGGTTTAAGCATTCTGCCGTTTGCACTTTTTGCTGGTCTTTCTTTTACTATCCCATACGCCCTGACCGGAGTGTTACTTGGGCCAGAATTCCCTTCGCTGGTCGGCGGCCTGTTCGGTCTGGCCATTGTGGTCACTGCAGCAAGAAAAGGCTTCCTGGTACCAAAGCAGAGCTGGGACTTCCGCCCGGAAAGCGAGTGGCCAGCAGAGTGGCTCGGCACTCTGAAAATGGAGTTGGATGACAATAAAGGCAAACCTATGGGTCTGGCACTGGCCTGGCTACCATATGTGCTATTGGCAGTAATTCTGGTGCTAAGCCGCGTAAGCGGTGACTTTAAGGGCATGCTGCTGAGCGTAAATCTGGCCTTCAGTAACATATTGGGAGAAGCCGGTATCGGCGCGTCCTTCGCACCACTGTACCTCCCGGGTGGCATTCTAGTGTTCGTGGCGCTGCTGGCGGTGCTGATCCAGACACGCAGCCTGAAACCTATGGGTCAGGCGCTGGGTGAGTCAACCAAGACACTGATAGGAGCCGGTTTTGTGTTGGTGTTTACCATTCCTATGGTGCGCATATTTATCAATTCAGGGGTGAACCTGTCGGATCTGGCCAGTATGCCGGTGACCACAGCCAACTTTGCCGCTGGGTTAGTTGGGGACGCTTTCCCGGCACTGAGTGCAACAGTCGGTGCTCTTGGCGCTTTCATTGCCGGGTCAAACACTGTCTCCAACATGATGTTTAGCCAGTTCCAGTTCGAGGTGGCACAAACGCTGACCGTTTCCAGCGTAGTTGTTATCGCCTTGCAAGCGGTAGGCGCAGCCGCCGGTAACATGATCGCAATCCACAATGTGGTAGCGGCATCGGCAACCGTCGGTATGCTTGGCCGCGAAGGTGCGACACTGCGCAAAACTATCATTCCAACTTTCTACTACCTTGTAATAACAGGATTAATTGGTCTGACGGTAATTTACGGTTTTCACATGACCGATGTGCTGATGAGCCGCTAACCCAGGACAAAAACAGCCGCCGTCCCAGCACGACAATCATTACACCAGCTCGGACGGCAACAGAAAAAAGCAGGCAGGGATACCCTGCTTACAACATAAGGCACCAGAGCTTCCCCCAACAGCCCAAGATGAAGAGCGCTAAGCTCACTGTGGCTTTGGTGCCTAGCCTTTTCAACATTGGAGGAGCGCATGCGCATCTACCCCGTCAAACCTAAACAGGTTTATTTCTATGCCACCTGTCTGGTGGACCTTTTTGACCCGGAAGCGGGTCTTGACGCAATGACGCTTCTTGAGCAGCAAGGGATTGAAGTCATTTTCGTTGAAAAACAAACCTGTTGTGGTCAGCCGGCTTACACTTCCGGTTACGATGACGAAGCCAAACAAGTCGCCCTGAGTCAGATCGCGTTATTCCCAGAAGATTATCCAGTCATCGTACTATCCGGCTCCTGCGGCGGTATGATGCATCACCACTATCGCAGACTGTTTCAAGGCGAGGCTCAGGAAGCTGAAGTGAACCACTTCTGCGACCGTGTATTTGAGCTGACCGAATTTCTGGTTAACGTCTGCCGGGTGAAACTGCAGGATCAGGGGGAACCCACCTCAGTCGTAATGCACACCTCCTGCGCTGCGCGACGTGAGATGAATGTTCACGTCACCGCAACCGAGCTGCTCGGCCAGTTGGACAACGTCGAATTACGGATGCAGCAATACGAAAGTGAATGCTGCGGCTTTGGCGGCACGTTCTCTGTTCGTCATCCCAACATATCCCAGGCGATGGTAGAAGACAAAACACAACACATCTGCGATACCCAGTCAGACACTCTGGTCAGTGCCGACTGGGGCTGCATGCTCAATATCAACGGTGCGCTGGAATATCAGGGTAAAGCACTGCGTGGCCGCCACCTGGCCAGCTTTCTTCTGCAACGGACGCAAGGAGAGAAATCATGAGCCAGACGCCACAAGATTTTCATCGCCAGGCCAAAAACGCCCTGGATGACCAGCAGATCCGAATGAACTTTCGCGGTGCGATGGATTATTTGCGAGACAAGCGCCAAACCGCATTTGCCGATCCCAACGAAGAGAAAGCGATACGCGACCTGGCTGAAGCCATTCGCCAGCGCTGCCTGAGTAAACTGCCGAGCTTACTGGAGCAGTTGGAAAGCCAGTGTCTGGCCAACGGCATACAGGTTCACTGGGCACAAAACGCTGAAGAGGCCAACCAGATCATTGCCGGTATTGCCGAGCGCCACCAGGCTAAGATGATCATCAAAGGCAAATCCATGGTGAGTGAGGAGGTAGAGCTCAACCATGAAATGGCCAAGCTGGGGATTGAATGTCTGGAAAGTGACATGGGCGAATACATAGTGCAGCTCGACGGTGATAAACCGTCGCACATCATTATGCCCGCGATTCATAAAAATAAGCAGGAAGTCAGTGACACCTTCGCCAACAATCTAGACGGATTCACCCCTACTCTGGATGTCGACGAGTTGATCCAGACCGGGCGGTCACGGCTACGTCAGAAGTTTCATGACGCGGATATCGGCCTGTCCGGAGTAAACTTTGCCGTGGCAGAAACCGGGACATTGTGTCTGGTGGAGAACGAAGGCAACGGCCGCATGTCCACTACGGTGCCCAACGTGCATATTGCCATTACCGGTATCGAGAAAGTGGTGGAAAAGCTTGCTGACGTGCCGCCGCTGTACAGTGCGCTGACCCGCTCGGCGACCGGTCAGGCTATCACCACCTACTTCAACATGATCACCTCCCCTCGCAAACCGGGTGAAAAAGATGGCCCACAAGAAGTGCATCTGGTACTGCTTGATAACGGCCGCAGCCAGGCCTATCAGGACGAAGAGATGCGCAAAACCCTGCAGTGTATTCGCTGCGGCGCGTGTATGAACCATTGTCCCGTTTACACCAAAATTGGTGGCCACGCGTACGGTACCGTCTACCCGGGCCCTATCGGTAAAATTATCTCGCCACACCTGCTTGGGCTGGAACAAACGAAAGATCTGGTCACCGCTTCCAGCCTGTGCGGCGCATGTGGAGAGGTGTGTCCGGTGCGGATTCCGATCCCGGAGATGCTGCAGCGCCTGCGCCGTGAAGCGAAGAACGATCCCAAACCGGGTCACGAAGCTATCCGGGGCCAGAAGTCCGCCGCCTCTGGTACAGAGCGTATGGCGATGAAGAGTTTTGCCTACGCCGCAACTCATCCTGGTTTGTATCATCTGGGGACTGGCGCAGCCACCAAACTGCGTGCGTTGATGCCGAGCAAGCTTGGGCCATGGACCCAGTGTCGCACGGCGCCAAAACCAGCCAAACAATCGCTTCATCACATCATGGCAGAAAAGAAACGTCAGGGAGGTCAATCATGAGCCGCGCCCGCAACCAGATTTTAGAACGACTCAAACAAGCCAACACCCTACCGAAAAACTCTGAACATCTCCCGTTTGAACCGTGGGGTTTTGATGGCAGCAAAAGTGAGCAAGAGAAAATGAATCGTTTCTGTGCCGCGCTCACAGCCAGTCATGCCGATGTGCGAACCATTCAAAGCAAGGCGCTTGGTGACACGTTAAGCGGGCTTTGTACAGAGAAAAACTGGCAGCGGGCGGCAATCGGCACCGACGGTGAGTGGCACAGCACATTTTGCCAGGGACTACAGGCAGTGGAACTGACGGAATACAACCAGGCGATTGAGCAGTGGAAAACTCCGCTGTTTGACCAAATCGATGTTGGCGTCACTCACGTTCTGGCGGGTATTGCCGATACCGGTGCATTGGTATTGTGGCCAAGTGAACACGAACCTCGGACTTTGTCTCTGGTACCGCCCTGCCATGTCGCAGTGATGCACGCGTCAACGTTATACAACCATTTTCTGGAAGTGATGGAAGTGCAAAACTGGGCGGCAAGTATGCCAACCAACGCACTTTTGATTTCCGGCCCTTCCAAAACGGCCGATATTCAGCAAACCTTGGCCTATGGTGCACACGGCCCAAGTGAGCTGATCGTGCTGATTCTGGAAGATAAATAAGAGAATTTCATCAGGAAGTTACCATGACTGAAGCAATGACCGAAGCCACATTAAACCAGCCAGACGCTGCGGATTATCAGCGTCTGCAACAGCTGCTCAGCACCCGTATCGAACAGGATCGCATCGTCACTCAGGAATCCAAACGTCTTGCCTACGGTACCGATGCCAGCTTTTACCGGCTAATTCCTAAGCTGGTGCTACGCCTTCGGTCTCTCGAGGAAGTCATTTTTGCCATCGAGTGCTGCGGCGAACTGGGCATTCACTTTACCTTTCGCGCCGCGGGCACCAGCCTGTCCGGGCAGGCAGTGTCTGACTCGGTACTGATTACCCTCACCGATGACTGGCGAGGCCATCAGATCCTCGATAATGGCGATAAAATCCTCCTCCAGCCGGGTGTTATCGGCGCAGATGCCAACAAATACCTGGCGCCATTTCAGCGTAAAATCGGCCCGGACCCCGCCTCTATTAACACCTGCAAAATTGGTGGTATTGCCGCCAACAATGCCAGCGGTATGTGCTGCGGTACCGCGCAGAACTCTTACCGCACTGTCGACAGCATGACGGTGGTGTTCGCTGATGGTTTCGTCCTCGACACCAAAGACCCGCAGAGCGTCACCCGCTTTAAACACGAAAAGGCCGAATTGGTGGCCGGTATTGAGGCACTGTGCGCAGAAACCCATGCCAATACCGAGCTGACCGAACGCATCAGGCACAAATACCGCCTGAAAAACACCACAGGGTACGCGCTTAACGCCCTGGTGGATTTCAGCGACCCGATAGAGGTACTCGAACACCTGATGATCGGCTCAGAAGGGACGCTCGGCTTTATCGCCGAAATTACCTACAACACCGTCATCGAACATCCTTTTAAAGCCTCAGCGCTGATGGTATTCGCCGACATCGAGCAAGCCAGTCAGGCGGTGACGACGCTGTCCACCACTCCCGTTGCAGCGGTGGAAATGATGGACGGCCGCGCGATGCGTTCCGTCGCGGACAAAAACGGCATGCCCGCGTTTATCGCCGAACTCGACCTGGAAGCCGCAGCCCTGTTGGTGGAATCGCACGCCAGTGACCAGGCAGCTTTGAGCGCTCAGTGTGATGCGGTCATGGCCGCACTAGAAGGCTACCAGATCATTGAATCTGTCCCGTTCACCTCTGACAGTCAGATGGTAGCCACCCTCTGGGGCATTCGAAAAGGCATGTTCCCGGCAGTCGGTGCGGTGCGTGAAGTCGGCACCACCGTGATTATCGAAGACGTCGCCTTCCCGGTGGACAACCTAGCCTCCGGCGTGCGCGATCTCCAGGCGCTGTTTGATAAGTACGACTACCACGAAGCGATCATTTTTGGTCATGCGCTGGAAGGTAACCTGCATTTTGTCTTCACACAAGGCTTTGACCGCCAGCAGGAGATCGACCGTTATGGTGCTTTCATGGATGACGTCGCAGAGCTGGTGGCGGTGAAATATCAGGGGTCACTGAAAGCAGAGCACGGCACCGGGCGCAATATGGCGCCCTATGTTGAGCTGGAATGGGGCAAAGACGGTTACGCCTTGATGCAGAAAATCAAAACGCTGTTTGATCCACGAGGATTGCTCAATCCCGGCGTGATTATCAACCCCAGCGATACAGCACATATAGAGAATCTAAAACCGATGCCAGCCGCCGACCCGCTGGTTGACCGCTGCATTGAATGCGGTTTCTGTGAACCGGTCTGTCCGTCGCGTAGCCTGACTCTATCCCCCAGACAACGCATCGTATTGTACCGTGAGCTACAACGCCGCCAGGCTGCGGGTGAACTCGATTCGGCGCAGGAATTACAACAGACCTTTGAGTACCAGGGCCTGGATACCTGCGCGGCCACCGGGTTGTGCGCCGACCGCTGTCCTGTCGGCATTAATACCGGTGATCTGGTTAAGAAACTGCGCACGGCAAAATATCAGAAATACACCCCTATCGCTCGCTGGACCGCCAATCATTTCTCTGCCACGACCAGCTTGGCTAAGATCGGGCTGAAAGCAAATCATTGGGCCGGACGTACTCTGGGCGAACAACGTCTTTCTAACCTGATGGATAAGCTGCATAACTTAAGTGGCCAGCGTACCCCAACCTGGCTGGCTGAAATGCCGCAAGCGAACAGTTACCAGCTTATGCCGCGGGAAATAAGCGATTCAACCGAACAGAACAAAGTTGTCTATCTGCCTTCTTGTGCCAGTCGCAATATGGGCCAACAGACCAGCGCTGAAGATCAGCGCCCGTTAACCGAGGTGACCTTGTCTTTACTGGCTAAGGCCGGTTATGAGGTAATTTTGCCCGAGCAGTTAGCAGACCAATGCTGCGGAATGCCCTATGACAGCAAAGGAATGACTGATCTGGCAGAGCAAAAATCCCAGCAGTTGGAGCAGAGCCTCTGGCAAGCCAGCAAACATGGCCGATATCCGGTGCTGATCGATACCAGCCCCTGTGCCAAACGGAGTATGGGGCAATTCACCAAACCGCTGAAAATTTTTGAACCAACCGGCTTTGTCGCCGATTACCTGCTGGAGAGACTCAACATTACTCCACTGCAAGAAACGGTAATGCTGCACGTTACCTGTAGCTCACGCCGGATGGGGCTGGCTGACAAGATGCTTAAACTGGCGCAAAGCTGTGCAAGCAAGGTGGTGGTACCTGAGCACATATACTGCTGCGGATGGGCGGGTGATAAAGGCTTCACAACTCCGGAACTCAATCAGGCCGCAGTCGAGCCGCTGAAAGCACAGGTGCCGGCCGACTGTAAGCGGGGCTTTAGCAACAGTCGTACCTGCGAAATA
This sequence comes from Vibrio sp., assembly GCF_050299255.1. Taxonomy (GTDB): domain Bacteria; phylum Pseudomonadota; class Gammaproteobacteria; order Enterobacterales; family Vibrionaceae; genus Vibrio. The sequence goes on from NZ_JBNKVP010000037.1 coordinate 29,010, forward strand.
GGATTGTCGCATCACAGCGGGATTGTTTATCAGTCTATTCTCTACCTGGTTGACGAAGCATCTACCAGCGCCTAAAGCAATCCCGTTAGGCCGTGTTGCTTTCGACATTGCCTGACGGGAGCTAAATTAAAATCACTATGACTACATCGTTGGGGCTGATGCTCGCGTCCGCTCACCATAGCCCCGACGATAAAATAAAAATGGGTGTTCTTTTTGAGCATTTCGTTGCATGATAGCAGGGTGAATCTGAAGGGAATGACGATGAAAATCATTATTCTACATGGCTTATACATGCACGGTGTGGTAATGAAACCACTCAGCCACCGTTTGCGCCGTTTTGGCTATCAAACCAAAGTTCTCACCTACAATAGTGTGGCAATAAACGAGCAACAGCTGTTTCATAGCCTGGACCGGGCACTTTCTAAGCACGAAACCAATATCCTGGTCGGTCACAGCCTGGGCGGATTAGTCATTAAACATTATCTGGCATCCCGGCGTCCGGATGTAAATCGGGTTTCCCACGTTATCGCTATCGGTTCACCGCTCAGAGGAGCATCCATTGTCAGCCGGATTCAACAACTGGGTATTGGAGCTATACTGGGCAATTCGACTCAATTTGGTTTGGCGGAACATGACGACAGCTGGCAGTTTGAACAAAAGTTGGGCTGTATCGCCGGTACCATGCCAATAGGTGCAAGGCCTCTGCTGTTGATCGACCAACCGGATCAATCAGATGGAACCGTGACCGTGGCGGAGACTAAAATCGACGGCATGACAGACCATATTCTGTGCCAGAACACCCACACCAGCCTGATTTACAGTGAGTTTGTTCCGCATCAGATCGATTATTTCATTCATCACGATCATTTTTACCGGCCCTGAGCCCAGTACAGCGCAAATACCCACACTTTCAGCAATGTTATTTGACCTTATAATTCTTAGGGTTGCGCTTTGGATTGCATATTAATTGCACAACAAATTTATACACAAGTCACGTACGGAATAATTTATCAAGTTTTTCTTTGTCCCAAATTTGTGAAATCTCAAATTAAAAACTAGATTCAAAGTCAGTTAGTAAACATAACCTCCTACTAACAACGTCAGCCCTATATTTGAAAACAAAGAACACCTTGTGCCTCTCCACTCTGAGAGGCTTTTTTTTGCTTTGATTTTCCGCTCCAGCCGACAACTGAAAAATACCAACCACGTTGCAGCCTAGCCGATATGAAACACAATTAAGGTGTAGTTCTGCTACCACTCCCCCTTTCGCGCTCCTCCTCGGAAAAAACAGCAACGGATGATGCCACCACCATACGGTTAATTTATGTTTCTCGTCATAATGCATACACAGGAGCATGTTATGACAGTCAATAAGTACTATGTGATGGTGCCTGCTGCTCTGGATCAGACGCCGGCAGCCAATAAAATCGACCTTAGCGAACAGCGGCGAAGAAAGCTGGTCGAGCAAGCGCAGCAAAAAGGCGGCATTGAGCTACCTGCACAATCCCAATTGTCCCCTATCCATGGCTGTTAATACGGCCTGAGATCGCGCAACCCTTGTAAGCCAGCCTTCCGGCTGGCTTTCGCCGATTCCACTACTCAACTATTGTTCGCCACATAGACATCAAAGAAAAAGTAACCCGTCATCAGCAAGCTGGAGATAATCACAAACCAGCGTACGTATTTTTGCTTAACATTGCGCGAAACACGGGCTGCCAAATATCCTCCAGTCAATGTCCCTGCCATTACCGCCAATCCGCGCCACCAGTCAATCGAACCATCCAGGATAAAAACAGCGATGGCCAAGATAGAGACGCAGGAGGAGACCAGTAACTTGACGCCGTTCATCAAATTAATATCACTGTAACCGGCCAGTGAAAGGTAACTCAGCACAATGATGCCCAGCCCGGCATTGAAGAAGCCGCCATAAGCGGCCACTAAAACCAGTAATAAAGCCAGCGACATAATGGCGGCAACAGAAGCGTGCTTATGATGGGAGGCGCGCCGCCTTATAAAGCGGTTGATTTCACCGCCCCAGATGAACAGACAGGTGGCAAACAGCAGCAACCAGGGAATTGCTTCCATAAACAGGGCTTCCGGCGTCTGCAGCAACAGGTAAGCGCCCAGACCGCCACCTAACATACTGAATAATATCGTGCTGGGAAGGTGTCCGCTATCGCGAGCGATATCTCGGCGAAATCCGTAAGCCCCGCTCAAATAACCGGCACAAGACGCAAAGGTATTAGTAGCATTGGCTACGATTGGAGGGACGCCGACAAACATCAGAGAGGGAAAGGTAATAAAGCTGCCACCACCCGCCACTGAGTTGATGATGCCGCCCAACACGCCGGCAAGAAACAGTAACAGCCACTCCATCGGCTTAAGAATCCTGTGAATAGATGATTTATGACAACACTTTACCTACTCAGACCGTTTTGGTAAATGCGACTATAGTGGTGAAATTGTCAAATCAGGTGCCAACGGATTGCAGCATCAGATAAGTTCAAGGGCTATCTGTTTCCAATCCTGCAACTCATCACGCAGATGAGCGGCCTGACGTGTATCCATCAACTTCATTATCTTGACAACATAGCGGGCGGCAACCTGCCGGTTGTGCTCCAGTTTGTCGGCTAACCCCGGCTGATAAAATTGTTCTGGTGTCAAAAGCAACTTACTGAATTGCTGTTTATAGGCCTGCGGATCGGATTTGAGGGCGATGAGGTGTTTCAGCTCTATACGCAGACGGGTTTGGTACTCTATCCAGTCATAAGTGGTGATGTCTACCGATGCCGCCCAGTTTTCCACCTGCAGCTTCTGGGCCGGATTGAGTGTTCCCAGCCAGTCCGTCAACTGTTCATTGATACGCTCTGTATAGCGCTGACGAATCTGAGATTCAGACATATTCTGATAGCGGCGCTTATATTTGATATGGCGCTTACGGATATTGTTAAGTAACTGCTCCATTTGCTCTGGCGTCAACTGCAAACTAAGCGAATACAATTCCGGCTCCAGTTTTTGCATCAGCCGTTGCCAGTGCAGCCTGAACTGTTGCTGTTGCCAAATGACATCTTGCGCAGTAAGACTATGAAGATCCGTGGACAATAGCTGATCCAGATGGCTGATATAACTTGGGATTTCCTGTTTTCTGTGCCATTCGCTCAGTTGCGCGACTTTGTCACTGACCAACTGCTGCTGAGGTTCACTTAAATCGACATAATCATCGATATACTGGAGCGCCAGCCAGTCCAGGTTGTTATATACCAACCTGGTGCTGCAACCCAGCAGCAGCAAGCAGGTGATAAATATGTAACCCCAACGTTTCATACTACTTCCTTTCAGTCGGTTTTCCGTGCGTCACCGCGGTGATTGCGCTAACGGTTCCTTGCACTAACGGCTCCTTGCCATAACATAGCAAGTTGTTCTCAATTTGCCAGCCTGAAGCCAAAACCGCCAAGTTAAATTATTGCTGCATCCGGGAGTTAACGTAACCCACCAGATCTCAAATAACTCTATTTTTTCGTTTTTCTTTTACTGTCTGATGCGCTTTGTGGAAAGCAGCAATTACGCCTGTTCCAGCCCGATTCCAACCATACAAATATCCCTGTCTGTGGATTGATTTGCATCAAACCGGACAAAATTAACCTTTATATCAATAGGGAAATGACTACACTTAAAGTGCAAGTAAGTTCGTGTATACGGAGGTCATCATGAGCTTAGTACCTAAAGACTCCTGGTCAGATTTCTATCGTTTATTCGATCAGGCGTTCCCTGCATTTCAACCTCGGCACGGCCCCGATGCGGTTTCTCCTCGCGTCGATGTGATCGAAAAAGAAACCGCATATGAGGTGATTGCCGATTTGCCCGGGGTAAAAAAAGAAGACATCTCGGTCACGTATCAGGATGGGGTGCTGACAATTTCAGCCACCACTTCCCGTGATGAACAGATCACCGACCAAGACAAAGTCGTCCATAAAGAACGCTACCACGGCAAGCTGGTGCGGAGTTTCTCACTAGGCGGCCACCTGTTGTGGCAAGATATTTATGCTGAGTTTGAGGATGGCGTCCTGGTTGTAGTGGTGCCCAAACCTGACCACGAGGTTGAAGAGCCTAAGCGGATAGAAATCAGTTGACCTTAATTCACCGGCCCCTTTTTAGGGGCCTCTGTTTATCCGCCGGATGAACTCTTTTGTGGTGATTCACCGTTTTAATAAGTCCGGAGGCCAGGCAAGTTGGTCTCAGAAAGGACCTAAGGGTATTAACGCAAAGGCTGCCACGCTTACGCTGGCATAAGTTTGACGCTTTTTCTTTCCACCAGCGTCGGTTCTAACTGTACCACCTGATGCTCACTGCCCTGCTTATTAAGCTTGTGCAACAGGGTTTCGACCGCCGCCTTTCCCAAGCGGTATTTAGGCTGATGAATGGTGGTGAGTGCCGGAGTCATAAACTTAGCAATATGAATATCATCGTAGCCAATTAGTGACACGTCTTGCGGAATACGGATGCCGTAATTGTTGGCGGCATTAATCACGCCCATCGCCATCATATCGTTGCTGACAAAAATAGCGCTGGGTAGCGCACCTCTGGCGTAAAGTTTTTCAAACGCTTGGTAGCCCCCTTCACATTCAAAGTCAGACTCTACTATCCAGTTAGGGTTGATCGGCAGACCGGCTTCATTCAGCGCCCGTTTGTAGCCTTCATAACGCATCTGAGCCTGGTGTTTAATCAGCGGGCCAGTAATACAGCCGATCTGCTTGTGACCACTGTCGATCAGATACTTAGCCGCCATGTAACCACCACGCAGCGAGTTGTCCTGAATTTTGTCACTGGCAAACAACATCGGCCCCCAGTCCATCACCACGATCGGAATATCGGGATAGTTATCAAATATATCGATGTGTTCTCCCTCCAGTGAAGAACACATCAGGATAAGACCATCGACCCGCTTTTGCAGCAGAGTACTGATCGAAGCCCGCATCCGCTCACTATCCCCTTCGGTATTACACAGAATCAGGTTGTAACCCTGCTGATAACAACTGCGCTCAACCCCCTTCACCACTTCACCAAAGAACGGGTTAGTCGAGGTGGTCACCAGCATACCGATGGTGTGGGTTCGGTTCACTTTCAGGCTGCGAGCCAGCGCAGAGGGCGCATATTTAAGCTCTGCCGCCGCCTTTTCGACTTTGGCCGAGATTTCTTCACTGACAAATCGAGACTTGTTAATGACATGACTGACCGTCGACGTCGAGACGCCGGCCAATTTTGCTATGTCTTTCATTGTCGCCATCAGAAATCTCCTTTTACTGCTGGGCTAGGAATGTATCGACCTCTTCCCGGGACGGAATTGAGGTTTGGGCGCCAAACCGGGTTACCGAGATGGCGGCCGCGGCATGAGCAAACTTAATTGCTGATTCTAAGGGCATATCTTCCAATAGACCAGTGACCAAGGCCCCATTAAAGGTATCTCCGGCAGCGGTTGTGTCTGTCGCTTCTACTTTAAAA
>NZ_JBNKVP010000038.1:0-33006 GCF_050299255.1 Vibrio sp.
AGTACTTTGATGCCATGGAAAATGCAACTCAAGAGAATGTTGCAGAAGTACTTGCATCTTTCACTGCTGAAAACTACCTGTGGCGGGGAGTGTATCCATTTCGTGAGCAACAGGGAGCTGAAGCTGCGGCATCGGTTTTTTGGGCTCCGTTACTGAAGTCAATGACTCGCTTGCAACGTCGACAGGACATTTTCATTGGTGGCAACAACGAGATAAACCCTGATGAAATCTGGGTGATGAGCATGGGTCACTTCATGGGCCTGTTTGATGCAGAGTTCCTCGGTATGCGCCCTACCGGTAAAATGATGAACATCCGTTATGCCGAATTTAACTGTGTTGAGAACGGCAAGATCACCAAGACGGGCCTGTTCCTGGATCTACTTGGCGTTATGGATCAAGCAGGTTGTTACCCATTACCACCTTCCACAGGCAAGCATTTCGTATACCCTGGTCCTCGCAACCACGATGGCTTACTGTTTGAAGACGCGGCACCTGAAGAAGGTATTGCGACGCTGGCGCTGGTTAATAAGATGGTTGATGACTTATCCGCACTGAATGACAGTGGCGCAATGGGTTGCCCTCCAGAAGTTCTGGAGAAAAGCTGGTCGAAAGACATGATCTGGTACGGTCCATGCGGGATTGGTGCTTCTTACACCATTCCGCGTTATCAGCAGCAGCACCAACTGCCTTTCCGCAATAACCTGAAAGACAAAAAATTCAATGGTCATGTATGTCGTTTTGCTGAGGGAAGTTTTGCCTGTTTCTTCGGTTGGCCAAACCTGTCGAATACGCCAATTGGCGGCTTCTTAGGTCTGCCGGGTGGTGAGATTCGAGCCGATATGCAAGTTGTCGATGTTTACTATCGTGATAATGATAAGTTGTCTGAGAACTGGGTACTGATTGACCTGCCATACTGGTTGAAGCAACAAGGTCTGGATGTGTTTGAGCGTACGCAGAACATCATGAATCCTCAGCTTTAATCCGTAATACCGGGCGAAAAAAAGCCCCGAACCATTGGGTTCGGGGCTTTTTTAGTTGTGTCTAGAGCCACCAGTGTTGATTAATTTCAAACCAGTCGGTTAATCGTGCCGCTACATCCTTTGGACGTTCCATCGACGATAAGTGCCCACAATCAGGAAGAACGTGCAATGTCACATCGGATATATGTTTCGCCATCAATAAATGATTGTCCAAGGGACAAAGCAAATCGTCTTTGCCGGTAATTACCAGCGTCGGTACTGAAATCTGCGCCAACAATGGCCGACTGTCTGGCCGGTTTGCAAGTGCGTCCGCATGCGCTGAAAACGCGTCTACCCCCACGTTGATCGCCATTTGCTCAATCTGCTGAGTTAGCACCCGGTTGTTCAACCGGCTGGGGTGAATCAGTACCGGTAGCAAAACCTCAGGGGTGATGGCTGCAAATTGACCACTTAACGCCTGGCTAACCAGGTCATTGCGTTTCTCGGTCACTTCTGGCTTCTCATCCGCTGCATTGGTATCCATCAAAATTAATCCCTTCACTCTCTCTGGGGCCTGACGATAAACTTCAAACGCCAATATTCCCCCCATAGATAGCCCACCAAGCACAAATTCAGGTGGCGCTTGCAGCAGCACATCGTGAGCCAGTTGTTCCATTGTCGATAAAGTAGCTAGCTGAATACACGAAGGAGCCACCCAGCCAGGTAGCCCCTTATTCACGTCTTCAAATAGCCCACCGTCGCAAAGTAATCCGGGCAACCAGATTAAAGGCAGTGGTTGATTCATATTACACTCCCGACAGTTTAACCGGCTTATCCGAGCCCAAAATGCAATAAGTCAGGCTCTGACCACGAAGGTTGGTCAATGAATAGGCGGCGCCTTGCGGTACGCTAAAGACATCCCCGCGAGTTAAAGTGATACTGGCTTGTTCTCCGTTTTGAGTAACAACCACTTCGGTGTCTCCGTCGAAGTTAATCAACACCTGCTTTTCGTCACGGCGGTGCTGAGGAATGGATGCCCCTGCAGACAACTCGTAAGCCATGATGCTTACTTCATCTTCACTCTTTACCTGAAAATCGTAGTCTGCCTGAGGATGGCCAGTCAGTGCATACTGTTTTACATTAGGCGCAGCAAAGTCACTGCTAATAGCCTGGTAATTGTTGCGCAGCGCCACAAATGGCAGCATCTCTTCAACGGTATAGCTGTCAAAAGATTTCAACTCTTCCTCGCTAAGCAGTGGCATCAGCTCAGAGTCAGCTGGCACAGGATCGCCATCGACTGTATCGACCAGCGTACCGTCAGCTTTCAGGAATAAGCCATACCCCTGGCTGTCTTTGATAACATTAGGATGCCAAATTACGCCGCCACCCGAGTTATCACCTCCTAACACCGAGAACATGAATCCATAATCTCTTCCTACCACTTCGAATCCTCTGAACAGATTGGTCGGAATGGAAATGACGTCACCGTGTGATAACACAGCTTCATGTTCACCATCGTTACCCCAGTAGAAACGGAACTGCCCTTTAAAAACCACAAACAGCTCTGCGGTACGGTGAGAGTGAAGTGAGTTTGTTATCCCCGGGGGTTGACCTGCAGCCCCAATATTAAAACCTGCGGTTTCACGAATATGTACGTGCTGCCGGCTACTCTCGGCTACACCAGCGCCAATAATGCAAAAGTTATCTTTTAGATCACTGCCAGGCGTACGCGCATCAATGAATGCGCTGGTGCCCGGTATCAGTTCCATATATCGAACAAGATTATTATTAATTGTGTTTTGTAGAGTCATGTAAGAATCCTTGTCATTCTTTTTGCTTGCGTTAGATCCCGAGCGGTCTGCCACCATCGACAGAAATCGTGTTGCCCGTAGAGAACGTCAATAACTCGGCTGCGGCATACACAGCGTTAGCGACTTCTTCATCGTTAGCCAAACGTTTCAGAGCGGTCGACTGCTCTTGCTGATTACGCCAATGATCATCGAGACCTTTAACAAATTCGGTATCCACCAGACCTGGTGCGACAGCCAGTACTCGGATATCCGGAGCAAGTGCGCGAGCAAGTGAACGTGTCATATTTTCTGCGGCAGACTTGCTTGCACAGTAAGCGATATTGCTACCCATCGCGGTTTGAGCCGCAATGGAGGTGATATTAACGACGCATCCTTTTGCTTTATTAAGCGCCGATTCAAAGGCCCTAACCATGGCAAAAGGAGCACGAACGTTCACTTTAAAAATCTGGTCGAAGAGTTGGTCGTCGAGCCCATTAAGGTCCGAATGAGCAACAAACTTTGTCATACCAGCGCAGTTAACAAGCAAATCCAATTTGGCAGCGATTTCATCGACCTGATGCGCCAGCTCAGTAATCGCGTCGGAATCGGTCACATTCAACTGGAAAGCGTGATGGCCGTTACCTGCTAGTGACTGCAACACTTTATCGGCAGCCTGTTTGTTGCTGTTGTAAGTCAATACAACCTGATAACCGGATGCGGCGAGCTTTTGACAGATAGCGGCCCCAAGACCGCCACTGCCACCTGTTACTAAGGCAGTTTTTCGCATATTACGCCTCTTCAAATTTGCCTTTGTAACGGCGGACGCGAATATCCGCCTGCTCCTTGTGACCCGCAAATCCCTCCAAAGCACAAAGACGCGAGCAGTATTCACCTACTTTCAATGACGCTTCTTCAGTGACACGTTGATAAGTACAGGTCTTGATAAACTTGCCGACCCACAATCCACCGGTGTAGCGAGCGGCTTTTTTGGTTGGAAGCGTGTGATTGGTACCAATACACTTATCTCCGTATGAAACGTTCGTTTCACGTCCCAGGAACAGCGCGCCGTAGTTAGTCATATTATTCAGGAAGTAACTCGGGTCTTCAGTCATTACCTGTACGTGTTCAGACGCAATGTCATCAGCAATTTCAACCATTTCCTGGTAGCTATCGCAGACTATTACCTGACCGTAATCGGCCCATGCTTTACCGGCTACTTCAGCGGTTGGCAAAATGGTTAACTGACGCTCTACTTCTTGGATCGTTGCTTGAGCAAACTCTTCGCTGTTTGTCAGTAGCACTGCTGGGGAGTTGTAGCCATGTTCCGCCTGACCAAGTAAATCGGCCGCAGCCAATTCCGGGTCGCAACCCTTTTCATCAGCAATCACCAGTGTCTCTGTTGGTCCGGCAAACAAGTCGATACCGACTCGGCCGAACAGCTGGCGTTTAGCCTCAGCAACAAATGCGTTACCCGGGCCAACGATCATATCTACCGGTGCGATAGTTTCTGTACCTAAAGCCATTGCACCAACTGCCTGAACGCCACCAAAGCAGTAAATTTCATCTGCTCCGGCCATTGCCATAGCCGCGACAATCGCCACATTTGGCTGACCATTAAATGGAGGAGCACAGGCAATAACTCGTTTCACGCCCGCAACTTTTGCCGTCAACACGCTCATGTGGGCAGAAGCCACCAGCGGATACTTACCGCCTGGAATATAACAACCGACACTGTTGACCGGAATATTCTTATGCCCAAGAACCACACCTGGCATGGTTTCCACTTCGACATCTTTCATTGAATCACGCTGTATCTGCGCAAAGTTACGAACTTGCTTTTGGGCAAATTCAATATCGTGACGGGTTGATTCATCTAAAGCATCAACGCATGCCTGTATTTGTTCAGGTGATAACCGAAACTGTTCCGGCGACCAGTTATCAAACTTTTCTGACAGCTCACGTACCGCGCCATCACCCTTCGCTTCGATATCCGCAAGAATACCTTCGACTATCTGACGCACCTTAGCGTCATTAGATGCCGATACTTCTTCCGTGATCCCTTTCTTTAAAATGCGTGCCATGGGTAATTCTCCTTGAAGGTTATAACTAGGTTTGTTTTTATGCTTTTGGATACGAATGCAAAATTAGATTAAACATAAATTTAACACATAGCAAGCATCAGATGTGTAACGTACCGATAACCATAAACCTATGTTTTATCAGGATGTTAAGGATTAAAATCATTGATTTGCACACATACACCTGACTGATCAATACTAATTAATGATATTTAGATCACATTATTTTTACTGATCATTTACATTTATCCGTGTTAGTTTTTGCATACCTTTGCAATGGAGATTACACATGGAAAATTTTAAAGTTCAGCTACAGCAACAGATCCTACTGGGGACATTCGTTAAAACACCTCATCCTCATATCATCGAAGTGCTTGCACTGGCGGAACTGCCTTTTGTCATCCTTGATGCTGAACATGCCCCCTTTGACAGGACGTCTCTGGATCTATGCATACTCGCAGCGAGAGCAAGCCAGATGCCTTGTGTGGTCAGGATCCAGGATAGTCACCCTTCAACCGTCCTGAACGCTTTGGATTGCGGCGCAACAGGTATCCAAATTCCACATGTTTGTGATGAAGCTCAGGCCCGGGCCATCGTAAAAATGTGTCATTATGGCGAAGGTGGCCGTGGCTATGCTGGTTCAAGCCGGGCGGCACTCTATGCCACCAAACCCATGGCACAGCACCTGGCCGACAGCAAATCGGGCACGACGATAATTGCTCAAATCGAAGACCCGATAGGAGTTGAAAATGTCGACTCGATCGCCGCAGTAGAGGGTATTGATGCATTGTTCATTGGTCAGGTTGACCTTGCCGTCGCATATGGTGCGCAGGGAGTCCAGGACGAGACGGTTCGTGACGCGAGCATTAAAATTATCAACGCCGCTAAAGCACACAACAAACCGGTTGGAATGTTTGTCGCCAGCGCCGAAACCGCGCGCGAGTGGCGAGAGTTAGGCGTCGATTTCTTTGCAGTCGGCTCTGAGCACAAAATGATCATCGACGGTTTTAAACAAGAAAGAAATGTGATGAATTCTTAACTTTTATCGGATAGTTGACTGCGATAAGTATCAAGCGCTAGACAGCGATTTCCCCTAGCCCATACACTCGCAACTTATGTATGGGTCAATCAGCCCAGTTTAAGGAGTTCCATCATCAAAGCGAAAGTAACTTCCATCGACGTCGCTAAAATGCTCGGCGTCTCTCAATCGACGGTATCGAGAGCCTTCAGCCCAACTGCCAGTATTAGCGAAAAAAAGCGTAAAATGGTGATGGATGCCGCTGCCAAGCTGGGCTATACGCCGAATGCCATTGCCCGAAGCCTGATCTCCAATCGATCTGGCTTAGTCGCCATCGCGTTAGATAGTGAGTCAAACCCTATGTACGATTTGCTCACCCGGGCTTTGGCTATCGCCATTCAAAAGCGTGGGGGGCAAGTTGTTCTGTGCCCTATTGATAAAGATGATCTGGATTTAGCCATCTCACGCGCCATTGAATATCAAGTGGACGGCTTGATCATTGCAACCAGTCGTCTTACTTCACGCGCATTTGCTCAGTGTGAGAAGTTTGGTGTTCATCTGAGCTTAATTAACCGTTATTCAGAAGGGTTAAATGCCAACAGTGCGGGAATAGATAACCGATTGACGGGCAAACAGGCCGCTGAGTATTTGGTGTCTAAAGGATACAAACAATTAGCTTATGTGAGTGGTGACGCCGGTTCGATGACCAGTGAAGAACGCTGGTTGGGATTCTCCTCCACTCTACAGGAAATGGGCTTACCGTCACCTGTTTATATTCAGGCCAAATACAGTTTTGAAGCGGGGCTAAATGCCGCCAGCGAGATACTGGGCCACACAGTAAAACCAGACGCTATCTTCTGTGCGAATGATATTTTGGCCATGGGGGTCATGGATGGGCTAAGGAAAGCGAGCGCGTCAATTCCAGGCGATTATGCCATCATGGGAGTTGATGACATCCCAATGGCCGGATGGCCCAGCTACGATTTGACCACGATTGCACAGCCGGTCGACAAAATCGTACAACGTGCCGTCGATGATCTGATGAGCCGCATCAACGACAGCACTGATGCCAGCTCCAGCTACTTGCTTGAGCAAGGAGATTTAATCGAACGAGGTAGCACTTCCCGCTAGCAATACTCGCTATAGATCCTCTCCACGCCCTGCTTTTTTGCAGGGTTTTTTATGTGACCTGAGTTGAAATTTAACCGCCAATTAACACAAATCATGATGGATCAAATCATTTGTTATTGACATGTTACATAAAATCTATATTTTGGATTCGTATGCAAATGGATATGAATTGCTCATTTTATTATTAAACTTACCAAAACGGTGAGACCTATAGCGAATGCAAACCCGATTAGGTAATACCGTTAGCAAGGACGAGCAATGAAAAAAACAATCATCACAACCTTAACTGCAATTTGTTTAACCTCGGCAAGTATGAATGCGCTTGCAACCAATGTGATTCGCCTCGCTCACGATAGCCAGGAAACATCACCGGTTCACAAAGCAATGTTGTACTTTGAACAGGAGCTCGAAGCTCGTTCAAACGGCGAACTAGAGGTAGAAATCTATCCCGCTCGTCAGCTTGGTGACGTAAGGGAAACTACTGAACTGGTCCAACAGGGAAACCTGCAAATGACCTTTGGTGCATCAGTTTTACTGTCGCCCTACGTTCCAGAATTTAACGTCCTTGATCTGTTCTACCTGTTTGACAACGAGCAGCAAGCGCACCAAGCACTGGACAGCGATAAAATCGGCCAACCCCTTCTTAATGCCATGGAATCAAAAGGGTTTCACGGTTTAGGCTTTATGGAAGTTGGTTTCCGCAGCATTACGAACAACAATCAGCCTATCGATGAGATAGACGATCTTAAAGGGCTGAAAATTCGTTCTGCATCGAATCCAACCCAAATTCGCGCCTGGGAATCTGTCGGTACCGCTCCAACCCCGTTGTCGTGGGGTGAAATTTTCACATCGCTACAGCAAGGTCTAATCAATGCACAAGAGAGCGCCATTTATTCAATCTATGCAGAGCGTTTTTACGAAGCACAAGATTACTTATCTCTCACCAATCATATCTACACCAACTACGTTCTATTCATGAACAAAGAGTTTTGGGACTCTTTGCCCGCAGAACAACAAGATTTAGTAACACAAGTGAGTCGAGAAACCATCACAAAACAACGCCAACTGGCAGCAAAACAAAACCAGGAGGTCATCAAAGACCTCGAATCAAAAGGCATGACGGTTAATATCGTGTCTGATCAGGTGCGCAATCAAATGAAAGAAAAGATGAATGCCGCCGTTTATCAGGATCTACGCAGTAAAACGGGTGAAAAGCTGTTTGACAGCGTGATTGCTGAAATCGAACGTTTATAAGTTTTGCAAGAAACCACACAAATGCAGCCTGTGTTTGTGTGGTTTTCTATTTTGGAGATGATTATGAAGTGGCTTCGCTTACTTGATAAATACTTTGAACCTGCACTGATCGTGTTCGCCATTACCTTAATGACTGCCCTGCTCTGCGCACAGATCGCGTTAAGGTTATTTGATGCTACGATTGCCTGGGCCGAAGAACTTGCACGTTATCTTTTCGTCTGGGCGATGTACCTGAGCATCAGTTATTGCATCCGTGACGACCGACACATTCGAATTCGCATATTCATTAATAAGCTACCCAGTCGCTGGAAACAATATAGTTTGATTGTTTCCGATGTGATTTATTTCGCCTTTAGCAGTAGCGTAGCCTGGTTTGGTTTTACGGTGATCAATCGAAGCTTAACGCTTGGTCAAATCGCGCCGGCAATGGAAATCCCGGTTGCATTTCTCTACGCATCGGTTTTGGTTTGCGCCGTTTTAAGCTGTATTCGATTGGTGGCTGGCATTAGACAAAAAATCTTCTTTAGCACCAAGCCTCTCAAATCTGGACGTTTCTCTGCTGATCATTATCGCGGTCTGAAAAACAAACATCGTACTGAAAATCAATTACTGGAGCCAAACGCATGACCTCTGCATTACTGTTTGGCAGCTTCAGTTTGCTGCTACTTATTGGCGTACCTGTTGGTATTGCACTTGCCACTGCCAGTATGATTGCCATATTAAGCTTGCCATTTCTTAATATAGAATTTCTGGTTCAGGGCATGGTAACGGGCCTGGACTCGTTCCCACTGCTAGCGGTTGTGCTGTTTACTCTCGCGGGTAATTTGATGAGTCAGGGCGGTATATCAAAACGCCTGCTTCATGTCGCGGAAGTGTTTTTTGGTCACTTTACCGGCGGATTAGGTATTGTCGCTATCGTCGCCTGCATGTTCTTTGCATCAATTTCCGGTACCGGCTCTGCCACGGTCGCCGCCATTGGCTTAACCATGATTCCTTCCATGGTAAAAAAGGGATATGACCGCAGTTTTGCCGGTGCTTTAATCGCATCCGCGGGAGGGATTGGTGTCATCATTCCTCCGTCAGTCGTTATGATCGTTTACGCAATCACCGCCGAAGTCTCGGTAACTAAAATGTTTATGGCGGGCATTGTCCCAGGTTTGGTCGTCGGCCTGGTGTTAATTGGATACTGCCTTATCGTATCTAAAATGCGCGGCTATACCGGCAACGAAACCAAAGCATCCTGGCCAGAGCGAATAGAGGCGCTCAAAGATGCCAGTTGGGCGATGCTATTGCCGGTAATTATTCTCGGTGGCATCTATTCAGGTATCTTCACGCCGACAGAATCCGCCGCGATTGGTGTACTGTATGGTCTGATTTTTGGGATGTTTGTCTATAAAGAACTGCAACCCAGCCAAGTTGTGAAAATTATTCTTGAATCGTCATTGCTGGTGGGAGCGGTACTGGTCATCGTCGGGGCATCCGTAACCTTTGGCCGTATCCTGACACTCGAACGGTTACCGACAGAAATCGCCCAATTCATTTTATCTATAACGGAAAACAAATTGCTGATACTACTTTGTATCAACATACTGCTTCTCGTCGTTGGTACCTTTATGGAAACCTTAGCTGCCATCGTGATATTGACGCCTATTTTGCTGCCAATCACGTCCGCGTTGGGAATGGACCCAGTCCACTTTGGTATCGTCATGATTGTTAACCTGGCAATAGGGTTTGTTACTCCTCCTCTTGGTGCCAACCTGTTTATGGCAAGTCAGGTCGGTAAGGTACCAATTGAGTCACTCTCGAGAGCCATCATAGGTTGGATATTTGCCATGATCGTTGCCCTGTTACTCATCACTTTTATACCAGCTATCTCTTTGACTTTACCTGACTTTCTTTCTTAATCTTTCTTCATTGTGTTAGGCGGGCCTGGGCTCGCCTTTTTTATACAACACCAACAATTGCATACCTATCCAAAAACACCCACCCAAAATGACTACGCTCCCAAAAAGTTAGCAACCAGCCGATAAAGTCAAGGCGAAACTTCGAATTCCGCTCCATTTGTTGGTGTTATTTTGAGCATCAACACAAAGTTGATAGTTAAATGTTTAATTTGTTAAAGAGATGTTGATGTTTGTGTCTTGTTTGTCAAAATGGATTCGTATGCAAAATAAGAATGGAGTCAAACATGGCATCAATATCGTTACGCAACATAAAAAAGTATTGGGAAGACTTTACCGCTATCAACGACCTTTCACTTGAGATCAGGGATCGAGAGTTTCTAGTTCTTCTTGGCCCTTCTGGCTGTGGCAAAACAACGACCATGCGGATGATCGCAGGCCTTGATACACCTAGTGAAGGGGAAGTTTTTATCGATGACCAATACGTCAACGATACCCATCCTCGTGACAGAGACATAGCCATGGTTTTCCAAAGCTACGGGCTGTATCCGCAAAAGACGGTATATGGAAATATCGCCTTTCCGCTGCAAATGCAGAAGGTGCCGAAAGAAGAGTTACACGAACGCGTAATGCGTGCTGCTCAGCGTGTTGAGCTTGACCATCTACTTGATCGCAAACCCGCCACGTTATCAGGTGGTCAACGTCAACGCGTTGCTCTCGCGCGCGCCATTGTTCGCGAGCCCAAGTTGTTCCTGATGGATGAGCCGCTATCAAACCTAGATGCCAAACTTCGTGTATCAATGCGCGCTCTGTTGAAAAACCTCCATCACGAATTTCAACGAACCACTGTATATGTAACCCATGATCAGATTGAGGCAATGACACTTGCCGATCGCGTTGCCGTACTTTTCAACGGCAAAATTCAGCAGCTTGATACCCCAAAAGAGATTTACAACAACCCTGCCAGCCTCTTTGTCGCGAGCTTTATCGGTTCTCCGGGGATGAACTTCATCAAAGGTTCGCTGAACAACGGGGCTTTTACCGGTACACGCTGTTACGTAGAAGGTTTCGGCAATCTGACACAAGGCAACATAACCCTGGGAGTGCGGCCGGAAGATGTTGAATTGACTGACGTACAAAATCCACATTTATCTGCCGAAATATATGCGGTTGAAATGACCGGAGAATGCACTTTGGTGACGGTTAAGATCGACGACAACTATGTCATTTGCCGCGCCAGCAAACACTGCGAGCTGGAAATCGGTCAAAGCGTCGGGTTTAACTTCAACACGGCCCACACCTATCTATTTGATTCTCAGAGCGAACAGAGAATCCGAGTCCAAAATAATGCCTGCACGGAAAATGCAGCTTAATCAAATCAGAGGATGAAATGATGAAACGACAACTCACAGCATTAGCGCTTATTTCTACTGCGGTGTTTTCTTCTTCACTACTGGCAAATTGTGATCTTGGAGATCTGGAAGCGAAAGGCAAAATCTCTTTACTCTCGAACAGCTACCCTGTGTTGAAACATTTTTCTGACAAGATGGAAGAGTGCGCTTCACCGCAACTGCAGATCAAAAACAAACTGGTCGGAGGCAGCGCGGTGCAAGAACAAGCCCGAATTGTACTCTCCAGCCGCCGTGGTAATTCCCCTTATGATGTCATCCAGGTATCCGCGCAGACGTTTCACGAATTCCTGATCAAAGAACAGATTCAACCCATTACGGATTTGGTCGAAAAGTACTGGGATGAATACGAGTTAGACGATATCCCAGCCGGTATTTGGGAGCTGACCAAACAAGATGGCGAAATCTACGCGCTACCGATACAACTTAACATGCAGGAATTTTTCTATCGGAAAGACCTGTTTGAGCAGCATAACATTAAGGTTCCTCAAAATTATCAGCAAGTGGTAGAGGCAGGCAAAGCGCTTCAGGCCGCGGGAATTGAATACCCTCTCTCGCAAGCAATGAGTAAAGGCTGGAACCTGGCGACTGAGTTTACCAACATCTACCTGTCACTTGGCGGCCAATATTTTGATGAATCCGGCAAGCCACTTTTCAACGGCGATAAAGGCGTTGAAGCTGCAAATATTTTGAAATCACTGCTGCCGCTTATGTCTCCCAATGCTCTATCTCTGTCTAATGATCTGGTGATGGTCAACTTCCAGCAAGACAAAGCAGCTATGGGTAACGTGTGGGCCACTCGCGCTGCGGAAATGGATAACGAACAAGTATCCAAAGTTGTTGGCAAAGTAAACTATTCAATGGCACCAACAGCCAATAGTAAAACCTCAATCCCTTCCACCAGCATTTTCTGGGATGGTTATGTTTTTCCAGCCCGTTTGAACGCCGATCGTGAGTTGGTGTTCAAAATCATGATGGAAACACTCAAAAAACAAAATATGAAAGAAGGTGCGAGTTTAGCTTTCCTGGCTCGTCAATCCGCAAACCAGGTAGTAGGTGAACAATACCGTTATCTCGATGCGCTTTCCGCAATGATCGCGAACGGGGCTAAACCTTTCCCGACCGAAGGTTACTACGGGCTGGCACATACTCAAATTGGTAACAAGCTGCCAGATGCACTGCGAGGTGAAACCGACATTAAACTGGCATTAAATGAAGCGGCAAAAGCTTACTACAAAGAAGCGGTTGCCCAAGGATACCTGGAGTAAGGAGAGACGATGAATTTACGAAACTTTCTCGGTTTCTCTGGCCCTTCTATCGCGTCTATGGTGCTGCTGATGGCAGCACCTCTGGTAATGACGCTGTATTTGTCAGTCAACCGTTTCAATTTTAAAGGTGAACTTCGATATGTAGGCTTTGGAAACTATATCGATATCCTGCAGGACGAAGCATTCTGGTCTGCTTTTCAGTTTACCTTCATTTACACCGTGAGCGTCGTCATCAGCGTTCTGGTTCTGGGCTTTATCGTTGCCTTAGCGCTCAATAAGCTGAACAAGAAAGTTCGCGGAATTTTCATGGCTGCGACATTATTACCCTTCGTGGTGACACCGGTGGTTGGTACGTTGATATTTTCTTGGCTTTTCCAGGATTTTGGCTACATCACCTATTTGCTGGGCCTGATGGGCATCAATATCTACTGGTTTAGCGATGTGTTTGAATCGCGCATGTTGATCATTTTTTACGGTATCTGGCAAGTGACGCCTTTTGCAGCCATTGTGTTTTTCGCTGGCCTGCAGGCAATTCCACAAGACACGCTGGAATCGTCAGTACTCGACGGCGCACATCAATGGGATCAGATCAAACATGTGGTTATTCCTGCGCTTCAACCCCTTACGCTGTTTATCTCGATGATCTGCATTATGGACGCCTATCGCCTGTTCGATTCTGTCGCCGTGATGACCGGGGGGCTGAACTCGACTGAGACCCTGATGTACTACAACTATCGCGTCGGTATTGTCCAGGATGCGGTTGCCAAAGGCAGTGCCGTTTCTGTCCTGACTATGCTTGGCATCTTTGTCCTTCTTATCCCGTTCCTGTACATGACCTACAAAGAACAAAGAGGTATTCGCGCATGAACCCAACCAATTTCAATCTACAACGTTTAATGGTCTACGGCATCATGTTGGTCTGGATAATGTTCTGCGCATTTCCTTTCTTTTGGACCATATTAACTTCCATTAAGTCACCGGTTGATGCCTTCTCCAATCCACCCGTTTGGCTGTTTGAACCGACGGCGAATAACTATGCCAGCCTTTGGCTAGAGTTTGGTTTCAGCGAATTTTTGTGGAACTCAGTTATCGTCACCCTGGGTGTGGTGGTGATTTCGCTGTCCATTGGTTGTTTCGCAGGTTATGCATTGGCGCGTTACCCAGGCAAACTCGGCTTTTGGCTACTGATGCTGGCGTTAGTGTTCCGTTCACTACCCCACACGGTATTTCTCATCCCATACTATGAGTTTACCCGGATGGTTGGGCTTTATGACACCCACATAGTGCTGATCTTGGTTTTGGTTGCCATCAACCAGCCGTTCACCATTTGGATGATGCGCTCGTTCTTTATGAACATTCCAAAAGAGTTGGAAGAGTCGGCCATGATGGACGGATGTAATCAATTTCAGGCCTTTGCCAAGGCAATCGTCCCTATCATGTGGCCTGGCATTATTACTACCGGTCTGTTTACTTTCTTGTTGGCGTACAACGAGTTCCTTATTCCGCTAACCCTGACTGCAACGAACGCGTCCACGATGCCTGTCGCCATCTCCCAGTTTGGTGCTGATGACATTAAGTATTGGTCGATGACAGCCGCGGGGGCGGTATCAATCACTCTGCCAATCGTTGCCCTAATCATTTTCTTCCAGAAGAAAATCGTTTCCGGCCTGGTCGCTGGTGCGGTGAAAGGCTAACAACAACTATCATTGAGTGGGAAACCGTATGAAACAGCAAGTATCTCGCCCTGTACAAGGCACATTAACTAACGACAACGATCTTTCAAAAACTGAAGAAACACTGAATGTTATCTGCTCCATGGTTGATGGATTGAATGATCATGACATCGACAATATGGACAGGTTTTTTGCTCAGGACTTTCGTTGGATGGGTAATGCCGGTTGCGGGTTTAAATCTGACTTAAAGCAGTTTCAGGAAAACTGGCAACGCCCCTTCCAAGCCGCATTTTCTGAAAAAGTATGTATTGATGAAGCGCGAATCACGCAAGGCCAATGGTGTGCGGCGTTTGGCCGACAAGAAGCCATTCATTCGGGTGAATTCATGGGCATCAAACCAACGGGAAAGAAGGTGATCATTCGCTATATGGACTTCTGGAAAGTCGTCGACGGTAAGATCGTCGATAACTATGTCATGGTCGATTTTCCTGCAGTAATGGCACAACTAGGGGTAGATGCATTTGATGGCAAGGGGTGGGAATCAAAGGACAGTGAAACAAACCCACTCTACAAAACGGCTTAAGGACACGTTATGACCGATATAGAACTGTGCAAACAGAAGATTTCTCGTCTCAATGAGACAATGTACAACTTCGATTTAGAGAAGGTAGCAATCGAGCTCGATTCACTAGTCAGCCCTGACGCCATACTCCAGTACGCCTATCCCTTTGAGACACTTAGCGGCAAAGGAGAGTTAATCGAAACACTTTACCAGCCGCTGCTAAATGCCATTCCGGATTTGGAGAAACGCACCTACATCGCGATGGCAAGTCAGATCGATGACTCAGTGTGGGTTGGCTGCGGCGGTTATTACACTGGCAGCTTTTTAGAGCCCTGGTTAGACATTCCGCCAACGGGCCATCAGATGTCGATGCGTTTTCACGAATTTTATCGTTTCGAAGGCAATAAAATTGTCGAAATTCAAGCACTTTGGGACATCCCTGAACTGATGCTACAAGCTGGCGCCTGGCCAATGTCTCGTAGCTTAGGACGGGAGTGGCATCCACCCGCCCCTGCTCACAGTGATGGATTGGTTCAACAGGCAAATCCACTGGTCACCGAGCAAAGTCTACAAACTGTATCCGACATGCTGACAGGCCTTGCTAAGCATGCCGAGGGCGGTGTTGACGCCATGCAGCTTGAAAAATATTGGCACCCAAGGTCTAGCTGGTATGGCCCTTCGGGCATTGGTACCGGACGTGGTATCGCGGGTTTTCGCAACTGGCACCAGATCCCATTTCTCAATGCGTTACCGAATAGAAGAACCAAAGAAGGCAATGGATATTTGTTTGCTGAGCATAACTACGTCGCGTTTACCGCCTGGCCTGGGATGGAAATGACGGTATCCGGCAGCGGCTGGCTGGGCATTGCGCCCGCTAACCAGGAAATTACCATGCGCAGCCTTGACTTCTGGCGCGTCGAAGGAGACAAAATCAGAGAGAACTGGGTGTTGGTAGATTTACTTCACGTTTACGCTCAGCTTGGCGTGGATGTTTTGTCTCGGATGAAAGAGCTTAATAAAGCCCGTTATCGCCAGTTCGATAAATAATTTCAAGGAGGAGATTTACATGGCTATGGTTGGCTTCGACCCCAGATGGAAAGATTTCCCAGACTACATTTTAGGTATTACCAAAGAGATCTGGGAAGAGAGAGGATTGCATACGCTACATGAATACTACGCCGAAGATATCGTGGTACGTACACCGCAAGCGATCTCTTTCGGCAACAAAGATGTAATCAATGCGACGCTCGCCGTTTTAGCGCAGTACCCTGATCGAACTCTGTATGGTGAAGATGTGATTTGGAGCGGTACGCCTGAACAAGGCATGCTTTCATCCCACCGAATTATCTCTACCGCGACCGACAGGGAAACCGGGACCAAGTTACGTTTTCGGATTATTGCAGACTGTCACGCAATCAATAATAAGATCAATGATGAATGGCTGATCCGCGATCAGGGCGCCATAGCACGGCAAATGGGCTATACACCTGAAGCTTACACAAGCAAATTAGTTGAACAGGAAGGTGGCACCGAAAAAAGCAGCCCCGTTTTCACGCCAGAAATCGACCAGGCCGGCCCGTACAAAGGATGTGGCAACGATAACGAGTGGGGACGTCACTACGAAAACATTCTTCGTGCGATTATGCAGGCGGAATTGAGCGTGATCCCAAAAGAGTATGACCGTGCCTGCATCGGAGAATACGCAGGTGGTCATTCCGCCCTATCACACGGAGAGATCGACGACTTCTGGGTGCAGCTTCGCTCCGCTTTCCCCAATGCCGAGTTTACTGTTCACCACCGAATAGGTTTAGAGGGTAATAACCTTCCCCCACGCGCAGCCATACGTTGGTCTTTGCGGGGTAAACACGAAGGGTACGGTGCTTTTGGTCAACCCAGTGGTGCTGATGTTTATGTCATGGGCGCTTGTCACGCTGAATTTGGCCCCTGGGGACTGCGCCGTGAATATGTCCTGTTCGATGAACTAGCGATATGGAAACAGATATTGCAGCACAAAGGATAAACGTGGGTACATCCCAATTTAGACAAGCGGATCATCACAAGGCCTTATTTTTACATGAATAAGGCCTTGTTGATAAAAGACTACGTACCTAATTATGTTATCATCAGCCCTGTTGAAATAGCCGAGCACAAATTCTATGCTGCCAAATAAACAAACCGTTACCTCCAAAGATGTTGCCAAGCTTGCTGGCGTTTCCCAGTCGACCGTGTCACGAGTTTTTGTGCCGGGAAGCTCCGTGTCGGAGAAAACAAAGCAGAAAGTATTCGAAGCGGCTAAAGCGTTAAATTATCGCCCCAATGCGTTTGCTCGTAGTCTTACCACCAATGAATCAAAATTGATCGGTTTAGTGTTTCCTGATGCGGATTATCCTATTCACATGAAAACGCTGCAGTTAATTTCAACTGAATTACAGAAGCTGGGCTACTCTGCCGTGCTGATCCCCTGGCAGGTCGATGACGAAGACAACCACTCTATTCCAAACATTTTTCAGTACCGCGTGGATGGCGTGATCGCCGCGTCTGCCACTTTCAACAAAACCCTGTACGAAGAGTGTGAAGAGTTCAATATTCCTATTGTTCAGTATGCAAGAGTTGTTGAGGGCACACAAAGCAGCTATGTGATCAGTGACAACTACGAAGCAGGACAGCAAGCAGCACATTTATTGAATGCCAAAGGCGTAAAAAACGCCGTCTATCTGACCGGAGAAGTGCCGACATTTACTAATGATGAACGGGAAAAAGGCTTTTGCTCTGAATTTGAAGAATTAACCCGTCAAACCCCACGCGTAGTCGAAGCCAGTTATGACTACCAATCTTCGCTGGATGCGATTCGCACTCTATTTACAGACAATAATCGACCTGAAGCGGTGTTTTGTGCCACCGACAACCTTGCTATGGCTGTGATGGATGTCGCCCGCTATGAGTTTAATTTATCCATTCCAGACGACCTCCAGGTTATCGGCTTTGATAACATCCCTCAAGCTGAATGGTTAAGCTATCAATTAACAACTTTCCGCCAGGATTTCAAACGCTTAGCAAGAGAGAGTGTCAAAATTGTCGTTGACCAAATCAATAACAACAGTAACAGCCTCGTCAAGATGATGGTACCGGTTAAACTGCTTGTCCGGTCGACGACGAAAGCGTAGCTAGCAAAGCGACAATTGGTTTATTGAATAAGTATCTTTCATTTGTAGCCGTCTAAAATCTAATGAGCAGAGCCCCTGGTAATCGGGTGAGAATCGGAAAGACCGCCAGCTACTGTTTAGGAAAGATATACAGCGGAACGTCACTCTCCGAGTTCAAGGGGCAGGCTGCGATCCGCTGACCATTCAATAAGCCCTCCGTCGTAAACCGCCACGTTGCGGTGTCCGAGTACGTGGAGGATAAACGCATCGCTCGACGAGGCGATACCTCCACCGCAGTAGGTAATGACGCGCTCGGCTTCCAGCATCGGGCGAAACAACTGCCGCAGCTCTTCAACCGGACGATAGCGCATCGTCTTTCGGTCAAGGATTTCCCATGCTGTTACGTTTTTTGCACCGGGAATGTGCCCTCGTCCACCATATTCTTTACGTTCACCACGATGCTGGCGGCTACCCAGCGCATTTACGATGCACGTTGTCGGCTGCTCAATCGCTGAAAGAACTTCTCCCTTGCCTACGATAAGTTCCGACCGGACACGTGGGGTGAAGGTGGCAGCGGGATACGCACACGGCTTATTGGAGACGGGTCGGCCTTCCTGCTGCCACGCCGTCCAGCCACCGTTAAGAACCGCAGCATCGTCAAACCCAAACGTACGGAGCATCCACCACAACCGCGCAGCCCACATGTTCTCTCGCCCGTCATAAAGCACAACGCGAGTGCCGTCGCCGATACCAAGTCGGCCCATTTGCTCGGCGAACCATTCCGCTGTTGGCATGGTGAACGTATAGGAAGGCGCATTAGGGTCCGAGATTTTCAGCAGATCGGCAAATGCCGCGCCTGGTATGTGGTTTCGCTTAAACCCACGCCTACCGCTCTTGTCTTGATGTACGGGAACGGCCAGAGCTTGACTTGTACGGTTGCATCCACGACGCGTAGGTTGGGGTCATCTAAGTGTTCCTCCAGCCACTCCGCCTCGACGAGTGGTTGCAGCGTGCCCGTTTCGGCTATACGAGTATTGGGCTCACTCATGGTTATCTCCCGTAAGTAACGTGTGTAACCTGGAATAGTTAGCAAACTGTAACCTAATACTAGCACCAGAATGTTCTGACAAGAGGTCATCTAATCCGCCGTTCCCGGATATCAATCTGGCAAAGTTTCCCATCGTTAACTACCCTGAGAACATTAGTACATTTAGTGCCCTACTTAATTTAGCTTTTAATCGGAGACGATTATGAAACATAAAATGTTACTTATCCTGGTGCCTCTATTAACTGTGGCCAATTACCTCTTTGCCGCTGAAATCCCGGTACAAACCGAGGATGGCAGACTGGTAGGTGCTAATGGAATGACCCTTTATACTTTCGACAAAGATACCGCCGACAGTGGAAAAAGCATGTGTAACGGCTCCTGTGCAACGTATTGGCCGCCACTCTCAGCTTCTTCCGAAGCAACCGCCAGCGGGGATTTCAGCATCATCAGTCGTGATGACGGCAGTAAACAGTGGGCGTATAAGGGCAAACCGCTTTATTACTGGAGCAAGGATCAAAAGCCCGGCGACACAACTGGTGATGGATTCAAAGGGATTTGGCACCAAGTGAACCCCTAAAATACAGAGTAAAAAAGAGCAGAGACGAATCTCTGCTCTTGGCGCTTCTTCCCGACAAATTAGCGCTGTGCCTGCATAATAAAACGGTTATTTCTTCGCGTGAAACATAGCTTGTCCACTCTTGTCTTTATTTGACCAGAAGTTGATGTTGAACTGCGCATCATCACTGATGTCGATGCGGTGCCAGTACTGCGGCGGACTGGTCGCGAACTGACCGGCGTTGATTACTACTACTGTTTCAGGTTCTGTTGCTCTTTCATCGGCGAAACCGTAGTAAGTCACCTGCCCTTCCATCACACATAACTGGCCAAACACACCTGCGGCGGTATTGTGATGAGTAAGCAGCGCTTGGGGCACATTCTCTTTGGTAAAGAAAGGCGTTGAGCGTTGAATGGTCCAATCTTTCGGAATACGTAGATGCGACATAGTAATACCCTCTCTAACAATCAATATTGTTCACTTTGAATCTTGTTTCGTTTCTATGCTGACCATGAGGCTGATTAAGACTGAGCTACTGGTTGAGACAACTCACGTAGCAATGGAAATGCCTGAGTTACTTGATCGCCAGTGACGACAAAACCCGCCAGTTGGTTGCTCTCATTTTCGGCTTTCGCCACGATGCCAGATTGAGATATCTGTACGTTCCACGTCGCGATGCTGTTGAAGTTACCGGCAAGCTGAATCGGATAGCCCGGCGTTTTCACTTTTACCATCATGGGCGGTAGCACCAATTGTGCTTCCTGCCCCAAAAGCTGTTTGCCCAGTACGTTGGCACTCAATACTATCGGTTGCAGGTAAGGCATCATCCGTCCCTGTATTTCGGCACAGTCCCCCAGTGCATACACATTGGCCGCTGACGTTTGCAGACGAGCATCCACTGCAATGCCTTTATTTACCTCGATTCCTGATGCCTTGGCTAACTTGGTATTCGCGCGCAACCCAGCAGCGGAAATCACCACATCTGTTTCAACGATTTGGCCACTAGTTAATGTGGCCGCGAACGCGGTGCCCGAACCGTTCACCTCTGCCACACCATTACCAAGGGCGAGCTGGATACCTTGCTGTTTGAGTTGGTTTTCTAACGGTAAAGCGACAAATTCTGGAATCAGGTTCGCCAGTAAGCGTTGATTGGGCTCGATTACCGTAACGGCTTTGCCACTGCTGGCGAGATCCATTGCGATCTCTACACCGATCAACCCGCCGCCAATCACCAGTACGCGTTTTGCACTGCTGATTTGTGCTTCCGCTGTTTGGTATTCTTGCAATGAGTTCAGGGTAATAACTTGCTCTGCGGCGTTGCCCAACATCGGCGGTACAAAGGCTTTTGCCCCTGTCGCGAACACCAGTTTTGAATAGCCGTATGAACGACCATTTGCGACCACTTGCTGTGTTTGAGTATCCACGCTGTCAACAAAAGTGTTCGCCAACAATTCGATATTGTTTTCTTTAGCAAACGCGTCACCCGTTTTCACCACCAGATCCTGCGCCGTTTGCTGTTTACTGAAGACATGGCTCAAGTCTGGTTTGTTGTACTCGGAACCGTCATCGGCGGTGAAAACTTGAATCGGGGTTAGTGCATCCGTACGACGCACAGTTTTTACTAACTGGTACGCAGCAAAACCACTGCCAATAATAACGATTGGTGCTTTCATCATGGCCTCCTTAACCCTTGTATTCAACAAACACGTCTTTACCCAGGTGACATTCCGGGCAGAGGAAGTAATCCGGAACCTCAGGCCATGAAGTGCCCGGTTCAACACCCTGATTAGGCTCGCCTTTCGCTGGATCGTACACCCAGTTACACACGGTACATACCATGCATTGGCAATCGGCCGGGTGTGCTACTGAGCTAGGATTTGCTGGCTGAACTTCCGCTGCCGCCTGGGCCGTTGCTTGTTGTACTGGCTGAGCAAGTTGAGGCTGTTCAACCGCTGGCGCTGGTGCAAAAGCAGCACTTGGCAGTCCACTCTTCGCCCAAAGCTTCGCGATGTTCTGACCATGTTCACGACATGCGCGCATCGCTATACCATCTGGTCGCCATTTGGTTTTCAGGCTGACTGCCGTTTCGAAACCTGCATCAGTCAAGCGAGCATGAATACGGTCTACCGCACCACCATTCCAACCATAACTACCAAAAGCCGCGGCTTTCTTCGCTTTAAAACGAAGCCCGGTGATCTCCTCTAGCATGCCTGCAATTTTCGGCATCATGACATTATTCATGGTGGATGAGCCAACCAGCAGGCCTTTTGAACGGAACACGTTAGCTAAGATTTCGTTCTTATCATGTTTAGAAACGTTAAACACTTTTACCGCTACAGCGGGATCCACATCGTGAATACCTTGCGCAATCGCATCCGCCATCATGCGGGTATTGTTCGACATAGAGTCGTAGAAGATGGTGATACGGTCTTCTTGGTAGTTGTCAGCCCATGCCAGGTATTGCTCGATGATCTGTACCGGGTTGTCACGCCATACAATACCGTGAGAAGTAGCAATCATATCGACAGGAAGATTAAAGCTCAGCACCTCTTTGATTTTCGCGGTCACTAAGCTGCTAAATGGTGTCAGGATGTTGGAGTAGTAGCGCAAGCACTGTTCCATCAGCTCATTTTGATCAACTTCATCGTTAAACAGACGCTCATCGCAGTAGTGTTGCCCAAATGCATCGTTACTAAATAGAACTGCATCTCCGGTTAAGTAAGTCATCATACTGTCCGGCCAGTGCAGCATCGGCGCTTCAACAAAGACCAGT
The DNA here is from genome assembly GCF_050299255.1 of Vibrio sp. Classification (GTDB taxonomy): domain Bacteria; phylum Pseudomonadota; class Gammaproteobacteria; order Enterobacterales; family Vibrionaceae; genus Vibrio. Next base: position 22,564 of record NZ_JBNKVP010000038.1, read on the forward strand.
TGCTTACCGTTACCAATATCAATGCTGTCACCGGTTTTAACGGTTTTGAAATTCCAATCAGGACGGTGGTGGTGGCCGACAATCGAATCAATCGCCGCTTCAGTACAGTAGATTGGTGTGTTGGGAATTTTCTCCATCAATGCCGACAAAGCACCTGAGTGGTCCTCTTCTGCGTGGTTTACCACGATAAAATCGATCGACTTCAGGTCGATTTCCATTTCCAGATTTTGAATAAACTGCTGGCTGAATCGATGATCGACAGTATCGATAAGCACGGTTTTTTCTTCACGTATAAGATAACTGTTATAGCTGGTACCTTTTGTCATTTTGTATTCTGTACCGTGGAAGTCTTGCACTTCCCAATCGCGTTGACCTACCCAGTGAATGTTGTTTTTTACGTGAATTGTCATATTTACTACCTTAGATGACGGGATAAACAAAAATAATCTCTTTCCGTATTGCACTGGGCGTGCCAACTTTTATTTATGTTATTTATCAATTAGATATAATTTACACATCAATGTTTACTGTCATTTAGACACAGTTGAAATTTATCATAAAGACATTAAGATAGTCATATTGACACAACCGGTATCCGCTATGACTTCCCTAACCGCTCAATGGCTTCACATCACTCAAGATCTGAACTCCGCTCTTACTCGACAAGCACGTTTCGACACCTTGTTGACGACCATTCGGGATGTGTTGAACTGTGATTCATCGGCATTGCTTTTATATGAAGATCAGCACTTTAAGCCGCTGGCAATTAATGGGTTGGCGAAAGAAGTGTTAGGTCGTCGCTTTTGTATCGAGCAACATCCACGTTTAGAAGCCATTGCACGTGCCGGCGATATTGTGCGTTTTCCATCGGACAGCAACCTGCCCGACCCCTACGATGGTTTGATTCCCAACCATGAAGGAAAATTGCACGTCCATTCCTGTCTCGGGCTCCCACTGCTAATTGATGACCAGTTGATTGGAGCCATCACCATCGACGCCTTCGATCCAAACCAGTTTGACGGACTGCTCAATCAGGAGCTGCGTTTTATCAGCGCACTCGCAGCAGGTGGGTTGCACACCGCCCTGCTTCTGGAACAGTTAGAAACGCCAACCAGCCTGCCGCGTGAGTCGTATGCGGAAAACCACACTCTGCGCAATGAGATTATTGGTAACTCAACAGGCATGAAAGCGCTGCAAGAACAGATAGATGCCGTCGCCGATACCGAACTCTCGGTTCTGGTCATGGGTGAGACGGGGGTAGGTAAAGAACTGGTGGCGAGTGCCATTCATCACCGCTCCAGCCGAGCGGCCAACACTCTGGTGTACCTGAACTGTGCAGCCTTGCCTGAATCTGTCGCGGAGAGTGAACTGTTCGGCCATATCAAAGGGGCATTTACCGGCGCGATCAGCAATCGCAAAGGTAAGTTCGAACAAGCGGATGGTGGCACTCTGTTTTTAGATGAAGTGGGCGAACTTTCCCTGGCGCTACAGGCAAAACTGCTACGTGCATTGCAGTATGGCGATATCCAGCGGGTCGGAGATGACCGCCATATTCGTGTGAATACTCGCATAGTGGCAGCCACCAACCGTATTCTGCATGAAGAGGTCACCGCGGGGCGTTTTCGCGCCGACTTATATCACCGCTTGAGCGTATTCCCTCTGCATGTGCCGCCACTTCGTGACCGCGAGGATGATGTAGTGCTGTTGGCTGGCTTCTTCGCAGAGCAACTCAAAAGCAAGCTGGGGCTAAACAGCATTCGTCTGTCACCTACTCAGCTCCAAGCCCTTAAAGAATACACATGGCCGGGTAACGTGCGTGAATTGGAGCACGTGATCAAACGAGCAGGTGTATTAGCGAAAGCCCGAACTCAATCAATGGACATTGAATTGGGTGAACAAGATTTCGATATCACATTGCCAAATCAAAACCTCCCGGGCAAAAAATCAGCGCCTCAAAATGCTCAATTGAAACTAGCTGATACCGGGTTGAAGGAAGCCACCGATGTATTTCAAAAAGCCATGATTCTTCAAACTCTGGAGCAGAATCAAGGTAACTGGGCAGCAACGGCACGCCAGTTGGAACTGGATAATGGCAATTTGCACCGTTTGGCGAAACGGTTAGGCATTAAGTAAAAAATCTATACGAATTTAGATCGTCAGTTGAGTCTCGGGAGGAGATGGCCTAGCGTCCTAGCTTTGAATCACGCTTCTTAAACAGCTCGAATCTGGACACAAGTTGATTACGTCAACATAACCAAAAACCTGGTTTCAGGTAATTTCTCAAACACAGACATCCAAACCTACCATTTCGGCGGAACTCTGTTTGTAAGGATCGCCAGACAATATTCTGGTACTCCATCTATCACATAAACACCACAGCCACCTGGCATATTACGAGGTTTATGTGTTGGAGATAAAAACTCTGTCCTCTATTGGTAATCCCTTTGCTGACAATACCATACAGAAATTATTCGATCTCTTTAGCATAATTTCCAAACACTTCATGTATTCAAGCGAAGGCTACTAATGAGGCTTCAGACGTTATACCAGGTTTCTTCAAAAGTTTACGGATCAACCAACAGATTCAGTGTATACAGAAATCGATGTAGGTTCTGTTTTCGGTATTTAGTTACCCCTAGAGCAGCAAAAACTGTTAATTCCATGCTGCAAGACAGTAATATAAGCGAACTTTTCAATCTTCGCCCTAAAATGTATGACCAACCGACTCATACTTATGTATGTGTGGGTTGGAATAAAGAAACTCGCTTAAGAAACCTGGCTGCTCATTTCAGTTTTATGTCAAAAGAATTGGGCAGCAAGTGCATGGAAATATATTCAGAACAAGGTTATAAACTATTTTCTATCCAAGGAAATAATGATGATGAATACGATGTACGTCTTTGTAGGGGAGAATGGCGTGAAGGCTCTCTAGGTCTAGCGATAACAAATAAACAGGCAAAAATTATCTATTTCACCACTTTTTGTGTCACTGAAAGCAGAGAGCTATTTATTGGTTGTGTACAGGGAGCAAAGGCAGATGCTGAGGAGCGTTCGGCTACCATTAAGTCTCTAACAAAAGCGCAGCATGGAATGAGACCTAAAGCACTTATTGTCGAGTTAACACTGATGTTTGCTCGGCACTTTGGCCTGGAAAACGCTTACTGTGTGTCTAACAAAGGGCATGTCTACAGCGCATTCGGTTATCAAAGTAAAAAACGACGTAAAAAAGTGTTCTTTGACTACGACGCTTTTTGCACCGAGTTAAACGGGGTAAAACAAAATCAGTACAAATTTAAGCTACCTCTAGAAAGCATTCGAAGAGATTTAAATGAGCTAAATAGAACTAAGAGAAAAATGTATCGCAAGCGATATGAAATGCTTGATAAATATCAGGAACAGATGACAGCATCACTATCAATTTAAGGCCATTAGCCGTTATATTCCGAATTTATGCAACTCCTGCTAAGCGATGAAATCTGCTTGTGATTATCATTAAAAATGCATGGTTCAGAGTTATGTCGTTGTCGAAGCTGAATAAGATTCTAGATGAAGCAACGCCAGCGCTAAGCTGGCGTTGTTATTTTTAAAGTTCAGGCAAGATCTGTTACATGATCTGCAATATAAGTATCCAATGAGCGTGCTGGTTTGCCTGTGAGTGTTTGTACATCTCCACTTACTTCGGCAGTCCAGCCTTCACGTACCGGGTAGAAGATAGAAGTCAGGAACTCAGCGTAGTCTGTCGGTACACCAACTGATTTCAGCATGTCACAAAAAGCGCCGTCTTCCATCGCCTGATAGCTAACTGGCTTACCGATCGCAAAACTTATTTTCTGAGCCGCTTGCGCATAACTTAAAGCTTCTGGACCAGTTAAGTTGAACGCCTGATTATCAAATCGGTCGCTGGTTAGCGCCGCGGCCGCACTACTGGCAATATCACGCACGTCAATAAAGCTGGATTTGCCTTCAGCGGCGGGAACGGCAATCACGCCCTGGTCGATACCCGCTTTCCAGTAGGTGTGGAAGTTATCGGCAAACCAGTTCGGCCGGAGGATAACATACGGGACACCGGAGTTTTCCAGCGCGATCTCGACCTGGCGGTAAGGAATCGAATCATCAGCATCGACTCCCAGTACGCTCTGAAATACCACTTTAACATTGCGTTCTGCGGCCGCCTGAATCACAGGAGTCAGCAGTGCTTTCGCTTCTACATAACCACCCGGCAACATAACATAGGCGCGGTTAACCCCTTCAAACGCTTCTGCATATGTAGAAGGATCGGCAAAGTCAAATACTACACCTTCTGCTGCACCAACGGCTTTGCCACTGCGTGAAGCTGCTTTAACCTGCTCTCCCTTTGCCAGCAGTTCTGTTACCAAAGGCTGACCTACATTACCCGATGCGCCTAAAACCAATATTTTGTTCATGATGTTCTCCTAGGTATATTTTGGAAACTATGTACTTGTTGGAAACTTGGTTATTAATCTATACTTCATTAATTGAGTTGTGAAGAAGGCACTTTTTGGTAACAAGGTGTCTTTGAGGTAACCACCCTGTGGTTTGAGCATAGAGGATAGAGAATGGATTTTGCGTACAATATTTATGAAAATCGCTGCCCGACCAGAGCGGTACTGGACCGCATCGCTGATAAATGGGCATTGCTGATCCTTGATAAACTGCGCGGCGAGCCGGTGCGATTCAATCATCTGAAGCGCGACATTAAAGGAATATCTCAGAAGGTGTTATCCCAAACGCTGAAAAAGCTGGAGCGGGATGGCCTGGTTAGCCGAACCGTGTTTCCGACCGTGCCTGTCACCGTAGAGTATGCCCTGACACCGCTTGGCAATACACTCACTGAAGCAGTCGCGGCTCTCTCGCACTGGGCGGAAGATAATATGGATGCCGTGCTCGCGGCCCAGCAGGATTACGACACAAAGTTGGAAGCGGATAAATAAAGGCAACGAATTCAAGCCGAGGCTCAGAACTACTGATTAAGGCAGAAAAACAAACAAGCGACCAGCCGCAAGTGCGGGATCGCTTGTTGATTGGGCTAAAATAAATAGAGTTAATTAATTACAGCGTACAACGCCAACACCATCTAATTCATAACCCTCTTTCCAGAGCGAAGAAATTTTCACATCTTCAAAGTACGGACACGCAGTATACTGAAAAGTGTATTCGTCAATTTCACCACCACTACCTCGAGTATAATACTCTTGGTTAAATACGGCTTTATTGTTCTTCAAGAAGTTATCTTCATAATCGGTACATTCATTACCGTAAGCAAAACACTGTTCGTTGATGGCAAAATCAAAGAATGGTTCCAGCTCGTTTGCTTGGCCGATATCATTTTTCAGAGCAATGCTTAAACCTCGTGCATGCGCTTCAGTAGCCAGCCATTTGTTGTAATTCAGCTGGTCAGCAGAACTGATGAAACCTTGAGTTTCGCTGGTATTTTCGTATCCATCGATGTTGTCTGGTTCTATACCATCACAACCATTTTGCGCCGCAAGATCCAAACGGGCCTGCATGATAGGTTTGATACTATCGTTCAATGCAGTTTCGTTACTGATATCCAGCCACACTTCACCCGGCCAATCTTGCATCGCACCATCTGCGATTACCGAATCTGTAGAAAAATCATCGGCATCTGGTCGCCAGTCTTCACGTGTTCCTGCACTGAAATAGCAGATAACTTTTTTGCCCTCGCTTTTAAGCCTGGCAATAACACTCTCATTAATTCCGTCGAAAAGGTCGATTCCGTAAACGTCAACAGCTGGATCGATAGTCAGATTGTTGTAGTTCTGCAACTGCCAGGTCCAGCTTGTGCCAGGTGAAGGAACCCAAATGGCTGAACTATCAGTACCGCTGTTATCTGTGCTGTCTGTACCACCGGTGGAAGTATCGGTACCGGTGTTATCGGTGCTGTCTGTACCGCCAGTAGACGTATCAGTACCGGTGTTATCAGTGCTGTCTGTACCACCGGTGGAAGTATCGGTACCGGTGTTATCGGTGCTATCTGTACCGCCAGTAGACGTATCGGTACCAGTGTTATCGGTGCTATCTGTACCGCCAGTAGACGTATCAGTACCGGTGTTATCAGTGCTGTCTGCAAGTGAGATAGTCACTGTTGCAGTTGAACTTGAACCGCCTTTGCTGATGGTATAAGTAAAAGAATCGCTGCTATCAAATCTGTTATACGGTATGTAAACAATTGTGCCATTGTTTTTTACACGTACTTTACCGTTAGCAGGTTTGGTCACTGTGATAGTCGGTTTTGAAGCATAGGTGTCGTTAGCTAATACTTTGATATTAGTCTTAACGACATCGGTAATTGTAACATTGTCATCGACGGCAATCAGATTGTTGGCGGCAGCTGACGCTAAACCTGGGGCCATTAATAAGGAAAAAGGAACGATAACTGTACACAGTTGAGATAATTTGTTCGTATTAATGCCAGGCTGAGTGAATTTTTGCTTATTCAATTTATTACCTCTGCAAATATGAGTTAAAAAACAATAAAAAGCCCTTCCTATGACGAGAACTAACTTCGCCGATAAGAAAATAAAATTAATTATATTTTTGAAAAATGATTACGTTACAAAATTATTAAAATCTTATATCGAAATATTGAATACCACGTGTGGTTTCATTGTGTTTAAAATGTGTTTTTATATAATCAATAAAGCGAAGTTATGTTATCAACAAAATTGTTTAAAACTCAAACACAACTTGGTCAATTTAAAGTCAATTTTCATTTACACAAATAAAACAAAAGGATATCGACAAAAACGCGTCCTATTATATGTGTCCGCTTGCTTAGTTTATAATTATATACTGCAATCATACTTATATTGCCAACCAGACAATTAAAATGAGTTCATATTAACAACATGCATATAAGTAGCTTGCCGATGTTAAAATCTTGATCTGTTCATATATGGATGGTGTTGTGCGTCGAATTAATTTAATCAGGCCAAAACAACCCGCTTCAACTGGTCTGAACTAAGCTTGGAGTAATGATTCATTCTATGTGACAGGCAAGATTACGTGGACGGAAGTAGCCAAAAAAAACCAAGAAAGAAAGCCCGAATCAGTAGCAGAACACCCGTACCACAGAAAAAGAAAATTGTGGTTGCCCCTGATCTGCCTGTGCATCTCTCTATGTGCGAGTTTTATCAAACCTGTTTGGCTGCTGCACGTGAGTTAGAACCCGGTATATTGGATGATCGCAACAGCGAATATCTTCATCAGTATCGGGTTTATCTGAGGAAAATGCGAGCCATCGCATCCACACTCAAAGAATTGAAGACGGATGTTACCCGCCATCGGTTCATTCCTGCACTGAAAGATTTGATGAAACATACCAATCAACTGCGGGATCTGGATGTCTATCTTTTGAAATCTAATTTCTTTTACAGTGAACTGGACAAAAAATATCACCCAGGATTAACACAATTCTTTGATGATATTAATTTTCTCAGAATTCATGAATATAACCGGGTTGTTAAATGGTTTTCCTCTGAACGTTATCAGAAAAAGTGCCATAATGTCGAACAACAGATCCTGTCTATTCTCAATACCTTACATGATAAAAACGGCCCAGAAAACAGTAAAAAGTACGGCAATATGGTGATAGCACGAAGTTATGAAAAGGTAGTTAACCAGGCAACTTTAATTAATAAAAAAAGTAAAGATAAAGAAATTCATCGATTAAGGATCAACTGTAAGAACCTACGTTATTTGTTGGAGTTTTTTACTCCGGTATTAGATAAAACTGTTTACCAGCATCAGGTAAAAGCACTCAAATCCTTGCAGCATATTCTGGGTGAATTCAATGATTCATCAGTCCAGACTAAGTTTCTGACTAATTACTTGAAACATATAGAGGACCACAGCCCCGCATACCGCGCTGTGTCTCAATTAAAACAGCTTACCGAAAACCGTCAATTCTTAGAACGCAAGCAATTACTAGAGCAGTTAAGCTCAAAGTTGTAGTTTCCACCTTACCTGAACCTCACTTGTTTAATGGCACTTCCTGATCAACATCACTGAAAAAAACCTTGTTCACTGCATCTTCATAAGCCTATGTATATACTCAAGTAAATTACACCAACATTGGACGTCAGCCACATGAAAACATCGCGCCTTATACTCCCCGCAATACTGCTGTCTGCGCTTTCTGCGGCCACTAGTGCCAGCGAATGCGGTGAAATTACCATCGCCGATATGAACTGGAATTCGGCCAGCTTAATGGCACATATCGACCAATTCATTCTCAATGAAGGTTATCAATGTAAGGCAGAACTGATACCGGGAGACAGCGTACCGACCGGCACTTCGATGATAGAAAAAGGTGAACCGGATATTGCGCCAGAGCTTTGGACCAACGGCATCAAAGAAGCACTCGAAAAAGGCATTGCCGATAAACGACTACGTATTGCGGGCAAGTCTTTGGTCAATGGTGGAGAAGAAGGCTTCTGGGTGCCTGCTTATCTGGTAAAACAGTATCCGGAACTGGCAAAGATAGAGGGTGTCATTCAGCATGCGAGTTTGTTTGAACACCCGGAAGATGATGAAAAGTCGGCATTTTATAGCTGCCCGGCTGGCTGGACATGTCAAATCACTTCCGGGCACCTATTTGATGCTTTGGAGCTTGAAAAATACGGCTTTGAAATGGTCGACCCGGGTTCGGGCGCAGCTTTAGCAGGCACTATTGCCAAAGCCTACGAACGTGAAAAACCCTGGTTTGGCTATTACTGGTCACCAACGCCGGTACTGGGAAAATACGAAATGGTTAAGGTCGATTTTGGTAGCGGAACAGATTTGGAAGAGTACCAAACCTGTACCACCCAGCCAGACTGTGAATCACCTAAAGTCACTATGTATCCGCCATCGCCAGTGCACACAGTAACAACAGAAGCATTTGCCCAGAAAGAACCACTGGCGTATGCGTATTTACAAAAGCGCGGATTTACCAACCAGCAAATGAGCCAGTTATTGGCTTGGATGGAAGACAATCAAGCGGATGCCGAGGAAGCCATGTACTACTTCTTTGAAACCTATCCTGAGCTTTGGAAAACTTGGGTATCCGAAGATGTCGCCGCGAAACTAGAAAACGCCATCTAGCGCTGAAGTATCTCCTCCCCTTAACCAGATTTGCACTGAATGTTTAAGGGGAGGGTTTGCTGGTAACACCAAACTCTCCCCCCGCCTCATCAGCCAACCCAGCGCAGCAGCATAGCTTGAGCGTACTCAATGAACAGACATTAAGTGCTTAATTAAAAGCTCATCTCAGCGATACGCCAGACAGATATGGGTGAAGAAAGATGACCACCGCAAACACGACGATTCCCACGACCAAACATATCGCATCCTGAAACCAGCCTGCTCGCTCAGGCTTAACCCACTGCCCTTCTCGTTTATTGATCAATACCATTTCCACGGCTGCCCAGACACCAAGCCCGCCAAACAACAGCACCGAACGGGAATCGCCATTTGCCAGTAGATGAGCGACCGCCCAAACGATAACGCTCGCCAACTGAGGATGACGAATCAGTTGCTTAATATTGGTAGGGAGTTTAGAAGCCACAAATAGAACAAACGCGAAAATCATCAAAATGAGGGTTAACAGGCGGCCAAATTCCGGCAAAACATACAATAGGGTTGGAATGCTACTGCGCCACCCTACCACAATCAGGATTAGCGAAAGCAGAATGAGAACCGAGAACACTCCCTTGTAAGCGAGTTCCCCATAACGACTCACTATCGAAGCTTTGCCCGCGACTGAGACAGAAGGAAACAAATGAACGACAGACCAAAGTAACAACCCCAGAAGTAGATATAACATAGCCTCTCCGTTTTACTTTCTGATATAAACCCTTTTATCTAAGGTAACCTTTCCGTTGTTCAAAAAGGAGGGACGCCATGTTACTGCCGCCATATTACACTTAGTTTAATGCATTTAGTTTAATACCACCTGACAATTCTAGTGTGTGATCGAGTGAACTATGCTGCAAATTTATTCAGTAGAGGGCGCTCAAACGATCCTGCAGACGGGTCTAGGTTTCAAGCCGACAGTACTATCAACCTAAATGACACCTATATCAGCGACATATTAACTGCTGTAATAGTCAACGCTGTAACTCGGCTTGCAGATAACTGATTAAACCAACAAACAGGTGTGCCACCATGTCGATCTATTCGATTGTTTAATAGGTATTGCTTTCATGTTTTTTTGTTAGACAGTTACGATGTACCCACTTCCCAATAGCGTACTTAATGAATGGATTAAAAGTACATCACTTAGCAAATGGATTAGATGTGAAATATCGTTGAGGTATTACAAATGAAAAAATCAGTTATCGCGGCATCAATCGCAACCATCGCAACCGTCGGCGCTATCGCAACTGCTAGCGCATGTTCAAGTGTATCGGCTATGACTGA
>NZ_JBNKVP010000039.1:0-32540 GCF_050299255.1 Vibrio sp.
AGGTCGGCGCCCATGACGCGTTAGAGAAATTTAACGCCGGTGAGTTAATAGAAGCCATGTTACGAGGGGCTGCAAAATTAGAAGCCGTCACCCAGTAAGTGACAGAGCAATAAAGAAAAACACCTGCCGAAGCAGGTGTTTTTTTATTGTTTTTCAACCAATGGTTGTGAGCTAAACGTCACGCCTTCCCAACCGGTTTTGATAAAGTTGCGAATATTAAGGTGGTCGTCACCTGCCGGGTTTAACAACACATCTTGACGATAATAATGGCCAAAACAGTGCAAAGTGGCTTGTTCTGAAAGTTGATGCAATTTGGCAAATGCGAAAATCTTACAGGAGCCATTATTCTGGCCTGCTGCATTGTTCACTTCGCCATTGGTGAAGGCGGTGGGCGTGAATTGATAATTTGCTTCAATCACTTCGATTGTCGTTTCAAACTCTACCTGCTCCGGGTGGGTATTCGCTAATAAAATAAACGCTTGTAAATCCATACTACTTAAATCCTACATTCCATAAAAATTGCGTTACCTGGATAACGCTAAACCGACTCTAATACTAAGTGATTAAATTATCAGTGAAAAGATGATCTTCCTCATACCATACTTTATTGATGTGAAAGATATCAAACAATATGCGATAAGCTACCATTCGCATAAAGAAAACGCCTACAATTAGTAGGCAAAATTTAAAATAATAATGTCAGAGGGCTTATGAAACGGATTATCCACCGCTTTCCACTGTTCATAGTGGTATCCTTGCTTGCCGGAATCCCCATTACTATTGCATTGGTTCTTGCAGTGAACAATGTGTTAGATCACCGCCACACTCTCAATAATGTTAATCGGGACCAAGAAACCGTAAACCTGATTATTCTGTATGATAATCTGGCTCATAACCTCGCGGTAGAAAGAGGCCTGACGGCCGGTGTACTGGGTAGTAAAGGCCAAGGAGTACAGGTCGCTAAACTGAAGCAACACCGCAAAGTTGTAGACCAGCAAATTCGGCTGTTTAATGACTACCAACCTCAGTACAACACACCAAACTTATTAAACAAACTGCGCGCTGATATCGACAAACACCTGTCTCAACTAACATCGGTACGATCCGGCGTCGATGCGCTAAAACCAACTATCGCTCCATTTAGCTACTACTCGAACCTCAACCATCTGATCATTGATAACGCAAACGTATTGCTTACTACGCTAACAGACAAAACCATGTCTGAAACCGGTAGTGCACTGATTTCGTTAATCGTGATGAAAGAGAAAACCGGCCAGATTCGTGGTGCGCTTAATGGCGCCTTCGCTCGCAAAGCATCTACGCCATCTCAATATACCTCGATTCAGCAATACATTCTCACCACAGACTACGCTAAACGCCAGGCGGCGATAACCCTTCCCGGACAGTTTGCCAGTCCGTTGAATGCCGCTGAAAAGCAACCTATCTGGCAGCAGGTGAATCAGGTTCAACAGGCCTATTTGGCTCAGGTTGATAATCTGGCCAATCTTGAAGGCCCATCACCGGCAGAATGGTTTGGCGCTGCGACGAAAAAGATTGGTTTGATCAACCAGATACGCAATAACTTGCAACAACAGTTAATCGAATATGCAGAGCAAACCGCCCAGCAAGCAGCGTGGATGCAAAAATTACTTCTGACTCTGACTATCGTTGTCAGCGTATTGCTTGTGGCCATTTTGATATCGGCAGTGAAAAGTCTCCGCTATCGAGTTGGACACTTAACAAATCACTTAACCAACATCTCGAACAGTCGAGACCTCAGCCAGGAGATCAGCAGTTCAGGTCGCGATGAAATATCTGTCATTTCATTTAGCATTAATGGCTTAACTCAGAGTATTCGTCGATTACTGCTGGATGTCACCGACACCAATAATCACAGCAATCAGCGCCTAGATGACATCATCGGTGCTGCCAAAGATTTGGGCCAAAGCAGCCAGGCAACCACAGCAAAATGTGACAATATCGCCGCTGCAATGACCGAGCTATCTCAATCGGCGCTGGAGATCGCAGGCTCATCTGACCGCGCATTGGAAGAAACCAACGCGATGACCCAGCAAGTTGTCGACTGTCAACAACAGAGCCAGATTGCTTTTGGTGCAGTAGAAGCGCTGGTACAACAGATCGAACAGACGGAAACCTGTATGCAGGATCTGGAGCAAGATGCCGCCAGCGTAAGCAAAATTGTCGAAACCATTAACGGTATTTCAGAGCAGACGAACCTGCTAGCACTCAATGCCGCTATAGAAGCTGCCCGCGCTGGGGAACACGGTCGGGGCTTTGCGGTCGTCTCTTCCGAGGTTCGCGATCTGGCCCAGCGCAGTAAAGAAGCGACCGAGCACATCAGCGCGTTACTGGACAATATTACTAACAACACAGATACCGCGGTGCAGAACATGAACAAGAGCCGCGAAGCTACCGACAAGACATTTGCCTCTGTCTCTGAAGTGAATACCAGTGTGGCGCGGTTGGAGACGGTTATCGAAACGGTCAATCAACATATCACCAGCATCGCTAACTCAACGACAGAACAATCAAAAGCGTGTGAAGATGTGGACAAAGACGTCGATATTCTTGCCAACATCGCCAATCAAACCGGACAGTTGGCGAACAATATGAACAACATTGTCGATGCCTATCAAACAGAAGTTCAGCAAGTGAATCACCAGTTGCAGGAGTTCAAGCTGTCTTAACACCTGCTTAAGCGGTTAAAAAATAGCGAGCCGAATAAGCTCGCTATTTTTCTGCCTGTGCCTTTGTGCCTGGTAGGTACTAACTGGACGTTCCGCTTTAGACGCTTTCACCCTGTTCAATATGGAAACCCAAATCAATACAGGCCTGCCACTCTTGTGCGCCTGCCAGTCGTTCGATCAGTTGCTGCGCGGCGATAGCACCGATCTGCTCCCTGGGCGTGACGACTGTGGTCAAACGCGGATTCATTGCCCGGCTGATGTCATGACCGTGGAAACCGGCGATGGCCATCTGTTGTGGAATTTGGATTCCCCGCCGCTGGCATTCGTACACAGCACCAATGGCCAGGTCATCGTTGGTACAAATGATGCCATCGGCATCAGGATAATGTTCGATCAACTGCTCCAGTAGCTTGGAGCCCAGAGTGAACGACGACGCATCTTCGGTTTGCAGAGTGATCGGTTCCAGGCCCGCTTGCTGTAGCGCCTGAGTGTAGCCCTGCATCTTAAGCCGGGTACGCTGATCCATCCGGGCTGCAAAATAGGCGATCTTCTTACAGCCTTTATCCAGCATGGCTTGTGTCATCACCCGGGTCGCTTCCGAGTTATCGAACCCAACCGCCTGTTCAATGCGATCCGACACCGAGTCCATAATTTCAACCACTGGAATTGAGGCCGTCTGCAGCATCTTTCGCGCTCGTTCAGTATGAACATTTTCCGATAAGATAATCGCATCGACATTGTACGAAAGCAGCGAAGCAATGCTCTGCTCTTCCAGTTCAACACTGTATCCATAGTGAGCAATCATAGTTTGGTAACCGGCAGGTGCGGTAACCGACTCAATGCCCCGTATGACTTCGGCAAAAACCTGGTTGGTCAGGGACGGTACCAGTACGCCAATGGCGTTACTTTTAGCTTTCGACAATATATCCGGTGCCCGGTTGGGAATATAACCAAGGTCTTCGACTGCCTGCGCGATTTTGTCACGCAGCGACTCGGAGACTAAAGCGGGGTCACGTAGACATCGGCTGACCGTCATTTTGGTCACACCCACCTGATCAGCGATATCCTGTAGTGTTGGTCTTTTTTTCTTGGCCATATATATTGTCTTACTGTTGTATTGCGCTGTATTGTAACGAAAAATCGTTACAGATAGTGCAATTTTCGTCAGCTAAAATTTCAAGGTAACTTCAGTTGCTGCCTTGGCTGTTCATTCCAGGTTAAATGGTAGCTTTGACCACTGTCTTCATCCGCTCTGACATAACTGTGCGCGCCAAAGTAATCCCGCTGTGCCTGCAACAGATTGGCTGGCAGTTGCTCGCAGCGCAGACTATCGACATAACTCAGTGCTGAACTGATCCCCGGCAACGGAATACCATTCAATGCAGCGCACGCCACTGTCTGCCGCCAGCCAAACTGATGTTTTTGCAGTGTGCTTTGAAAGTGTTCAGCCAAAAGCAGGTGTTCCAGATCCGGTTGCGCTTTATATGCGTCACTGATCTGCTGCAGGAAGGTCGCGCGAATAATGCAGCCCGCCCGCCAAATTTTGGCAATCTGCTCAAAGTTAAGCTGCCAGCCTTGTTGCCTGGAGGTGGTCGCCATCAAATCAAACCCCTGCGCATAGACCGACAGCTTGGCGCAATACAGGGCATCATGCAGCGATTCCAGTACCAGATCTTTTTCCAGCGCCAGGTTAGAAAGTTCAGGAGCGTTGATATGCTTCGAGGCCCGCATTCTAAGCTCTTTATTGCTGCTTTGGGCACGGGCAAAGACGGCAGCGGCAATACTCGGAGTCGCGGCTCCCTGCTGCAAGCTGTCTACTGCAGTCCACAATCCCGTACCTTTCTGCCCGGCTTTGTCTAATACAACATCTACGAAAGGTTTACCGGTAACCGGGTCGTCTGTCTGCAAAATGTCTGCGCTGATTTCCATCAGGTAACTGCCGAGAACGCCCTGGTTCCAAAGCTGAAACTGTTTACCAATTTCTCTACAGGACATCTTCAGCACGGCTTTCATCAGATGGTAAGCTTCGCATATCAACTGCATATCTGCGTATTCAATGCCGTTGTGGACCATTTTAACGTAATGGCCCGCTCCGGCAGGCCCTAAATAAGCCGCACAAGCTTCGCCTTTAGCGGTAGCCGGAAGAGCCTGGCCTTTCGCATCGACTTTAGCCGCAATAGATCGCCAGATGGGTTCAATATGATGCCAGGCTTCAGGGGCACCGCTAGCCATTAACGATGGGCCAAATCTTGCGCCGACTTCGCCGCCGGAAACGGCGGTACTGAAAAAGCGCAGTTTTCCTTGCCAGGTTTTCTCGCGTCGTTCGCTGTCCGTCCACAAACTGTTACCGGTATCGATCACAATATCGTCACGGCTTAGGCCAACATTAAGTAAATCTTCGACGACCTGATCGACTATCGAACCGGCAGGTACAGATAAAGCGATAATACGCGGCATCGCGAGCGTTGCCAGCAATTCGGATAAAGATGAAACCGCTGTAAACTGGCTGCCGCCAGATTCCCCAACTGCTTTTGCTTCTTCCTTGGCACGCGTTCTGTTGTAAGTCTGCAAGTCGTAACCGGCGACGTGATAGCCGTTGTCTACCAGGTTCAGTGCGAGACTTTTGCCCATCACCCCCAGACCAATGATCGCGATATCCGCTCTATTCATTTTCTAACTCCTTAAGTGCACTTAACGCCTTCTTAAGTACTTGCTTAGCACTCGGACGGATATCGATATAAATCGCTTCTTCTTTAGATGGCTCAACCAAAGCGTCGAACTGGCTGCGCAACATAGTCTCACCAGTAAAATAGTGATTGTCCCGCTTTTGGTGCCTTGACCAGATGGTGTCAAAGTCCCCTTTCAGATAGACAATGACCAGCTGTTCATTATTTCGTTTCAGTACCTCGCGGTAACGGGGCTTAAGCGCCGAGCACGCAACCACAGCTTCATCTTGTTCAACAAACAACTTATTCAAAGTCTCTAGCCAGCCTTGACGGTCTTCGTCCGTCAGTGGCACACCCTGACTCATCTTTTCAACGTTCTTCTCAGGGTGAAAATCATCCCCGTCAAAAAACGGCATTTGTAGTGCGTGGGCAATCTGGCTACCGATTAAGCTCTTGCCACAACCAGACACTCCCATGACTAAAATCTTTTTCGGTTTCATAAACTGACTTCCCTACGCCCGGCTATTTTCAGCCAGGCTGACAACTTAAAACTTCTCTCGATGACCTGTTTGAATGGCCACTATTTCCACCACATTGCAAGGTCAGGGAATGCGATAACCATCGCCAGTACCAAAATTTGCAGACCGATAAATGGCAACAGCGAATGGAATATTTCTCCCAGGCTAATATCTTTGGGCGCGACAGATTTCAGATAGAATGCCGCGGGACCAAATGGTGGAGACAAGAAAGAAACCTGCATATTGAGACAGAACACTACACCAAACCAGATTGGGTCAAAGCCCAGGTTGGTAATAATCGGTACAAAGATGGGCATAGTCAGCAGAGCTACCCCTACCCAGTCGAGGAACATGCCCAAAACCAGCAGGATAACCATCATGATCAGCAAGGTACCGAGCGGGCTGCCGCCACTCATCGCCAGGATCACTTCCTCGACAAAATCGATGCCGCCCATCAGGTTATAGATACCCACCAGCGCACTGGCGCCGATACCAATCCACATGATCATGCCACAGGTACGCATGGTCGAGATCGCACTGTCTCGGAGCATTTTAGCGTTCAGTTCACGGCGGATCAGTGCACTTAGCATAATACCGACCACACCCAGAGCAGACGCTTCTGTTACAGACGCGACACCGGTGTATATACTGCCCAGTACCACTGCGACAGACAACAGTGGGAAAAACAACGCCTTGAAGTAGTTTACATGTGGCTGTTCCAGCTCCTCGTCGGTTGGGATCGGCGCCAACGTTGGATTAAGCTTACAGCGCAGCAAAACGTAACCGATGTAGCAAGCTGCCAGGATAAATGCCGGAACAAATGACGCTTTAAATAAGTCACCAATCGACACACTGGCCGTCATACCGTAGATGATAAGTACGATACTCGGCGGCAACATGGTCCCAAGTGCGCCACCAGCACAGGTGGTACCAATAGCCAGCTTTCGGTCGTAACCCAATCGCAGCATTTGCGGCAAAGCCAAGATACCCAGCAATACCGTTTCGCCGCCAATTACGCCAGACATTGATGCCAGCAATACCGCCACCAACAGGGTTTGCACCGCCACGCCGCCACGAACTTTGCGTCCGACCGATTTCATTGCATCAAACAGGTCACGGGCAATACCGGATCGATCCAGCATCGCGGCCATCAATACAAACATGGGTACCGCCAGGAACACATAGCCCGAAGCGAAACTAAAAGTCCGACTGGCTATCAGCGGCAACGCATCTGGGCCGAACCAGAACATGGTGAAGAAGATCGCCACAAAGCCAGTAACGAATGCGAGTTGCATGCCGGTCAGTAGCAATACCACCATCATAACCAGCATCAGCACACTGCCCCAGGCAATCCCGATTGAAGACAACTCAAACATCGTCATGCTTCCTTAGCCCGATCACTTCTCGGATCAGGTGCAAAATATACTGAAGAGATAAAATACACAAAGTGATAAAAATGAGTGCCTTAAGTAAGGCTGGATACGGTGCGTTTAGTACTGAGCCCGAGCGCTCAAGCCGCAGTTCTCCCCAAGGCGCAAACCATGACTCATAGGTCATCTGGTAAGCTGCGTAAGCCAGCATCAAGGCAAACGCCAAACCCACTATGTGGTGAATCAGATTAAGGTACTTTTTCACCCTTGGCCCAACGGCATCGTAAATCAGCACAACTCGCACATGCGTGTTAGTGGCAAAAGCGTAGATTCCGCCAATGATGAACAGTGACCCACCGATAAACGAGGCGGTTTCATGTACCCAAATAGTTGGCGCATTAAACGCGTAACGCATAACGACTTCGTAAAAAGAGATAAGAACGGTAAAAATAAATAACCAGCTTAATAGGTTGCTCGCTTTAATGATCAAACGGTCCAACCAGTTTTTTGGCTGATCGTCGTGACCATGAGCATGTTGGGAGGTCTTGTTAGACATAACGGAGCGATTCCAATTGGGAGGGCCGAAGCCCTCCGTACGACAACTTAATTATCCCCAAAACCTTATAGCAAGCCGTTGCTCTCGAGGAAATTCGTCACTGAGTCATATACTTTTTGTGCATTAGGTGAACGTTCTGAAAATACCTTCCATTGTGATTTAGCAATTTCACGGAATTTCTTACGTTCTTCGTCAGACCAGTTGTGAATAGTGATGTCAGGATTGGCCTGGGCTTTTTTCACCGCTTCCTGATCGGCCATCTTCAGCTGAGTGGTGATGTCATATGAGAAGTCTCGAACTGAAGTTGTCAGAATTTCTTGCAAATCTTCCGGCATTGCGTCCCATTTCTTCTGCGAAATTGACATGTCGATCAGTGGCAGCGAGTGGAAACCTGGCTGTACCGGGTGCTGGGCGATGTCGTTCATCCCCGCCTGCTGGTTAGTTGAGAATACGGTATAGTCTGCAGCATCGATTACCCCTTTGCTCAGGCCGGTGAATACCTCTGAACCCGGCAGGTTAACCGGTGTCGCACCAGCAGCAGCAAATACTTGCTGGACCAGGCCTTCAGGTGCACGCAGTTTTAACCCTTTCAGATCGTCGACACCATCTAACGGTACTTTGGAAACAAAAGACTCAACGCCAGTGGTTGATGCACCAACGAATTTAACGCCATAAGGCGCGTACAGTTCAGTCATCAGCTCATTACCGCCACCGTAGTTCATGTACTGCAGCAGCTGAGTCGTATCTGACCAGGCACCCACCATGTTACCGACAAGACCAAACGCTGGATCTTTACCAGAGAAATAACCCGTTGCGGTCAGGTGTCCGTCCAGTACGCCCATTTTGATGGCACCCAGAGTTTCGGTGTGTTTTACCACAGCACCAACCGGCAACAAGTCGATATCGATTCGACCACCAGACATCTTCTCTACTCGCTCAGCCCATTTCTGCTGCACTTTAAAGTTCAGATCACCGGATGGGTCAGATGACTGGATTTTCAGTTTGAAATCAGCAGCCATTGCCGACGCCGTAAACAATCCAGTTAACATGGCGGCGACCAGAGTTTTTGTCATCGTTTTCATAGGGGTATTCCTTTTATACATTCACGTTCCACCGGTTAATAGTAGTTGTTACCGGTAACTTTGGGCGATGTTACTGGTAACGTTTGTTAAATACCGTGATAACAATCACAAACAGTTAACATTAGTGCGCGGGTGTGATTCATCCAGATAGGGAGATATTTTTGCGACTTGATATCAGTGTGTTTGAACATTGGGGTGCTGAACAATAGTTGCCCAGTCCATACAGGAATGGTTATACTAAACCCCACTTTTGAATCCGGAGGCAACGCCATAATGAACAACTAACCCCTGACATCCATCACTTTTTCTAATTTGGATCTAAAGGGTTAGTCGGCGTTGTTTCGTCTTAGCTATTACAATCTGCTTTTATGCGATAAAACTGTCGCGTCCATACTAAGCTAATCAGCGCCGTGCTGCCCCTGGTCATCAGGAGGCACTATGCCAGTTTTACAAATACATCAATTAAGTTATCAATTTAGCGATGGCGAAACACTATTCGCCCCCGTCACCATTAGCCTGCAGCACTCACGTATTGGTCTTATTGGCCGCAATGGCAGTGGCAAATCCGTTCTGGCCAGCTTAATCGGCGGGCAAAAGCCATCTTGTTTGGGCACCGTTAGTGGACACGTCACTTTAACAGCCCCATGTCGGCTATTTGAACAGAACATAGATTTAGAACAATTAAGTGATTGCAGTATTGCCCGGCTGTTAGGTATGGAAGCGACACTGGAAGCCCTCGACCGTATCGAACAGGGCGATTGTGCCCCGCACTGGTTTGATCTTGTCGGCGACCAGTGGCAGCTGAAGTCGCAGCTGTTTGAACTGCTGCAGAAGTTGCGCATTCCCAAAGACTACAATCTGCTTTGTTCCCAACTCAGTGGCGGCCAGTTAACCTGCCTGAGACTTTGGCAATTGTTTCAATCCGACGCCCGGTTACTGATCCTTGACGAGCCTTCAAATCATCTTGATGCTGTGGCAAGAAACTGGTTGCAACAACAAATGGACCAGTTCAGCGGCGCGATAATCCTAATCAGCCATGACCGCCAGTTGCTCAATCAGGTAGAGCAAATCTGGTCTTTGAGTCGGCAGGGATTAGAGGTATACAGCGGTGGCTATGACCAGTATCTGCTACAAAGCACGCTGCAAAATGAAGCACTGGACAGAAAAATACAGCATTTAAGCAAAGCACAGCTGGCATTGGCCAGACAAGTCCAGAAAGATAGGGAGAAAGCCAGTCAGCGCGAAGCCCATGGTAACCGAATACGACGCAAAGGCAGCCAGCCGAAACTGTTGCTGGACGGAAAACGGGACCGGGCGACCGCCAATGTCAGCCAGCAGAATAAAAACGTCAACCAGCGAGGCCGGTTTCTAAGCCAACAAAAAGCCGAGCTGCAATCCCGGCAGCAGATCATCGATCCGTTATCGATGGCCCTGCACCAAGGTGTTGGCAAACCTCGTCCGCTGTTGAGGTTAAACAATCTGGTACTGCCGTTTTGTCATCAGCCCCCTATTTCGCTGATGCTGCGTTCACAACAGAAGCTGCATCTGGCTGGTAACAACGGTAGTGGCAAATCTACTCTGCTACGCCTGGTGGCCGATCATGGCAACACTGGGCATGGAGCTATTCCCGTAAGAGGAACTATTGCTGTTAATTGTGACAGTCTTTATCTGGACCAGAATTTCAGCCTGGTGAAAACTGAGCGCTCCCTGCTGGACAACCTGTTACTTTACTGCCCGCATCTATCGCAAACGGAGGCCAGAACGTGTCTGGCAGGTATTGGTTTCCGCCGTGACAAAGTCCATTTAACCGCTACGCATCTGAGTGGCGGGGAAAAAATGAAGCTGGCGGTGCTAATTGTCAGCCACAGGCAACATGAAACATTGCTATTGCTCGATGAACCGGACAACCATCTGGATATTGATGCCAGGCGCATGCTTGCCGGTGCCCTGGCCACTTACAACGGCAGTGTCATTCTGGTGAGTCATGATGCTGAGTTTGTTAAGGAGTGCCAAATAGATACCGTCTACCGGCTCGGTTAACTCTATCAGACATTTAACTCTCGGCAGTTTAGCGAAACTTTAACCGCGCTAACCTGCCACCGGTACGATAAAGGAGCAGCGCCAATAAGATCAGTACGCAACCAATTATCTTATTGGCGGATAACTGCTCCTGGTACCAAAGTACGCTCAGTATTACCGTCCAGACCGGTTCTAAAATCATAATTAAGGCGGCATTGGCCGACGCGATATGCTTTTGCCCTAATGTCTGCATAACATAACGCAGGCTGGTTGCCAGCAAAGCGCTCATTGCAAACCAACCCCAGATCGCATTGGGTACTTCTCTTGGCAACGTCTCGAACAGCAGCGACATGATCATGCCAACCATACCTACAACCATTAGCTGAATGCAGGTAAGCAGCAACACCGGCAGGCGTTGTGAGAAAAGTGAATTGACGTTGAAGTGCAGCGCCAGCATGGTGGCACACCCCATAAACCAAAGTTGACTGCTCGACTGCTGCCAGCCACCGCTAAGGGAAAGAAATGCCAGACCAATCAAGGCGACCGGCAGCGAGAGCCAGAACGCTCGCGGAGGCCGCTGGCGAAACAAAATCCAGGCGACCACGGGTACCAGCAACATAGACAGACTAACAATGAACGCCCCTTCACCGAGAGTATCACTGATCGAAATCGCATAGATCCAGCACATCAGCGACCCGCTTAGTAAACATCCGGTTAACGCGGCACGTAAAAGATCGATGGACTTTGCTGAACGTAGATGCCGGAAACACAAGGGCAGCAGGCATAGTGAGGCTATAGTAAAGCGCAAACCAATAAAGCCAAATGGTGGCAGGCCCTGTATCGTTTGTTTGGAAAATACCCAGCCGAAGGCGGCCAATAAAGTAGTGACGATCAATACAATCGTCGCTCGCTTTTCAGACATTAAAATGGATCTCACTCATAAAGCGGTCGAATTTCCAGTACCGCGAGGAAGGAGCCGGTAGCTTACCATCGGCTAAGCTATCTGGCAGTAACAATATTACACAGATATAAAATAAAGCTAATGAATACCGCGGCAATGACAGCCGAGCAGATTACATGTAATTTACAGTTTGCTTACAACCTGCAGAGTATTTAAACCGCTAGTCATTGTTCTATACATCACAGCCAATGCAGAGTTAACTAAGCTCTGGATTCAACCCTCTATTGATTATGCATTTAAATCTATAGACCCGAAAAATGTTTTACCCTACAACTAGTAAGGTCTATCTGCGTCTTGATAACAAGATACCTACCCCTTTAGTATTATTCCTTATTTTTTGTACTGATATACAGTCCCTGAATCCGCGTGACCCATGTCTCCGGTTGAAAAAATTGGCATGTGACAGTCGCCTAATATTGACACAAATCAAACACAAGTCGTTAACAGCCCACTAGGGTAGTCTAAGATTTATGGACACTAGCACGGCATTCTCGCCATCAGGGGCTAACGATGATTCAACTCTTTAAATTAGTCAGATCGGGCATACTTTTACTCTGCTTGTTGTTGTCTGGCTATGCCAATGCACTTTTTGTGAGCCCACCAAAAGATCCGCTGCCGCTAATCCAAGAAACGTTTCCACAAGCGACTTTGATTTCTGATAAACAGGGCGAGCCACTGCTGCGCACCATTAAGAAAGACGATGCGATACTAGGATATGCATTTGAAACCAATGATATCGCGCGCATCCCCGCTTATTCCGGTGAACCGGTCAATATGCTGGTGATTATTGATCCTGAAGGTCAATACCTGGCATCAAAAGTGCTGGAACATCACGAACCGATTATTCTGGCCGGGATCCCGGAAACAAAACTGTGGGACTTTGCCGAACAGTATGTGGGATTGTCAGTCAAAGACCGTATCAAGGTCGGCGGCAAACCCAACCAGGGCTACGTACCGGTAGATGGTTTATCCGGCGCCACCGTGACAGTTATGGTAATGAATGTTGCCATTACCAAAGCTGCGACCAAAGCCGCTGAAGAGCTCGGAATCATAGAGCCGACCAGCGACATTATTCAGCCGATTTCGACCATTAAACAAGATGTGTTCAGCCAAAAAAGCTGGTCAGAACTGACCGGTGATGGTTCAGTACGTAAGCTGCTGCTAAAAAACCGCGATGTACAACAAGCTTTTGACGGTACTGCCGCAGAGAACGTCGACAGAGTGGCTGAAAATAAACTCGATGACACCTTTACTGAGATCTATTACACCCTGGCGGACATTCCGACCATCGGTAAAAACCTGTTTGGCGTCCAGGAATACCAGTATATGGTCGACAAACTGGAACCAGGAGAACATCTGATCGCCGTATTTGGTAATGGTTACTCATTTAAAGGTTCCGGCTATGTACGTGGCGGTATATTTGACCGGATTCAAATTCATCAGAATGACAATGAAATCTCTTTCCGCGATCTGGACCATCAACGCGTTTTGGATCTGTACGCTGATGGTGCGCCAAGGTTCAAAGAAATGGCGCTGTTCAGAGTTCAGGCCCACC
The DNA here is from genome assembly GCF_050299255.1 of Vibrio sp. Classification (GTDB taxonomy): domain Bacteria; phylum Pseudomonadota; class Gammaproteobacteria; order Enterobacterales; family Vibrionaceae; genus Vibrio. The sequence continues at coordinate 13,436 of NZ_JBNKVP010000039.1, forward strand.
ATGAATTTGACCCAGGAGCCAGTTGGCAGCTTGAACTACTGGTTCGCCGCCAGATTGGTGCGGTAGACAGTGAATTTGTCAGTTTCAAGGCTCCTTACGACGTACCTGAGCAGTATGTCGATACACCGGATCCCATTATCCCTGAGCCTGAGCTGACTTTGACTCAGCAAGTCTGGCAGGATAATGAAGTGAAAGTATCGATTCTAATTGGCCTTATTACTGTGCTGATCCTGATTCTATTCTTCCAGGATGTGCTGGTTCGCCACCCCACCTTTATGCACCGGTTACGTCGCATATTCCTGGTATTTACCGTGGTATTCATCGGCTGGGTATGGAGTGGGCAGCTCTCGGTGGTCAACGTCTTTACCTTCCTTAATTCAGTCATGTCCGGATTCTCCTGGGATCTGTTCCTGCTCGACCCGGTCATCTTCGTACTTTGGTGTGCCGCCGCGGTGACCATTATTATGTGGGGACGCGCGGTATACTGTGGTTGGCTCTGCCCATTTGGCGCCCTGCAGGAACTGATCAATCAGTTTGGCCGGGCAGTAAAAATACCCCAGCTCGAATTGCCATGGGCGGTTCATGAAAGACTGTGGGCAGTGAAGTATTTAATCTTGCTTGGTTTATTTGCGCTTTCCATGGACTCGTTAGCCCTGGCGGAACAATTTGCCGAAGTAGAACCATTTAAAACCACATTCCTGCTTAAATTTGATCGTGAATGGCCATTTGTCATGTATGCGGGAATTCTTCTAACTCTAAACCTGGTCAATCGCAAACCATTCTGCCGCTATTTGTGTCCGCTTGGTGCCGCCCTGTCTGTAACCAGTGGCATTCGCCTGTTTGACTGGCTGAAACGCCGTCCGGAGTGTGGCTCTCCTTGTAAAACTTGCGCCAAAGAGTGTGAGATTCAGGCTATCTACCCTAACGGCGAGATCAACATGCGCGAGTGCCACTACTGCCTCGATTGTCAGATGACCTATTTCAATGAAACCAAATGTCCGCCACTGAAAAAAGCGGCCTACAAAAAAAACAAAAGCCGTCAAGGTGATATTCCGGTAAGGGAAATGTAACTGAGTCTGTTTGCACAGACGGTGACTTTCTCACCAGCGCCCAACGGTTTAGTACCCAACCATAAAATGGAGATTCACCATGAGTGAAGATAAGAAAATAATCGACCAGGACATGCCGGAAAATACCGAAAGACGTAAGTTTTTCGGTAAAAGTGCGGCTCTGGGGCTGGGTGTAGCCGCTGCACCTATGACAGCCGCTATGTTCGCATCAATGGCCAAAGCCCAGGCAGCAGAAGCGAGCAACAGTGCAGTGGTACATCCGGGCGAACTTGATGAGTATTACGGTTTCTGGAGCGGCGGCCACTCTGGTGAAGTCCGTATTCTTGGTATTCCGTCAATGCGTGAGCTGATGCGTATTCCGGTATTTAACTCTTGTAGTGCCACCGGTTGGGGCTTTACCGATGAGAGTAAGCGCATTAAAGGCGACAGCGCCCACATCATGACCGGTGACTCGCATCACCCTCACATGAGTATGACTGACGGCCGTTACAACGGTAAGTACGTCTTTATCAACGACAAAGCAAACTCTCGCGTAGCACGTATCCGTTGTGACGTAATGAAGTGTGACAAGATGATCACCGTACCTAACGTGCAAGCGATCCACGGTCTTCGGGTACAAAAAGTGCCAGAAACCAAGTACGTGATCTGTAATGCGGAATTTGAAATCCCAATGAACAACGACGGTAAAAACGGCATGGAAGATGTCAGCACTTACCGTTCACTGTTTAACGTGATTGATGCTGAAACAATGGAAGTGGCTTTCCAGGTAATGGTTGATGGTAACCTCGACAACACCGACGCTGACTATGACGGCAAATACTTCGCTTCTACCTGTTACAACTCAGAAATGGGCATGAACCTGGGTGAAATGATCACCGCGGAACGTGACCACGTAGTCGTCTTCAACCTGGCTCGCTGTGAAGCGGCTGTAAAAGCCGGTAACTTCAAAAACTATAACGGTAATAAGGTTCCGGTACTGGATGGCCGCAAAGGTTCTGAGCTGACCCGTTACATCCCGGTGCCTAAATCGCCTCACGGCATGAATACGTCACCTGACGGCAAGTACTTCGTTGCTAACGGTAAGCTGTCTCCAACCGTCTCTATGATTGCGATTGATCGCCTGGATGACCTGTTTGAGAACAAAATTGAACCACGTGACACCATCGCTGCTGAACCTGAACTGGGCTTAGGTCCACTACATACCGCATTCGATAACCGCGGCTTCGCCTACACCACTCTGTTCCTGGATAGCCAGATCGTGAAGTGGAGCATGGACGATGCAGTGAAAGCGTACAATGGTGAAAAAGTTAACTACATTCGCCAGAAGATCGACGTGCATTACCAGCCAGGTCATAACAGTACATCCAGCGGTGAAACTCGCGATGCAGATGGTAAATGGCTGGTGTCACTATGTAAGTTCTCGAAAGACCGTTTCCTGCCGGTTGGCCCGCTACGCGCTGAAAACGACCAGCTGATCGACATCTCAGGCGATGAAATGAAACTGGTCCACGATGGCCCGACTTTCGCAGAACCACACGACGGTACCATTATTCACCGTAGCAAAGTGAAACCAAACAAACTTTGGTCTCGTGAAGATCCAATCTTTGCCGAAACGCTGGAAATCGCTAAGAAAGACGGCGTGAACGTGATGACGGACAACAAGGTTATCCGTGACGGCAACAAAGTGCGCGTTTACATGACATCAGTTGCGCCTACTTACGGTCTGAACGAGTTCAAAGTTAAATTAGGTGACACTGTCACAGTAATCATCACTAACCTGGACACCGTTGAAGACGTAACCCACGGTTTCTGTATGACGAACCACGGCGTACAGATGGAAATCAGTCCACAACAGACCGCTTCAATTACCTTTGTCGCAGACAAACCAGGGGTTCAGTGGTACTACTGTAACTGGTTCTGTCACGCGCTTCACATGGAAATGCGTGGTCGCATGTTAGTCGAAGCCTAAGGCCTAAACGACTAGAATTAAGCAGTACTGCAGCGCCTCCGGTCTTCCGGGGGCGTCTGTTCCACCCTATCAACAACGCAGGAAAGATCCATTGAAGAAACTCCCCTGGCTTAGCCTCGCCTTCAGTGTTTTGTTTCACCAGGCGGCGTTTGCCGCGACTATTTCGGTGAACCCTAGTGACGACCTACAAGCTGCGTTAAACAGTGCTTCCGCCGGTGATACCATTGTTCTGCTTCCGGGTCGCTATGTCGGTAATTTCACTATCCCTACCGCCATGACGTTAAGCGGCGAGCAAGGTGCTGTGATCGATGCGCAGGGCAAAGATAATGCATTGACGCTAACCAGTTCTGACGTAACTGTAGAAGGCTTGCAGATTATTAACTGGGGCAAAAACCTGACCGAGCAGAATGCCGGTATCTATTCCGACCAGCCTGCTGAAAATTTAGTGATTCGCCGCAATCAATTGAAAGGCAACGGATTTGGTATGTGGATCCAACGTGCCAATCGGATCACCATCGAACATAACCTGGTGGAAGGCAACACCGAGCTACGTTCCGCTGACCGCGGTAATGGCATTCAGCTTTCCACCGTGACTCACGCCGTCGTGTCTGACAACGAGGTATTCCATACCCGCGATGGCCTGTATGTCATTTCCAGTCAACACAGTTTACTGCGCAATAACACCATGCACGACCTCCGTTACGGCGTGCACTATATGTATTCGCACAGCAATAAAGTCATCGGCAACCTGGCTTACAATACCCGCGCCGGATACGCGCTGATGAGCTCAAAGAACCTCTCCGTTCAGGCTAACATCAGCCGGGATACGGAAGACTATGGTATGTTGATGAACTTTATCACCCAGTCTGATATCAGTTATAACCAGTTTTACCGGGTCTGGACCAAGCCAGAGAACAAAGTGATTGGCCGAGAAGGTAAAGGCCTGTTTGTCTATAACTCCGGGCAAAATACCATCAGTTATAACCGCATCGATACCGCCGAAATCGGCATTCATCTCACCGCCGGCTCAGAAGATGTCAAAGTATACGGTAATGCCTTTATCAATAACCCCGTGCAGGTGAAATACGTCTCCAGCCGTGAGCAAGAGTGGAGCCAGGAGAGCGTTGGCAACTACTGGAGCAACTACCTGGGCTGGGATCTGGATAATGACCAGATCGGTGACACGCCGTTTGAGCCAAACGATGGTATCGACAAAATGATGTGGAAATACCCTGAATCTAAAGTGCTACTCGACAGTCCAGCCGTATTAATGCTGCGCTGGATTCAAAAACAGTTTCCCGTTCTTAAACCAGTGGGCGTGAAGGACTCCTACCCGCTCATGTCGCCACTGGATTTAGACTCTATTGTCGAACAGATAAAACACCGCGCGGCTGTTAGCCAGCCTGAAGGAAATCATTCATGACGCAGCCAATAGTAGAATTGCATTCCGTGACCAAGCAGTATAAATCGCTGCGTGCAGTAGACGGGTTAAACCTGGCCTTGCAGCCAGGCGAAGTGCTGGGGTTATTTGGCCATAATGGTGCCGGAAAAACCACCACGATGAAGCTAATCCTGGGCGTAACTACGGCCAGCCAGGGAGAAGTCAAAGTATTTGGCCACGACCCAAGTAGTCAGCAAGCCTGGCAAGGCAGAAAAAACATCGGCTACCTTCCTGAAAATGTTAGTTTCTACGACCAGCTTACCGGGCTGGAAGTGCTCACCTATTTTGCCCGGCTCAAGTCGGTGCCTAAGCAGCAGATCAAACCTCTGCTGGAACAGGTTGGTCTGGCTCATGCCATGAACCGACAGGTTAAAACTTACTCTAAGGGTATGCGCCAACGCCTTGGGCTGGCGCAGGCATTTTTGGGCACGCCAAAATTACTGCTGTTGGATGAACCGACCGTCGGCCTGGATCCAATCGCTACTCAGGAGTTTTACGCCAGTGTGGATGCACTGAAAAAAGACGGTGCCAGTATTATCCTCTGTTCTCATGTCCTTCCCGGGGTCGAACAGCATATCGATCGGGCCATGATAGTATCGCAAGGAAAAACCGTCGCGATGGGCAGCCTGGACGAGCTGCGCGAGATGGCCCAGTTGCCAGTAAAAATTCGTGCCACCGGTATCAACGGTGCCATGATGGCCAATGAAAAACTGTCTGGCTTCGCTGTATCCAGTAACCAGTTACAGGTCCCGGAAGCGTTAAAAGTCAGTACCCTGAAAGAGCTGCTTAGCTATGACAGCCTGACAGACATTCAGGTAGAGCCGGCCAATCTGGAACAGCTTTACCAGCATTTCCTCAATTTAGCTAAACAGCCGTCAAACCAAGATGAGGTGCAATCATGAACCCTGTATTAGCCATTGCACTCAAAGAGTTTCAGGACGGTTTACGCAACCGATGGCTGGTATCCATTACCTGCATTTTCGCCCTACTGTCGATCGGCCTCAGTTATTACGGCACGGTCGCATCCGGCCAGCTAGACGCCACCCCATCGCTGTCCTCAATAATGGCCAGCCTGTCCAGCCTGTCGGTCTTTATCATTCCGCTGATTGCCTTATTGCTCTGTTACGACAGTTTTGTCGGCGAGCAAGAGTCTGGCACGCTGCTGCTGCTGATGACCTACCCTATTAGCCATGGCCAACTGCTGCTGGGCAAATTTGTCGGTCAGGGCGGAATTATTTCGCTGGCAACCATTTTTGGCTTCGGCTCGGCAGGCGTGTTACTGAACCTGACCACAGGGCTGGAAAATATACCAACGGCGTTTGGTCTGTTTATCCTGACCTCCATTTTGTTAGGGCTATGCTTTGTCTCTATCGCTTATGTGATCAGCCTGCTGGTGTCGGAAAAATCCAAAGCCGCCGGCAGCGGTCTGATCGTCTGGCTTTTCTTTGTGTTGGTGTTTGATCTGGCGCTGTTAGCGGTATTGGTTGGCGGCTACGAGCTACTGGATCAACAACGCCTGGTACAGATGATGATGTTGAATCCGGCCGACCTGTTCCGGTTAATCAATCTATCAGCGCTCAGCCAACATGATGTTAATGGCGTACTGGCGGTGGCGATTAACAGCAGTTTTTCCACCAACACACTATTGTTGGCGATGCTGGCCTGGATTGCAGCGCCGTTAACCACAGCTTTACTGATTTTCCGTAACAAAACCCTATAACAAGAGGCTTTTATGACCCTATCTCACCCCTTTAAAACCACGTTATTGATTGGCTTAGCAGCGCTAATGTCAGGTTGCGGTGACAACGAACAACAGCAAATGGTGCGCCAGGCGGCGGCGATAGAAGCGGCAGATGAATGTCACTTGTGTGGCATGGTAATCGCTAATTTCCCCGGCCCCAAAGGCGAAGCATACGAAAAAGAGCAACAGAGTATCGATAAATTCTGTTCAACTAGAGACCTGTTTGCCTACATCCTGCAGCCGGAAAACAAACGTCAGATCCAGCAGGTATTTGTTCACGACATGAGTAAAACACCGTGGCAAAAGCCCGATGATGAATACTTTATCGATGCGAAATCGGCCTGGTATGTCATCGGCTCCGAGAAAAAAGGTTCTATGGGCGAAACCTTGGCCAGTTTCGGCGAAAAATCTGATGCGGAGGCGTTCAGCAAAGAGTTTGGTGGCAAAGTCTATTCGTTTGACCAAATCACACTTGAGATACTTTAAGTACCGCTTGCTTTATTCTCAGTTTGGTATAGAAAAAGCCCTTGGTGTAAAACCAAGGGCTTTTTGTTCTCTGGCGGTCGACAATAAGGCTTTACCAGGTATCAATACAAGGACGCTTTTTACCCTGTTCACTTGTCCGCTTAGACGAAGGAACATAGCTTCTGACAATCCAGTCACGGGTTTCGGCTGGGTCAATAACGGCATCCAGTTCTAGCAGGCTGGCGGTATTGATTGCACTGCCCTGGCGATACATTTCATCGACCATCGCTTTAAAGGTCGCTTCACGTTCTGCGACGTCCTCTATCGCTTCCAGTTTACGACGGGCACCAATACGCACCGCCCCTTCAAAGCCCATCGCGCCGAATTCACCACTTGGCCACGATGCCGCCAACACTGGTGCGGTAAAACCGCCGCCGGCCATTGCCATCGCGCCTAAGCCGTAAGACTTGCGCAATACGATGGTATGCAGTGGTACGCTTGAATTCGCCGCATTGACAAAAATACGCGAAATATGACGTACCGTGGCGTTTTGCTCTGATGCTGGCCCTACCATGAATCCTGGAGTATCACACAACGAAATCATAGGGATATCGTAAGCGTCACACAGTTGGATGAAGCGAGCCAGTTTGTCACCGGCGGCAGCGTCAATGGCACCGCCTAATACCCCTGGATTATTACAATACAGGCCGTATGGCTTACCTTCGATTCGTACCAGGCAAGTGATCATATTCTTAGCGAAATCGCGGCGCAGCTCCAACACAGAATCAACGTCACACAGGGTGTTAATCACCTCACGGACATCGTAAACCGCCATCCTGTTTTCCGGAATTAAATGGCGCAGTTTACGCTGGTCATGGCTTTGCCATACCGGTAAATCACCCTGGAAGTAAGACAAATACTTCTTAGTCACTTCAACCGCTTCTGCTTCATCTTCCACCAGGATATCGATGACACCATTCGGGCTCTGCATCGAAACCGGGCCTACCTGATCCGGGGTAAATGTACCCAGACCACCGCCTTCAATCATCGCCGGTCCTGCCATACCAATACTGGCTTGCTTGGTGGCAATAGTGACGTCACAGACACCAAACAAAGCAGCATTGCCGGCAAAACAGTTCCCTGCCGCGATCGCCACGGTCGGTACCAAGCCAGACAACTCGCCCAAAGCAGAGAACGTATGCAGGTTAAGGAATGCCACGCCCGGGATATCGGTATCCGATGGACGCCCGCCAGCACCTTCAGCAAACAGCACCAACGGCATGCGGCTTTTCTTCGCCACTTCCAAAATACGGTCGGTCTTTTTGTGGTTCATTAACCCTTGCGAGCCGGCCATCACGGTGTAGTCATAGCACATCACTGCGCAACGGGCGGCTTCTGCACCAAACAAGTCAGCATTAACCGTACCGGTACCGGTCACTTTACCGTCTGCAGGGCTGATATCGACCAGCTTTTCGACGTCGTGGCGCTGGCGCTGCGCTGCCACGGCCAACTGGCCATATTCGTTAAAGCTGCCTTCATCTAGCAGGTCTTCAACGTTTTCCCGCGCAGTCCGCTTACCTTCTTTGTGACGTTTGGTCACGGCATCAGGGCGATGGCTGTCCAACGTTCGCAGTTGGCGATCGAACAGTGACGCTAAATCATTGCGTATGTGGTCAAGGTCAATGTCCATTTCTGACTGGCCTAACGACACCGACACTTCACCCGGTTCGATGATTGCCATCAGTTGATGTTCATCCACCAGGTCGCCCGGTTCCGTAACCAGAATTTGCTTAATCACACCCGCATGTTCGGCTTTAACCGGAATTTCCATTTTCATCGCTTCGATCAGTGCGATTTCCTGGTTGGCGTAAACCTCATCACCCGGCTGAACATGCACCGTCACGAGGACACCGGCGGTCGGTGATTTCACCCCTTCGCATCCGGCTGGAATATCCACTACCTGCACGATTTCATCTTCAGTAGACGCTCCGGCAAAATAGTGCTGTTCATAACTGTGATCAGCAAGCAGGTCACCGATATTTTGCTCTACAAAGCGGGTGCTGAGTTGATTTTCACGTACCTCAGCCCGTTGCAGCAAGTTCATCAACAAAGTTTTGTTGCTGGCGACACCTTCAATATTCAGCGCTTGAAGGCAGCGATAAAGCTTACTTAACGCCGAGGGGTAATCTTCACCTTTGGCAATCACTTTTGCTCCCAGCGAATCATAGCTAGGGCTGACTTTATAACCGGCGTACAAGTAGTCATCGACCCGCACATTGTGTCCGTTCGGTACCTGATAGTTTTTAATCAGGCCTGCAGCGGGCTTAGTGCTGCCATCGGCCAACATCTGCTCTAAGTTAACCCGGGCCTGAATGGCACAGCCCACTTTGGCTGGCGCCTGTTCCAGGCCAAGTTCACCCAGAGTAGCCCCGGCAGCCAACTGAATTTGTGTTTTCACCAGATTCAGTTGAGTGATCTCTTCACTGATGGTGTGTTCTACCTGAATACGCGGGTTGATCTCCATGAAGTAAAACTTGCTAAGATCGTTGGCGTCTACCAGAAATTCAAACGTGCCAAGGCCCTGATATTTTACATCGCTGGCCAGTTTAAGCGCCGCTTCAATGATCGCCATGCGGTTTTCATCGTTCAGGCTTGGACTCGGAGCAATTTCCAACAGTTTCTGATTACGACGCTGCAGCGTACACTCACGCTCCCAAAGGTGAGTTACTTCACCGGTACCATCACCGAGTACCTGAACTTCAATGTGGCGCGCATCGGTTACCAGCTGTTCCACATACAGTTCGCCGCTGCCAAACGCAATGGTGGCTTCATCACGACACTGATTGTAAGCCGTTTCCAACTGGTCAAACTGAGTGACCGGCCTCATACCACGGCCACCGCCACCGGCGAGCGCTTTGATCATCACCGCTGCGCCCTCACCTAACTCAGTGAAGAACTGCTGCACTTCTTCCAGGCTACAGGCTCGGTTAATACCACTGGTCAGCGGTACGTTTGAACGAATGGCGGTTTCCCTTGCCGTCGCCTTGTTGCCCAGCAAGTCCAAAAGCTCTGCCGATGCACCGATAAACGTAATACCCTCTTCTGCACAGCGGCGAGAAAACTCACTGTTTTCAGATAGAAAGCCGTAACCTGGATGGACAGCGTCACATTGATACTGTTTCGCTACAGCAATCAGCTGCTCGATATCCAGGTATGCTTTAACACCGCGCCCCACCAGAGGCGCAGCTTGATCGGCTTTCTTGGTATGCAACGATGGATGATCGTCTTCTGCATACACTGCCAGACTGGCGATGCCCATGTCCGCACAGGTTTGGGCAATACGAATGGCAATCTCACCCCGGTTAGCAATCAGGATTCGTGAGAAAGTCCGGCTCATAGTTCTTTCTCCAGTTCGACTTTGCGTACTTTACCCGTTGGGGTCATCGGCAATTGCTGACGAATACGGATCTGCGGCACTTTAAATATTGCCATCGATTGCTTACACCACTCGTACAGCGATTCTTCTGTTTCAAACTCTCCAGGCTTAAGTACCACAAAGGCAATCGGGATTTGGCCTTTTTTGGCGTCACATTGGCCCACGACCGCACAAGCACCGACTGCCGGATGCTGGCCAAGCATAGATTCGATTTCTGCCGGGAAAACACTCATTCCGTTCACTTTCAGCATCTCTTTGCGACGCCCCAGAAAGCGGAAGAAGCCCTGTTCAGTGATCATGCCCAGGTCACCGGTGCGGTACCAACCACCCTCTTCAAACAGTCTTTCATTCAGGTCTGGCTTGCACCAATAGCCTTTCATCATAGTTGGGGTACGCAGCCAGATCTCGCCTTCAGAGCCAAGTGGCTGGATTTCACCGGTGGCAAAATCACAAATTTTCATTTCAGTGCCCGGTACTGTCATGCCCAAAAATGCGGGTTCAATGTTAAGGTCCAGGTCGTTTTCCTGGAAACCTTTGGTGAACGTATCACAGGTATGGGTTTCGGTCATACCATAGGCGGTTTCGAATACCGTGGCACCGGTGAGTTCTTGCCAGCGTTGACGGTAATTTTTGTTCAGTTTCTTGATAAAACTGATGCAGCAACTATCACCAAGAGAGGTCATGTCATAGTTGTCTTTTTCAGGGTGGTTCAACACCTCATCAATACTGTCGACCAGCATGATGCACTGGTTTACTTTGTGCCGTTCAGTCAATTGCATGAACGCTTTGGCATCCCAGCGAGCCATCAATACCAGAGTCGCCCCGGAATACATAGGGAACAGTAAAGAGCTATTCTCGCCAGCAATCCAGAATTCTGGTAGATAATTCAAGATTACCTGGTCACTACCCGTTTCCGGCACTTCGCCAAAACAGAGCGGATAGAAGCTAGCTACGGTACCTATGATGTTACGGTGGGTATGGATAACGCCTTTTGGCAGACCTGTTGTACCGCTGGTGTAGTTCAGTGCAGCGATATCATCCAGCCCCGGAGTGTAATCCAAACGCTCTGCTGAAGCACTTTCCAGTGCCGGGAAAAAGTCCATTACATTTCCTGGTAGTTCGACTTTATCCAGGGAGAAAAACTCAGGTAATACTGATGTCGGCTCTTCAGGCGTCAGCTCACTGTAGCTGCTCGCGATAACCTGCTTGATACCAATCGCTTCAGCTACCGGTAACATCACCGGCAGCAAGGCATCAAAACAGACAGCAACTTTAGGGTTGCTGTCACCGAGCTGATGTTTCAGCTCCATTTCTTTCGATAATGGACTACAAGGAATATGGATAGCGCCAGCCTTCATAATGCCGAAATAGGCAATATGGAATTGTGGACTGTTCGGCGTAAAAAGCGCTACACCGTCGCCAGGCTGCACATCCAGGCTGCGCAGTAAATTGGCAAATCGATTACTTAAATCGTCTAGCTGAGCAAAGGTAAATTCTTTGCCATAGAAATTGAGGGCAGCTTTGTTAGGGTTAACCGTTGCCCAGTGGGTCAGGTATTCGCTTAGTGGCTTCTCGCCGATCGGATAGACAGGCTCGGTGACGGCACCCTTAGGCCAATTAGCTTTTTGTATTTGGCGAATCTGTTCCAGATAGGTTTGTTCGTTCATGTTACCGCCTCTCCTTTTACGGTTTACACGCAGCCAAATGTAGGGTAAGACTGCGTTAGCAGAGCGCCTTGTGACACTTTATTGCCACGCTTTCGCTTAGGCGCGATGTTCGATCTTGTTAACGCCCTAGGGCTATCAGGCGAGAGATTGTTATTCTGGTTCTCGCTGAACTGCATTACAGCTACTGTAAAAATATAGTTGTTGTATTGGGGTGTCAATTGTTACGCAGTCGTTAATGTTGGTTAATTTGACCGTGGTAGCAGAACCGATTTTTTATAAACCGCAACACACTAATATCCTGGCGATCTAAAACCGTGCCTGCAGTTCAATTAACATGACATACCGTATTTTTACTGTGTTTTACCAACTGGAGCTTCGATAAAACACAGGAGAAATTGGAGAGGAAAAGGTCAGCGACGATAGAAGTGACTGTCAATGGAGAGGTGTTGCTGGTCCAGAGTGGCAAACTCAGCTTGTTCCAGTAGCTTTACAATGGCAGTAATAAACTGCTCGGTGCAATAACCTATGGTCGAAAATGAATAGCTGCCCAATCGAGAAAACGGTGTGTTGTCGAAACCAAATATCGCTTTGCGTTCAATCAGCTCAGGTGCCACCAAACGGAAATAGTCCACCGCTGCCATTGCCATTGAATCGGAAGTACAGAATACCGCTAATCCCTCACTCTCGGGAGCTGGCTGAGAATTAAGGTAAGCCAAAGCGGTCTCGTAGCCATAATCGCAGTACCCCAATGCAATCAACTTGATACCCAGCGTTGACATTAACTGCTGATAACACTCTATCCGGCGCTGTTCGACCAGAGAGGTTTCTCGGCCACACAAGAGTAACGCTTGCTTGGCAGTTTGCTCATGGGCGTGGCGAACAGCCTGTTCGATGCCCGGCGCTTCATTGATGGTCACCGACAATCCATTGGAGTTTTTCTTGCCGTTAAGCATGATCACTTTATCGGTGTAGAACAGGTTCGGCGCCTCTTCCGGTTCAATCAAATCGGAAAAAATCAGCGCAGAATCCACCCGGTGGACAAATGGATTGCGCTTGATTTCGGCGATATCCTGCTCAGAGCGCAAGCGGATAAACAGGGTTTGTTTTCCCAGCCCCTGAATCGCCTGGATCAGTGAGTCAAATAAGTTCAGGTCACTAATATCAGCAATATGGTTAACAACAATCGCGATCAACCCAGTCGACTTATTGCTCAGGCTCTGGGCAAACGGGTTGGCGACATAGCCAAGCTGCTCCGCCGCTTGCAGAACCCTCTGTTTTTTATCGGCAGATATCGGACGGTTTTTGCCGGACAAGGCTCTGGAAGCGACAGCTTTTGATACACCAGCCAGAGCGGCTACGTCATCTAATGTGGGAAGAGGTTGTTTAATGGTCATTGAGTTGCTTCACTACCTGATGAATTATCTGAAAGTCGGTGACCTCAATAACACTATCCTTGTCCGCATGACTGCCCATCGCGGCGGCCGAATCAGTCTGGTGCATTTTGCTAGGTCTTTGTTTTTTACCTGATAAATGTATCTCAGTGGCACCGGTCATATCAATAATCTGCTGAGCATTAGTTTGATTCACACCACATCCCGGCATAATGGAAATCCGGTTGCCCGCCTGGTTAACCAACTGGCGAATTGTCGTAATGCCCTCAACAGCATTGGCTGCCAGACCAGAAGTCAGCACCCGTTCACAGCCGAGGTCAATCACTTGTTCTAACGCCCGCTTCGGGTCTGCGACAAGATCAAACGCTCGGTGGAAGGTAATTCCCAGCCCCCCGGCGCTATTTACCCATTGACTGATAGCGTGTTGGTCAATCTCTCCTCGTTCAGTTAACGCCCCAATCACAATACCATCGACACCGGTAGCGCGGAAAAACTGAATCTCATCATTGATCAGTGCAATCTCGTCTTTAGAAAAAAGAAAATCGCCGGCTCGTGGGCGAATCATAGCGTAGATTGGTATATTACGATTGATAGCCCAACGGGTCAGGCCTATGGTCGGAGTAATGCCTCCTAAAGCCAGCGAGCTACACAACTCTATGCGATCGGCACCCGCCTCTATCGCAGTGTGCAAAGACTCAATATTGTCGATACACACTTCAACATTTATATGATTCATTTGCTGCTTATCTCATCTACATAACGACTGTGGTCAAATACGCCTCTCCCAACACGGGAGAGGCAGATAGCAAAATTAGTAACTTAATCTGTTACTTAAAACTTTTACCCATTTCGGTAATCTTACCAGACACCTACTAGCTTAGGTGGATTTGCATCGCCACCCCACCATTTATGGTAAGACTTTTCATAATCGCCAGAATTGATGTAATCCGAGACGAACATATCCATCCAGCGTAAGAACTCCTGGTCACCTTTGCGAACACCGATCGCAATAGGATCATTTGAGTGCAGACCAGGTAACGTCACCAGCTTGTCATTCTTGGTGGCCAGGTAATCAATCAGTGAACTGTCTTCGATTCCCGCATCAACCCGTCCCTGACGCAGCAGCAGAATGCCGTCTGGTGCAAAGTTATCGGTGTAGACTAGCTCAGCGCCAGGTACCGCACGCTTCAGGAATGCTTCACCAGTAGAGCCACGGCCGACCACCACTTTTTTGCCGGATAAATCCTGCAATGAATTAATCGCCAGACCTTTTTGATGCACTACCCGTAAACCGGCGCGCGCATAAGGGATAGAAAAGTTAACTGACTTAGCACGTTCCAGCGTCGCCGACATATTACCGATAACCGCATCCAGTTGGTCTGAGAACAGCATCGAGACCCTTGCGTCACCGTGGACATCAGTAAAACGGGCTTCCACTCCCAGTTTTTCCGCCAGACGGTTAGCCAGGTCAACGTCGTAGCCTGCTGGCTGGTTTTTCGCGTCACGGAAACCTATCGGTTCACCGCCCAGTGACACGCCAATTTTGATGTAACCACGCTCGCGAATATCATCCAGCTTACCTGCCAGTGCTGCCGTCGAGCTTAGCGCCATCACACCGGTTAACATTGTTGCCAATAAAGTCTTTAATTTCATTATCCTACTCCATAGTTAACATTTTTCCGCAATTAATTGCTGCGGTTTTTCCATACCTGTTTTGTAAAGCCAATATTTAATTTCTTCGTCGCAGCCAACGTTCACAACACGGTGGTTGTCGTGTTTGTCGATGGCATGAATAACGACCCCAGCCAGAAATCCTCCTTGTAGTGATTTCAACTCTTCAATTGCCATATCCACGGCATGATCCAGCGAGTAACCTAACCTCATTGCCATCACAATCGAATACGACGTATTGGCTCGAATAGTCATTTCACCGGTGTGTGTACAGGCGGCCGCACCGTAACGGCTATCGGCGTAAAAGCCTGCGCCGACAATCGGTGAGTCACCCAGGCGCCCTGGGTATTTCCACGCCCATCCGGAAGTGCTGGTTGCGGCATACATACTTTGGTGATTGTCTTTGGTTAGAAACACCGTGGTATCACGCACCTTTTCCGGATCGGTAATCATGGTGTTGAGTTTGGCCAGCGGTCGGGTCGACATATCCGGGTTTACTTCCCCAGTGATCTCCTGTAACTTTTCGAACCACACTTTTCTCGATTCTTCCATTAGCGGGTTGCTGCACTGAAAGCCCATTTCATAGGCAAAGCGGGTTGCGCCCTCGCCGACCAGGATCTCGTGATTCAGCTCTTCCATAACCTTGCGGGCTACACGAGTGACATGGAAATGGTCTTTAACCGCACCAACAGCGCCGGTACGCAAGTCATCGCCATCCATCACCGCGCCATCAAACTCCATATCACCCAGCAAGTTTGGCCAGCCGCCATAGCCGACGCTTCTGACTAAAGGTTCAGCCTCTACTTTTTCAATGCCATGAATAATCGCGTCCAGGCCGTTATCGCCGTTGTCCAACATGTCGGCGGTTTCCTGAATGCCCGGCCAGGCCTCTGAATTTGAAAGCACTATCATTATTTACTGTCCATCTTGTCTAAAAATCGTTTAATTCGAGGGTCTTGTTTCCCCCCCGTTTCCGAGAAAAACTGTTCCTTTTCCATATCTACCCGGACTCTGCCTTCATCAAGGAAAATAATTCGATTGGAAATTTTGCGGGCAAAGGCGATTTCATGGGTTACGAAAATAAGCGTTGTGCCGGAACTAGCCAGCTCTGCCAGTACGTCTAGTACCTCTGATGTCATCTCCGGGTCTAACGCGCTGGTCACTTCATCCAACAGCAAACATTCAGGTTCCATCGCCAGTGCGCGGCAGATACCAATACGCTGCTTCTGACCGCCGGAAAGCTGTGCCGGATAAGCGTCTTTCTTGTCCGCCAGGTCGACTAATGTCAGTAATTCCAGCGCTTTTTTCTCAGCGTCTGATTTGGACACACCCAATACTTCAATCGGAGCCAGAGTAATATTGTCCATTACCGATAGGTGGGGATATAAATTAAAATGCTGAAATACAGTCGCGACCTTTTTTCTTATTTCCGCCAATTCATTTTTATTGGTAACTGTTAATCCACCGACATTAATATCGCCACCATTTAATTTTTCTAAGCCATTGATGCAGCGAATTAATGTGGATTTGCCCGAACCACTAGCACCTAATATAGAGACAACATCACCACGCTGAATATCGAGTGACACGCCATTAAGTATTTTTGTTGTGCCGAAACTTTTTTCGACGTTATCAATATTAATCATTGTTAATCCTTAAATACCGGCCCAGTCCTGATGTTTCTTTAACCGGGTTTCCAACCGCTGCCCGCCCTTGGCAAGCAACCAGGACAAAATAAAGTAGCTGGCACCAATTACCGGCCAGACAACAAATGGCTGCCAGGTGCGTTGATTGAGAATCTGACCGACCTTGGTAATATCCATCACACCAATAACAGAAACCAACGAGGTCACCTGCAGCTGGTTCACCGCCAGTCCGACCAACGGCGCGATTGCCACCAGCAGCGCTTGCGGAGTGATAATCTTAGCCAGAATCTTCCTTTCAGACAGGCCAAATGCCCGCGCGGCCTCTATCTGGCCTTTGTCTATCGATGCCAGTGCAGACACGACAATCACAGAGACAAACGCTGCGGTATTGCCAGACAAGGTAATGATTGCCGCCTCGGTCGCCGTCATATCGACACCGAGAAATATCGGTAGCCCGAAGTAGATAAGAAACAGCTGCACCAACACCGGGGAGTTTTTTAGAAATTCACCAACAAAAGTCGCCAGTGGGCCCAGTCCTGCCAGACGGTAGTGACGGGTGAGCGCGAGCATAGTCCCGATTACCGCACCTATCAGGCTGGAAATGAGGAATACCTGTAGTGAAACACCGATACCACTTAGCAACACAATTAAATCGTAAGGTACAAATTCGTTATTGGACACGACTACTCCTCCATAGCAAATTGCTTGTTGAGGCTGGCGTGCAGACGTGAGATCAGCAGCGACAGAATGTAAGTCAACACGCAGTAAAACAGCAGCAGGAAGAAATAGACTTCAAATGGACGGAATGTCTCCGCTGCAATAATTTTGGCCGCCCCGGTAAGTTCATTCAGCGTAACGGTAGAAAGAATCGACGTAGTCAGGATCAGGTTGATGAAAATTGAGCCTAACGGGCGAATCGAATTTCGCAGCGCAATCGGCAAAATGATTTTGCGATAAATTAATGAACGCTTTAAGCCAAACGACTGGGCCGCCTCGATAATCTCCTTGTCTACCTGAAGCACACTGGCTCTGAGCACGTCTGCACAGTAAGCACCGACCGCAAACGAAAGAGCGATAACACCTGTGGTATATGGATCGATAAATATCCCAAGTTCAGGTAAACCGTAGAAGATAAAAAATACCTGGACGATAAAAGGTACGTTGCGAAAACAGTTGATGTAACCGTAGCCGATCCGGCTAAGCCAGGGGTTGCTACCCACGCAGGCAAACATCACCGTCAGACCGACGATAAAACTGCCCACTATTGCAACTACGCTGACAGACGCAGTAATAGCAAAGCCGTTGATAAAGTCATCCAAGTACCTGTAGATAATGCTCAGGTCAAACATATTGCCTTCCATTGGTGAAAAGTGAAATCGGTTTCACTTTATGATTTGGTGATTTTTTATCAATGATAAATATGCAAATGTGTTATCCAGATCTAAATATGAAAATAAATTAAATTGGAAATTAGAAAAATGGCGGGAATTTAATTAGCTTTAAGAACTTGATGTTAATTTTAAATTTAATATTTTCATTTATTCTGCATGCGGAAAAAGAAAAAATTAAAAATATCTCACCATATATACCGAACAGCAGCCCTAATATATCCTGTTAACGATGTAATTCCGCTATAAATTTATATTAGCTGCAATATTGATATATCCATTTAACGCCCCCTTCTATAGCGAGAATCGGAGGCTGAATCTAAACCTCCAGGTTTCAGTCTGCGGAGACTCCAACCTATTCGATTTTCCAATAGTACATACTTTCGTTAAACCAAAATCCGGGAGTAATCTACACCCATCGACCGGAAATAGTACTGGATGAACGAATCAGAAGTACGATTCCGAAGGTTAGAATTGAAAACCCCTACGAGGTACTCCCATGAAAAAAACTGTAATTGCAGCATCAATCGCAACCATCGCAACCGTCGGCGCTATCGCAACTGCTAGCGCATGTTCAAGTGTATCGGCTATGACTGATTACGGTACTTTGGTTGCTCGTTCTCTTGACTGGGGCGAGCACGTAGAAGCACGTGCGAAAATCATTCCAGCTGGCTACGCGATGGAATCAAAGGCACCTAGCTACAAAACTCAAGCTAAGTGGACGACCAAGTACAAAACTATGTCAATGTCTGACGAGCCAATTTTCGCCGGCACTGCCTACGATGCGGTCAATGACCAAGGCCTGTCTGTTCATGGTCAATACCAAGAAGCCAGCGCTCCATTCATGGAGCAACACAAAGACAATGATAATGGCGCTCCTGCAGTCAACAACGGTCTTTTGGCAACCTTTATTGCGTCTAACTACAAAACCGTAGAAGAAGCGATCAACGGCCTGGATAATGGCGAATGGCAACCAGCATTTTCCGATCCTCTGATGGAAATGGACCACACGGTTCCTGCGCACTTCAACCTACGTGACAACGCGGGTAATGTGGCACTTATCCAACTTAACGAAGGCGGCAAACTGAAAGTATGGCGTGGCAGCGCAAATGATGAACTGCGCTTTGTGACCAACGAACCACTGTTCCAAGACCACCTGGAGTTTAAGAAAACAGTTGAGTTCAACCCATCTGGCACTAAGCTTCCAGCGGACTACTCAC
>NZ_JBNKVP010000040.1:0-9282 GCF_050299255.1 Vibrio sp.
TCCCTGGAGTGATTAACAATTGTGAAGGTTGTCATACGTCAGAGCAGTATAACCTGCCACAACAGGCGAACACTCGTCCATCACTGGCTTCAACACAAGTCGGTACAGATGGAGCTGGTGACCCAATTATGGAACCAAGATTCTTCAGTCCTGCATTGGTTGCTTGTGGTAGCTGTCACCTTGAGTCTGCGTTAGGTCTGGTTGATCCTAACAACCCGATTCCTGGCGATGCCATCATTGGCCATATGGAGAAAAACGGTGCGGTCTTCGCAGCAGAAACTGCAGAAGAAGCTACCGGCACTGAACAGTGTTCTACCTGTCACGCAGTGGGTCAGGAGCAGGGTGTGGATAAAGTCCACAAAGTCTACGACTACCGTTAACTGAGCTTGTCCGGGGGCTTGCCCCCGGACAACTGTTGAAAAATAGGAAACTCTTATGAAAATAACTATTCAGCGGTGGCTCGTGACGGCAATGTTGGCGCTCGGGGTATCTGCGGCCGTACAGGCAGCAGATGACGTTCCCAAGGCTGGTGTTGATTCTCGCGAGGAAATAGAAGCGGTATTGGATCAGAAGTTCGAAGACGGTAAATACTCCCGTCGCGGTCCTGACGGCTGTCTGCGTTGTCACGATGATGACTCAGAAAAACCGGCCACCGGAATATTCGATAATATTCACGGTAAGACTGCCAATATCCATGGCCCGATGAGCGATAAGCAGTGTGAAGCGTGTCATGGCCCGGCGAATAACCACGAGCGCAACCCGCGTAAAGGTGAGATGCGTGAACCAATGATCACCTTTGGACCAGACTCTCCGGTTCCTGCTGACAAGCAAAACAGCGTTTGTTTGTCTTGCCACACGGACTCGAGCCGTTCGGCATGGCACAGCAGCGAGCACGCGTTTGAAGATCTCTCTTGTTCCAGCTGTCATAAGCTGCACGAGAAAGACGATCCGATGATGGTGGCAGAAAAACAGGCGGAAGCTTGTACATCTTGTCATACCAAGACGAAGTCTGATCTGCACAAACGCAGTAGCCACCCAATCCTTAACGGCACTCTGGAGTGCTCTAGCTGTCACGATCCACACCAGACCGTGAATGAATACAGTCTGAAACAGGCGTCTATCAACGACACCTGTTATGACTGTCACGCAGAGAAACGCGGTCCGTTCCTGTGGGAACATGAGCCGGTAACTGAAGATTGTACGTCTTGTCACAATCCTCACGGTTCAGTTAACCAGGCACTGTTAGACAAGCGACTGCCACAGCTTTGCCAGGATTGTCATAGCGTGCCACACGCCAACGTTGAGATTCCGGAAAACGATCTCAAAGTACGGGGTGGAAGCTGTCTGAACTGTCACAATCAGGTGCACGGTTCTAACCATCCACGTGGTGCGGCGTTGAGAAACTAAGGAGAGTGTCATGAAATTATCACCTTTGTGGGTATCTATTGCCGCGGCACTCGCTTTACCAGCTATCGCCGGTGATTATTCGCTGCAAAATGCCGGTGATGCCGATACCAGCCGCTGGAACTGTGAACTATGTAGTAGTGACGGTGAGTGGCAAGGTAAAGTCAGTTTCGGTGCCGGATACCTGGATAACGATGGATCGCCCCGGTTTAACAACTGGGCCGCCCCTATCTGGGGGTCAGATACCCCAGGAAGAGGCTTGGCGACCAGCTTTAATGCCGATTTGGAACGTTATGAAGACGACGGCTTTTACAGCAAGATTAAAGCTAAAGACTTAGGTCTGCAGCGTTTCTTGATGCAAGTAGACGTTGGTCAATATGATGGCCTGCGCTTCCAGGGTAGCTATAGCGAATCGCCTTACTTCTGGAACAACTCTGCCCTGAGTGCGTACAGCGGTAACAACAATGTGCAAACCGCAGGCAGCCTGGAGCCATTTGCTAAAGGCGTAAAACGGGAAAAACTGAAACTGGGGCTGAAATTTACCCCGCACAGCCCGTGGAAACCTTATGCGACCATGCAACATGAGCGCAAAAAAGGCACGATGGCGGCGTATACTTCGTCGATTCCAGGTTACGGCAGCGTACCGGGTTTTATTCCTAAAAACGTGGAGCATGAAACCTTAAATACCACAGCTGGCGTGAGTTATATCGAAGACAACTGGAATGCTGATCTGGCGTACCGAGGCTCGTTCTTCCGTAACGACTACACCGCTCTGTACTACGGTGCGGCGGCTAATCCATATGCGAACCAATTGGCTTATGAACCTGACAATGATTTCCATCAGGTAGGTTTATCGGGCAATTACATTATGGAAAGCCAGAGCCTGAATGGCCGGGTGATGTGGTCTCAAGCGACATCGGAAGGCGGATTAAATCCGTTCCCGCAGTCGCCGGTTACCGCAGACACGTTTAATGGTAAGGTCGATACCGTTCAGGTGAATGCCAATTACCACAACCGCCTGACTCGTTCGACTGCCCTGAAAGTCGGCGCGGACTACCGTGATCGAGACGATAGTTCAGACCGTGGCGTAGTCATTGGTCAAACTCGTAAAGAGTATGATCGGACTCGTGGGAAATTTGATGCTACCGTCAGCCATCGATTCACTCGTTCAGTGCGTATGAATGCGGGCTATGAATATCGCACCGACAAGCGCGAATACGCGGTACGTGAAAAGACCAATGAGCATACCGTGCATATTGGTGCCAAATATCGTCCACAAGCTGCCTGGACGGTAGGCGGTAAGGTATCTTATCAGTCTCGTGATGGTTCTGACTGGAGCGGTTCAAGCTCTACGACGCCAAACTTGCGTCAGTTCTACCTGGCTGACCGTGACCGTTTTGAAGTGCGCGGTGATGCAAGTTACGACGTAACTGAAACTGTGCAGATGACGCTCGATGCCTGGTTTGCTGACGAGCAGTATCCTAAGCCGGATATAGGCCGCAGTGAAGGCCAGGACTACGGTTATGATCTGGGTATGAATTTCTACCTGGAAAATGACACCAGTGGTCATGTGTTCTTGAACCAGCAACTCGTTCGTTCAGAACAGCAACATGCGAACAGCAGCGCACCTGGCTGGAATCGTTACTCAACGGAGTCTAAAGATACCATCACCACGGTTGGCTTTGGTCTGAACAGAGATAACCTGCTTTCGAAGAAACTGGACCTCTCTTTGGATTACAGCTACAACTACGGCGTTGGCAAAACCAGCACTACAGGTGCCGGTTATGTCTATCCTGACAATGATTCCACCTCACATCGGGTAGAAATGAACGGGGATTACCGTATTTCAGACAACCAGAGTGTTTTGCTGAATGTTCGCTACGAAGATTTCAATGAAGAAGATTACCTGTTTAGTGCTGAAACAGCCAATATGGGTGATGTGAATCAGAGATACAAAGGCTTCTTCGGCATGGTCTCTTGGGAGTACCGTTACTAATCCTGCATGGTTTATTCCTGTGTTGTTGCAAGCTAAGTACACAGGATGAATCTTTGAAACAATGCCAGTCGGTTACTCGGCTGGCATTTTACTATCTGCACTATTGCAACCCTAGCGTCTTCCTTCCCGTAATCTTACCTGCTGTTTATCAACCACAGCGTCAATTTTGACCTACTATTGAGATATTGCCGTAAGTTACAAGTCAGTGAACACGACGGGTGAAATGCGACAATATCCCATGCCACAAGTTGGATTTCTGTACCGTTGTACATGGAGAGTCACGGAGAGAAGCCAAATGAGTATTCGTAGTCGGTTAAAAGTGCTGTTATCGCTACTTTTTTTGGTAGCACTGGCCAACACGGTTTCAATTTTCCTGTTGGAGAGCTCAAGCTCCAAGAAGATGGACTGGGTGATTCATACCCATCAGGCGATCGAACAGGCCAGCTTACTGTTGGGCGGCTTGCAAGACGCAGAAACTGGCCAGCGAGGTTATCTGCTCACTGCCGATCTTCATTATCTTGAACCCTATTATTCTGGTCAGAAAGCGGTGAGTAACACCTACCGTACTTTGTCTGACCATGTGTCGGATAATCCTGGACAAGTCAATCGATTAAGCCAAACCAATCAACTGATAACCGCGAAATTTAACGAAATGGACCAGACCATTCGCTTGATGAAACGCAGAGGACCTACCGATGAAAGTGCAGCACTGATGTTGGTTCGCTCAAATCAGGGCAAAGCGCTTATGGACGAGATTCGTAAAAGCATTGCCGACTTCATTCATCAGGAGCGGTTGCTGCTGGAAATCAGAAATGGTGAGTACCGGGAAACCCGTGCCTATGTCTTAGCTGCGGTCGTGGTAGAGATTGTTTTTTTGCTCACTATGGCCATCCTGACCGCGTCATTTATCAAAAATAAGCTGTTTGAGCCGATAGAAATACTGCTCAAAGGGACCGAGAAAATGGAGCGCGGCGAAGCTCAGACTGTGCGGGATCTGGTTGGTGAGGATGAAATGGGTAGGTTGCTGTACCGGTTTTATGAAATGAGCCAAAAAGTGCATACCCGAACCGAAACACTGACTTACAAGGCTACTCACGACGCATTAACCGGATTAAAAAATAGACTAAATCTCGATGCAGACATAACGGAAATCATTCTGCTCAGCGCGGAATCTGGCCGTTCGGCGGCGCTGTTCTATCTGGATATCAACAATTTTAAACCCCTTAATGACGATTACGGACACGATACCGGTGATTTGGTGTTGGTCGAAGTGGCCAGACGGATCAAAGGCTGCATTCGCTCGAGCGACAATGCTTATAGGATCGGAGGGGATGAGTTTGTGGTGTTACTGGGTGGTCTCAATCATGCCAAAGACGCTCATCAGGTGTTGGCATCATTACGTACCGTGTTCGCCAATCCGGTCGTTGTCGGCAGCAACTCGATTATGGTTACGCTCAGCATCGGTGTTGCTACTTCTCCGCAAGATGCCATCAGTGCGGAAGAGTTACTCAAACTGGCAGATTTAGCCATGTATGATGCAAAACGCAGTCGCAGCGAATTTGCCTTCGCCGATAAAGCTGCTCTGGGTAATCTGTCAACTATTAGCGACTATAAAGCCTGAGCTTGGTCAGGAAATCGGCCCAAGATACATTCGGCAGCAATAATCAAAGCTGATGTACTCATTCTGCTGATACTGCTTGTACAGGTGAAGCAAACACTGCTCTGCTTGCTGGTACTCTCTACTGGCCGGAGCGGGGCTGTACGACGACGAGCGAAAACGGCCCATAAGCTGGTCGAAGTTGAATCTTTGCTGATTGGAAAAGGAATAGCAACGCATTTGCCCCTGGGCGAAAAAGTGTTCGAACGCGTCAGGTTTAAGATTGTGATGGCTGACGGCGGCATAATCGGTGGCATAGCGCTGCAACACCTGATCATATTGCTGTTGAAACCGGCTCTCCATATCACGTTGATTCCAAATCAGTGCCAGCCAGCCGCCGGGTTTCAGAATGCGTCGAAACTCGAATAGCGTTTGCTGATTACAAAACCAGTGAAATGATTGGGCCGCGGTGATCAGATCTATGCTCTGGTCGGGTAGCTCAGTGGCCTCAGCTCGTCCGGACTGGCTGCGAAAATGGCGATTGCCGGCCAATGAATCTTCAGCCTGTTGACGCATCGCCTGATTCGCTTCAACGCCAACCACTTCCAACCCTTGCTCCAGTAATCGCTCGGAGAATATACCAGTGCCAGAGCCGATATCAGCCACGTTAGCAAGCGGTTTAAGTTTACTTTCGCTGATCAGCACGTCGATAAGAGTCTGGGGGTAGTTAGGCCGATAACGTTGGTAATCATCAACCCGATTAGTAAATCGCTCAGTGACTTGCATACGCACCCTCCTTGGTAAATAGCTGGGGTAAATATAGATCAGTATTCCGACCATGATTAGTTTGAGCTTTTAGCGTGGCTATCGACGAATCAGCCAGCGGCCACATTCGAATCACTAAAATTATCGGAATGGCCATCGCATTTACGCTGCTCACCAGAACAACAATATTATGTACTGTATCACTACAATGTTTCCCACACTTTGTTAGCTTTTACTAATGTCGAACAAAAGTTTGAATCTCATCGCAAGTGCGCTTGATGGACGTCGAATGTAACCCGAATGTGGCGTGTTTGCTTAAAGGTATTGCTTTGGTCAGGCCTTAAACTGCAGAGATGCCGCTATCTGCCGGTCGGTCGGCCTGGCCGTTCAAGATCAATAAGAGAAAGGACGAGCGGCGTTACTCAAAACGGGGGGCTAGATTCAAGTAATGGGCGCCTGGCGCCTACCTGGTAACTCAATCTCTAGATAACTATTAACGGGAGAGACCATGAATCGAATGACTTGTGCATGTATTGGGATGTTGCTGCCAATCGTCGCCAATGCCAAAAGCGATGGCTGGGAATGGGCGGTAGGATTTGGCGGAGCCTTGAATCTGCCACAATCGCTGTCTATTGAGATGGATTCTGGAGAAACCATAGACCTGGGTACCGTCAACTACGACACCAAGCCCTTTAACTCGCCACCGTATTACGCCCTTCGGGCGGCTCGTTGGCAAGACAGCAAGGCATGGGAGCTGGAATTTATCCACCATAAGATTTATCTGCAGTCAAAATACCTCAACGACCGGGTCACTAATTTTGAAATTTCCGACGGCTATAACCTGCTCTACGGCAACTATGCTGCCGAGATTACAAAAGGCTGGATTACCCGTTTTGGTGTTGGGGCAGTCATTGTGCATCCGGATGTCACGGTAGATGGTGTAAGAAGCCATGGCGGCTACCAGTGGAGTGGTATTACCACCCAGTTAGCATTGGAGCGTGAGTTTCCGTTGAGCGACGCGGTGATTTTTTCAGCGGAGGGGAAATTGACCTATTCCTATGCTAAGGCCAATTTTACTTTTGGTTCCGCTACTGTGCCCAATACTGCGCTGCATTTATTAGCCATGGTCAAATTTGCCCCTTAGAGCCTGTCTTTCAGCGTGTGTCGCTTTGCTTTAGGGCACACGCTAAGCCGTATATTGATACCTTTCTGTCACCATTCATAGCTGAAGAGCAAAACGGCGCTGTAGAAATAAGTCCTAGAACACGCGAATCATGGCGGGATTCTTCGTGACGGCCAGCAGCACGATCACCATCAACCAACAGATAGCCGAGATAAAAAATAGCCACCGGGATCGAAAACTATGTTTACTGCTCATGGCCAGATAGCCGCAGATAATATAGCAGGTCAATGCCGCCAGTTTGTAACTCAGCCAGGGAGCCGATTGAGTAAAGGGGACGAATTTGGTTATTGAGATCAGCGCGATGCCACTACTAAACAATAAGGTATCGTTAAAATGAGGAATGGGTTTTAGCCATCCCGGAGTGGGGATGACGCTTTGGTGGCGACCAAACATGGCAAATCGGGTGATAAACAGCGTCACGCTGAGGGCAATAGTAATCAAATGGAACAGTTTTATGGTGTGATACATACAGCTGAATTCGTGCTCGGTTGAAATGGAAAAAGGGCGGAAGCTAAAGCTCGGCAGCAATAACTTCCGCCCAGGGCGAAATTCACCTATTAGGCTGTGGCAGTTTTACCCAGGCGCGCTTTTTTGATGGCAGACAGAATCAGTTTACCGAAGAACGCAGTCAGGAACAGACCACCTAGGCCAAACAGCATGTCTCCAGGCAGACGCAGCCATACCAACATCTCAATCAGTTCGCTATGAATCACTTCTGGTGAGCGAGCGAACCAGTAGCCGTGTTCAATCACTGCGAAGAACTGCGTGATACCTTGTGGCAACAGAGACATAAACACCATACCTGCCAGGCCAAGGTTCAGTGACCAGAAAGACAATTTAAGCAGTTTGTCATCCCAGACAGCGGATTCGCCGCTCAGACCGCGCAGACAGGTCAGCATCAGGCCAATACCCAGCATGCCGTATACACCCATAAATGCGCCGTGAGCGTGAGTTGCAGTGGTGTTCAGACCCTGAATGAAGTACAGCGACACAGGTGGGTTGATCAGGAAGCCCAGGATACCGGCACCAACCAGGTTCCAGAACGCGGTAGCAACGAAGAACATGATTGCCCACTTGTAGCGTTCCATCCACTGAGTGGTCTTCTGCATCCGGTAAGTTTCGACAGCTTCAAAGCCGATCAGCGCCAGCGGCACTACTTCCAGGGCAGAGAAGATTGAGCCCCAGGCAATAACCGACGTTGGCGTACCGGTGAAGTACAGGTGGTGCAGGGTACCGATCAAACCGCCGGTCAGGAAAACGACTGTCGCGAATAGCACTGCACTGTTGGCTGATTTTGCACGCACCAGGCCAAGACGGACAAACATCAGTGCGATTACAGAGGTCGCAAAGGTTTCGAAGAAGCCTTCAACCCACAGGTGAACAACCCACCAGCGCCAGTATTCAGCGATGGCCAGGTTGGTGTGTTTGCCCTGGAACAGGCCAGCGCCGTAGAACAGACCAATAGCGACACACGAAGCGTACAACACCCAGATAACAGGTTTCATTTCGCCTTCTTGACTCAGTGCCGGACGGATCGCTGCAGTTACTAAAGACAGCCAGATTAGCAGGCCAGCGAGCAGGGCGATTTGCCAGATGCGTCCCAGGTCAATGTACTCTTGACCCTGGTGACCAACCCAATAACTGAGGTCAATATTAAAGTACTGCTGTACCGCCAGCCATTCACCGGCCATTGAACCCAGTACCACAATCACCAGAGCTACCCAGAGGACGTTAACCCCCAGACGCTGGAATTTAGGTTCGTAGCCAGACAAGGCAGGAGCGATGTACAAACCGGTGCCCAGCCATGCAGTGGCGATCCAGAATACTGCTAACTGAGTATGCCAGGTACGGGTAACAGAGTAGGGCAGAATGTCAGACAACGGGATACCGTAGAACTCCTGGCCTTCGACGCCGTAGTGAGCAGTAATACCACCAAGCAATATTTGCAGCAGGAACAAGCCGATTGCAGTGACAAAGTATTTGCCCAGCGCTTTTTGCGATGGAGTTGGCTTCACGCCGAACAGTGGATCTTTTTCCGGTGGTGTTGGCAGATCGTGCTCTTTCAGGCTGGCATGATACCAGGCCAGTGCACCTACACCTGCAATCAGTACAACGATACTCAAAATAGACCAAACGATGTTGTCTGAAGTTGGTGTATTACCTACTACAGGATCGTAAGGCCAGTTGTTGGTGTAAGTGTAGCTTTCTCCAGGACGTTCAGTCACCGCCGCCCAGGCACTCCAGAAGAAAAATGCGGTCAGCTTGTCGCGATTCTCTTCCGTTGCGATGGTGCCTTCTTTCATCGCATAGTCTTCACGGGTTGGCTGGAATTCCGGA
>NZ_JBNKVP010000040.1:9292-32348 GCF_050299255.1 Vibrio sp.
GTGCCAAACAGGCTGATGTAGTAACGACGTAACTGCTTGATGGCGCCTGCGCGACGATCAGAGATGGTCAGCTGACCGGATTCAGCGTCATATTGATTAGTACGAATATCTTGTCGCAGTAAGCTTTCCAACTGCGCTTGTTCATCGATACTCAACTGGTCAAAAGGTTGGCCAAATTGTGATTGAGCACTGAGCTCAAGCCAGTTTTGAGATTCGCGATGAACCCAGTCTGCGGTCCAGTCCGGGGCAACATAAGAACCGTGTCCCCAAATGGAACCCAGTTGATGGCCACCCATAGAGCGCCATACCAGTTGGCCGTCCTGGATTTGTTGCTCGGTATAAACCACTTCGCCAGATTGAGTTTTAACCACGGTTGGGATTGGGGGAGCCTGGCGGTAGATCTCACTACCCAAGCTCAAAAGGATAGTGAACGAAGTAACGCACACTATCACAAGAGCAATCAGGGAAAGCTTCTGTTTAGTCATCTTCTGATCCTTTAGACATTATAAGACAAGAAGACTATTACAAGCTTTGTGCCAACTTTTATATTATTGATTTTATTGACTTTGTGAGTCACACCTTTGTCATTGGGATAAACTGATTTTTTGTCTTATTGATATGAATTTGTCAAAAGTACAATTTATTTTAAATTCAGCCGTTTTAGCAGTCGATGCAAATTGCCCGGATTCATTTTAAGTTGCTTGGCAGTAGCACTGAGTTTGTTGTTGTTACTCTGATAGGCACTCTGGACAAAATAGATCTGAAACTGCTCCATTGCCTCCTTAAGGCCGAGATGGTGAAATTTATCAGGCATAACGGATAGGTCTGAAGTGGCTACCGTCTGGTTATCGCCAGTTGCGCTCACGGTAGAGTTAAGCCGAAAGTGTTCAGGTAGCAGCACTAGCGCATCGCTCTGACTGTCTGAACGAGCCAGCACAGAAGCTCGGTTAATGGCATGCTCCAGTTCACGGACATTGCCCAGCCAACTATGGTTTTGCAGTAGGTGCAGGCTTTGGGGCGCCAGACTGATGGTCGAGACCCCCAGTTTGTGTGCGCACCGTTCAGCAAAAAAACCGGCCAGCAGAATGATGTCACGCTCTCGTTCGCGCAGTGGCGGGACAAACAACGGAAAGACACTCAGCCGATGGTAAAGATCGGCGCGGAATCGCCCGGCGGTGACTTCTTCGTGCATGATCCGGTTGGTGGCAGCGATGATACGCACATCCACTTTTATATTCCTATCGTCGCCCACTCGTTGAATGTCACCGTACTGCAACGCCCGCAGTAACTTGGCTTGCAGCGCCAGAGACAGTTCGCCGATCTCATCCAGAAACAGGGTGCCGTGGTTGGCCAGTTCAAATTTACCCTGACGGTGGCTGATGGCACCGGTAAATGCCCCTTTGACATGGCCGAATAGTTCACTTTCCGCTACTGATTCAGGCAGCGCTGCGCAGTTCAGGTAGACCAGAGGTTTACTGGCCCGGTCCGACAGAGCGTGAATGGCATTGGCAACCAACTCTTTGCCCACACCGGTTTCGCCCATGATCAAAACGGACAGATCAGTATTAGCGACAGCATCAATGTGGGCCTTCAATTCGGTTATTGCCTGAGACTGGCCGATGATTTCATTGGGTAAACTGACATTACGACTGTGGCTGGTTTCATTCAGCTCCACAGCCGCAGACCGTTCCAGTTTTTCCATTAGCAAGGCGGTATTTAAGCTGCTGGCGGCCAGGGCACTGATGATGCGCAGATCTTCGTCAGGAAAGGCGTTGAACTGAGTGGGATCGAAAGCATCGATCGTGACTGCGCCAATCAGCCGGTCATCAAGCATCAGCGGCAGTCCGATGCAGGAATGCACTTTCAGCTCATCGTCATGGTTAGGGATCAGACCATCATAGGGATCCGGCAGATCACTGTCTGAGGGGAAACGCACGATGTCACCGGCACGAGCGATCGCTTCCAGGCGTGGGTGTTTCTCTATTTCGAACCGCCGACCGAGCACATCATCGCTTAATCCGTTGATCGCCAGCGGCACGAACTGTTGATCGCGAAACAGCAATAGCGCTGAAGCGTCACTTTTCAAAGACTTACGTATGGTAGACAGCAGGCGATCAAACCTGTCCTGGTCGGATATTCCTGACGTAATATCCAGTGCCACTTGTACCCATTCCTGTCCCATTTGCTCTTTGACCATGCTGTCAGACTCATTATTTTGTGAATGAGACAAGATTTTATCTGATTGACAAAATAATCGCATTATCAATCAGACAAAAATGGCTAAAATTATTAATAAAAATTCAATAAATCATAATGTTAAGAATGTGGCATGTGGAATGCAGTGTGGGTTGATGAAAGGTAACAGGTTATCGGTAAGCCAACATCATTGGTGATCCCGTGTCATAACAAAAGCTTACAGGAGAATACTTTATGTCAATGGTTGCGAATCTGTTGAAAGTCTCGCTGACGGCCGGTGGAATCTATCTTGGTGTGACGGTGTTGCCGTCAATGCCAGCCGTGTTTCAGCAACTCTGTCTGGAAATGGGTTGGCTAAGCTGAGCAGGATTTTACTTTGTTTTAGTGCTGATTGGTTGTGCAGGCCAAATCGTTATCTTTATTCCATTAAAGGCAAGTGGAAGTTAGCTAAGTTTAAGAAAAACAAAAAAAACTCAGCTGTAGAATATATATGTAGCTATTATTATGGATATTGTTATCAGTTAGGTTACGTATGAAATAGATGGCTTTAAAAGGGAATTTTAGTCAACCGGTTTTTAGCACAGGCCATTGGATATGAAAGCACGCCTTTGGTTACTGATGATGCTGGTGGGAGTGCTGGCCGGGATCGCCCCCTCTCAGGCGCACCACACGGATGTGGCAGACCCTATGGCACAGGGAAAGATGCTGAAAATTGCTATGTTTATCCCAGGGTCAGGCACTGACAGTTTCTGGACCCGGGTGCTGGATAGCTCGCGCGCCGCTGCCGCCGATATGAATGTCGATTTGGTGGTGTATAACAGCTTAAGTGTCAATGAGTTGATCGCCAACGCCAAACGGGTAGCGACGCTCGATTTTGATGCCGCCATAATGACAGCGCCCTGGGATGGCAGTGAAACGGCAATGGAAGCGTTGGACAAAGGTGGATTGCCCACACTGCTATTCAACTCCAAGTTCAGTGACCCGAACCTGGTCCCCCGAGTGCAGTTTAAAAATTGGTTGGGGGGCATCTACCCTAATGATTTTCAGGCCGGAAAACTATTAACCAACCGCCTGCTGCTT
This sequence comes from Vibrio sp., assembly GCF_050299255.1. Lineage (GTDB taxonomy): Bacteria > Pseudomonadota > Gammaproteobacteria > Enterobacterales > Vibrionaceae > Vibrio. The sequence continues at coordinate 12,569 of NZ_JBNKVP010000040.1, forward strand.
CAGGCTCCCAATTTCAACCGACTTATCGTGCTGCTGGGCAGTGACACCAGTTCGGTGTCGCGCCAACGTGAAGCGGGAATGAGGGCCGCGTTAGAAGAGTTGGCATTTAAAGGTAAACTGGAAATCGTCAATACCCGCTGGAATGAACAAACCGCCAAGATTGAGTTGAATAAATTGCTGGACCAAAGCCGTGAGGTCTCTGCTGTGTGGGCCGTAACCGGTGAGCTGGGTCTGGCCGCACGGCAAGTGTTGTCCGAACGGATCAAAAATTCGCAAAACATTCCCGTGGGTGGTTTTAACTGGGGAGCTCGCGACATCGAAGGGCTAGAGAACGGCCAACTGCAGGTGTTAGTGGGCGGCCACTACCTTGACGGCGCTTTTGCTATCAGCATGTTAGTGGATTACCTGCATGGACTCGATTTTGCGACGCAGACTAAAGAGTTTGAATCGCTGATGGTGGCGCTGGATGACAATAATCTGGGTCGGTTCCGCCCCCTGCTCAAGCTGTCAAGTCAGGTGAACTATCAGATTTTGTCGCTGGCCTATAATCCCCAGCGCTTCCGTTTTGATTTTGATGTCGACACTGCGTTGCAGTTGATCACCAGCCGGCGCCGCGATCGACAGTTAGAGCTGCCGGCAGCGCTCAGTGCCTGGGCTGAACAACATCCCATTATTCGTTTTTCTGCAGACCCTTCAGTGGCACCGTTTGAATATATAGAAGAGGGCGAGTATCAGGGATTAATGTCGAGTTACCTGAATGAAATAAGTCTGCTAACCGGATTGGAATTTTCACTGCAACACGCCGGGAAAAGTTTTTTTGAAATTGAACAGCTACTCAAAAACAAGCAGGTTGATCTTATTCCACTGATGGTGCCGTCGACCGAGCGCTCACAATACATGAACTTTTCCGATGCGGTGTTTTCGGATCCCATCGTGATTTTTGGCTCTGAACAAATCGGCCCGGTGAGTGGAATTAACTATTTCCGTGGTAAAAAAGTGGCCGCGGTGAAAGGTTACTACTCTTCGCGCCTGCTCGCGCAGGAGTACCCCTCAATTATCCTGGTTGAAACCGCCAACAGCACCGATTCGTTCAGACTGCTGGCCAACGGCGAAGTGGATGGCGTTGCAGAATCGGTCACCTCCGGAATGTACACGATTAATAAAGCGGGCTTTAAAGGATTGAGCCCGCTGGCCCCGGTAGGTGAGCGCGTCGAACTCACCATCGCGGTGCGAAAAGACTGGCCGGAACTGGTCGATATTATCAACGCCGCGCTGGCCAAGATTGACGAACCGACCCGTAAAGCCATTTATGATTACTGGGTAAGATTGCAATACCAGGTTGGGTTAAGCAAAGAGGCCCTTTATCAGTGGGTTGGTTACCCGGTCGCATTTCTGGTTGCCTGGCTGTTAGTTTCATACCGTTCAAGATCTAAGCTAAAACGCCAACTCAAGGCCAATCAAAGATTGAATAAGCGCTTTAAAGCCTTATACGACAGCGCATCTGATCTGATTTTTCTGGTCGGTTATAACGGTGATATCAATGACTGTAACCATGCAGCCGCCGCCAGATTGGGGTATTTAACCGTCAAGAAACTGAATGGTTTGTCGCTGTTGGATGTATCGCCCAGAACGCAGCCGGATGGCAGTGACTCTATGGAACGACTGCACGAGATGTTACAGCAAGTGGTCGACAACGGCGAAGTGGTCACCAGTTGGAACTTTCGCAGCTCATTTGGCGATCAACAAATCAGTACCGATCTGATGCTGAAAAAAGTCCATGTCGATGATAGCCCGGTTATATTGGTGACCGGCCACGATATAACGGAAAGCTTGCAGCTTAAGCAGAAAATTGAAGCCGAGCGGAATATGCTGCAGGAGTTGTTTGATCAGTCTCCGGTGGGGTTGCTGTTGATCGCGGATGGTTACTGTCAGTTCGTTAATCCTAAGATTCGTGATTTGACCGGCATTGAAACGGGGCAGAGTGTCGAGTCCGTCTTTGTCCATCAGGAGCAGAGCGAGCAATTTTATGACGCGATGGACAGCGATGATGAGCAGTTTTCCCAGAATGTCATCTGGCGGGCTGACAATCAGCAGCACCTCAAAGTGTTACTGAACTGTCATCGCTACGTATTCCACGAACACGATGCCTGGTTATGCTGGGCGCTTGATGTGACCGAGTATGAACGTATTCAGGATGCTTTGGCAGACGCGCAGGATGATGCCCATGCGGCGGCCAGAGCACAGGCTCGTTTTTTGGCGAGTATGTCCCATGAAATTCGTACCCCTCTGAATGCGATTTTGGGCATGGCTTACCTGGCCAGTCAGAACAGTTCCGATAAGTCACAGCTGCGCTATATCAACAATATTCACAGCTCGGCATCCAGTCTGCTGACCATTATTAGCGACATACTCGATTTCTCGAAAATCGAAGCGGGCAGGCTGCAACTGGATATTAATCAGTTTGACCTGTTCAAACTGTTGAAAGAGTGTTCGAGTGAAGTGGCCTTCAGCGCCGAACGCAAGGATATTGAGTTGGTGATTGATGCACAGGTTCACAGTCCACGGCTCTGGCAAGGCGATCCGCTGAGAATCAAACAGGTATTACTCAATCTGCTCAGTAATGCGGTTAAATTCACGCCAAATGGCGGACTGGTAACGATAAAACTACGTTGTGAGATGGGTGAGTCGGAGCGATACCAATTGCATTTTGAGGTCAGTGATTCCGGTATCGGTATGTCACCTGAAGTGGTCAAGCGACTGTTTACGCCCTTTTCACAGGGAGATGCTGCCAATTCCCGTCGATTCGGCGATACCGGGCTGGGGCTGGCGATTACCAAAAAGCTGGTGGAGCTGATGGGAGGAGAAATCCGGGTAGTGAGCGAGCAGGGTCAAGGCAGCCGTTTTAGTTTTACAATTGAACTGCAGGCCGTGGAACCTGAACCGGCTTTTGCCCAGTCAACCGCTTACCGGCAGATACAAAACCAAGAAGTTTGCCTGGTTGGTCAGCAGACGGCCGGTTTAACTATTCTGCAGGAGATGCTGTCGGTGTTCGGCGTGCGTCACCATTACCGAGCCGACCTCGCGGCTTTGGTCGAACGGCCTCCACAGCGTATTGATACCATCATCTGTATGGGATTGAGTGAAGACGAAGTAATGAGTTCTTATCACCGACTGCTGGAGCTGGGCCACTATAACTACGTCAACTGGCTGTTTGTAGTGAGCCAATATGAAGATGCCGAAGGGCTCGCCTCGGTTGCGCGCTCAACTTTGCTCTATCGACCGGTGATTCCTGCCGAATTGTTTGACGGCTTGTTAGCCAATTATTACGCGCCGCAGCCACAGTTCAGCGGAGACAACACAACTTTATCTTCTCGTCAGGAGAAAGGTTATCTGCAGCAGTGCCAGCTGTTGTTGGTAGAGGATAACCAGCTTAATCAGGAGCTGATCCTGGGTATTTTTGACCCATTTGGTTTGGATATCGATATCGCCAACAATGGTCAGGAGTGCCTCAATATGTTGGCAGATAAACAGTACGACCTGATATTGATGGATTGCCAGATGCCGGTTATGGATGGTTACGAAGCGACACGCAGAATTCGTCAGCAGCCAGCCTACGAGCAGTTGCCGATTATCGCCCTGACTGCGGATGCCCTGCAAGGCGACCGAGAACGGACACTGGAAGTGGGGATGAGTGACTATATCGCTAAACCGATCGATATTCCCAACCTGTTCCGGGTGCTGGATAAATGGCTTAAACCTAAAGTAGAGGAACAACCTTTGCAATCCGAACAGGAACGGATTGAGCCAGACGTTTTTGAGCATCTTAACAGCGACTATCTTGATGTGGTCGCCGGGTTACTCAGTTGCGACAACAACCAGGAATTGTATCAGCGCATCCTGAACTCATTTGTCAGCTCGTACAGCGATGGTGATCAGAGCCTGGAAGCTATGATAGAGCAGGGGGATATCAAGTCAGCCAGACGTTTGATGCACAGCCTGAAAGGCATTGCTGCCAGCATTGGAGCGATGCCACTTTCCAGATATGCCAAGAAAATAGAACGTATGTTAGCGGAGCCGGACCATCTGAATGCTGAATCCTTGTCTGAGGTGGTCGGGCAATTGAGTGAACTGCTGATGATCACCATCACGGAAATAAAGAAAACCAACTGGAATCATAGCGACAGGGAGATGCGTAACAAAGAGATTACACCTGAGCAAATACAACAGAAGCTTCATCGTCTGGTACAAGCGCTGAACAACTACGATACTGAATCTGTGGAGCTGTTTGAAGAAATTGCGGAATTAAACGTGTTCAGTGACGAATTAACTTCATCGCTATATCAAAAAATCTCGACCTACGAGTTTGCCGATGCGGCCAAGCTCATAGCGAATGTTCGATTGGGAGGAGAGGCGTAATGGCAAACGACAACACTATCGCGGTTGAACAGAAACCTATGTTGCTGGTTGTGGATGATACGCCAGAAAATATCGAATTGCTGGCGGGCGTCTTAAAGGACGAATACCGCATTAAAGCCGCCCGTAGTGGCGCGAAGGCGATTGAAATTGCCACTACGGTACCGAGACCGGATTTGATTCTGTTGGATATTATGATGCCGGAAATGGACGGATATGAAGTGTGTCAACGGCTGAAAGCCAAGTCAGAGACGCGACATATCCCGATCATTTTTGTTACGGCTAAAATCAGCGCTCAGGATGAGATCAGAGGCCTTAACCTGGGGGCGGCTGACTATCTGACTAAGCCTATCACGCCGGACATCGCCAGACGGCGTATCAAAACCCACCTGGCTTTGTACCAACAAAATCAGGCCCTGTACCAGTTGACCAAACAGCAGACCGAAGAAATTAATCAGGGCAAGCGGGAGTTGCTGCAGGTACTGGGTAAGGCGGCGGAGTATAAAGACAACGAAACCGGCATGCATGTAATCAGGGTTGGCGAGTACGGCCACATTCTGGCAACTGCACTCGGCTTGCCGGTTGAGGAAGCTGACATCATCCGCGAAGCGGCACCCATGCATGATATTGGTAAAATCGGCATTCCAGACCATATTCTGCTGAAAAATGGCAAACTGGATGATGAAGAGTGGGCGGAAATGCAAAAACATGTTGAGTATGGTGTCGACATTCTCAGCACCTCAATGAGTGGCTCACGTATGGTGGATGCCGCCAGACTGATTGCTGGCAGTCATCACGAAAAGTGGGACGGTAGTGGATATCCGAAAGGTTTGCGTGGCAACGACATTCCCATCGAAGGACGTATTATTGCCCTGGCCGATGTATTCGATGCTCTGACGTCAGAACGACCCTACAAACGAGCATGGCAATTGGAAGATGCGGTTAATTTCATCCGTCAGCAGGCCGGTAAGCACTTTGATCCGGCGATAGTGGCGGCATTCGTCGAACATCTGGATAAATTTGTCGAGGTTCAGCACCGATATAAAGATGAATAAGGACCGTTTACCACTGTTCAGGCATGGTAGATGACCTTACGGACAAACGACTAATGGCAAAATCTAAGATTGAAATAATCGGTATTGGTGTAATTCTTCCCGTCGCACAGTTTGATTTATGGTGATTTTTCCAAGTTAATCACCATAAATAGTATAAAAGGTGAAATTTGTCACTATTAAATATCTGAATACTGATTGGTAAATTCCACATACTCTTTTGCTTCAATTTTAATAGCCATTCTACACACCCCTTTAAACGGGCCTTCATACACTAAGGGCAAAAATAGAGTGACTAAATATTCACCGCCTACCTTTTATGATGGAATGGAATAACAATCTAAAATATTCTCGTTAAATAATATTTTATAAATAAGTGGCAAAGTGGTGATGCTACTCACAAATTGACTATTGCGAGGGGTGGGTTGTTATAAAATGTTAACTGGGTAGGATTCCTGTTGTTAATTGATTGGCACAATGTTCAGCATAAGATGCTAATAAAGTGTATCTTATCAGTTAAAATTACAGCAAATGTAGCTATAAAACTAGACTATATTCTGCATTATAACCAACTCAGCAGCATGTGCTGATACTGATAAAATTGTTGACTACAACCGGGTTCAAGACAAATTTTTGCTACATTTTTATGGCAAAATTACCCGATGATTGATAATGTGTGCCGCAATCTTTGTACGGTTTTAGATTTTTATGCTTAATATTTGAGCTAAAAAAATCTAAATCACTACTCCAGAGTGGTGAATTTTTAAACGACAAAGAAGTCATGGATGCAATATAAAAACTTGGAGTTTTACGCATGTATAAGAACAAAATCACTCAAGCTCTTCTACTAGGGGCTGGTTTGGCAGTCGCTGCTACTTCTGTAAACGCAGCGAACGTTCCTGAAGGTACCAAACTTGCAGCAAAGCAAGAACTGGTTCGTGGTAACGGCACCGAAGTGGCGTCTATTGACCCACACAAAACTGAAGGTGTGCCAGAGTCTCACGTAATTCGTGATCTGCTAGAAGGCTTAGTGAACCAAGATGCTGACGGCAACACTATCCCTGGTGTCGCTGAAAGCTGGGATACGACAGACAACAAAACTTTCACTTTCCACCTGCGCAAAGATGCGAAATGGTCTAACGGCGATCCAGTCACCGCTGAAGACTTCGTTTACAGCTTCAAGCGCGCGGTAGATCCTGCTACAGCATCACCATATTCCTGGTACCTGGAAATGACCACTATGGTGAACGCTGCTGACATCATCGCAGGGAAAAAAGACAAAGATACTCTGGGCGTAAAAGCATTGGACGCGAACACGCTTGAGATCAAACTGGAAACTGCACTTCCTTACTTCGTTAAGATGATGGGCCACACCACAGTGAAGCCTGTACATCGCGCTACAGTTGAAAAATTCGGCGACAAGTGGACCAAACCAGAGAACTTTGTCGGTAACGGCGCGTTCGTTATGGACAACTGGGTAGTCAATGAGCGTATCGAATTGAAACGCAACCCTAACTACTGGGACAACGAGAACACTGTTCTGGATAAAGTGACTTACCTGCCGATCGAAAACCAGGTTGCTGAAATGAACCGTTTCTTATCGGGTGAAATCCAGATCACAAACGAGCTACCTATCGAGCACTTCAAACGTCTGCAGAAAGAACAGCCTGAATCGGTGCAGGTTCAAGGTAACCTGTGTTCTTACTACTACGGTTTCAATAACCGTAAAGCACCGTTTGACGATGTACGAGTTCGTGAAGCACTGTCGTACGCCATCGATCGCTCTATCATCACTGACGCCATTCTTGGCCAGGGCCAGAAACCAGCGTTCTTCCTGACTCCGGAAATCACTGCGAACTTCAACCCTGAGATGCCAGCTTACGGCAAGCTAACTCAGAAAGAGCGTAACGAGAAAGCGCGTGAACTGTTGGCAGAAGCAGGCTTTGATAAGTCAAACCCGCTGAAATTCACTCTGCTGTACAACACTTCAGAAAACCACAAGAAGATTGCCACTGCAATCCAGTCTATGTGGAAGAAAACTCTGGGTGTAGACGTTTCACTGGAAAACCAAGAGTGGAAAACTTACCTGGATACCCGCCGTCAAGGTAACTTCGACGTGACTCGTGCTGGCTGGTGTGGTGACTACAACGAAGCTTCTTCGTTCCTGTCACTGATGCAGTCTAACAACAGCTCAAACGATCCTAAGTACAACAGCAAAGAGTACGATGACGTCATGGCGAAAGCGATGGAATCTACTTCCGAAGCTGAACGCGAAGAGTTGTACGTACAAGCTGAAAAACTGCTGGCTCGCGATATGCCTATCGCGCCTATCTACCAGTATGTTAAGTCTCGTCTGGTATCACCTACCGTAGGTGGCTACCCATCGAATAACGCTGAAGATAAGATCTTCTCTAAAGATCTGTACATCAAAGCGAAGTAATTCCCTAACAGGTTAAAACTATAATAATAAGACGCTGCATGTGAATAATCACATGCAGGGTCTCTTTCTATTTAATTGTCACAGACTGAAAGAGTGAGTTTATGTTTAAATTCATTGCAAAACGGATATTTGAAGCGATTCCAACTCTGTTGGTATTGATCACAGTATCTTTCTTTCTGATGCGTTTCGCACCAGGTAACCCGTTCTCAAGTGAACGACCATTGCCGCCAGAGGTAATGGCCAACATCAATGCCAAGTACGGTTTGGACAAACCGGTATTTGAGCAGTACACGACCTATCTGACCAACATTATGGTTGGCGACTTTGGTCCATCATTTAAATACAAAGATTTCACAGTAAATGAACTGATTCGCGACGCTCTGCCGGTATCGGCCAAAGTGGGCTTTGCCGCGTTCATTTTCACCGTCATTATGGGGGTTTCGGTCGGCACCATAGCCGCACTGAGGCAAAACTCCTGGCTCGACTACACCATAATGGCGACCGCCATGCTCGGGGTGGTGATGCCATCCTTCGTGTTGGCACCGGTTCTGATCTACATATTCTCGATCAATCTAGGCTGGTTCCCGGCCGGGGGATGGCTCGATGGCTCGTTTAAATACATGGCACTGCCGGTTATTGGTATGTCGCTGCTGTATGTTGCTACTTTTGCCCGTATTACCCGTGGTTCGATGATCGAGACTCTCAACAGTAACTTTATCCGTACTGCCCGTGCAAAAGGACTGAGCTATCGTTATATCGTGCTGAAACACGCGCTGAAACCTGCACTATTGCCAGTTGTGTCTTACATTGGACCTGCGTTTGTCGGCATCATCACAGGTTCGGTGGTTATTGAAACCATCTTTGGTTTACCTGGTATCGGTAAATTATTCGTAAACGCCGCGTTCAACCGTGACTACTCGCTGGTTATGGGTGTGACTATTCTGATCGGCTTGTTGTTTATCCTGTTCAACGCAGTGGTGGACATCCTGCTGGCGGCTATTGATCCGAAAATTCGCTACTAACAGGGAAACAAGAGTATGTTGACGAAAAAAGAAAACCTGCAAGCGATCGAAGCTTTTTCAGAAAACCTGGAAATCGAGGGTCGCAGCCTCTGGCAGGACGCCCGCATCCGTTTTATGCGTAACAAAGCCGCTATGGTGAGCCTGGCGATCCTGTTCTTAATGACACTGGCGGTAATCTTCTTACCTATGGTTGCCCCGTTTGCTTATGATGATACTGACTGGTATGCCATGCATGCGGCACCGTCGATGGAACACCTGTTCGGTACCGATGCGCTGGGGCGTGACCTGTACGTGCGAACTCTGGTCGGTGGCCGTATCTCACTGATGGTGGGCGTGATGGGTGCCCTGGTTGCGGTTCTTATCGGTACACTGTACGGCGCGGCATCCGGCTTTATTGGCGGCCGTACCGACCGCATCATGATGCGGATTCTGGAAATTCTGTACGCGATTCCATTTATGTTCCTGGTTATTGTCCTGGTGACTTTCTTCGGCCGGAACATAGTGCTGATATTTGTCGCGATTGGTGCGATTGCCTGGCTGGATATGGCCCGTATCGTGCGTGGTCAGACACTAAGTTTGCGCAGTAAAGAATTTATTGAAGCGGCGCATGTCTGCGGTGTGAGTAAATGGAATATCATTACTCGCCACATCGTGCCAAACGTACTGGGTATCGTAGCCGTTTACTCAACGCTGCTGATCCCAAGTATGATTCTGACCGAATCATTCCTTTCATTCCTTGGTCTGGGTGTTCAAGAGCCGATGACTAGCTGGGGCGCACTGTTGCAAGAAGGTGCGAATACGATGGAAGTTGCCATCTGGCAGCTGGCCTTCCCGGCAGCCTTCATGGTAGTGACCCTGTTCTGTTTTAACTACGTCGGTGACGGCCTGCGCGACGCGCTGGATCCAAAAGACAGATAAGTCAAAGCGACAAGATTTAAGGAAGCAATGATGAATTTATTAGATGTCAAAGATCTGCGGGTCGAATTTACTACCCAAGATGGTATCGTCACCGCAGTGAACGATTTGAACTTCTCCCTGAAACAGGGTGAAACCCTGGGTATTGTGGGTGAGTCAGGTTCGGGCAAATCACAAACCGTATTTGCCATCATGGGCCTGCTGGCCAAAAACGGCATTATCTCCGGTAGCGCTAAGTTTGAAGGCAAAGAGATCCTCAACCTGCCGGAAAAAGAGCTGAACAAAGTCCGTGCTGAGCAGATCGCCATGATCTTCCAGGACCCGATGACCTCGCTGAACCCATACATGAAAGTCAGCGATCAGCTGATGGAAGTGTTGATGCTGCACAAAGGCATGGGTAAAGCAGAAGCGTTTGAAGAGTCAGTACGCATGCTGGAAGCGGTAAAAATCCCAGAGGCGCGTAAGCGTATTACCATGTATCCGCACGAGTTCTCAGGCGGTATGCGTCAACGTGTCATGATCGCTATGGCGCTGCTGTGCCGTCCAAAGCTGTTGATTGCTGACGAACCTACTACGGCACTGGATGTGACGGTGCAGGCGCAGATTATGGATCTGCTGAACGAACTGAAAAGCGAGTTCAACACCGCAATTATTATGATCACCCATGACTTGGGTGTCGTGGCTGGCTCCTGTGACAAGGTGCTGGTCATGTACGCCGGTCGTACTATGGAATACGGTACGGTCGACGAAATTTTCTATCAACCTAGCCACCCTTATGCGGAAGGTTTGCTGAAAGCGATTCCTCGTCTGGATACGGAAGGTGAAATTCTGCCTACAATTCCGGGCAACCCGCCAAACTTGCTGCGTTTGCCAACCGGTTGTCCTTACCAGGAGCGTTGTCACCGGGTAACGGACCGTTGTAAGCGTGAAGCGCCGGTTCTGGAACCGTTTGGTGAAGGCCGCCACCGCGCCTGTTTTTCTGATTGGGAGGCTTGGACAAAATGATCGACGAGAAAAAACTGCTGCTTGATGTAAAAGATCTCAAAGTACACTTTAGCATTGCATCGAAATCCTCCTGGCCCTGGTCAAAACCGGCCAACCTGAAAGCGGTTGATGGCGTCAATGTACGCCTGTACGAAGGCGAAACTTTGGGTGTGGTAGGGGAGTCCGGTTGTGGTAAATCGACTTTTGCCCGCGCTATTATTGGCCTGGTTGAAGCGACTGCCGGTAACGTGGTTTGGCTTGGTCAGGACGTGACCAAAATGCCGGAGTCTCAGCGCCGTGAAACGCGCAAAGAGATGCAGATGATTTTCCAGGATCCGCTGGCGTCACTGAACCCGCGTATGACGGTAGGGGATATCATTGCTGAGCCACTGCAGACTTTCTATCCTGAGCTGAGCAAAGACCAGGTAAAAGCCAAGGTAAAAGAGATGATGGCCAAGGTAGGTTTGCTGCCTAACGTTATCAACCGTTACCCACATGAATTCTCTGGTGGCCAGTGTCAGCGTATCGGTATCGCTCGTGCATTGATCCTGAACCCTAAGATGATCATCTGTGATGAACCGGTATCGGCTTTGGACGTATCCATTCAGGCTCAGGTCGTTAACCTGCTGAAAGAACTACAAAAAGAGCTGGGTCTTAGCCTGGTGTTCATCGCCCATGACCTGTCAGTGGTGAAACACATCTCTGACCGCGTACTGGTGATGTACTTGGGCAACGCGGTGGAGCTGGGTGAAGCGGAGGATCTGTTTGCCAATCCGACCCACCCATACACCAAGGCTCTGATGTCTGCGGTACCAATCCCGGATCCGAAACTAGAACGCAGCAAAGAAATCCAGATGCTGGAAGGGGATTTACCTTCTCCTATCAGCCCTCCATCAGGCTGTGTTTTCCGCACCCGTTGCCCGTTGGCGAACGAGGGGTGTGCCAAAACCAAACCTCAGCTGGAAGGCACTGAACGACATTCAGTCGCCTGTCTGCGGGTAGAAGTTTAAAGTTTCACTATTCAGCCTGTGACGGGCTTAAGCGCGGTTCCCTTACGGGCCGCGCTTTTTTTGTGTGGTGACGAACGACAAAAAACGTCGTTGGTTGTTCAAAATCTTTGAATAACTGGGCCAATTTCATCGGGGCTAATTTAGAAGAGAAATCCGTATAATACCCTGTATAGGTTGGTATAAATAAAACGTGACAATTTAGAATATAACGGAGGAACATGATGGGTAAGCTGATTGAAGGCGTGTGGCATGATATCTGGTACGACACCGAGTCTAATGGCGGTAAGTTTATCCGTGAAGACGCGGGATTTCGCAACTGGATAGAAAATAAACCCAATGCCCGCTTTCAACCTGAATCCGGCCGCTACCATCTCTATGTTTCGCTAGCGTGCCCCTGGGCGCACCGTACTCTGATCTTTCGCAAACTCAAAGGATTGGAGCCACATATCGACGTTACTGTTGTCTGCCCGGATATGATGGCCCAGGGCTGGCAGATGGGACTACCCGAACCGCTGTTTGGTCATACTTACATGCACCAGATCTATACCCAGGCAAAACCGGATTACACCGGTCGGGTGACCGTGCCCGTATTGTGGGACAAAAAACACCAGACCATCGTCAGTAATGAGTCTTCCGAAATAATCCGTATGTTCAACTCAGAGTTTAACCATCTGACCGGCAATACAGACGATTACTATCCGCAGGCGCTACAGCCCGTAATTGACCAGTGGAATGAGTTTGTATACCCCAACATCAATAACGGTGTTTATCGTTGTGGCTTCGCGACTCAGCAAGCCGCTTATGAGGAAGCCTACGACAAACTGTTCGCTGCGTTAGATAGGGTAGAAGAACATTTGGCCAGTCATCGCTATTTGGCCGGCAACCAGATTACCGAAGCCGATTGGCGCCTGTTTACGACGTTGATTCGCTTTGATGCGGTTTATGTCGGCCACTTTAAGTGTAATAAGAAGCGGATTGCGGATTACCCCAACATTCAGGGCTATCTGAAAGAGCTATATCAGGTTGATGGTGTCAAGCAGACCACCGATTTTTATCACATCAAAAGGCACTACTACTACAGTCATACCGGAATCAATCCGACTCAGGTGGTGCCAAAGGGCCCCGAACTTGACCTGGACTCCCCGCATAACCGGGATAAAATGAGCTTCGTGTCGGCGGCCAATTCGTCTCTGCAGGTATAAAAAAAGCCCTCGGATATCCGAGGGCTTTTTACATCTTTAGCCGCGATTAAGCTTGTTCCTGTCCCGCTTGAATCGCTGTCAGGGCGATGGTGTAAACGATGTCGTCGACCAGCGCACCACGTGACAGGTCGTTCACAGGTTTGCGCATACCTTGCAGCATTGGACCGATAGAGACCAGGTCTGCTGAACGCTGTACCGCTTTGTAAGTAGTGTTACCTGTGTTGAGGTCAGGGAATACGAACACAGTAGCTTTACCTGCCACCGGCGAATTCGGCGCCTTAGAAGCCGCCACGTTTTCCATGATGGCTGCATCGTATTGCAGCGGACCGTCGATGATCAGATCAGGACGTTTTTCTTGGGCAATCCTAGTGGCTTCACGTACTTTATCAACGTCTGCACCCTGGCCGGATGTACCGGTAGAGTATGAGATCATCGCTACGCGAGGCTCAATTCCGAAGGCTGTCGCCGAGTCGGCAGACTGAATAGCGATTTCCGCCAGCTGCTCGGCATTCGGATCCGGGTTGATCGCACAGTCACCGTATACCAGTACCTGGTCAGGCAGCAGCATAAAGAAGATTGACGACACCAGAGATGCATTTGGCGCGGTCTTAATCAGCTGCAGAGGTGGACGGATGGTATTGGCGGTGGTGTGAACCGCACCAGATACCAAGCCGTCGACTTCCTCGCGCTCTAGCATCATGGTACCCAGTACCACAGTGTCTTCCAGCTGTTCGCGAGCGACAACTTCGGTCATGCCTTTGTTCTTACGTAGCTCAACCAGGCGAGCAACGTATTTTTCGCGTACCACTTCTGGGTCGATAATGTCGATACCCGTTCCCAGAGTAACGCCTTGCTGCTCAGCAACGCGGCGGATTTCTTCAGGGTTACCCAGCAGCACACAGTTTGCGATACCGCGCTCGGCACAGATAGCCGCGGCTTTAACGGTACGAGGCTCGTCACCTTCAGGCAGGACGATACGTTTACCAGCACGACGGGCGTACTCTGTCAGCTGATAACGGAACGCCGGCGGGCTCAGACGACGGCTGCGCTCTGAACCTTCAGTCATTGAATCGATCCAGTTACCATCAATGTGGCCGGCAACGTGGTCGTTGACGAATTCGATACGCTGTTTATCGTCAGTCGGAACTTCCAGGTTAAAGCTCTGCAGGTTCAGTGACGTTTGCCAGGTATTGCCCTGGGCTTTGAAGATAGGCAGGCCGGTTTCAAAGGCTGGCTTACACAGCTCAGCGATAGACGCTGGAATATCATAACCGCCGGTCAGCAGGATGGCACCGATTTCAACACCGTTCATAGCTGCCAGGGAAGCGGCCACAATGACGTCCGGACGGTCAGCGGAAGTTACCAGCAGAGAGCCGGGCTTAAAGTGCTCAATCATGTTCGGCAGTGAACGGGCACAGAAAGTTACGCTCTTAATGCGGCGGGTTTTGATTTCACCGGCATTAATGATATCGGCGTTAAGATGCTTGGCCATATCGATGGCACGGGTCGCGATCAGGTCGATGCTCCAAGGCACACAACCCAGCACACGAATCGGGCTGGAATTGAAAATCTGCATCACTTCCAGCGTATGTTGATGAGTCACGTCAGCATCGTCAAAGATATCAGACAGATCCGGGCGAGTGCGGCCCGCTTCATCAACTGGGGCATTCAGTTTGTTGATGATAACGCCGGAGATGTTTTTATTCTTGGTGCCGCCAAAGTTAGAGCAAGCGACTTCAATGCGTTCTTTCAGCTGAGAAGGATTATCGGTACCAGGAGTGGCAACCAACACAATTTCAGCACCCAGGGTCGCGGCAATTTCAGCGTTTACCTGGTTGGCAAAAGAGTGTTTACGGGTTGGCACCAGACCTTCCAGCAAGGTCACTTCTGAGTCCTTGTTGATTTGGTTATAGCGTTCAACCACGGTTTCCAGTAGTTCGTCCATGCGATCGTTACCGATCAGGTTTTCGGCTACCGACATCTTCAGCGGTTCGCCAATTTTCATGTCGCTGTTGACCGACACTATGGTCGACGTCAGATCTGGCAGGTCGCCGCCGCTACGGGGCTGGGCAATCGGTTTGTAGAAAGAAACTTTAACGCCTTTGCGCTCCATGGCACGAAGGACACCCATGCTCACGCTGGTCAGACCGACACCAGCGCTGGCAGGAATAAGCATAATAGTACGAGACATTCGCGAAGTACCTTTAGCTAACATAACTTAAAGCTCAATAGGGGGAGTATTTCGAACAGTTCAAGAAATGCTACTGAGCCCTGAAAAAAGGCTAGCCAATCGGCTAGCCCATCAAGTGATTACAGCGCTGCCAGACGGGCAGTGTCTTCTGCAATAACCAATTCTTCGTTGGTAGAGATAACCATCGCTGGAACACGGCTGTCAGCAGTAGTAATAACACCTTCGCCACCGAAACGTGCTTTCAGGTTAGCTTCACCGTCGACTTGGATACCGAAGATACCCAGGCGGTTCAGAACCATTTCACGGATTGGAGCAGAGTTTTCACCGATACCACCGGTAAATACGATGGCGTCCAGACGACCATCTAGAGTCGATGTGTAGCCAGCAACATATTTAGCCAGACGGTGGCAGAACACATCCATGGCACGAGTGGCTTCTTCTTTCTCACCGTAGTTGTCTTCAACAAAACGGCAGTCTGAAGTCACTTCAGTCAGACCTTGCAGGCCAGACTCTTTAGTCAGCATAGTGTTGATCTGTTCTACCGAGTAGCCCAGTGCATCGTGCAGGTGGAAGATGATCGCCGGATCGATGTCGCCACAACGAGTACCCATTACCAGACCTTCCAGTGGCGTCAGACCCATAGAGGTATCCACAGACTGGCCGTTTTTGATCGCACAAACAGAGGCACCGTTACCCAGGTGGCAGTTGATGATATTCAGTTCGTTCGCAGGTTTACCCAGGCGCTCTGCTGCTTCACGGGCGATAAACAGGTGTGAAGTACCGTGCATGCCGTAGCGACGAATACCGTGCTCTTTATAAAGATTGTATGGCAGGGCGTACAGGTATGCTTCCTGAGGCATTGTCTGATGGAATGCAGTGTCGAATACCGCTGACATTGGCAGGCCTGGGAAGGCTTTCTGTGCCGCTTTAATGCCGATAATCGCAGCCGGGTTGTGTAGCGGTGCCAGAGTCGCGCAGTCTTCGATACCTTTTACTACTGTCTCGTCGATAAGAACAGACTGAGTGAATTTCTCACCGCCGTGAACGACGCGGTGGCCAACAGCTTTCAGCTGTTCAGCAAGTTCTGGTTTAGAAGCAAGAATAGTCTCTACAATGAACTGCAGTGCTTCATCGTGAGCCGCACCGTTACCCAGTTGAGCTTCGTGTTTGCCGTCCAGTTTCCATTTGATACGGGCTTCTGGAAGGTGCAGACATTCTGCAAGACCGGTTAGGTGCTCGTCGCCGCTGTCTGCATCAACAATGGCAAACTTAAGCGAAGAACTACCGCAGTTTAGAACTAAAACTAGCTTGGACATGAGTGACTACCTGTTATTCGTCTGATATTTACATCAGTAAGGATGAAAAATTAATCTCTAGAATAGTCGAATTTTGTGAACTCGAGGCTATTCGTGGTCAAAAAAAGTACAAAATCCATCTGAATGAAACGTTGCGAATCCAGCAACGTGGTATGCGCGTGCCTTGCCGAAAGAGCTACAAGGTTGCCTAAATTGTAAATAAGAGCAACAATGACATTGTAGGCCTGCATAGGATTGCGATAATAGGCCGGTATAATAACAAAAAATATTTGAAATAATATTAACATTTGTCAATTTTTTACGCCTTCAGTTGAAATGTTCAATTTAATTTTAGTTGAAGTGGCGAATTCAAAAGTGAAGTGAGATGTCGTATGAGCAACAATTCAGGACTGATTCATAACTTCAGGGCCGGACAGAAGTACATGGACACCTGGCCTATGCGTAAAGAGTTAATCCCACTCTTTCCGGAACAGCGCATCATTAAAGCGACGCGATTCGGAATCAAAGTGATGCCAGCCATCGCCGCAATCAGTGTCCTTACCCAAATGGTTTTCCACAATCCACAGGCCCTTCCTCAGGCAGTGGTGATAGCCCTGTTTGCCATTAGTCTGCCGCTGCAAGGTATCTGGTGGTTAGGTAGTCGCGCTAACACTCAGTTGCCGCCCTCACTGGCTGGTTGGTATCGTGAGATTCACTCAAAAATTACCGAAAGTGGTTTTGCACTGGAACCGGTCAAACCCAAACCCCGCTATAAAGAGTTGGCCCAGGTGCTCAATCGTGCGTTTCGTCAGCTGGATAAATCAGCGCTGGAACGCTGGTTTTGAGCCAGCGCTCTGAACGGACTAAACCGACTCAGTCAGGCAGAAACAAAAAAGCTCTCGCAATGCGAGAGCTTTTAACATTTATAATGGCTAACAGGTGCGTAACGCGCGGCTGTTAGTTAAACATCGCGATGGCTTCAGCCGGATCGATGTATTCCAGATCGAAGCTTTCTGCTACTTCTTTACAGGTTACTTTGCCGTGAATCACGTTCAAGCCTTCCAGGAAGCCGTTGTCGTCCAGCAGCGCTTGACGGTAACCTTTGTTTGCCAGCTTAACGATGTATGGCAAGGTTGCATTATTAAGAGCGAATGTAGAAGTGCGAGCAACCGCGCCAGGCATGTTAGCAACACAGTAGTGAACAACGTCGTCAACAATGTAAGTTGGGTCTGCGTGAGTAGTCGCGTGAGACGTTTCGAAACAACCACCTTGGTCGATAGCTACGTCAACAACCGCCGCGCCAGGTTTCATCTTAGCGATGTGCTCTTTAGTCACCAGTTTTGGCGCCGCGGCACCTGGGATTAATACTGCACCGATAACCAAATCGGCCGCCAGAACATGCTTCTCAATGGCGTCTTCAGTAGAATAAACCACTTTTGCACGGCCCTGGAACTCTTCGTCCAGTTTACGCAGCGTATCAACGTTGCGATCCAGAATGGTCACATCAGCGCGAAGGCCAACAGCCATGCGAGCTGCGTTGGCACCCACTACGCCGCCGCCGATTACCACAACTTTAGCTGGCTCAACACCAGGTACGCCACCCAGCAGCAAACCACGGCCACCGTGAGATTTTTCTAAAGTTTGTGCACCCGCTTGAATAGACATGCGGCCCGCGACCTCAGACATAGGCGCTAATAGTGGCAAGCGACCCATATTATCTGTTACAGTCTCGTATGCAATACAGACAGCTTTGCTCTTGATAAGGTCTTCGGTTTGTGGAAAATCTGGTGCGAGGTGTAAATAAGTAAATAAAATTTGCCCCTCTTTGAGCATTGCACGCTCGACAGCCTGAGGTTCCTTAACCTTAACAATCATGTCTGCTTTCGCGAATACGTCAGCAGCAGTAGGAAGAATGGATGCACCTACGGCGATGTAATCATCGTCCGAAAAACCGATGCCTGCGCCGGCATTGGTTTCAACGTACACTTGGTGGCCGTGTGAGATAAGTTCACGCACACTGGCCGGGATCATACCGACACGGTATTCATGGTTCTTGATTTCCTTTGGAACGCCAATGATCATCCTGACTCCTTAGTATTATTTGGTTGTATTAACTGTTTGTAGGGTAATTCTATCGAATTAATGCCTAGTATAGTGCTAGTGTGATAAAATTTGATACTGAATATTAAAAAGTTGTAGTATATTTTTTTGCAAGGAAGTAATAAGGTGGAATAAAAAATGGCAGACAACTATAAAAAGCCGTCCAAGGATCTAGACCGTATCGATCGCAATATTCTTAATGAATTGCAAAAAGACGGTCGTATTTCGAACGTTGAACTGTCCAAACGTGTAGGACTTTCTCCTACACCTTGTTTAGAACGGGTTCGTCGACTAGAACGTCAGGGTTATATCACGGGTTATACCGCACTGTTGAATCCACAGTATCTGGATGCATCATTGCTGGTATTCGTTGAGATTACTCTTAACCGAGGTGCTCCTGACGTATTTGAACAGTTCAACACTGCAGTGCAGAAGCTGGATGACATTCAAGAGTGTCACCTGGTTTCCGGAGATTTTGACTATTTGCTTAAGACTCGCGTATCGGATATGAGCGCTTATCGTAAGCTTCTGGGCGATACTCTGCTGCGTCTGCCAGGTGTTAACGACACGCGCACCTACGTAGTCATGGAAGAGGTCAAACAAACTAACCAGTTAGTCATCAAAACTCGTTAATCCAGTTTTGTACTACGAATCATGGCGTTTCTGTCCATATTCTGACGTTATACAATTGGGTTTTGTTGCCTGATATGGTTAAATCTTTCTGAGCGGCTTTGGCCGCTCAGATTGTTTTTGCATGCTGATTTCTTTTGCATGTTTCTGGCTATCACTCGTCCAAATTCCAGATGGAGTTGGCAATAACAGATTCAAGTTGGTTTATGTTCAGAGAGAACAAAGATAAGGTTCAGACCATCATCAAGACAGGCGACGCACCATTGGCTTCTCATCTCAACGGCTTCCAGCGCCTTAAAGAGTGCGGATTGATTCTTGCCGTGCTGGTGTCGATTTTACTCTCCGTATCCCTGTTTACATTCAGCCCTGCGGACCCCTCATGGTCACAAACCGCGTGGGGAGTGGAAATTGAAAATGCCGGTGGCCTACTCGGGGCATGGGTGGCTGACACCTTATTTTTTACCTTCGGTTTACTCGCCTATATTATTCCGGTGCTTTTGACACTGGCAGCCTGGATTGTGCTGCG
>NZ_JBNKVP010000041.1:0-29553 GCF_050299255.1 Vibrio sp.
GTGGAATTTTACCGTCTTCGCCGATCAGGCCGGCGCGCTGAGATACGCCTACCAGCGTGCCCGCAGTGTCGAACAGGTCGACAAACAGGAAAGCAAATACGATTGAGATCATGCCCACTTCAAAAATGGCCGAGAAATCCAGCTGCAGGAATGTCGGTGCAATGCTTGGTGGCATAGACATAATCCCGCCCCACTGCACATCACCTGCCAGCAAGCCCAGGCCAGTTACCGCCAGGATAGCGATCATTACTGCACCACGTACGCTGCGATATACCAGACCGATGGTCAGGAAGAAACCGACAGAAGCCAACACAGGAGACAGCGAAGTCATATCACCCAGACCAACGAAAGTGGCGGGATTGTCTACCACAATACCGGCATTTTTCAAGGCGATGAACGCCAGGAACAGGCCGATACCTGCAGAAATTCCGGTACGCAGTGACATCGGAATCGAGTTAATGATCCACTCACGAATTTTGAAAATACTTAGCAGGATAAACAGCAAACCGGATACAAATACCGCCGCCAGTGCCACTTGCCAGCTGTAGCCCATACCCAGAACAACGCCGTAGGTAAAGAATGCGTTCAGTCCCATGCCCGGAGCCAGCGCGATAGGATAGTTAGCCACGAAGCCCATAATAAAGCAGCCGACAGCGGCCGCCAGACAGGTCGCCACAAAAACAGCGCCACGGTCCATGCCCGCATCAGCCAGAATGGCCGGGTTAACAAAAATGATGTAAGCCATCGTCAGGAAGGTGGTGACCCCTGCAATGACCTCAGTTCTCACGTTAGTGCCGTGTTCACTGAGTTTAAATAGCTTTTCCAGCATGATCGAGTCCTATAAAGGTAAAAAGTAAACGGTTGCGTAATCGATTGGTTGGGGATTATAAAGTTAACAATTAGCAAATTCCAGACAGAAATCACTACACAGCTGCGAATATTGAGAGGCTTGTATCACCGAAGTGATCACAGAAATTGAATATAAGCACTAAAGTCTTTAGTAAAGAGTAAGTTAGTTATAAATATAACCATAAACTTACCCGGCGACATTTTGTTCTATGTCGTGAATTTTCACAGGTAAATAGTGCAGAACAATGCGGTAAAAGATAAATATTTGCCGCTAATATCGCCATCAATAGCACAACACCGAGAATATCCTCTCTAACACCTCTGAATTTGCACGAACCGCAGGCATAAAAAAACGCCACTCAACTGGAGTGGCGCTAGAATCAGGTCAATCTGAACTCAGATTGTAATTTAATTCCAATATATAGGGGTATAAAAACTTACCGAGTTACAGGTTTAGCGGCCATAGCCGAAACATGCAGGGTACGAAAAGTTATCGGTATAAACCGATGGGTTTAGCCAAAAAATTGAACTAGTTAGACCTTTCATCTCTATCACCTTCATAATCAAAAGATACATTACACATTGATTCTCGGTTCCATGGAGGCGATAAATCGGACTCATCCTTTGAGCATTTTCGCTTCATTTAAGAAGTGAGAGTAAAGATAGCATAGAGAAATTTAATTACAAGCAAAAGGTGACTCAACTCACACAAAAATCACAAACCCGATAAAAAAGAGTGAATATTGTAATTTAATTACACTTTTATCAGTTGAGTTTGCCTGCTTTTATGAGCGTGACCGCATATCTACAACAGGCTATGTCCATCTCACCCAACTAACAAACACCAATCCATTTTTACTGACAGACATAGGTGTGCTAAGTGAGTCACCGTTTATAAATTGTTATCAGCAATTTGTACCGCAAAGTGGCATAATGACGTATAAGAAATCTGGCAAATAGCATTAATAGGAGTTATCCGTGTCTGAGTTCCATTCCGAGATCAGTAAGTTATCACCTGCGCCAGTGTGGCAGTTCTTTGATAAGATTTGTTCAATTCCACACCCTTCCAAACACGAAGAAGCGTTAGCTCAATATATTGTTGAATGGGCGCAGCAGAAAGGTTTACCGGTACGTCGCGATCCGACCGGCAACGTATTTATCACCAAACCGGCCACTCCAGGCATGGAAGCTAAAAAAGGTGTCGTCCTGCAGGCTCACATCGATATGGTGCCGCAAAAAAATGAAGACACTGACCATGACTTTACTCAGGACCCGATCCAACCCTATATCGATGGTGAATGGGTAACGGCCAAAGGCACGACTTTGGGTGCTGACAACGGCATGGGAATGGCGTCCTGTCTGGCGGTACTGGCGTCCGATGATATCAAACACGGCCCTATCGAAGTGTTGCTCACCGTGGACGAAGAAGCCGGCATGACCGGTGCATTTGGCCTGGAGCCTGGCTGGCTGGAAGGCGACATTCTGCTCAATACCGATTCGGAGCAGGAAGGCGAAGTATACATGGGTTGCGCCGGCGGTGTTGATGCACAGATGAGCTTCAGCATTGAACGTGAAGAGATTCCGGCTGGTTACACGACCCGCCTGCTGACGCTAAAAGGCTTAAAAGGTGGTCACTCGGGTTGTGATATTCACACCGGACGTGGCA
The DNA here is from genome assembly GCF_050299255.1 of Vibrio sp. GTDB lineage: Bacteria > Pseudomonadota > Gammaproteobacteria > Enterobacterales > Vibrionaceae > Vibrio. The sequence goes on from NZ_JBNKVP010000041.1 coordinate 2,516, forward strand.
ATGCCAACAAGCTGTTCGCACGCTTTTTGGCCGGACACGCCAAGCAACTGGATCTGCGTCTGGTTGACTTTCGCGGTGGTAGCCTGCGCAATGCCATTCCCCGTGAAGCATTTGTCACCGTGGCATTACCAGAGCAAAATATCGCTCAATTAACCGAACTGTTTAACCACTTCACTGATCTACTGAAAGCAGAACTGGGGCAGGTGGAAACCAGCCTGGTCACATTCAATGAAGAAACCAGCGTACAGCAGGGTATGTTCACCAGCGTCGACCAACAGCGCTTCATTGCCGCTTTAAATGCGTGTCCGAATGGCGTCATTCGCATGAGTGACGATATCGAAGGCGTGGTCGAAACCTCACTGAATGTGGGAGTCATCACCACTGAAGCACAGCAGGTCAACGTCCTGTGTCTGATCCGTTCACTGATCGACTCTGGCCGCAGCCAGGTTGAAGGCATGCTGACTTCTGTCGCTGAGTTGGCAGGAGCCACTATTGAGTTTTCCGGAGCCTACCCGGGTTGGAAACCAGATGCTCAGTCTGAAATCATGCACATTTTCCGCGACATGTATCAGAATATCTATGGCCATAAGCCGAATATCATGGTCATCCACGCCGGACTGGAATGTGGTCTATTCAAAGAACCTTATCCACAAATGGATATGATCTCGTTCGGGCCGACCATCAAATTCCCTCACTCGCCAGATGAAAAGGTCAAAATCGATACCGTCGCCCTGTTCTGGCAACAGATGGTTGCCTTACTGGAAAACATCCCAGACAAAGCTTAACTGACCAGCCAAAAGCCAGCGCCTGTTGCTGGCTTTTTTGTTCCCCGTTAGGCTGCTAACGACCTGTTCGACAAATAGTTTTTGTCGTCAGGAGCAAATTTTTTCGTTAGCCAACCACTTAGCGTGTTGCTAGATTCCGCCCTTTATAGCTGAGTATTCCTTCTGGATACCGCTTTAAACATCATAACTATCCAAGTCTCGGGCACCACATCCGGTTGGCGTCTATAATTACCTGTAAAACATTAAGTTCATAGCAATGAAACAGAAACTAATTGTTGGTTGGCGAGAAACTCTCAGCCTGCCCGCGTTGGGCATTGATAAGATCAAAGCCAAAATTGACACGGGGGCCAGAACCTCTTGTCTGCATGCGTTCAAAGTTGAAAGCTTCACGAAACAGGATGAGCAGTGGGTCCGGTTCTGGATTCACCCAGAGCAGAATAACAGTGATTTTGAGGTCGTCTGTGAAGCTCCAGTTCTTGATGAACGTACTGTGCGTGATTCCGGTGGTCACGAAGAAAAGCGTTTTGTCATTCAGTCAGATCTGAACATAGGTGGTGAAACCTGGCCAATTGAAATCACTCTGACCAACCGGGAAAACATGGCATTTCGCATGCTGCTTGGTCGGACGGCAATGCACGACCGAATTATTGTCGATCCTGTGATGTCTTACTTAGTTCCATTTAAGGAAAAGAATTGATGAAAATTGGCATTCTTTCTCGTAACTCGAAACTCTATTCCACCCGTCGTTTAATCGAGGCCTGTGAAACACGAGGGCACGAAGTGAAGGTCATCGATGCGCTGCGCTGTTACATGAATATCAACTCGGAACAGCCAGAGATCCATTTTAAAGGCGAATCATTAGCCGGATTTGATGCGATCATTCCCCGTATTGGCGCCTCGGTCACTTTCTATGGCACCGCCGTACTGCGGCAGTTCGAAATGATGGGTGTCTATCCGGTCAATGAGTCGGTGGCGATTACCCGCAGCCGGGACAAACTGCGCTCAATGCAACTGCTTTCGAGGAAAGGGATAGGTATGCCGATTACCGGCTTTGCCAGCAAACCCGATGACATTAAAGACTTACTGAATATGGTCGGCGGCGCCCCGTTAGTAATTAAACTGCTTGAAGGTACCCAGGGCATCGGTGTGGTACTGGCCGAAACCCGCAAAGCGGCGGAAAGTGTTATTGAAGCTTTTATGGGCTTAAAAGCCAACATTATGGTACAAGAGTACATTAAGGAAGCCGGCGGTGCTGACATACGCTGTTTTGTAATCGGCGATAAAGTGATTGCGGCGATGAAACGTCAGGCCTTAGAAGGCGAATTTCGCTCTAACCTGCACCGTGGCGGTAGCGCTTCTCTGGTAAGAATTACCCCAGAAGAACGTCGCACGGCCGTTGCCGCGGCCAAGATCATGGGTTTAAACGTCGCCGGGGTGGACCTATTGCGTTCCGAGCGCGGCCCGCTGGTGATGGAAGTCAATTCCTCCCCCGGTCTGGAAGGGATTGAAGCTGCAACCGGTAAAGATGTGGCGGGGATGATCATCAGCTTTATCGAAAAAAATGCAGCCAGCAGAAGGACAAGGACACGTGGTAAAGGCTAGGAGCAGAAAAAATCAACCTTTTGAATTTCAGGGCGTCACTATCGCCCCGGGTGACAGACAAGTTATAGAGCTTGAGGGAGCCAAGCTCTATACCCACTCCCCACTGGCGATACCAATAGAAATCGTCAACGGCAAATACGCCGGACCGACTTTAATGGTCAATGCCGCCATCCACGGCGATGAACTGAACGGGGTAGAAATCGTCCGTCAGTTGATCAACACCATAGATGCCAACAAACTGAAAGGCACCCTAATTGCTGTCCCTATCGTCAATGTATTCGGCTTTATCCATAAGTCACGTTACTTACCTGACCGGCGCGACCTCAATCGCTGTTTTCCTGGCAGTGACAAAGGCTCGCTCGCGTCTCGAATGGCCAATACCTTCTTCTCCCTGGCCGCCAGTCGCTGTGATTATATTGTCGACCTGCATACCGGTGCGATTCACAGAACCAACTTACCGCAGGTTCGCGCTGACTTGTCCAACCCTGAAACGCTGCGCGTCGCCCAGGCATTTGCCGCTCCGGTGCTGATTGACTCACCGCTCAGGGAAGGCTCCTTGCGCAGTGAAGCGGAGAAAATTGGTATTCCTGTCATTACCTATGAAGCGGGTGAAGCTTTACGGTTTGAACCGCTTTGCATCAGTGCTGGTTTAATTGGCATCCGGCGCGTCATGCAGACAATTGGCATGTTACGGGCCAGCCGTAAAAAGCAGCTGTCACCGGTTGTCGCTAAATCCACCAGTTGGTTACGGGCAGAGAGTAACGGCATTTTGCGCACTCTGGTGAATCTCGGTGATCGGGTGGCCCGCGGCCAGGTGCTGGCGTACATCAATGCGCCGCTCGGCCATGGTGAAGTGGCGATAAAAGCCAACAAGGGTGGTATCGTGATTGGTCAGCAGACTTTACCGCTGGTGAACGAAGGGGATGCGATTTTTCACCTGGCCTATTTTGTCGAAGACGATAACGAAGTAGAGCAAATGGTGGGCGAGTATATTGAGGAGATCTCCGATATCGATCTGGACCTGCTCACCACCGGGCAGATCGCCCCGCCTTCATCGGCTTAACGCCCCATCACAAACGACAAGAGCGCCAAACGGCGCTCTTAATTCGTATCGACAGCAATCAGATAGTGAATACCTGGTAATCTTTCAACTGCGGGATTTTTTGATGCAGTTGCTGCTCTTGCTCAGACATCTCGTCCAGTGATTCACAGAAATCGTCACGCTGCTGCTGCATCTGTTGCTGATATTCCGCCAGCCGCTGGGAAATCTTGTCACTCAGCTTAGCCATACTGTCGGCCAGTTCACTGAGATTGATCCCTTCCTGCTGTTTCATTTTGTCCGACATCGCGACAAACGCGTTGCTGAAGAATTCTTTGCTGAACACTTCCATCGCCCGGTTAATATCTTCCTCCCAGGACTTGGTCAGTTCGTCTATGTTGGTCGCGGGAACTATAAGATCGCCGTCCTTGTAATAGCGGGCTTCGATATCGTCATACATCTGTTTGACCGAAATTTTCAACTGATCAAACGCATGTGGGGCATCCAAGCTCGCCGCCACGTCGTCGATAATATCATTGGCCATTGCCAAACCCTGCTGGGCAAACTGTCTGGCACGCGGCAAATAGGCCTGCATATCTTGGCGATATTGCTGTAAAGCGGCTTGCTGATCCGGGCTAAGCTCCACTCGCTCACCATGCAGATACAGCCCGTCCCTCGCATCGAGCACGGCACTCTCACCACTCGTTTGCAGGATTTCCACCCGGCTGTCATCCATATGAATTTCATTTTGAATATCGATCTGGCATTGACCCGCTATTGCTCCCGGAGCAACCAGCAGAGCCGATAACATTATGCGACTGTTCATAATCTTTCCTACTTAATTCCTATGCCAACCATAGCAAACCAGTCTCAGTTGGATGTCAGGATTGGGTAACAATTGCAACCCGGCGTTAACCCCGGGTTAATCGAAAAAGCTCAGTTGCTGATTGGTCAGCTCGGGTTTGAGCATCACATTAAGACCAAGTAAACGGATCTCTCGTCCCTGTTGACGGGTCAGAATTTCCCGCAGTAACACTTTAAAGTACGCCAGTTCCAGCTGAGGGTGAAGGTGCTCTATGGTGGTTAATTTAAAGTCGGCAAACTTGACTTTAATCCCTTGCTTGATAATCTCACGCTCCGGACAGGATCGCTCCAATCGCCTAACCAGTTCTGGATACAGCTGCTCTTCTATCACTTGCCAGCACTGCTGATAACTGTCGATATTGTGGCTGAAGGTATGTTCTACACCGACCGATTTGCGCTCTCGAGACACCTCCACCTGACGGTTATCAATACCGTGACTGCGCTGCCAGAGCGACTGTCCGAGCCGGCCAAACTTGAGTAACAGTTCGCGGTGACCTGCCTCTCTGACATCCCGGCAGAAAAACAGCCCGGCCTGCTGCAGTTTCGCCAGCGAAACTTTGCCAACTCCGGGAAGTTTTTCCAGCGGCAAATCGTCGATCACTTGTTGTACTTGCTGAGGCGGGATCACCGCCTGACCATCCGGCTTATTCATATCCGAGGCGACTTTGGCCAGAAATTTTATCGGAGCCACTCCTGCCGACGCGGTAAGGTTAAGCTCCTGGCGGATGTCTCGACGAATGGCTTCGGCAATCAGAGTCGCCGAGCCGTGATAGAGTGGACATCCGCTGACATCCAGGTAGGCTTCATCCAGCGACAGAGGCTCGATTTTATCCGTATACCGGAGAAATATTTGCCGTATCTGCTGCGATACCTGCTTATACACCGCCATCCGGCCCCTCACCACCAGCAAGCCAGGACAGAGCCGTAGTGCTGTCGCCGTAGGCATGGCTGAGCGCACACCAAACTCACGCGCCTGGTAGTTGCAGGTGCTGATCACACCGCGCTGCTTCTCATGCCCCCCTACCGCTAATGGCCGATCACGATAGTCAGGGTTGTCACGCATCTCAACGGCGGCGAAAAAGCAGTCCATATCGACATGTATTATTTTTCGAACCGGATTCTCAGACAAAGGATTTCACTCTACATCTGTATATAAACACAGTATACATGAGGAGCGGTCTGTTTGGGTAGTGCCCATTGGCGATAGCTTGTTCAGCTCAACGCGCTCGCAAGCGGTAAAAACTAAAAAGCCCGGCATTGCGGGCCGGGCTTCAGTTCTTAAAAATGGTCAAAAATCAGGCGATACGGTCATTATTCCAGGCTGCGAGCTTTTCCGCACGCGCCGCTTCTCTCGCTTCGCGTTTTTTGCGTGCATCGCACGGTTCAGGACAGTTACAAACCTTTTCAATGCCCACCGAGCCTAATCCACCACAGCTGCCCTTTACCACTTTCTTCTGAAAGATGTAACCGACTGCCATAGCGACAATGACAAATAGAAAAATGCCGAATGTGATCAGAAATGTACTCATAATTCAGACTCACTTAGTACTTTGCTGTTTAAGATAAGGCTTATAGGCATTCGATGCCACTTCTTTAAAGCCGTTGTCGGTTTTTACGATCATCAATACCGGGATATTGTACTGATTGGCCACTTCGATACCGACTTGTTCACCCAATACCATCAGACCGGTCGCCAGGCCATCGGCGGTCATGGAAGACTTGTCCAATACCGTCACTGACACCACCTTGTGATTGATCGGCTTGCCGGTGGCTGGATCAATAATGTGCGAGTAACGAATACCATCACGCTCAAAGTAATTACGATAATCGCCAGAAGTCGCAATAGCCATGTCTCCCGGCTCGATGATCTCCTGTACGCTGCGTTCTTCGCTAGTCGGCTTTTCAATCGCAATTCGCCATGGAACGCCTTCACGATTGGTCCCTTTCACCCTGAGTTCGCCACCGACCTCGACCATATAGTTTGCCACACCCTGGTCCTGAATGTAATCGGCAACCACGTCGACCCCCCAACCTTTGGCTATGGTGGAAAGATCGACATACAAGCTCGGTAAATCTTTACGCAGACTGCCAGCCTGGACACTGAGATGTTCAATACCAGTCATTGCTTTTCGTTCGGCCAGTTCTTCATCACTCGGCACCACTTCCCGGCGCGCTTCAGGTCCAAAACCCCACAGGTTCACCAAGGGACCTACCGTCACATCCAGTGCGCCGCGGGTAACCTGATTGAGCCGAATGGCCTCTTTGACTACAGTGACAGTTTCTGGAGAGACAGCAAAAGGTTCCGAACCACGGAACTGATTAAAGCGACTCAACTCGGAATCTTTACGGTAAGTGGACATCTGATCGTTAACCTGCTCCAGCAGTCGATCGATTTCTGCCTGCATCGCTTCTGGGGATGGCAGGCCGTCAGCTTGGATATATTTAACGTTATAGCTGGTTCCCATAGTCGGGCCGCTCAGATGCACCTGCTCTACCGGCTTTTCACAGCCCGCCAGCAGCAATAAGGCAGTAAACGCAACTAGCCACTTTTTCACTAGGATACTCCTTAGTTCCTATAAATATCGATAGGGCTGCATACGGTAACTCAGACCGTATATAGGCCTATAAACATTCAAAAAATAATGGCTGACTCATCTGAGTCAGCCATGAATTTTATCACTTGAGTGAATTAACCACCGAAGTCATCCAACAGGATGTTTTCATCCTCGACACCCAGATCTTTCAGCATGCCAATAACGGCAGCGTTCATCATAGGTGGACCACACATGTAGTACTCACAATCTTCTGGGGCTTCATGATCACGCAGGTAGTTTTCATACAGTACGTTATGGATAAAGCCGGTATAGCCATCCCAGTTGTCCTCTGGCAGAGGATCAGACAGGGCACAATGCCATACGAAGTTGTCGTTCTCATCTTGCAGCATATCGAAATCTTCTACATAGAACATTTCACGCTTAGAACGTGCACCGTACCAGAAAGACATCTTGCGCTTAGATTTCAGACGCTTAAGTTGGTCGAAGATGTGAGAACGCATTGGTGCCATACCAGCACCACCGCCCACAAATACCATCTCAGCATCAGTCTCTTTGGCAAAGAACTCACCGAACGGACCAGAGATTGTACACTTGTCACCTGGTTTCAATGACCAGATGTAAGAGGACATGATACCCGGTGGTACATCAGGATTATTAGGCGGCGGCGTAGCGATACGCACGTTCAGCATAATAATGCCTTCTTCTTCCGGATAGTTGGCCATAGAGTAAGCGCGGATTGTCTCATCGTTGACTTTGGACTCGTAACGGAAGAGGTTGAACTTGTCCCAATCTTCACGATATTCCTCAGGAACGTCGAAGTCGGCGTATTTCACGTGGTGAGCTGGCGCTTCAATCTGAATGTAACCACCAGCGCGGAAAGGCACTGATTCACCGTCAGGAATCTGCAGCTTAAGCTCTTTGATGAATGTCGCTTTGTTATCGTTTGAAATAACTTCACATTCCCACTTCTTAACACCGAAGATTTCTTCTGGCAGTTCAATGTCCATGTCAGTTTTCACTGCCACCTGACAAGCCAGACGCTCGCCTTCGCGCGCTTCGCCTTTAGAGATGTGATCCAGTTCAGTAGGTAGGATGTCACCACCGCCCGACTTCACTTTCACTTTACACTGACCACAAGAGCCACCGCCACCACAGGCAGAAGATACGAATACACCAGCACCTGCCAGTGCGCCGAGCAGCTTACCGCCCGGTTGGGTAACGATCGCTTTTTCAGGATCGCCGTTTACAGAGATTGTAATGTCACCTGTTGGTACCAGCTTTGACTTAGCGAACAGAATCACTAAAACCAGCGCCAGTACAATCAGGGTAAACATCACTACACCAAGAATAATGACCATTGTCTATTCCTTAATTGTTGCGGTTTACCCGACTTACAGTTGAACACCAGAGAAAGACATAAAGCCCAACGCCATAAGACCGACCGTGATAAAGGTGATACCCAAGCCACGCAGGCCAGGAGGTACGTCAGAGTACTTCATTTTCTCGCGGATACCTGCAAGCGCTACGATAGCCAGCATCCAGCCTACGCCTGAACCGAAGCCGTACACAACGGATTCTGCAAAGTTGTAGTCACGCTGAACCATGAAAGATACGCCACCAAAGATGGCACAGTTAACTGTGATCAATGGCAGGAAAATACCCAGCGCGTTGTACAGAGGTGGGAAGAAGCGGTCAAGCACCATTTCCAGAATCTGTACCAGGGCCGCGATAACGCCAATAAAGGTAATGAAGTTGAGGAAGCTCAAATCCACACCTTCAAGCAAGGCATTCTCTCTAAGTACCAGGTTGTAGACCAGGTTGTTTACCGGTACCGCAATAGTCAGTACCACAACCACGGCAACACCCAGGCCGAAAGAGGTCTTTACTTTCTTCGATACTGCCAGGAATGTACACATACCCAAGAAGAAAGCCAGAGCCATGTTTTCGATAAAAATCGATTTAACTAATAGACTGATGTAATGTTCCATAACTCCCCTACTCCTTCGCTTCTACTTGCTCAGGTTTGAAGATACGAATCACCCAGATCAAGAAGCCGATCAGGAAGAATGCTGAAGGGGCAAGCAGCATCAGGCCATTCGGCTGATACCATCCACCGTTACTGATCAGTGGCAGAACTTCCATTCCGAACAGTTTGCCGCTACCCAACAACTCACGGAAGAAACCGACAGTGATCAGGACAAAACCGTAACCCAGACCGTTACCAATACCGTCGATAAACGAAGGAATTGGCGCAGACTTCATCGCGAACGCTTCAGCACGACCCATTACGATACAGTTGGTGATAATCAGACCAACGAATACCGACAGTTGCTTGGAGATGTCGTACAGGTAAGCTTTCAGGATTTGGTCAACCACGATTACCAGTGACGCGATAATCGCCATCTGAACGATGATACGTACACTGTTAGGGATGTGATGACGAATCAGAGAAACTGAAAAGTTAGACAGGGCGGTAACGAAAGTCACAGCCAGAGTCATTACAAATGCAGTTTCTAATTTAGTAGTAACTGCCAGAGCAGAACATACACCCAGAACCTGTAGCGCGATCGGGTTGTTATCAAACACCGGCGCCAGCACGCTCTTTCTAATACTCTTTGCACTAGACATTAGTTCAGACCTCCGTCACGAACTTTTGCTAGGAATGGACCAAAGCCCATTTCGCCTAACCAGAAGTCAAATGTGTTTTGGACACCGTTACTGGTAAGGGTTGCGCCAGACAGGGCATCAACACCGTGTTCAGAACCAGCAGGTGCGCCACCTTTAACGATCTTGATGGCAGGCTTGTGGTTACTGTCGAACAGTTTTTTACCCACGAACTGGTTACGCCAAGCTGGGTTTTCAACTTCGCCACCTAATCCAGGAGTTTCACCCTGTTCGTAATAAGTAATGCCTGACACGGTATTACCATCGGTTTCTACCGCGACAAACGCGTACATCATAGACCACAGGCCTTTACCGTGAATCGGCACGATGACCTTAGACACTGCATTATCCTGTTTAACCAGATAGACCACGCCGGTATTGGCACGGCGCTGGATCTTAGCTTCGTCTTCTTCCGCAGTCAGTTTGACCGACTGGGCCGGATCTTTCGCTGCTTTACGCTGGTCGTAAGTAGCGGCATTGCCTTCGACAAAATCACCAGTTTCGAAGTCGACCATTTTCGGCTCAATATACTGCGCATACAGTTCAGGCACTTTGCCCTGCTCTGTGATGCCGGCAACTTCCAGGATCTTAGTCTGCTTATCCAGCGCTGCGTTTGCTTTCTGCTTATCGCGCAGGCCAACGGCTGCTGTTGATACAATGATTGAGCACACCAGGCTCAACGTGATAACAACAAACAGCGTATTTTTAATGCTATCGTTATTACTTGCCATAGCGTGCTTTTCTCCGCTTGATGTTCTTCTCAATCACGATGTGGTCGAACAGAGGTGCAAACAGGTTCGCGAATAGAATTGCCAGCATCATACCTTCAGGGTAAGCCGGGTTAACTACACGGATAAGTACACACATTGCACCGATCAGGATGCCGTACCACCATTTACCTGTATTGGTAAAGGAAGCAGAAACCGGGTCTGTCGCCATAAACAGCATACCGAAAGCAAAACCACCCAGGACCAGGTGCCAGTGCCAAGGCATGTTAAACATCGCGTTAGTGTCGGAACCGATCAGGTTGAACAGCGTAGAAAGCGCAATCATACCCACCATCACACCGGCAATGATACGCCAGGAAGCAATACGCATGTAGACGATCATCGCTGCACCAATCAGCAGTGCCAGAGTTGACACTTCACCAATGGAACCAGGAATGTTACCGATGAATGCATCCATCCAAGTGATAGGCGCGCCGGTCACGTTGTTCATCAGAGCACCGTTACCACCTTGAGCCCACTGACTAAGCGCCGTTGCACCAGAGAAGCCGTCAGCGGCTGTCCAAACGACGTCACCAGAAATCTGCGCTGGGTAAGCGAAGAACAGGAATGCACGCCCCGCAAGTGCCGGGTTAAGGAAGTTACGTCCGGTACCACCAAAGATCTCTTTGGCGACAACCACACCGAAGGTAATACCCATAGCGGCTTGCCACAGAGGTAGTGTTGGCGGAACGATCAATGCGAACAGGATAGAAGTAACAAAGAAACCTTCGTTGACTTCGTGCTTACGCACCATACAGAACAGCACTTCCCAGAAACCACCGACTATAAATACCGTGGCGTAAATTGGCAGGAAGTAAGTCGCACCGAGTAGCATTTTGCTACCCCATCCGGCATCAGCAGATAAGGTTGCACCCAGGCCTTCCGTCAACCAGTAGTGCCAGTTGCCACTGATCACGGCTGCCAGCTGGTCACCGGTATACAGGTGATTCAGCGCTGCAATTGCTTGTCCGCCAGCATTGTACATACCCCAGAACATTGCTGGGAATACGGCGAACCATACCATGATCATGATACGTTTCAGGTCAACGCTGTCACGAACGTGCGAGCTTTTTTTGGTTACCAGGCCAGGCGTATAGAACAGCGTTGCAGCTGCTTCATAAAGGGCAAACCATTTTTCATGTTTACCACCAGGCTCAAAATGATGCTCGATGTCTTCAAGAAACTTCTTAAGCATGAAATTTACCCTTCCTTCTCAATCTTATCCAGGCACTCACGCAGTAACGGACCATACTCGTATTTACCAGGACATACAAAGGTACACAGTGCCAGATCTTCCTCGTCCAGTTCCAGCGCACCCAGTGCCTGAGCACTGTCGCTATCACCGGCACACAGATCACGCAGCAGCAGTGTTGGTTCCATATCAAGCGGCATTACCTGTTCGTAGTTACCGATCGGAACCATGGCGCGGTCACTACCATTGGTCGAAGTTGTCATGTTGAACAGCTGACCTTTAAACAAGTGACCAAGGTAAGAGCGAGTGACAGAGAAACGGTTTTTACCAGGCATTGCCCAGCCAAACAGCTCTTTATCACGACCTTCACGCAGCACGGAAACCTGTAAATGGTAACGACCCAGGTAGGCGTGAGGACCAGTAGCTTTAACGCCAGCCAAAACAGAGCCAGAGATAACACGAACTTCGCCAGGCATCAGCTCGTTGTCGGTTAGCTCGTTGACGCTCGCGCCGATGATGGTCCGAACCAGGCGTGGGTTGTTGACCACAGGTCCACCCAGAGCGACCACGCGTTCCGCATAAAGCTCGCCGGTCAGGAACAATTTACCGAACGCGATTACGTCTTGGTAATTGATGCTCCAGGCAACATGTTCAGCGTTTACCGGATAGAGGAAATGCATGTGAGTTCCGGCCAGACCCGCAGGATGTGGACCGTCGAATACATGCTCTTCAACATTAGATTGAGAACTGCGCGGTAAACTTGAACCAGATTTACATACGTAAACCTTACCGTCAGTCAGGCGGGCTAGAATGTCCAGACCAGCGACAAACGCTTCCGCTTGCTCGTTGATGATGAGTTCAGGTTGTGCCGCGAGAGGATTAGTATCCATCGCAGTAACAAAGATCGCCTGAGTGGTTGCATCAACCGCTGGAACCTTGCTGAACGGACGAGTACGTAACGCGGTCCACATGCCAGACTCGACCAGCTGAGTTTTGATCACTTCGCGATCAAGACCCGCCAGTTGGCCAGCTTCAAACTTATCAAAAGTAATCTGTTCTTCACCTGCAACTTCAATCACTACGGATTGCAGCACACGCTTAGCTCCACGATTTACTTCGATAACTTTACCGCTTGCTGGTGAAGTGAATTTAACACCTGGATTCTTCTTGTCTTCAAAAAGAACCTGAGCTTTTTTCACTTCATCACCAACGCGGATATGCATGGTAGGACGCATACCCACGTACTCTTCGCCAAGCAAGGCGACTTTAGTGATGGTTTTGCCATCATTTATCACCTGGGAAGGAGCTCCCGCGATAGGAAGGTCCAATCCCTTTTTTATTGTAATCATACGCACTTGCACTACTTTTATCGGGAAAAAGATTCTTTAGATTGCGTAACTTATAGACACGACATCAGTGTCCAATCTCGGTGTGCTCATGACACCAAAATCGCAACATCCTATTAAAATTCTCATATTTGAAACATGGTGAGAATTATCAGGTGCCGTAGTCTAGCATTTTTTACGCGTTAGATGCCACGACCAATGATGGGTATCCAGAATGAAAACCTCTAGTTTTGAGGCTTTTCGGAGTATCAATCTTCATAACTTTGAGCCATCGCACAAAGCCGAAATATTGCTTACACAAAGGAAAAATTGGCATTTTATCTGTTGCAGTTCGAGACCAATGAATAGCAAAGTAACCCTTACCCAATAAGGGTTATGTTCACGAACATTTAACCTTACTGCTAACAATTAGCTCGAAGAAGACTTGCCGCCCCCCATACACTTGGGGCTGTCAGGAACGAGCTGATTCTGTTGTTGCCATTCACTCTTAGTGTAGGTATGAATCGACAATGCGTGAATGTGCTCAGCCAATTCGTCAGCCAAAGCCTGGTTCACCAGTCGGTGACGTCCAAGGAGACGCAAACCATCGAATTGATCGCTGACAACGATGACTTTGAAGTGACTTTCTGATCCAGCCGGCACATTGTGCATATAGCTCTCATTCACGACTTTCAGGTAGTCTGGATTAAATGCGTTATGGAGTTTCGTTTCCACTAATTCCTGTATCATGACAACGTTACCTCGATAAATTCCATATACAGCCTGTATGCTGCGCGGCGCCATACTAACTCGACCGAATCTAAATCGGAAGATTTGGTTTTCTTTTTACCGCTATCTGCGAGAATATCTGCCAAGAATCTTAAAAATAAGCATCATTATGAACACTGAGCTCTCCTTATTTGATCGCCCACTGCAGTTGCAGCGATTTCCTGTACGAAAACATGAACAATTGCAAGCCTGGGATGCGGGTGATGAGTATCTGATTCGACACGTCGAAGAGCTGCAACTGGCCGAAGGTCGTAACATATTGATCATCGATGACCATTTTGGGGCTTTGAGCTGCTGGTTTTCTGCCCGGCACAATGTCACCATGATGAGTGACTCCCATATCAGTTGGTTGGCTACTGAACGGAATTTGCAGCACAACGCTTGCCGGCCGATTCAGCAACTAAGCACAATGGACGCCGTTCCTGCAAACACGCAGTTGGTACTGTTACAACTGCCGAAAAACAATCGCCACTTAATCTGGATACTGTCTCAGTTGCGCCAGTCGCTGGCTGATGGTTGTCAGGTGATTGCGGTGAATAAAGCGCGCGAAATTCATAGCTCAACGTTAAAGCTGTTCGAAAAGTACCTCGGCACCACCACCACCTCGCTGGCGTGGAAAAAACACCGACTGGTATTCAGCCAGCCAGATTGTCAGCCTGGCCAGACGGTGGAGCCGTTAACCCGTTGGCAAGTTGCAGAGCACAACCTGAATTTGGCTAACTGGCCCAATGTCTATTCCGGAGAGAGCCTGGATCTCGGTGCGCGATTTTTTCTGCAACACCTTCCCCAGTCTGAGCAGATTCAGCGAGTTATCGACCTCGGCTGTGGTAACGGTGTGTTGAGTGTCGCCATCGCCAGACTTAACCCGCAAGCCCATATCACCTGTGTCGATGAAAGCATCATGGCGGTGGCTTCTGCCCGTCACAATCTGGAGCAAAATCAAATTGCAACGGAACGCGTCACGCTGAAGGTCAACAACTGTCTGGACGGGTTTGCCGCTGATCAGGCCGATTTGGTTCTGTGTAATCCACCGTTCCATCAACAATTGGCCATTACAGATCATATCGCCTGGCAAATGTTCTGTGATGCAAAGCATGTTCTCAGCCCTGGTGGCCAATTATTAGTTATCGGCAATCGTCACCTCGGATACGATGGTAAGTTAAAAAGGTTGTTTGGTAAAAATCAGGTCAAAACTGTTGCAGCGAATAATAAATTTGTTGTTTTACAAGCCACTAAATAGTTCACTTACTTTATTAGCAATCCTTTACCTCAGAAAAGAAAGAACGCAAGGAAACTCGCATGAAGAAAATGCTACTGGCAGCGTCAATTGTATTATTAACGGCATGTTCGGCACCGGAACAACCACAGCTGAATTTTGCGCCCCAAGCCACCCTGAGTAAAAGTGACATAGTTAAAGACAGCGCCTTTACTTTAACCAGTAAAGATGTACGTTCAGCGCAGTATGTCGCTCTGGTCGACAGTGGCCGCTCGAACATTCAACCGCTGCACGCCAAGCAGAATGTTCGTATTGCGTTTGAAAACGCGCTGCTGCAACAGTTTGAGTCTCAAGGTTTCCGTTCCACGGTCAACAGCGAAAATTCCATTGCAATTGAAATCCAGCAGGCACTGGTAACGGTTAAACACACTGTGATGGAAAATCAAATGGACGGTAAAGTGACCGTCGAATTAACCGCTGAAACTCCTCAGGGCAAACTGGTGAAGGAGTATAATGGTACCGCGACCCGCACCGGCGCACTGAGTGCATCGGACGAAGAAATCGAGATGGTATTGAATGATGTGGTCAATTTGGTACTGAAAGAAATTGCCAATGACCGTGAACTTCGTAACTACATGCAGGAACGTTTCTAATGTGGAAATCAATCATAGCCGGTTTGTTTCTGATCAGCTCTGCCGCTTTTGCCGCGCCAAGCGTAATGGTGGAAACTAACCTGGGCAATTTCACCATCGAACTGAACCAGGATAAGGCCCCTGTCAGCGTTGCCAACTTTATCCGTTATGTTGAAGACGGCAGTTATGTCGGCAGCCAGTTTCACCGTGTGATTCCGGGCTTTATGGCTCAGGGCGGTGGTTTTGACGCTGAACTCAACCAATTGCCGACTTATCCGCCGATCAAAAACGAGGCCAGCAACGGTTTATCAAACCTGACTGCCTCGGTTGCCATGGCAAGGACCAACGACCCGGATTCTGCGACCCGGCAGTTCTATATCAATCTGGCCGACAATACCTTCCTGGACTTTGACAAGCGTCCCCCGGGTTATGCCGTATTTGGCCAGGTAACTGAAGGGTTTGAAGTGATTCAGGCGATGGCAACTAAGCCGACTCGCAGCGTCGGATTTATGCGTGATGTTCCGGTCTCAGCTATTGTTATCAACAAGATGACGCTGAAACCCTAATCGCGAATAACTGCAGACAGTAATGCCGGATAAAAGAAATACAGGTCACTATGGTTAATTTACAACGCCACTGGACAACAGAACTAGACAAGGATTGGTTATGATTTCCGAAGATTCCACTCAACCATCGTGGATCGAGACGATTCGCAGCTATATGGATAAACGTCTGCTGTGGGTATTTATGCTCGGCTGTTCCAGTGGTTTCCCCTGGGTGTTGATTGGTTCGAATATGTCCGGCTGGTTGAAAGACGCCGGTTTGACCCGGGCCGCGATTGGGTATTTTGGTAGTGTGTTTGCGGTCTATGCGATCAATTTCCTCTGGGCTCCCCTGGTAGACCGGGTGAAGCTGCCGCTGCTGCATCCGTTACTAGGCCAGCGCCGCAGCTGGATATTTCTCTGCCAGAGCTTGGTGCTGGTCTGCACTCTGCTTATCGCCGGTGTAAATCCAGCCAATGATCTGATGTTTACTTCTATGCTGGCGCTGGGGATAGCTATCGCTTCTGCCACACAGGATATTGCCATCGATGCATTCCGGATTGACAGTTTCCCGAAATCCCAATCTTCCAAATTACCCCAGGCATCTGCCATGGCGGTCATCGGGTGGTGGACCGGCTATTCGCTGCCTGGCTACCTGGCGTTTATCAATGCCGATAGTATTGGCTGGAACGGTGTCTATTATGGCATGGCCGCAGTTGTCGCCATTCTGATGTTATTCACCCTGCTGGTCGGTGAACCTGTTACTGCGCGTGAGCAATTACAGAGCGCTGCCGAACGACGCCACAATGAAGTGGTCGGTTCGAAGGTTGTAGCATGGTTAACCGTGACGGTCATCGAACCTTTCCTGGATTTCTTCAAACGCAACGGCGTCAGAGTGGCCATCACACTATTGTTATTCGTCTTCCTGTTTAAGATTGGCGAAGCGTTTTTGGGCCGGATGTCGATCACCTTCTACAAAGAAGTTGGCTTTAGCAATGAGCAGATCGGCTACTACTCGAAGTTAATTGGTTGGGGATTCACTATCCTATTTACATTGGTGGGCAGTATGTTCAATGTCCGCTTTGGTATCGTCCGCGGTCTGATGATCGGCGGAATTGCCATGGCCTCCAGTAACCTGATGTTTGCCTGGATAGCCCAGACCGGCCCGAGTGAGACGCTGTTTTTGGCGACCATTATCGTCGATAACTTCACCACTGCGTTTTCTACCGTCGCATTCGTCTCTTTCCTGACGGTATTAACCGGACAGGCGTTCTCGGCTACCCAGTATGCCTTGCTGGCGTCGTTGGGTAACTTTGGTCGCACTACGCTGGCCTCTTTCAGCGGGGAATTGGCGGACATGCTGAACGACTGGTCAATGTTCTTTATCCTGACATCGCTGATGGTCATACCGAGCCTGATCATGCTCTATTCTCTGCGTCACTATTTCCAGCGTTTGTTGGATAAGGCGCAAAATCACCACCAGCAAGATTCGGTCGTTGAGCAGCAGACGGAGCCGAGCTCCCCTTCCTAATCCGCGTAACGAGTGATACAAACAGATAAGGGCTGCACAATGCAGCCCTTATTATACCCGAGGGTATCGCTTTTAACCCCGAGCATTAAGGGTACAGTCCCTTACCAAACCGGTTAAAGATCCGCGCAACCCCTTGGGTGAACAGCATCGGCTCAGTTAACACCGACAGACAGAGGCACTCTTCGCCCGGTTGGGTGTATGGGCTGTGGGATACCGAACCATCCCTCAGTAGGTAATCTCCCGGATGATAATGACCATCTTCGTCACTGAATCCGCCATGCAACACTATGGTTGCTTCGATGCCTTTGTGGGTGTGCTGCGGAATTTTAACGTCCGGGCTAATGTACATCAGGTGGATTCTTGCCTGGTCTTCTACCGCGACAGCGGCACTAAATACCTTGCCACCATAACTGCGCCAATCACCCATTTTTGCCACCAGCCCACTCAGACTCCGTGGCAGGGTAAACTGTTTGCCACTGACGGTCACCTGGCTTAGCTGTGGTTTAGTTCGGCGCTCGAACGACACATCCGACGCAACGATTTGTTCCAGCATTCCAGCCAGTATTTCATTACCTTCCACCGTGTCCTGGTGCTTGACAGCTAACTTTTCCAGACTCAAACCAGCCTTGCGCTCGAACTTGGCGATCTGCCGATGACAATGATTGCAGTGATCCAGGTGAGTGGCGACTGCAACTCCCAACACCGCATCAATGTCACCTTGCGCATAGCGCTGTAATGTTGTTCTGTCAGGATGGTGATTCATAACCGCTCTGCCTCTATCGAATGTCTTAATTTCTCTACGGCCAGGCGTAGTCTGGATTTGACTGTTCCAAGGGGTAAGTCAAACATTTCCGCCACCTGCTGGTGGGGCAAATCTTCCAGATACACTGCCTGTACGACTTTGCGCTGCGACTCTGGAAGCAGATCCAGATATCGCAGAATTTGTTCCTTGAGCATCTCCTGTTCAGGTGCGTAATGCTCAATAAGATCCGGTGGATAATAGTCTTCCGGCCAGATATCTTCGGCGAGAATGTGCTGCTGTTTGCCCCGTTGTTTACGCAGTAAATCAAAACACAAGTTACGCGCTATCGTATAAATCCAGGTCGACAACGAGCTTTTGCTACCATCAAACAGATGGGATTTCTGCCATACCGTCGTCATGGCTTCCTGCACTATTTCCAGCGCAACTTGTTCGTTACCCACGTGTTTGTAAGCAAACTGCTTCAGGCGAGGAGAAAAATACTTAAACACGACCGCAAAGGCGGGCTTGTCTTGCACCTGGACCTGAGCCATAACGGCCGCCCACTCACGACGACCGTAATCCTGAGGTTGTTTCCCTGTCATATCGCGCCCTTGATTTGATGAAATGTCATTAGTACCACTGTAAACGTGACACCTGACTCCAGTATAGCTGCTTGTATGGGGCTACTTCTCTATCGTCGAAGAGAGAAAACGCATCGTCTCCTCGCAACTGGTTTGCTTGTTGAGGTAATCAAACTGCCGATTAGGAACTGGTAGCAGCTCTAGCCAACGTTGACTTACCCAACTGGCATCGTCAAAAAAACATTGCTGATAGAGGTGACCAATTTCCGGGAATCGACGGTAAACATTCTGCAGTTGTACACTGATGTATTCCTGCTCAGCTTCCAGCTTTGCTACCGGCCAACTTGGCAGCCATTGCACTGAAGCGATCCGCAGTCCATCGGACTCTGTTCGCACCGAACGGATTTGAAAACGCTTTAAGCCCGCGACTGTTATCCCCAGCAGCCCGTCCGACAAGGTATCAAAGTCGACAATTTGCACTTGAGTGCCGATAGAAGACAGCTGAAAGCGCGGCTCCTCGTCTCCTCGCTCAACCAGGCAAATACCAAACGTGCCATCACCTTTCATCGCCTGAGAAACCAGTCGCTTGTACCTTTGCTCGAAAATTCTCAATCTCATTTTACCTTCGGGTAAAACCACCGATCCCAACGGAAAAAGCATTATCTCTTTCATCACGGCTCCTGACTGTTTTTCACTGATACGCATAAAGATGGCTACGCGATCACTTTGACCATCACTCAATCAAGCGGCTGAATATTCACCATTTCAATGTGGTAATTGGTTTTATTTGTCGAAATAATGATGCCATAAAGCGCAAAGTTCCCACCATCTTGCACTAAGTGATAAAAACATGATCTCCATCACCTAAAATGATGCAATTTGCAGATCTGACCACTTTAAATTGAGATTTTTATCGTTAAAATTCTCCCTGCTAGTGCGCAAAGGATTTGTGCCACAGAACACGAACACCGTTTTTGGAACAAATTATAGAGAGTCCCCTTATGCGTAAATCACTTTTAGCGCTTGGCGTTATTGCGGCAGTTTCTGCCATTCCTGCTCAAGCTGAATACCTGTACGGTTTTGGTAATGTCTATCTGGATCACCAGTCTTGGGATCACGGTCCAAATCCAATCAGAGATCGCGATACCGCTAAAACCCGTAACCAGTATGTAATCGGTATTGATGGCGGTGCAGGTTTCACCTGGGGTGAACTGTACGGCTTTTACGATTACGAAAACGTCGGCAAATCACAAGAACAGCGCAAAGCATCTCTGAAAGGTACTGCGCACGTCTATCTGGGTGACAGCGGCATGAGCCTGTACGGTCAGGTCTACAACCACGACAATGCTAACCAAAGCGAGCAGAACCGTGTGTTGGGTCTGGGCTATACGGCACTGCAAGGTGAGAACTGGTTCTTCAAACCTTGGGTTGGTGTACACGAGATCACCTCTTGGGACCAATTTGGTACTTACCAAAACGTTAATGGTGCGAACGGCTATATGGCTGGTTGGACTGCACGCTATGCCTTCCAAGCTTTTGGCCAGAACTTCTCACTGGTTAACTGGAACGAAATCGAATTCGATCGCAACGACCAGTATGCCACCAACCAAGGCGGCAAAAACGGTATCAACGGTGCCGCAATTCTGTTCTGGCACGTAACAGACCAGTTCTCTACTGCAGTTCAGTACCGTTACTTCAATAACAAACTGGGCGTATACGGCCAGGGTCAAGGCCAGCACTACGGTGATGCTCTAATCTACCGCGTTCAGTACAGCTTCTAAGCAGGCTGCAAGAGTGACAAATGGCACCTTAGGGTGCCATTTTTGTTTCGCTGCCGGGTTTTAATGCTTTGATATCAGGGGTATCCTTTGCGCTTCTATGCATGGAGTCCGGATAATGAATATCGTCGTGTTAGGCCCCGGCGCAATCGGCGCCCTTTGGGCATGCAGTTTACAGTCAGCAGGCCACAACGTGGGGCTCTGGTCACGCCAGTCAGCCACCAGCCTAGAGTTACAATTGGATCAGCACCCTGTGCAACAATTTGCCAATTGCCAGTCAGAACAACTGCAACAGTGTGACCTATTACTGGTGACAGTCAAAGCCGGCCAGGTAAGCGGCGCAATGCAATCGCTAAAAAACCTGATTGCCGATGAAACCATTATTGTACTGATGCATAACGGTATGGGCACAGCGGAAAACGTCGCCACACTGCTGCCGCGCAATCCATTGCTGCTGGCCACCACCAGCCATGGTGCCTATCGTGTTGATGCAAACCATGTCCGCCACACCGGTAACGGGACGACACAAATCGGCCCTTACAACCAGTTGGCGACTCAATGTGCCTTCGTCAGCGAAGTGATGCAACACGCTCTGCCACCAGTGAGCTGGCAACCGGACATCCAACAGGCGCTGTGGCAAAAGCTGGCGATCAATTGCGCGATCAATCCACTGACCGCTCTGCACCAGATTAGCAACGGACAACTGCTTGAGCCCCGTTTCACCAGTACATTGGAGCAATTGGTCACCGAAGTTGCCCAAGTAATGCGCGCTGAAGGGATTGAGGTCACAGCAGAGGATTTGCTGCAACGTGTCTATCAGGTTGCCGAGGCGACTGCCGCCAACTACTCTTCCATGCAGCAGGATATTTTCTATCGGCGCCAAAGCGAGATAGACTTTATTACCGGACATTTACTCAATATCGCCCAAAAGCACGGCCTGACGCTGCCGCAAAATCAGGCCCTGTATTCGGCAATCAAACAGATAGAACAAGGCTGGAACAAGCAATGAGCAAGAAAGTACTGGTGCCAATTGCGCCTGGCAGTGAAGAAATGGAAGCGGTGACCATCATCGATATGATGGTACGAGCCGGTTATCAGGTTATCGTCGCCAGTGCCGATTTCGAAGGTCAGTTATCGATGAAAGCGTCCCGTGGCGTCACGCTGACGGCCGACTGTAAACTGGTGGATGTCGCCGACGAGGAATTTGATGCGGTTATTCTGCCCGGTGGTGTCGGCGGGGCAGAAACGTTCCGCGACAGTACCGTATTAGTGGAAATCGTAAAACAGCAGATGTATGACGGTAAACTGGTCGCCGCCATCTGTGCGGCCCCAGCGCTGGTGCTCGCTCACCACAAGCTGTATCCCGAAGCCATCATGACCTGTCACCCTGGCTTTCAGTCGAACATAGCGGCAGATAAATGGCGCAGTAAACGAGTTACTCTGGATATCAATCACAACCTGATCACCAGTCAGGGACCTGGCACCGCGCTTGAATTCGCGATGGAAATTATTATTCATCTGTCAGGTAAAGCACACGCCTGGTCGGTCGCCGAACCTATGGTGGTACTGCCGACGCTGCATTACCACATACTGGGTGATGAGGCATGAAGGTAGACGCTATTCGAAGCCAGTTTCCGGCCCTGCAACAACAGGTAAATGGTCAGCCGCTGTGCTATCTGGACAGCGCGGCGACCACACAAAAGCCGCAGTCAGTCATAGATGCCATCAGCCACTATTACAGCCGGCAAAACGCCAACGTCCACCGTGGTAGCCATGCACTCACTGCACAGGCAACCAGTCAGTTTGAAGCAGCGCGTCAGCGGGTTGCCAGCTTCATCGGCGCAGCCCGAACTCAGGAGATCATCTGGACCCGCGGTGCAACGGAAGCGCTCAACCTGATTGCGCAGACATACGCGCGCAACACTTTGCAGCCAGGCGATGAAATTCTGGTCGGCGAAATGGAGCACCATGCCAATATCGTTCCCTGGCAAATTGTCGCCCAGCAAACCGGCGCCAAAGTGGTTAAGCTGCCCATAAACGCCGATTGTCAGCTTGATATGGCTGAGTTTAAGCAGCTTCTGAGCCCACGGACCAAAATCGTCGCAGTGGCCCATATCACCAATGTCACCGGCAGCCGTCAGCCGATAGAAACCATTATTGGGCTTGCCCACCAAGTCGGTGCGGTGGTGGTGGTCGACGGCGCGCAGGGCATTGTCCACGAACCGGTCAATGTCGCGGCGCTTAATGCCGACTTCTACGTGTTTTCCGGACACAAGCTGTATGCACCAGCCGGTATCGGTGTGCTGTATGGCAAACTGGCGCTGCTTGAAGCGATGCCCCCCTGGCATGGCGGCGGGAAAATGGTCGAACGGGTCAGCTTTGACGGTACCACTTACACGGGCCTGCCCGGCAAATTTGAGGCCGGCACTCCGAATGTCGCCGGTGCCTTGGCACTGGCCACTGCGATTGACTGGTATCAGCAGTATCCGCTGAACGAAGTCGAAGCACATCTGGCCAGTTTACAAGCCGATTGCTATCAGAAATTGTGTCAGCTGCCCGATGTGACGGTTGTCGGTTATCAACCTGGCGCATCACTGCTTAGCTTTGTGGTTGATGGCGTTCACCATCAGGATGTAGCCACCCTGCTTGATCAACAAGGCATCGCGGTCCGCTCCGGTCACCATTGTGCCCATCCTTTGATGGATGCACTCAAGCTAACCGGGACGATTCGGGTCTCTTTTGGCCTATACAATAGTCAGCAAGATGTCGACAGGCTAATCCAAGCGTTAGAAAAAGCCCTGGATATGCTCTAGGCCACCTGACCAGTCTTTGGTTCACCTTAAGTTTCCGGCACCGAGAAATAACAAAGCCCTGAGCGTGCTCAGGGCTTTCTGTGTTTAATCAGGCTGACACTTAGCGAGGGTGGATCTCTGAGTGTGGGAAAAAGAACTCGATTTCACGCGCAGCGGATGCTGGGCTGTCCGAACCGTGTACTGAGTTATGGCGCATGCTCAGCGCATAATCGGCTCGAAGGGTACCGCACGCCGCTTCTTCCGGGTTAGTTTTTCCCATCAACTCACGGTAGCGACTGATTGCGCGTTCGCCTTCCAGCACCTGAACCATGATAGGCCCAGAGGTCATGAACTCTTTCAGCGGCTCAAAAAATGGCTTACCTTCATGCTCAGCATAAAAACCGCTTACCTGCTCTTCGGTCAGGTGAACCATCTTAGCAGCAATGATTTTTAGCCCCGCTTTTTCGATTCGATGATAGATCTCACCAATCAGATTACGCTCTACTGCATCAGGCTTAATGATTG
The DNA here is from genome assembly GCF_050299255.1 of Vibrio sp. Lineage (GTDB taxonomy): Bacteria > Pseudomonadota > Gammaproteobacteria > Enterobacterales > Vibrionaceae > Vibrio. Next base: position 26,437 of record NZ_JBNKVP010000041.1, read on the forward strand.
AAAATGTTCTTTCCAGAGCCATATCGTTTCCTTATACGTCTATCTTTATCATTATCAGGCAGCCCTATAGGCTGCCTCTGTTTCACTGAAATGTTATTGGTTAATAATTCGCGCTAGTGTACGTACGCCAATTCCGGTGGCACCTGCGGCCCATTTATCCGTCGCTGCTTTGCGGTAAGTTGCCGCACAGTCGAAATGCAGCCAGCCTTTTTTGTAGTCATTAACAAAGTAAGACAGGAATGCCGCTGCCGTGCTGGCACCCGGTGAGTAATCGCCAGAGCTGATATTGGACAGGTCAGCAAAGTTTGACGGCAGCATATCGCGGTGGAAATCTGCCAGAGGAAGAGGCCACAAGCCCTCTTTTTCTTCGGCTGCCGCAGTCAAAGCGCTGTGGGAAAGCTGCTCATCAAAGCTCATCAGAGCGTGATAATCGTTACCCAAGGCGTTTTTCGCCGCGCCGGTCAACGTGGCGCAGTCGATGATCAATTCAGGGTTCTGCTCACTCGCATAGATTAAGCCATCCGCCAGTACCAGACGCCCTTCTGCATCGGTATTCATGATTTCGACTGTGGTACCGTTTTTGTAAGTGATGATATCACCCAATTTCAACGCCCGGCCCGACACCATATTTTCCGCACAGCACAAGATCAGTTTGACGCGCTTGTTGAGGCCTCGAAGGATCGCCAAGCCAAGACCACCGGTGATGGTACCCGCACCGCCCATATCAGCTTTCATCGCCGTCATAAAGTTGGATGGTTTCAGGCTGTAGCCACCGGAGTCAAATGTTATTCCTTTACCGACCAGACAGGCAAATACCGGCGCATTTTCGTCTCCGGTTGGGTTAAAGTCCAGTTGCAGCATTGCCGAGGTCCGCTCAGAGCCGCGGCCGACGGCGTAGATGCCTTCCCAGCCCTCGGTCAACAGATCTTTGTCTTTCACGATTTTTGCTGTGACCGTTCCTTCCGGAGCCACAGACTTAATAAATTCTGCTGCCATAGTGGCCAATTGACGTGGTGCCACTTCTTCAGCCGATTTATTGATAATATCGCGCGTAAATTCTGTTACTTGAATACGAGCCAACAACTCTGACTGCTCAGTGTCGGCTAAATCATTCCACGCCATTTGATTGCGCTTTTTAGCATCGCGGTAGGATTGATGAAAAGCCCATACTGACTCCAGATCCCAGTTATCGCCAGCCAACATTACCGAACGGACTCCCTGGGTATCCAGCTTGCGAGCCGCGCGCTGAATCGAACCCAGTGGGTGAGTTGTATTAAGATGGATAGTGGCACCCTGGTCGTTAAATGACAGTAGCGCGTTTTCGCCCCACTGAGGAGCTGAGGGTTCATGTGTTAAAAATACCGACATCTGTGTAGACATGGTTTCTCCTTGTCTCTTAGGACGGCGTCGTCTGCGCCGCTTCTTGATTCTGACTCGCTGATGTTAGCATCTTGCAGCATCAAAGTGTCAATTTGATAAACAAAGCTTGATAAAAAGCGGGCTCTTGGCCCGCTTGATTTTATTATCAATTGTAAGATGAATTAAACGGCTTAATCGCGTTCATCCATCCAACAGAGAATTACCGCTTCGAGGATTTTTTCATTGGAATGGTTAGGATCATCGTCGAACCCGTCCAGCTCCATAATCCACTGGTGTAAGTCGGTAAAACGCACGGTTTGCGGATCAGTGTCCGGAAACTTATCACACAGCTCGATGGCAATATCTCTTGAGTCTGTCCATCTCATGATCAATTCCTTATTTGGTTAATGACGCCAAAGTCGCACTGAGCGGCGGCGCGATTAATGATTCTCTTTAGCAAGGTTAATAGTGTATTTTGGAATTTCAACCACCAGGTCTTCATCGGCGACTTTGGCCTGACAACCCAGGCGAGATTCAGGCTCTAATCCCCACGCTTTGTCGAGCATGTCGTCTTCCATCTCTTCACTTTCTTCCAGTGAATCGAAACCTTCACGAATGATCACGTGACACGTGGTACAGGCACAGGACTTTTCACACGCATGTTCAATTCCAATACCATTTTTCAACGCCACATCCAGGACTGTTTCTCCGGTTTCAGCGTTTAATACTGCCCCTTCAGGACACAGATCTTCGTGAGGCAATACAATAATTTTTGGCATAACTCTTTGTCTCTTAAATATCGTCCACAGACTGACCAGATAATGCCGCTCTGATGGATTTATCCATCCGGCGAGAGGCGAATTCCTGGCTGGCTTTATCGGTATCTTTGATCCCTTGCTCAATAGCATTGGCATCATCACCGTTGCGCAGTGCAATCAGTGATTCAATCGCTTGTAGCAGTTCCTGACGCTCCGCTTCAGAAAGCAACTCATCACCATCGGCCTGCAGGGCAGAAATCAGGCCTTCAATCACGCGGTCGGCTTCTACGCGCTGTTCGGCCAGCGCGCGTGCTTGCATGTCTTCTTTGGCATGAGTCATGGAGTCACGCAGCATATTCGCCACTTCATCATCGCTCAGGCCATAGGAAGGTTTCACCTGAATATCAGACTGAACACCGGTACTCTTTTCCATCGCCGTCACCGACAACAGGCCGTCCGCATCAACCTGGTAGGTCACACGCACATGCGCCGCACCGGCCGACATTGGCGGGATGCCTTTCAGTGCAAAGCGAGCCAGCGAGCGGCAGTCGTCGACCATCTCCCTTTCGCCCTGAACCACATGCACCGTCATCGCAGTCTGACCATCTTTAAAGGTGGTAAACTCCTGCGCCCGCGCCACAGGGATAGTGGTATTGCGCGGAATGATTTTTTCAACCAGGCCGCCCATGGTTTCGATACCAAGTGATAACGGAATCACATCCAGCAGCAGCATTTCAGCATCAGGCTTATTGCCGGCTAATACATCGGCCTGCAGCGCGGCACCTACCGCCACCACTTCATCCGGATTGATGCTGGTCAACGGCGTACGGGCAAAGAATTCACCGACCATCTCTCTGACCAGTAAGGTGCGGGTCGAGCCCCCTACCATCACCACATCATGTACTTCGTCTGCCGTTACTCCGGCATCCTTCAGCGCCCGGCGGCAAGAGAGTAACGTTTTCTTCACCAAAGGCTGAATTAACTGATTGAGTTGGTCACG
>NZ_JBNKVP010000042.1:0-29158 GCF_050299255.1 Vibrio sp.
GTCGCTTCTACTTTAAAACCTTTGATCACCTCACCGCGGCCATTCTGGCTCAGCCAGACCCCTTTGGCACCCAAGGTAATCAATACAATTTCAATCCCTTTGGCATGCAGCAGGTTCGCGGCGTGTTGCGCACTGGCATAATCGCTTACCGTCACCCCGGTTAGTACTTCTGCTTCGGTTTCATTCGGGGTAATTACGTCTACACAACGCAGCAGGCTGTCCGGCAACGCTCTGGCAGGAGCCGGGTTAAGTATCACGTTCGTTTTATTCTGTTTGGCCACCTGGGCTGCCAGCTCAACGCCTTCCAGCGGGGTTTCCAGCTGGGTTAACAGGTACTTAGCCTGAGCAATGCGGTCCAAATCACCACTGAGGGACTCGGCGGTCAGTTTGTCGTTGGCCTCGGCAGAAATACAGATGCTGTTCTCGCCACTGTCGGCCACCTGAATCATGGCGATTCCGGTCGGACAATTGGGCTGCATTTTTACGCCGCGGATGTCGATACCATCCAGTTTAAAACTTTCGCGGATGTTGATACCAAATGCATCGTCACCAACACAGGCGATAAATCCAACATCAGCTTTAAGACGGGCTGCCGCCACGGCCTGGTTAGCACCTTTACCGCCCGGAATAACTTGGTAGTTACGACCATGGAGCGTCTCACCGGGACGCGGAAATGAAGGCACCTGCAGCACATGGTCAGCGTTAACACTACCCAACACTACTAACTTATTCATACGGTTATCCTCGGCTCACTGAGAGCCTGTAAAATGACTATCGGGGAAAACAGATGGCTTTGAACCCAGCAGAGGGCTCAGCGCAAAGCCATCGGTTTTCGCTCTCCCACATGGGGAGAGCGAGTTCGAAATTATTTAGTCACCACTTTAAGCGGTACTGGAATGTACTCTTCTACGGTTTCGCCTTTAAGCACTTTGTCCGCAGTTTCAATACCCAGGGCACCGATCAGATCCGGCTGCTGAGCCACAGTCGCCGCCAGCTTGCCGCGTTGTACTGCAGCAACGCCGTCATCTGTGCCGTCAAAACCGACGATAACGACATCTTTACCCGCCGCCTGAACTGCGCGAAGTGCACCCAGTGCCATCTCATCGTTCTGAGCAAATACCGCTTCGACATCTGGGTTTGCAGCCAGCAGGTTTTCCATAACGTTCAGACCTTTGGTACGGTCGAAGTCAGCAGGCTGGCTTGCCAGAAGCTGCATGTCGCTGCCCTTAACCGCGTTCATGAAACCTTCACCACGTTCACGAGCTGCAGAGGTACCTGCGATGCCTTCCAGTTGAATCACTTTGGCTTTCTCGCCCACTTTTTCCATAATGTAGTGACCGGCCATTTCACCGCCTACCACGTTGTCAGATGCAATGTGGCTGACAACGTCACCACGGCTTGCGCCACGGTCCAGAGTCAGTACCGGGATATTGGAACGGTTGGCCATACGGATCGCATTTGATACCGCATCAGAATCGGTCGGGTTGATCAGAATTGCTTTCACACCACGAACCGTCAGGTCTTCCACATTCGACAGCTCTTTGCTCGGGTCATTCTGTGAGTCCAGTACGATCAGCTCATAACCCAGCTCTTTCGCTTTTGCTTCTGCACCATCTTTCATGGTGACAAAAAACGGGTTGTTCAGAGTAGACAGTACAATTGCCATTGTGTCCTGGGCTTGAGCCGCCACTGAGACAGTAGAAGACAGCAGTGCTGCAGAGATAAGAGTTGCGATTTTTTTCATTGTCATCGTCCTTTGTGTAGGGGGTGGCCAGAATACTTTCTGGCCGGATTTAAACTCAGGGTTTATTTATTTTTGTTGTCTACCAGCACAGCCAGCAGAATGACCGAACCTTTGGCAATCATCTGGAAATAAGATGATACATCCAGCAGGTTCAATGCGTTATTAAGGAAACCGATAATCAGTGCGCCAATCAGCGTTCCCATAATTCGACCTTTCCCGCCCATCAGACTGGTACCGCCCAGTACGACTGCCGCGATGGCATCCAGCTCATACCCCATACCTGCCGTAGGTTGAGCTGAAGATAAGCGTGAGGTGATAATGATCCCGGCCAGTGCTGCCAACAGACCACAGATGGCGTAAACACCGATTTTGACTCTGTCGACATTAATGCCTGACAGGCGAGTCGCCGATTCATTGCCGCCCAGTGCGTAGACATAGCGACCAAAGCGGGTGTGATTGAGCAGGTACCAAGCCGCAGCGAACACAACAACCATCAGCCAGACAGGTACCGGGATACCCAGCATGTAACCCGTACCAAACCAGGCAAACGCGTCTGCCGTGTCAGTAAAACCGGTCGAGATAGGACGCCCGTCGGTGTATACCATGGTCGCGCCGCGCAGAATGGTCATGGTCACCAGCGTGGCGATAAACGCCTGCACTTTACCTTTGGCGATGACCATGCCACTGATGGCGCCCAGCGCCGCACCGGCAAGCAAAGCGGTCGGAACGGCTATCAGTACCGGCACTTCCAGCCCGATCATGCTGGCGGCAAACGCACCACACAGTGCCAGTACCGAGCCGACACTCAGGTCGATACCTGCCGTCAAAATGACCAGTGTCATACCCACGGCGATAATGGCGTTAACCGAGGTTTGGCGCAGAATATTTAACAGGTTATCTACGGTGAAAAAGTTACTGTTCAGAAACGACACCACCACGATAAGAAACAGCAATGCAATCAAAGATTTCTGCTCTATCAACCACTCTTTGCTAAACAGTTTGCCGCCGCCGGCTACAGTTGGTTTACTCATGGTTTTGCTACTCATGCTGCTTCCTCGTTAATCTGTTTGCCTACCGCACATGCAAGCAGTGTTTCCTGATCGGCCTGGCTTGCATCGAACTCGCCGGTAATGCGCCCTTCATGCATCACCACAATTCGATCGCTCATCCCCAGGACTTCTGGCATTTCAGAAGAAACCAGAATGATGCTCATGCCGTCAGCTTTAAATTTATTGATCAGTTGATAGATTTCTTTTTTGGCACCCACGTCGACACCTCGGGTTGGTTCGTCCAGAATCAACACCTTAGGTTTGGTCATTAAACCCTTGGCAATGGCAACTTTCTGCTGGTTACCACCGGACAAATTGCCAATGATCTGTTCGCGGGTTGGCGTTTTGATATTGAACAGTTTGATAAAGTCATCAACGGCGATCACTTCGTCGCCATGCTGGATCTGGACACCTTTGGTCAGTTTGTCCAGCGCGCAGAGCGACATGTTCTCTTTAACCGACAGGCCCAGCACCAGGCCGTCCCCTTTGCGGTCTTCAGAGATATAGGCAATGCCGTTTGCCAGAGCATCTTGCGGGCTCACCGGGTTAACGGTTTTACCGTTTAGGTTGATGACTCCGTGTTCACTTGGTAGAGCGCCGTAAATCACTTTCATCAGTTCAGTACGACCGGCGCCCATCAGACCTGACACTCCCAGGATTTCACCACGGTGCAGTTTTAAGCTGACGTCGTGCACGCCAGAACCGGTCAGACCGATCACTTCCAGGCAGGTTTCGCCCGACGTTACATCAACACGCGGATACTGGTCTTCCAGCTTGCGGCCAACCATCATCTCAATCAGCCCGTCTTCGTCGGTATCGCTGACCTTGCATTCACCGATAAACTTGCCATCCCGCAGCACGGTAATGTCGTCGCAAATCTCAAAGATCTCTTTTAGTCGGTGCGAGATATACACAATGCCGCAGCCTTGATCGCGCAGTTCGTTAATCACCTTGAACAGAGATTCAGTTTCGGTATCGGTCAGCGCATCAGTCGGCTCATCCATAATGATGACTTTGGACTCGAACGAGAGTGCTTTGGCGATTTCGACCATCTGCTGCTCACCCAGGCTCAAGTCACCTAACGGCGTTTTTGAACTGTGTTTCACATTCAGTCGTGCCAGGAGTTTGTCGGCTTCCTGATACATGGTTTGCCACTGGATTCGGCCCATGGCGCTGGTAAACTCGCGGCCAAGGAATATATTTTCTGCGATGGTCAATTCCGGAATCAGGTTCAGTTCCTGGTGAATAATACTGATGCCTGCATGCTGGGAATCACGCGGACCTTTGAACGCTGCCGCTTCACCTTGGTAGGAGATGCTGCCAGAATCCATAGTGTAGATACCGGTCAGTACTTTCATCAGGGTTGATTTACCCGCGCCATTTTCACCCATCAATGCCATCACTCGGCCGGGATAGACATTGAGGCTTGCCTTGTCCAGGGCTTTCACACCCGGAAAAGCTTTTTCAATCGCGCTTAACTGTAATATGGCTTGAGTCATTAGCTGTCCTCAACTCATTAATATTCGGCTTTAAAAAACCACACCCGCCTGGAAAATCACATTGGCATACGGAGTGCACTCGCCGGTACGAACCACTGCCAGGCTGTTGTTGGTTTTTTGCTTGAATTGCTCGTGACTGATGTACTGAATGTTGATCGGCTTACCAGTGCGGGCCTGCTCGGTTTCCAATTCGCTCAGTAGTGCCTGGTGTAGCTCAGGGCTTACCTCAGCAAATTCTTCAGCCATGACGACACCTTCAATCTGCGACTCGGTCAGCATTACCTTCACAGTGTCGATGAAACTTGGTACACCGTGAGTGAGCGCTAAGTCGATACGCTGCGCAGATTGAGGAATCGGCAACCCGGCATCACATATCGTAATCTCGTCGGTATGACCCAACTTAGCGACCAGATGCGAAAGCTCAGAATTGATTAGGGTACTTTTTTTCATGGCTAAACCTATTTGTTTGCATTTTCATCGAATCGAACACCATCGAAACGTTTCGATGAGATAATAGCGCCCATCATAAATTATTCATCCTCTGATTAAGAAATGTGTGAAATCGATCATCGAAACGTTTCGATGAACAACGGAAACAGTAATCGGAATCACGAAAACGACGTGCAACGCCGCCCAATAGGTAACAAATGACTAAACACTGACAGTTAAGTTTTTCATTGATAGAGAAAATAGGTAATAATTGCCCGGCGAAACATAGCGCACATACGCCGTACGTAAAGGAACAAAAAATGAAAAAACTAACTTTGCTATTTTTGATGATCTCTGCACTGGCTGCCTGTACTGAAGTGGGCAGCGAAGAATGGTGCCAGGACATGAAAGACAAGCCTAAAGGTGACTGGACGGCGAATGAAGCCAGTGACTTTACCAAGCACTGCATTTTCTAATTCTAGCCCGATCGATCTGGCCTGGTTCATAAGAGTTACACCGGCGGCCGCTGTTTTATCCGGGCCGCCTTTTTCGTCTGGTGGTTTAACGTCTGCTTAAGTTGTCCGATAATAAACCGATTAGCGGGCGCTACTCTGCTCGATATATAGCGACATATCACAAAGACTATGTTGCTATCTGACTGTTATTGATAGAAATAAAAATCACTGGCTTAGCCAAACGTAATTCAATACAATGTCGCTCATATTTGCTATTGTATTATCTGGTGTCGCCACAATGCGGCACGTTTAATTACACCTTCATTTTGCTTGCTTATTTTCACTTTTAACCGGTGAAATAAGAACAAATAACACAACAAACTTGTATACGCGTCTATGGAACAGGATAAGTTTACCCATATATACCGTCTGCCGACTTCAATCCAGATAAGAATCGGCACATGGCAGCATACCTTGCGAGGCACATCCGATATAGTGCTGCACGATGCTTTGCAGATCCGAAACCAGCAATATAAAAAGCCACAGGTGAATATTACCGGTTGGAATGTTAAGCCATTTGATAAAACGGATATTCGTATTACCAACCATGGTAAATATATTCAGACAGCGATGCGCACGATGATCGGTCGTAAGGTGTCATATAAGCGGCTCTACCTGTCCAGATTTGAACCCGGACAAGCGGAAGAGTTGTTGCGGCAATTTAAATTGGAATGGCTGCATAAACATAACCGAGTTGCCAGAAAATATAATCAAATCAAACGGAAACAGCTGCTTCGTTTCGCCTATGAAGAAGTCGAAACCCTGTATCCATCGATTCCTAAAGGTGAGTTTGATCTGGCACTGTGGAACCGGCTTGTGGTGTCCGAGTTAGGGCCAGAAAAAAAACAATCTAACCCTTACTACGTGAAGAAAAGCCCGCTGTAAGACACAACACCCGCAGGAAAACCGCGGGCGTTGTGTTGCCACATAAGCTGGCCAACTGCCACTAGCCGCAGGCTGTCAGCGAACGACGCTTGAACGTCAGTTTTGGCGCTTTAAATACCAGATAGACAGCCGCTACCGCCAGAGCAAAACCTATCAACCCATACAGATCGAGCGATTCGCCAAATGCCAGCCAGGCTTGGATTGCAGTGGTCGGTGGAACCAGATAGAACACCGATGCCACCTTAGTTGAAGCGCCATGCTCAACCATATAAAGCAGCAGCAAAATTGCCACACAGGAGAGCACAACCACCAGCCATCCCAGGGTCAGAATAAACTGCCAGTTCCATTCCACCTGCATGGTTTCAAACTGATACGCCAAAGGCAGGAAAAACAGGGTTGCAGCCAGATACTGAACCATAGTGCCTCCTACCAGATCGACACCGGGACAGTACTTCTTCTGATACATAGTACCTAGCGTGATCCCAAGCAACGACACCACGCAGAGGCCAACCGCCTGCCATTTGTGGGTATCGGATTGCCACTCCATATTACCCATCAGTACCAGGGAAATGCCAACAAATCCCAGCCCCAGGCCGAGCCACTGTGCCGGTTTAAAGCTTTCATTGGCAAACAGCACCATCAACAACACAGTCACAATTGGCTGAGTGCCCACCAACAGTGAGCTTAGACCGGCTGGCATACCCAGCGAAATGGCGCTGTAAGTCCCGCCCTGATACAACCCATGGATCAGCAACCCGACCACCATACTGTGCCAGAATGCCTTGCCTGTCGGCATCCGGCGACGCAGCAGCGCAACCAGGACCAGAAACAATACCACGTTAGACACCATTCGCAGGGTCAGCAGGGTTGCTGGTTCTGCGTATTGGAGACCAAATCGGGCTCCTACAAACCCAGAAGCCCACAACACGACAAAGATAAAGGGAATTAAACGAATCAACATGTCGAACGACTACCAATTAATAACAATACATTTACTTTAGTTGGGTACAGATGATAGAAAAAGATACAGAATGAATTGTTTATTTGGGTACAGATGAATGACGCAGCACAAATACGATCGGGTTAGGCAGCATATTCGCCATACCATCCACCAGGGCCATTATCAGGCTGACGACAAACTGCCGTCGATCCGTCACTTGAGCGAACAGCTGGAGGTCAGTCGCAATACGGTGATCCGAGCCTATCAGGAGCTCGAAGCGGCCGGGATGGTCTACGCTGTGGCGAAGTCCGGTTACCGGGTGAAAGCTTCGCCAGAACAAATTGGCGACACTCGTCCTCCGAGCGAGGTCGATTTACTGTCAGTTTCCAAAGAATTTCTCACTTATGACGAAGGGAGCGCTTTGCTGCCAATGGGTTCGGCTCACCCTTATACCGATACTACCGGGATACGGAGTCTTTATGCCACAGTAGCCCGCCATAGCCGCAAACAGAGCCACATACCGTGTCACTATCAGCTGCCGCCCGGCAATGAGCAGTTACTGAAACAGATCACCAAAATCAGCCACGACCGGGGGGTAATGGCCAGCCGCGAAAGCATTGCCATTACCCATGGGGCGCAGCAGGCGATTAGTTTGGCGTTGCAGGCTGTTACCCACCCGGGCGATATTGTTGCTGTCGAGTCGCCCTGCTACTTCGGTAATTTATTGCTGCTTGAATCACTGGGCCTGCAGGTGATTGAGATTCCGAGTTGCAACCGCACCGGCGTAGAACCCGATGCGCTGAAACAAGCACTGGCGCAATGGCAGATTAAAGCCATTATACTGACACCTAACTTTGCCAACCCTACCGGCGCGACACTGCCACTGGACAAGCGGCAGGCGTTACTGGAAATCAGCCGCGATATTCCGATCATTGAGGATGATGTTTTCGGTGCACTGCATTTCGACCAACCCATAGACAGCCTCTACAGCCTGGATCCGTCCGGACGGGTCATTTATGTCAACTCCCTGTCCAAAACATTGGATTCGAGGCTGCGCATTGGTTGGATCGCCTCAACCCGCTATCAGCCACAAATCGAAAAGCGGTTGATCAGCGACAATATGGGCAGTTTGAATCTCATTCAGTCCGGACTGGCTGATTTCCTGTCTACCGGAAAGTACCGCCTGCACCTGAATAAAATGTGCCGTTTGTATCAGTCCAACCTTAAACAGTTCAGTCAACTTCTGCTGCACGCGCTCAATCAATACCCGGAGTTGTCTGGCCGCTACCACCTGACTCAGCCCGATGGCGCATTTATCAACTGGCTCACCCTACCCGACGACTTTGACAGCTATGCGTTTTATCAGACGGCGAAACAGCAGAGAATTTCGGTTTTGCCCGGTACCGTATTTGGCACCGCAGACCAGTATCGCCACTGCCTGCGTTTGTGTTTTGCCCACTTTCAGAACAATCGCCAGTGGCATCAGGGCATTGCACAATTTGCGGCGATGATAGCCCGACAGGTAAATCCCCGCGCCAAAACAGCGATACCCCTGGCCATTGAGAATCAATAGGTTGGAAAAATGACTCGCCAGCGCCTACCTTTGATTTAGTCTGTTTCAGAATGAGAGTTCACCGATGCAACAGGAAGTGCTGACCTTTTGGTTTTCTGAATTAACCCCCAAGCAGTGGTTCGAAGTTGACGAAGCACTGGATGAGCATATCCGCAGCCGATTTGCAGCAATACACGCGCAAGCAGCCCAAGCGGAGTTGTTTAGCTGGCGCACCACAGCATTAGGTCGCCTGGCAGAGATTATCGTACTGGATCAATTTTCTCGTAACTTATACCGCAATCAGCCGGGCGCATTTCAGCAGGATGCACTGGCATTGGCGCTGGCTCAGGAAGCGGTCGCTGTTGGCGCCGATAGCCAATTGAGCGATGACCAGCGAGCTTTTATGTATATGCCCTACATGCACAGTGAATCTCAGATGATCCACCAACAGGCGCTGCAACTGTTCAATCGTCCCGGCCTGGAAAACAACTATCAGTTCGAACTGCGCCACAAAGCCATCATCGACCGTTTTGGCCGCTATCCACACCGAAATGCCATTCTCGGCCGCCCCAGCAGCGATGAAGAGCTCGCATTTCTCGAACAACCGGACTCTGCCTTCTAAGCTAAATAGTGAGAGTGTACTCGTCAGTCGTTAACGACATCACCACCTTTTAGCAACCATCAGTCATCAAGGACAATCTATGATAGCCATCGAAGGAATAGACCATATCGTACTGCGAACCAGTAAGCTTGAAGCGATGTGCCACTTCTACTGTGACGTACTGGGCTGCCAGATAGAGAGGGAACTGGAGCCAGAGATGGGGTTAACCCAGCTACGAGCAGGCAGTGCGTTGATCGATCTGGTTTCCATGGACGGCAAGCTGGGCAAATTGGGCGGAGAGCCCCCCCGCCAGGAGGGACGTAACCTGGATCATTTCTGTCTGCAATACGTGGGGTTAGAAGAAACTGAACTGCTTCAGCACCTTAATAAACACGGCATAGCAAGCAGTGAATATGCTACCCGCTATGGTGCCCAAGGTTTTGGCCGCTCCATCTATATTCAGGATCCGGAAGGTAATGTGGTGGAGCTAAAACCGTTTCAACCGCTGTTTAAGTCACATTAATTGATAACCTGGATACTGCGTTCGCGCGCTGAATGCCAGTTCAACCTCGGGAGTTTTAAATCCGCGACTCACCACTGGTTTCAATTAAATCGACCAGAATGCGCTCAACATTGCTGCCGCCAATACCAATGCGCGCGCTGGGAGATACAGTAGCCAATGTTTGTACCGAGCGCTGATAGTTTCCCGCGACAAAGTCACTGAGCGATGACACCAGTGCCAGGGAAACGTCGCGATTGGCCCCGCTGGCTTTTTCAGCAATAACGTCTTCACATCGTTTAAGCCCTTCCATATCTCCCGCTGTCGCGTACAAACCGGCCACATGCAGTGCGATGAAAGGATGCCCCATCATTCCCCAGACACGGGCGATTTGCTTCTCTTCATCCTCAGCCAGTTCACGAGTTTGGCCTGATTGCAGATAATCCCTTAGCAGAAAGCCCGCACAATCAGCAAGCGTAAGAATTGGACCACATGTGGTCGTGTTGGGGGCACAAAATGTCAGGTAGCGCCGCCAGGCGGCTTCGCGTTCGCCTACCTGAAATTCTGCCAAAGCCAGGTGCCATTGAACGTGACCATACAATTGACCTTCACGCGCGCTGGACTCGTGTACCTTGAGCCATTGATTCAGAACCTCAGTAGACTCTTCCGCTGCACCATCGTCATGGAGCATGTGGGCCAAGCCATGAATCGAGTAAAGTGACCGAGGCCTGATTGTTAGTGCGCGCTCAAGTAGGGTGCGCGCTCGCGTGCGTTGCCCCGCCTCACTGGCAGCAAAGCCCAGCCTGGCGAGAAATGCCCAGTCATCACCTAATGCATGTTCGACAGATTCGAGTAGATTAAGAACGGATTGCAATTTATCCGGGCCATCATAAAAAAACATATACCCCGCCAGTTGAGAAACGACCAACAGATCGGCAGGCGATGTGTTAATGTAAGCCAAAGCCTTCTCGCGCGTTACTCCGGGTTGGTCAATCAAACCGATCAGCATCTCGACATGTTCACGTTCCCAATCGGAGCTCTTTGACAGGGATTGTTCGGCTCGCTGCCGGTAAACCTGAGCATTTTCATCGCCAACATCCTTTGCCACGCAATAGCGTGCGGCTGCCGCTAAAGCAAAATCGTTATCTAATTCAAGCGCTCTATCCAGTGCCCGGGCCGCGCCAGATTCCGAGCCGAGAATCATATCGACGCCTTGCTGGTACAGTTTGCAAGCTTCGGCGGACTCGCTTGAGAGTGTTTTACCAGTGCGCTGTTCTAACATGGGCAGTCCTTACATTGTTAACAATGAGGCTGATGGGTATCTGACATATGACTTAGCGGTTCTGCTCTGGGGCCAGAGTAGCGATGTCGCCACGAAGCACTTCACTAAAAAACCAAGCCACTTCAAAATAACTAGAAGTATAGATTATGAGTCGGCATTCCCGCCCGGTACGGCTGACTGGTAGCACCGCATATTGGCGTAAACGACAGTCCTCTCCCCTCTCACTTTTCGCCAGGCGATCCCCATTGCTAAATTCAAAGTTCCAGCAGCCGCTACAATTAATGTTGGAACTACGTACGTATCATCGCAATAGTTTATGTAGATACGATTCAGCCCGACCTTTGGCCGTAGAGGTCGACGCACTGCCACTGCAAGAAACGAGGTTAACTAAACATGAGCATACATCTGCATCAGGGAGACATCACCACCGCAACCGTGGATGCAATTGTCAACGCCGCCAATCCGACCTTGCTCGGTGGCGGCGGAGTGGACGGCGCCATCCACAGGGTGGCCGGTTCCGAGCTGTTAAGAGCATGCCAGGCGCTACCGGATGTTCGCGGTGTACGCTGCCCGGTCGGCGAAGCAAGAATTACCGGAGCCGGACGACTTTCCGCCCGCTTTGTGATTCATACTGTCGGGCCGATTTATCATGCCACCGCCAACCCGGACATTCTGTTGGCATCGGCTTATCGTGAAAGCCTGAAGCTGGCCCAAATGAATCAATGCCGCTCACTGGCTTTGCCTGCTGTCTCTTGTGGGGTATACGGTTACCCGGCCGATGAAGCGGCCAGGGTGGCACTGAATGTCTGCCGACGAGACGAATACGCCGAATTGGATCTGCACTTTTATCTCTTTGATGCCGATATGTTATTTACCTGGCAGCACGCTTTACACGCGCAGTGACCATTCTGTTGAGGATTGTACTATGAATCTATTGACCGATATTCCCGCCATCTTCAGCGATGAACTGACCGATACCCTGTTGGTTGGCCGTAAAATTCGCATTGAACGTATCGTTTCCCGCGGTCACGCCAGCCCGAAACAGTTTTGGTATGACCAGGACGAAAATGAATGGCTGATCCTGCTACAAGGCAGTGGTACCATCCGTTACCCGAACGGCAGCTGCATTACCCTGACAGCGGGCGAGTATCTGCATATTCCCGCTCACCATCTCCACCAAGTCAGTTGGACTGACCCACAAGTGGATACTATCTGGCTGGCGGTCTTCTATTCTCCGGAGGTCGAATGATCAGTTGTCAGCAACATGACTACCTGGAAATTGCCTGCCTGTACCAGATTGCAGTCAAACTTACGCTGGCAGACGGAACTGTCGTCACCGGAACTGCGCTGGATACTCGCTATGATGACCATAAGCGCGAATGCATTCTCATCGCGACAGAGCTTGGCCAGCAGTTAATCAGCACCGAATCGTTAAATAGTATGCAAGCGATGAAACCCAATCCTCATTTCGATACCGTGAGCTTTACCCAGTACTGTTAACCGGGCACTCTGCCAATAAAAAAATCCCCCGCGAAGCCGGTGGGCAACCTCGCGAGGGAATCGTTTGGTAATAAGATGAATTTACAGGCTGAAGCAGTATTGCAGCAGGTAATCATCACCATTTTTAGCAGTGTACTCTTTGTCTTCACTGCACGCTTTTGGCTTGCCTTTTTCATCGCCTTTCACCAGGCTAATCCAGTGGCGCATCGCTGCTAATGAATCGGCGGTGTCATCCATTTGGCTCAGTACCGTGCAGGTTTCCAATTGAATATCATCGATTTCAATCAGTTCAACACAACCTGTGCCTTTATGACGACCGAAAATCAGTTCAACATGACTGCCGTTACCATCGCGGAACAAAATTGATGCTGGCTGCTCTTTCTCACCTGTGAAGGCAACAAAGTGTTTTGGATGTTTCAGACCGCTGTGACTGCCATCTTTGAAGTAAGCCATTACGTGACGGTAGTCGATTACGTAGGCCGTTACGTCCTGGTGAGAGCCCTGCTCCAGTGGGAACAGGCGATCCAGCAGTTGTTTAGATTTACACTGTTTTTCATTCTGCTCCGAAGCGCTGATAGTCTCGACGGCAAAGACGGCTTCAGCGATAAATGGTTTATGTTGTTTTTGGATTTCAGTTTTATCGAACGTCAGCATATTCATAGTCTTTCCCTCATACTCAGTCAGCGTAATGCAGTCACTAATTCATCATATCCATCCAGTATTTGTCTTCGCAGTCACTGCAGTTTTTGCGGTTGCGGCGCTGCGTTAGGGCAAATGCTCCAAACTTGCGTTTATTTATTGTGCAAATTTGTGACTTTGCTTACTTGGTAGACTAGCGTAATTTTTACTACAATTTCACAACAAAAATTTTACAGTGTGAATTTTACAAAATGTCATTGTCAAAAAGCCTTGTTCGCCAATCACATTTCCTCGGAACTAAGATTAGAAACCTGAGGAAGCGTAACCATCTGACCATGGAGGATTTGTCTGCCCGCTGCATACGGGTCAATCCCGAATACGCCCCCTCCGTTTCCTATCTATCAATGATTGAACGCGGTAAGCGGGTGCCCAGTGTGGACATGCTGGAAGTGATCGCAGAAGTTTTCCAGAAAGACCCGGCCTGGTTTCTGGATGATGAGCCGGAGCAATCGGCGATAACCCCCGACAAGGGTAACCGGGGCGGGATCAGCGGTATGGCGCTTGAGCCGAGCTTTTTGTTCTCCAATGATATTTTGCAAATCGCCATTCCAGAAATGCTGTCGCAAACCGGAATCACCGGGCGCCAGTTTGCCCATCTGTTGATTCGGGCTCATCAGGAAAATAATCAGAACCATTTCCCAGACTTAGAGCGCGCTGCGGAAGAAATTGGCCTGAAACGGTTAAACCTGGCGGTGGAAGATATTATCGACATCGCCAAAAGTATGGGACTGACCATTCGCTGGGTCAGCCGCACGCCGCAGGATGTAGAGGACGAGTTAGGCGTCAGTGCCAAACAGCTGGTCACCTCCTTTTTTGAGCCGCCCGGGACAATCTACCTGAACGAAATTTTACGCAAATACCCGACCCGCCTGAAATACGACCTGGCGGTTTACATCGGTCACTGCGTGCTGCACAGCCGGGAGGGGCTAAAAAACGTCCTGTCGGTCGGACACACCAATAGTTGGGAGGATGCCGATCCCGCGACCCAGAGTTCAGAACTGAATTCTCAAGACATCCTGATGGCCTGGCGCGATTTTGAATCGAGCTTTTTTGCCGGGGCCTTGTTGTGTCCTAAAGTGCCGTTTCGCCAATTATTAGACCGTAACGGTTATGAAATCGGTGTGCATGAGAAAGCGGGAGTATCGCCTTCCGTGGCGATGAGACGCATGACCGTGGTTTCACCTTATCCTCACTGGCACTACTTTGACGCCTATGGGCAGAACAAGCTCAAAGCCGTCTATCGCGGCAACGGTATCCCACTCCCTTGGGGTAACATGCGTAAAGTAAATGACCCTTGCCAACACTGGGCGGTATTCAGACGCTTGTCTGAACCTCAGGAAGGCAGTTCCGCGCAAATTTCGATCCTGAATGTCGGTGACGAGCCACGGATCTACTGCTGCGAGTCGGTCAATATGACCGATCCGGCAGGCAACAATCGGGTGCTGTGTGCGGGTATTGACCTCAACCCTGCAATCAATGCCCAGGGTGGCGATGCCACCGACATTGCCGAGCAGCTCAAGGCGTTGTGTGTCGCAAACGGCGGCAGCAGCACCATTCCCAACCACATCAGAAGAGAGTTCACTACTATAGCTAAAATTCTAAACATCAAATGGATAGAGAGGGGTATTGCAACCGACGCACGACTGATCTGCTCACGTGGTGCTGTTTGTCCGCGTAAACCAAGCTGCTACAACAAATGTGAGCAAACCATTCAGCTGGACTGATCTGAGCGCAAAAAAAAAGCCAATCACAAGGTGTGTGATTGGCTGCATATATTTGTGAACAAGTGTTAAGTTCACTAACAACGTCAGTTGGCTAGGTGACCCTCGGCTTAATAAGGGTCAACTAATATAAAGCAGAAAGCGTGCCAACTTTTTTGCGTTCAAATATGGGTCTTTACGCTTATTTTTCGTTCAGTTTCAGGAAAACTTAGTGCATAGCAGCTTTGCATTTTGCAACTATGGTGCATTTTGCAATTACCTAACTGCAAATAACGAATTATTGACATATCAGTCAGCATATAGGTCTGGCGACAACCAGAGCAAACTGTTAAGTCCGACGGTTAAGTTTCCGGTTTAGTGCTGCCGGAAAACCCAGACCGGCCCGATCAGTAAAAACTGCAAATCAGCAAAGAACGATGGCTTTTTCCCTTCAATCTTGTGGCCTATAAATTGGCATATCCACAACGACACAAACATCAGGATTGAAATCGTCAGTACAGGCAGGGCCAGCATTTCCGCCGACCAAACCAGTGCAATACAGGATAAACTAAACCCCAACATCAGCATAAAGGTGCTAAGCGAAAGCCGATAGTAGAATATCAGCGCTGGAATAATAGCAATCCACACCCAGTTTATGGTTTGGCCAAACAGGTTGATGGCCGGGATTGACCAGATAAGCCCGACTACAGACAGGAAAATACCTGGCACCGCCAGTTTATGGATTTTCCGATTGACCGGATTCTGATGACTTTCCCCATATGCTTTCATCCACTGTTCTAAAGTACGCATTGCTTCTCCTTGCTACGCGTTTACCAGATTGATCGCACCAGTTAACCTGCCTCACTCAGGCTGACTAAAGCGCGTGCTGACGACGTTTTTCCAGATACATCTCGCTATCCGCCAGCTTGAGCAGGTCGTCAACGGTATTAACATCCACGTCACAAATGGCATGGCCGATACTGACGCTGAGATCAATTAAGTGTTGCTCATAAATCACCGGGGTTCGACAAATGGATTTGTGAAGCTCGATGTTAATCACATGCACGTCATGCGCACTGGTCACCCTGGGCAATAACACCAAAAACTCATCGCCACCAATTCGTGCCACCAGGTCAGAACTCCGTAACGCCGATTTTATCCGTTCAGCACAAGCCAGCAGCACTTTATCGCCAGCGGCATGGCCGTAACTGTCATTAACCGCTTTAAACTTATCGACATCGATACTCATAACGGCAAACACGTCCCGACTGCTACCACGTTTGAAAGACTTAAATTGCTGCTCCAGCGTGAACATAAAGTAGCGCCGGTTTGGCAGACCGGTCAGGTCGTCATGCAGCGCCCTGCTCTCGGCACTCCGATACTGGTTATAGATAACCACAAACGCCACCGTGAGGATAATGAGTAGCGGATAACCAACAAGGCGCGTTAGCTGAACCTGATACCAGGGAGCCTGACGCAGCAGATCATTGCGGGTTGCGGCGGCGATACTCCAACTTCCGTATGGGAATCGAACCGATTCTGTGGCGATGGCCTGTTCGAAAACCGCGTTGGTGCCATAAAACACCTCGCCCTGACCGCCACTGCTGTCCCGGCCACGCATCGCGATTTGATACTTGTACTTGAAAGTTTCGATACCAGTGGCTGAGAGCAGCGAGTCCAAATCCAGCACAAAGCTGTAAACCCCCCAATAGTGGCGGTTGTATGGCGGGTCGCTAAACAGCGGAATTCGTATTACCAGGCCACGGCCACCCTGAATCAGGTTAACCGGGCCTGCGACAAATATTTCTCTGTTTTCTCTTGCCTTAACAACTGCCTGCCACTGTTCTGGATACTGTCGATAATCGCTGCCCAACAGCTGTTCGTTACCGTTCAACGGATAGACATAACGGACAACATCATTGGGTGCCAGAGCAATATTGCGGATATGCTTACTGCGTTCGAGCACGTTAGCGGCCACCTGATCCCATTGCTGCATTGATGTGTCCGGATCAAGCGGTAATACAGTGGCGATACTGTAGGCGACATAGATATCGGCCAGAATGGTAGACTCCAGGCTTGAGCGGACAATAGACAACTCCTCTCGGACTCTTTGTTCAAGATCTTCGCGGATGTACTGCTCTTGCTTGTGATGAACACTCTCGAGTAATCCCACTGAAAGCACTATAAATGAGATAAAAACCCAAGTGACAAACTTATGTTTGCCGGAGGTATAAGTCATTCAGAACCTCTGTAAAGCGGCCAATGACGCCGCCAATATTTAATGTTGTTATTATCGTCGCCTCACATTCAGGCTGGCACGTTAGTCCTTTAATATTCAATAACTAGCTGCATAGTACTCTTTACCAACAGGAGGCTATAACTCACTGTTATTTTCTTCGTGCTGTTGCGTGTTATCATGAAACAGCGTTGTAATAATATTGACGACCACTATTAATATTAATATGAATTATACTTACCGCTAAATGCAACTTTCATCACATAACAATCCACAAGCTTTTGCCGCAGGCGACATCGTCTACTGGCCCGATTTTATCTGTTGCCAGCAAGCACACACTCTGTTTGAACAACTGATGAATCAACTCGAGTGGCAGCAGCTAGCAATTGCCATGTTTGGTCGGAAAGTATTACAGCCTCGTCTTCAGGCTTGGTATGGTGAGCACAGCTATCGCTATTCCGGCTTAACACTTGAGCCTCGCCCATGGACTGAGCAACTGCTCAACATCAAGCAACAGTGTGAAACGATATCCGGGGCTCATTTCAACACCGTGCTGGCTAACCTGTATCGTGATGGAGCGGACTACATGGGCTGGCATCAAGACAATGAACCAGAACTGGGTCCTGGCCCTGTTATCGCCTCTGTCAGCCTTGGGGAAACGCGGCGTTTTCTGTTCCGCCACAAACGAAACAAACAAAAATTGGAATTCGAGCTACCTTCCGGCTCTTTGCTGCTGATGCGGGGAGATTGCCAAAATAGCTGGCAACACAGTCTGCCGAAAACCCGAAAACCAAAAAAAGCGCGGATCAATCTTACTTTCAGGCAGATTTTAACTCGCTCCTGACCTATTGTTCACATAAATGATTTAACGAACTGCTAAGGTGCAGCGGTCATGGAACCGCCTGCCGAATTATTATGGACTTACTACGAAAATCACTGCTCATACTGATACTGTTCATGCAAGCCATGGTTGCTACTGCCCAAACGGATGCAGTCAGCTACCAACAAGCCGCACAACAGATCAAACAAACTTATGAATCTCAGTTATTTATACTGCCAGCGTTCAAGTCTGGCCATTACGGATTGCGCATGTATCGTCAGACACTGGATGAGAAATATCACGCGGCCATCTGGAATGATATGGCACGCGTTGCCAGTAAACTGAACCGGTTTGCAGAAGAGATTTACACCGAAGAACAGATCAATGCCTACTCTAAGCGCCGTTTGAATAGTTATGCGGATGACACAGATGAGCGCAGCCGCCGACGCTACAACGTTACTCGCTACATGCCGGAGTATTTATATCTGGGGGTTGATCTTTTGGGTTCGATGGCACGAGCAAATGAGTACGGCTTAAAGCACCGTGACGATAAAAAGCTGCGTCAGGTAATACGCCGTTATGACTTTAGTACATACGCCACGAACGCCACTATGGTGGAAGCGTGGGCAGCCCAACTGGCTAACCAGGTCTATTGGTTAAGACAATTGGGTGAACAGGATGTGGTGGATCAATTTCTGAAAACTTTCCGCCTGGTCTACCCGGATGAGCAGGACAGCGAGCTATCGTCACAGCAGTACGGCAATAAAATTTATGGCATGACCCACATTATTTTCGCCCAATCCGAATACTACCAAACGCAGGTAGATGTTGAACAAAACCGTTGGATTTACGACTATTTCCGCCGCAATATCGACACCATCATAGAAAATTCGAAAGAAGATGTGATTGCCGAAGTTGGCATCAGTTTTCTGTTGGCGGGTCTGGACAATGACCCCGTTGTCGCCAAAACCCGCAAAGCGATTAGAGCGGCCATTGATAAAAAGCGTGGCATGATCCCATCGGTTTCCGGTGACTTCGATCTCACTTACGGCGAACACAGAAATGTACTGGCCATCATGTTGCTCGACTGGCAAGGCGTGCACCGCGCACCAGTATATAGCCAGGACAGACAGGCCTTTGTCGGCTTACCGTTCGGCCTTGTGCCGATTGACGACGATAGCAGCAAATAGCCTCCCAAGCCCGTTACGGTTAACACCGCACTCAAATTGGTGTTAACCGCTTAGCCACTCATATACATGGTCCAAAGCCCCACCAACCCCAGTACGATCATCCAAATGGCGTAGCGAACGTTACTTTTTTTGCCTGGTTTTGGCTTTATCACTGGCCGTATCGCAACATCTCGCGCGGCTCTGGCCGCCATCACTATACTCGGTTTATCCCCCGCCGCCGACGCTGTTCTTCTGCCTGATTCGCAACCTGAGTAAATCTATGCCGTTGCTCATTAGTGAAATCTTCCTTCGGATCATAGTGCGGGTAATGGTCGGGATGTTTCGGAACGACTGCCATCTTCATACCCCCTCATGTTACCGTTTGATATTGCTAGTATAGTCAATTAACCGACACCACCGACAAATGACCAGCGCTTCATTCGAATAAATTGAACAAGTTATTCAGCTTTACCACATCATATTGAGTCGTTTTGTTGCCTAAACTGGTAGATAAAGTCATAAGGGAAGATGTATGAAAAGCACACGAGCACTTGCTCAGCTAATTAAGGCCCATCCCACTTCAGACGGCGATGGCGTTAAAATTCAAAGAGTTGCTGGGTTTGATAACCAGCAGTTCTCTCCATTTCTGATGCTTGACGAGCTCAAGTCTGACGAGAGAGCGGATTACGTTGGCGGCTTTCCTCCCCACCCGCATCGTGGCATTGAAACTCTCACCTATATGCTGGATGGGCATTTTCAGCATAAGGATCACATGGGTCACGTAGGAGAGTTGCGTACCGGCGGTGCACAGTGGATGGCCGCAGGGCGAGGAATCATCCACAGTGAGATGCCCATCATGGAAGACGGTGCCCTGCACGGATTTCAGCTATGGATTAATCAGCCTGCCAGTCAGAAAATGTCTCCAGCCCAGTACCAGGACTTTCAGCCAGAAACCATCACAGAGTATCGCGAACAGGGCATCGGCCTGGTCAGGGTCATAGCCGGTGAGTTCACGCTAAATGATCATACCTTAAACGGTCCGGTCACCTGCAATGGGGCTGAGGCAACCGTAGCAGATTGGCACGCGGCTAATGGCGAAAAGTTATCGGTATCAACGCCATTTAGTCACAACGTACTGATATATGTTTACAAAGGTCAGCTTCAGTTAGGGGATCAAGCTCTTATCCGGGGTACCATGGCGCTGTTAACCGCCGGTGACACTTTTCAGTTGGATTCGACTGAAACCAGTGGTGCACTAATTTTAATAGGAGAGCCGATTAACGAACCTGTGGTTCATTACGGTCCTTTCGTGATGAATACTGTAGCGGAAATAGAACAGGCAATTCAGGACTATAACGCCGGCAAGTTTGCCAACTACTAGACATGTTGCGCTGAACAGATAACGAGTGGTGGTTTGAAGCGCATTGTAAAAATAACACAAAACCAATAAGAGAAAGCGACGGCCAGTTGCTTATTAAGCAGACAGCCACACCAACGGGTGTGGCTGCTTTTTTCTTAGTCGGCCAGATATTCACACAGGTAGGCTGTCGGTTCGGCAACCTGCAGGTCAAATGAAGAATCTGCATCGACATGGAACACTTCACCAGCCTGGTATGTTGTCCATTCTGCATCACCGCGGCGTTTGATGGTCAGGGCACCTTTGACTACCGTCATTCGTTCAGCGGCTGCAGTACCAAAAGTATACTCACCGGCTGCCATTACACCTACGCTGGATTCTCCATCCTGCTGCTGAAACGCAAGTGATTTAACCCGGCCTTCAAAATAGACGTTTTCTTTGATCATATCTCTTCCTTGTTAAGGTTCTTTAACCGCATTCGGCGGCAAACGACCCGTTTTAGCTTAAAAAAGTTGACTTAACAAGCCAGTTAACCCTGTAGACTAAACGCATGACAACGACAAATAACTGCAAGTCACGCCTAAGTCAGTATTACCGCTGACAGAATATCCCGTCTGCCTGCTTTTATTCAGCCGCAAGAAAAATATTCAGCATTTCATACCAATTCCAGTTTTGGCCGAATCTCTATCCGGCGGGGATCGGTATCTTACCTATAATTATTAAAGTTGATGCATATTTGGGCACAAAAATGACGTCTTACAGCGGGTGATAAGAACCAGATAATTGGGCATAAGATCAAACTTCTTAATCACGCAGTTGATTTAGCCATTTAGCTCAACCACTCTTTGCGGTTGTTTAGCAACGGAATTTTGCTGCCAAACAACAGCAATAAAGCATGCCCAGAATAGGATCAAACGGAAAACACAGGTTATGTTGAACAAACCAGCTTTGAAAATTATTATACCTACCTTGTTTTGCGTGTTGGCTGTTGGGTTTTCGGCTTTGCTGTATTTTAGCTACCATGACTACGTAAACCCCAAACATGTTTACGGTAACTGGGTAGAAATCGGCGCTCCCACTTATAACACTGAAGTCATCACGCTTGATAAAAGTGGCGTATTTCGCAACAGTCGCATGGTTGCGACCCAGTTCGGTTTTGATGGCAAAATGGTCACCATTGAAACCGGTCAAGGAAAATCGGTTTACAAAATGGCGGGCACGATAGATTCACCGCAATTGAAACGGATCGAGCCGTACACGCCAATGCAGCGGTTTATCAAGCAGGGTTACGAGCATACTGTCGACATGGATGGAGAAGGCATCGCAAAGACGCGTCGCGTCGCGCTATCGGATCACTTCAGTGAAGACTAACGTGACGCGCCCCTTCCAGCTTTACCCAGCCTCCAGTACACAACCACCAGGCTAGCGATCTCCATATAGGCTTTGTCTGCCTGTATGGAAGCTTTTCGCTGCGCGAGATCCCATCCTAACCCCAATATCCATTGAGCCCTGTTGCCACTAAGTTTTATACTGATGCGGCCTCAACAACTTCAACCACGACACTATGCAAGAGTTTTTTACCCAGTTATTTAATCAAGCTGCAGAGCTTATCCAGCAGTGGGATAAGAACATCCTATTTTTGACTGCCGCCAGCTTTGCTGGCTGGGTTATCTGGCGGGTCGTTTACAATCGACTGAATGCCTTTTTTGACAAAACGCCCTTTTATTGGGATGTCGCTATTCTGTATTCGCTTAAGACACCAATCAGTACCTTTATCTGGTGCTGGCCGGCGACTATCTCGCTAGGCTATGTGCTGCAGGATTACAGCGATGATTCAGATTACTGGTTAACTCCGCTTAAAAGTTTGCTGATTGTCATTATCCTGATTTGGGTAATGCTTCGGTTGATTAATCGTGTTGAAGAAAATGTACTGAAGAAAAATACCCGTGACGAAACGACCGTACATGCGGTGGCTAAAGTGACCCGGCTGTTTTTCATCATCATCGGCCTGCTCAGTGCGATGCAGGCACTGGGAATCAGCCTATCTGGTCTGCTGACGTTTGGTGGTGTCGGTGGTTTGATCGTCGGTCTGGCGGCTAAGGATCTGCTATCTAACTTCTTCGGCGGCATGATGATTTACTTTGATCGACCTTTTAAAGTGGGTGACTGGGTCAGATCCCCGGACCGGCAGATAGAAGGTACGGTAGAGCGCATCGGCTGGCGTATGACGGTTATCCGTACCTTTGACAAACGCCCCTTGTATGTTCCCAATTCCGTGTTCAGCAATATTATTGTTGAAAACCCCTCTCGCATGCTAAACCGTCGAATCTATGAAACCATAGGCGTGCGTTACGACGACAGTGAGCAGGTCACCGTACTGGTCGATGAAATCAAAACGATGCTAAAAAATCATCCGGACATTGATACCACTCAAACCCTGATCGTTAACTTTAACGCCTTTGGCGCGTCTTCGCTGGATTTGATGGTGTATACCTTTACCAAAACCGTCAACTGGGTGCGCTATCACGAAGTGAAACAGGATGTGTTAATTGAAATCATGGCGATTATCCATCAACACGGCGCGGATATAGCCTTCCCGACCCGAACACTGAAAATCGACCCGGTTCATGCAGGAGAACTCGTCCCCGTCAGCCAATCCGCCAGTTGAGCATAGCTGTCCACCTTCACCAAGGTGGACATTGAGATGCCAGTGCCTGGCAATTACTACTTTTGCCGGATGGTTCCGGCAAACCTGTCGCTGTAAACTGGCGATAGCCATTACTGTCCGGTAGATACTATGAGTAAAAAGCCCGATCGCATCACAGCGATGCGTAATATTATTGAGCAGGTTAAGATGGAGTTTCCTCTCTACGAAGAAGATACCTTTGTCTGTGGCACCGAAAACAACTATATTGGCTGCCCAAAAAAACTGATGGAACTGGTCGACTCTGAGCTGAGCTACTGGGAACACTAGATCAATAAGGGCAACCCTCCCAGCTTTGATGAAATACGCCGCTTCGGTAAATTATGTAAAAACGTTAAACGAGGCTTGGTACGTAACAACGTTATTGCGGGATAAGGTTAACGTCCCAGCTATGAAATCGCTGCTTACCGCCAGATTAGCCCGCCCAAACCTGGTAGATCATTCTAATCGCCAGTAACGTCAGCAACAGTTTGATTACCCCGATCAGCCTGTCACCATTCATTCTGTGTCGCAATTTGGTTCCCACTAAAGAACCAACAATTGATCCGGTCAACATTGCGAATATCACCGCTGAATAATCGGCAAAAGAAAACCCGATAAGGCCAAACGCCGCCAGCTTAGCCACATGGCTGATAGACATGAACAGTGCGGCGGTCGCAATTACCTGGTTACTGTCCGCAAGCTTTTTACCCAGCGCACTCATCCCCAGTGGTCCGGTGGCACCCACCACCAGCCCCAACCCGGTTTGTAGTAATCCGATAATATACAGGCTCTCATATTTTTTCAGAGCCCTGGCAAAACTGTTACTCCACAAGTTAAGCAAAATGTAGCTGCCAATCACCATTGGCAGGTAGTCGGTCGGCAGTTGACTGAGTAAAAAGCCAAATAACACAATGCCTATAACGGAGCCGAGCAGAAAAGGCACCACGAACGGCCAGTGCACATCCTTGATGGCAAATAATGCCCTGGATGCATTACTGGAAAGCTGGGTAACACTGTGAATTGGGATAATAGCGGCGCCGCTTAAAAATTGCGGCATGATGGCAATTAATAACAGACCGCCACCAAAACCGATCACGCCGGCCACCAGCGAGGTGGTAAAAGCAATTAAACCAAGTATTAACGCCGTCAGCATAAATGGATATTTCGCTCATGGTCATAGGGCATCAACCACAACCTGACCACATACCCCTTATTCAAAGCGTTAAAGCGGCGTCTGCTCTGTTGTATCTTTTGGTTATGCCCAGGTCAGCAATCAGATGAAGATGGTACCACGCATATAGAGCTGCCCATAACCGGATACCTGTACTCTGTCTTGAGTAACTGAGCAATACAATACCCCGCCCCGCTGCGAAGCCTGATATGCAACCAGCTCCGATTTACCCGACAGAGATGACCAATATGGAGCCAGTCCACAATGGATTGACCCTGTCACCGGATCTTCATCGCCGCCATTTGCCGGCCAGAAATAGCGCGAGACAAAATCATACTCATTGCCGGCCGCCGTCACGACAACATCATATGGCGCCAGCAGTTTGAGTTGTTCGCTGTTATAGGTGACCTGCCGTACCGCCTGCTCATCTTCCAGCACGGCTATATAGGCCTGACGATTTCTTAACACTCGCTTGGGAGTGACCGACAAGCCTTCCAGCAATGCCGCAGGTACGCAATCGACCGCTTGTGGCGTTTGACGGGGGAAATCCATACTGATTTTGCCCCCCTCCTGCTGGCTGACCATCAGCGATCCTACTTGTTCAGTATCAAACCTGACTTCACCCTGGCAATTAAAGAAGCGGAACAAGACATATGCTGAAGCCAGGGTCGCATGGCCACAAAATGCGATTTCGGTGAGCGGTGAGAACCAGCGAATTTGATAGTGTTGCTCTGCCACACGTTTAACAAATGCTGTTTCCGACAGATTATTTTCGGCTGCAATATTTTGCATCTGCTGCTCGGTCAACCACTGATTAACCGGTACTACGGCTGCGCTGTTTCCACCAAACTGCTTGTCGGTAAAAGCATCAACGGTAAATATCTCTAATTCCATTTATTCTACTGTTCCTCTCTACTGTAAAAATACGACGAGTGATGGCTGGCTGGTTTAACGGCATAAAAGAGAACCACCCACAACTTGTTACACCGTCACTACATTATCCGTTTTGCCGGCGGCATAACTTAGTACATTCTCAAACGCGGCCCTGAAATACAACTCATAACTGTTGTGTTCCACATACCCTAAATGGGGCGTACACAGTACGTTGGATAACGTCAGCAAAGGTTCATCCTGTTTGCTGGCCGGCTCATTGACGTAGACATCGACTGCCGCTCGTTTGGTCGGTTGGGCCTGCATTTCAGCCGCTAACGCCCCCGGCTCTACCAGATCTGCGCGACTGATATTCACAAATAAGGAATCCGGTTTCATCATCGCCAGATCGTCAGAGGTAACACACCCCAGCGTTTCCGGTACCAAGCGCAGGTGCAACGAAACAATATCTGCCTGAGAGAAGAATCCTTCCTTGTTTGTCGCTACGCCATAGCCTAACTGCGCGGCTCGCTGCCGTGACGCTACACTGCCCCACACCAGCACCTGCATACCAAAAGCACGGGCAAATTCTGCTACACGCTGACCAATTTTACCGAATCCCCATATCCCCAGAGTCAGTCCATGTAAAGTACGCCCCAGCCCAAGCGAGCCGCTATTCTGCCAGTTGCCACGTTGCAACTGCTCAACATAACCGGGCAGATTTCGCGATGCCGCCATGATCAAAGCCCAGCAAAGTTCTGCTGGCGCTATTGGTGAGCCAACACCTTCTGCAACCGCTACACCATAACGGGCACACAGTAACGGATCCAGGTGCTGACTCACTTTGCCCGTTTGGCTGATCAGTTTAAGGCTGGGTAGTTTTTGCAGCAATTCTTCGCTGATTACAGTGCGCTCTCTGATCAGTACCAGCGCTTCCACGTCGGTTAACTGTGTGGCCAACTCTTCGGGGTCTTGGTAACTTTGAGTCAGCACCGTCACCTGGTGGTCTTTGAGCAGTTTAAAACAGTTAAGATGCCTGACGGCATCTTGATAATCATCCAAAATTGCAATTTTCATCTCAATCTCCGACGTGAAACGATTGCACGCCCACAGGCTAGTCGCATTGCTAAAATCCCGGTTGAAATACAACACCGTATCGCGAGCGCAAACCCACAACTCGCGCAGTGCTGTACTGAGTTAACTTCTGGCTATCGGATCAGGTTTAGAATCGCTTTGAAAGCTGGCGTCTGGCAATCTTCCAGTAGCTCGTACAAGCTCATTTCCAGGCTGCTGATACTCACTCCATGCAGACGCATTTTTTCCAGTGCCAGCAAGCGATTCGAGTCCTCCCGGGAGGCAACACAATCAGCCAGGCACTCAACGTGATACCCCAGTTTAGCCAACCCCGCCGCAGTCTGGTATACGCAAATGTGTGCCTCAATCCCACAGAGCAGCCAGCTCGAGACATTCGCCTGGTTAACCGCTTCAACAAACTCCAGTTCTTCACAAGCGTTAAAACTGGTTTTGCTGATCGGGCTGAAGCCGTCGAGGTGTTGACGGATATCACTGACTGTATCGCCCAACCCCGCCGGGTTTTGTTCCAGCCAGACAATGGGTAAGCCGAAAATGCGCGCCGCCTGGATCAAACACTCGCAACGATGGCGCACTGCTTGCTGGTCATGTACTAAATCCGCCAGTTTTCCCTGAATATCCACGATGATAATGCCGGTATCAGTACTGTTTAGCATCTTGCACTCCTTAGCTGACTGCACCGTCTCGGTGCCAAGCGTTGCCAATCCAGAACGACCATCAGGTCATCCCGCTTGGCTGTTAAATTTTTGCGCCACCGCTACTATCAAGGATAGCCTATTAGGTCACTGAATCAGTACGCCACAGGTACATACTGGCCTGTCTGTTCAGTATCGTCAGCGAGAAGTGCTGGTCGCAGGGTTTACCTGCGGCGCCATAGCAGACATGTAATGGCAGTAAATGTTCTTCACGTGGATGACACACTCTTGCCCCAGGCGCTTTAAACCAGTGCGATAAACGCTCTGACCGTTCTGATTCACTGAGCGCCTTACTGCTGCAGGTTTCAACTAACCAGTTCTCAAATGCTGTGTTGGCCCGGTCAACGTCACTATCACCCTGACGAAAAAACGCCGGCAAGTTATGAAAAGAAAAACCGGAGCCGATGATCAGTAGGTTCTTAGCCTTTAGGCCCGCTAATGCCTGCCCCAGTACCTGATGCTCTGCAGGATCCAATGAATGCAGTAAAGACAACTGTAGACACGGAATGTCGGCTTCGGGATACATGATTTTAAGCGGTATAAAGACCCCGTGATCCAATCCTCGCTCAGGATCCAGACGTGCATCAATGCCGGCTTTGGTAAGTACCTTATACATTTCATTGGCCAAATCTTGATTGCCTGCACAAGGGTAACGAATCTGATAGGACTCGGCCGGAAAACCGAAGTAATCGTAAATAAGCTCAGGATTTGGGTTGGATGTAATTGTAGGGTGTCCGCTTTCCCAGTGGGCGCTAATCACGATAATCGCATCCGGTTTGGGTATGTCAGCGGCGATCATTTCTAAACATCGGACCATCTCTCGGTGGCCTTCATCACCCAGAAGTGGCATCGGACCACCGCCATGAGATAGATATAAAATTGTTGATGACTCCATTTCAGTCTCCCAGCTATGGATGTAACGCAATGACTTAGTGTCGCCATTACCATTTGTAAAAATACGCTCGGGCTACGGTATCCTTATCGAATATCGACAATATTGCTATGCGGAGCATAGTTCAGTCAGAGAGTGAATGCGTGTCACGCCAACGGGTAACGGCTGCGTATTTTGTTCATTACTGAGCCACACAGCCTGCAAACCAGCCTCTACCGCGGGCAGAATGTCCATCTGATACTGATCGCCCACCATGGTCACGTTACCTGGGGGAACATTCAATCTAGCCACAATTTTGCGATAAAATTCTGCACTACCTTTTGCTAAGCCCAGATTATCACGGCAGAAATAACCGCTCATGTATTGCGCCAGCCCGACCCGTTCAAATGCCAGCCGAATGTCGTCTTGATTCGAATCAGCAGCATTGGTTGCCAGGTAGATTGCATGCGTATTGGCCAATTCTGCCAATAGCTTCTGGGCTCCAGGTACGACATTCAATTCAGGCCACAGATACATTTTGCTGGTTTGTCGCGGATCGTCGACCATCAGAGTGTTGCCCCAGTCAAAGAGATACACAGCGGTTTGGCGGGAAAGTTGCCGCTCTTTTTTAAGATGCACAGTTTGCTCCCTGCTCTGCTGCCAGGCAGACTTGTTAAGATTCATTCGCTGACGATGCCACCAGCGCTGTTTAAAGTACACTGGGGGTTGATTCTGCGTGTCGGCCGTCATGCCTAAGCTGAGACACAGGTTGATCGCAGGTTGGTTTTCACTCAAGGTTTCGGCAGACAATCTCTGTATTGAAAGGTGGCTAAAGCCAAAATCAATTAACCTGTTTGCCGCCTCTCGCATCAAGCCCTGACCTTGTAAGTCACAACTTAAACCAAATCCACAACAAGCCTGCCCCTCTTGTTCCAGCCGCAGTGACACCATCCCAATCAGTTGGCCACTGGTTTTGTGCTCCAGCGCCAGGTGAAATGCCTGTCTCGGAGATTGTTGGACTTCCTGAATAAACTGATTTAGTAAACGCTGGTAATTTTCCGGCTGACAATCTTGTTCACTATAGTAGCGCTGGTAGTCAGGGGCAGCCACAATCTGCAACAGCGCCTCCCGGTCAGCGGCGGTAAAATCTCGCAGCCAGAGCCGCTCCGTTTCTAACTTAAACATTCCCTTCCCACTGGTATCTCGGCCTGACAATCCAATATACCACTATATGCATTATTAGCTATGGGCTTTCAATCGGTAATGGCTTTTCACTAACTGCCCTATCATTACCTCT
>NZ_JBNKVP010000043.1:0-28760 GCF_050299255.1 Vibrio sp.
CTAAATTATGGGAGGGAATAAATCTTCCGTTACTGTTGAGCGTTGCCACCTTGGTATTGGGTTTCGCTGTTTTCTCTTTGTACCCCACTGCGCTGTCAACCTGGCAGAAAATATTTTTCGTTTTACCCAAAGCAGAATGGGTGCTTGATCAGATAATAAGTAGCGTATTGCGTTTTGCCCGTTGGCAAACACAATGGCTGCAGCAAAAACGTTTAAGTCGCTATATTTTGCTGTTTAGCCTGGTTTTGGCCATGGTGCTGATAAGCAACCCATTAGTGATTCCGACAGCACGATTGACTGACTTGGCAACGATCAATTTCTATGAAGTCATTATTGCGTTGTTGCTGGTCGTTGCGGTAGTCATTTGTGCGACTACCATGTATCGCATGTTGGCAGTTGCTGCGCTGAGTATGGTGGGTTTTATGACAACATTGGTCTTCATGTTGTACAGCGCCCCCGATGTTGCAAAGACCTTGATACTGGTCGAAACCCTGATGGTCGTGTTTGTGGTTCTGCTGTTGCGCCATATGCCGAAGTTAAACACGGTGCCTAACCACTCTAAGTGGCGTCGGCTGTTACATGTTGCGATAGCCGGCACTATAGGACTGTCTGTTTCCGCTCTGCTTATCAATAATACTGCACAGCCATTGGACCCGACGTTGGCGGAGTTCTTTGCTAACAATAGTCTCCCGGGCGGACATGGCCGCAATATCGTCAATGTTATTTTGGTGGACTTTCGCGCCATCGATACATTGGGAGAAGTGGTGGTGGTTGTAATTGCGGGTATTGCAGCCATCAGCTTGCTCAAAACCAATCATGGCAAGCGTTCTCCTATGCGTTCATTAATCTTTGCCACCACTGCGCAGATTGTTTCTACGTTGATGTTGGTGTTTTCTCTGTATTTGCTGTTGCGTGGGCACAATGAGCCAGGAGGCGGGTTTATCGGCGCACTTATCGCGGTGATAGGCTTTGCTGTGTTGGTGCTGGCCAAATCTCCACAGTATGTGCGAGATCGTTTGTACTATTCGCCTTTAGTCATTGCATTGTTCGGTATCTTGCTCAGTTTAAGTGCAGGCCTGCTGAGCCTTGCTTTCAATTTGCCTTTCTTGACGGGCTTGTGGTGGAAAGAGGTACTTCCGCTGGGTACGCCACTGCTGTTTGATGTCGGTATTTATTTCGCGGTTATCGGTGGCGTAATGGGAATACTCTTACATGTGAATGAGGTGCTCGACTGATGGAAACGTTGTGGAGCTTGGTCGTTGGTGTATTTGTTTCTGCGGGTATATACCTTCTGCTCGAACGACATGTATTGCGGATATTATTCGGGCTGATTCTATTGAGTAGCGCGGTAAATCTAGCCATTATTACCTCTGGACGATTAACCCCAGGACTGCCTCCTCTTATCGATTCAAACACTAGGCTGCCTCCGGATGGCTTCGCCAATCCACTTCCTCACGCGTTGATACTGACAGCCATCGTAATCGGCTTTGGTTTGTTGGTTTTTGCTCTGCTTTTGCTCTATCGCGCTTATTCAGAAACAGGGTCGGCAGACGTTGATGAGATGCGCCGCTCAGAGGAGGAGGAATGACGACGATATGGCTCACCTTACCGATCGTGACTTCACTTCTGACCGCAGTTGCGGTGTTTGGCGCCAAGCGTAAGGTGTATCTAATTGAAAGTATTAGCGGAGCAAGTGCACTTTTTACCCTGGTTGTTGCCGTTTTACTCACCAGTGACGTGATCCAATTTGGCCCACAGGCGGTGGCTTTTGGACAGTGGAACGCCCCTTTTGGCGTTGTATTTGTCGCAGATTTGCTCGCGGTTGCTATGGTGATGGTAACGGCGATTATTGGCGTTATTTGTGTGTTTTATGCAGTTGGGGATCTTCGAGACAAACGTTCTTATGGCACATATCACGCTTTAATTCACGTACTTCTTGCAGGGGTCTATGGCGCATTTCTGACTGGCGATATTTTCAACCTCTATGTCTGGTTTGAGGTTATGCTGATTGCCTCCTTCGGCCTGATGATTTTGGACGCTAACAAAAATCAGATCGATGCATCAGTGAAATATGTGATTTTAAACTTAATGTCAACCTTGTTCTTTTTACTCGCGATAGGGCTGTTATACGGTGCGACCGGAACCCTGAATCTTGCGGATTTGCATACTAAGGCGGCCTTGATTGCACCAGAGACAAAAGTCTTACTGGCTGGATTATTTTTATTTGCTTTCTCGATCAAAGCGGCGTTGTTTCCACTGTTTGCCTGGCTGCCTGCTTCGTACCACACGTTACCCAGCGCCGTGGTAGCCCTGTTTGCAGCGTTACTGACAAAAGTTGGGGTCTACGCACTGATGCGCGTGTTTACGCTCGTTTTTCCTTTGCCCGAGAGTGGTTGGCAGTCGACGTTATTGTGGGTTTCCGGTTTAACTATGTTGACGGGCGTTTTAGGTGCGGCATGCCAATTCGAGATTAAACGAATTCTCTCATTTCATATCATCAGTCAGATTGGCTATATGGTCATGGGACTCGCTATTTACACGCCTCTGGCTATTGCTGGTGGCATCTTTTATATCATCCACCACATTTTGGTGAAGGCTAACCTGTTTTTAATTGGTGGCTTTATTGAGCGCAAATATGGCACCAGCCAGCTTGGTCAGTTAGGCGGTGTCTATAAAGCGATGCCTTGGCTGACATTCTTTTTCTTTGTTACCGCATTTTCACTGGCGGGCTTTCCGCCTCTATCCGGATTCTGGGGTAAATTTTTGGTCATCAAAGCGAGTCTGCAAACAGAGGGCTATTGGCTTGCTGGGACGGCTTTACTGGTAGGTTTGTTGACCGTCTTTTCCATGAGCAAAATCTGGAACGAAGTGTTTTGGAAAAAGGCGGAAAGCGGGACTGAGGCGCCAGAAGTAACTAAGCAAGTTCAGTATTTATACTGCATTCCGATAGCAACATTGACGGCGCTGAGTTTATTGATCGGTTTCGTTGCAGAGCCATTTTATCAGTTTGCTGTACTGGCAGCAGATCAGTTATTGGAACCCAATGCTTATATCCGAGCTGTGTTGAGAGGTAGTCAATGATTTACTTTATTCTTAACCTCTTTCTCGCGCTTGCTTGGATGCTTCTAAGCGGAAGTTATACCAGCCTTAATTTTATGTTTGGTTTTATAGTGGGTTTTTTAGCCCTGAGGCTAAGTTTGCCGTTTAAGCGCAACAGAAGTTACTTTCACGTATTTAGTGCACTTGTGCGGTTAATACTCTACTTCTTTGGGGAGATGATGATCTCTGTCGCGCGGGTGTTTTGGGATGTGGTTACGCCAACACATTTAAGTGACCCGGATATCGTTTACGTGCCACTCGATGCAAAGTCTGATTTAGAAATCACACTGCTCGCCAACATGGTTTCGTTAACTCCCGGCACCTTAAGTTTGGATGTGACGCCTGACAAAAAGTACTTGGTCGTGCATGCCATGTTTGCACCTGAACATGAGAAAGTGATTAGAGGAATCAAAGATGGATTAGAGAAACGGATTTTGGAGGTAACTCGTGGATAGCTTGCTACAGTTAAGTATTTTCTTTGCTTATGGCGGTTTGCTGCTGAGCGTTGTATTGGCATTGGTGCGCTTGGTATTGGGACCGACATTGGCTGACAGAGTCGTCGCACTTGATCTTATCTCGATTGTCACGGTTGGATTTATTGCGGTGTATACACTGGATAGTAGACAACAGTCGCTGTTAGATATTGCGATTACGCTCGGTTTAGTTGCCTTTCTCGGCACTATAGCCTTCGCTCGGCTGATCGCGAAGAGAGTAGGAGAGGAGTGATGGAAATTCTCATAAGTATATTTCTCTGTCTTGGTACTTTATTTATTTTGATCGCCAGTGTGGGGGTTGCTCGTATGCCGGATCTTTACACTCGCATGCACGCCGCCACTAAGGCTGGTACGGTCGGCGTCGCTTCACTGCTTTTGGCTGTCGCGATAGCCATTCCAAATATTACGGTGATTTCACGTACTCTTGGCACTATGTTATTTATTTTCCTCACCGCGCCTGTTGCGGCGCATCTTTTGGGGAAATCAATGAAGCAGATAGGGTATAGGATGTGGCGAAATACTAAGTGAAGAGCCGCTATTGGTATGCAAGAAAATAGGAGTGATCTGCAACGCTTGGCATGCCTGGTTTGACTCAGTTTATGCGAAGTAAATGATTTCGAGCTCGAGGTGACTGCTTCAATGCTGTCACGCCTTTGTCCAAACACTGGTAGCAACTAGGAAGATATCCTTCCCAGTTACCTAAATTGCCTTTGCCCCAAAATATGTTAGTGGTGTTGACTGGAATTTGCGAGGTTCAATACATGCGCTAATGAGTAACCATTTACATGCTATGCTCTCTAAGGACACCTATACATCAATGTCAAAATGCCCATGAAATTCTTTTTTACCTTTATTGGTAATAACAACTTCGCGATATCCGGGGACTCTTTCTATCCAGTTATTATCTTCAAAAAAACTAAGTAGCGATGCTCCTAAGTGACCACCAACGTGGAACTTTCTTTCGCTCCAATCTAAGCATGGACAACATTTTTTCCTTCTAGTTTTCTCATCGATATTGATACCTAACTCTAAAAATTTTTCTTGTCCTTGCTTAGTGATACCTTTGCCATCACTGTCAATCCAGTTATTTTTTAATAGTGAATCATACAGTTGCACAGCTATTTCGCCGGCTAAATGGTCATAACAGGTTCTTGCTTGGAGAAGTTCTTGAGGCACTTTGGAACGAGAGGGACTACTTACTTGGAAAGTAATTCCCATCATTTTTTCGAGTAATACAGCGACGTTCTTACTATAGAGGCGAAAATATCTGTGTCGTCCCTGAGATAAACATATAACAAGATTGGCTTTCAGCAGGCGGGATAGGTGAGAACTAGTAGTTGATGGTGCAACCTCTGCTACAACGCTTAATTCGGTAGCAGTCCAAGCTTTTCCATCCATCAACGCACATAGGATTTTCATCCTAGAGGTGTCCGACATGGCAGCCGCTAAGGCTGCCATGTCGGTTTCCTGACTAAAGTCTATTGATGTTATTGAGGAGATACTTTCTTTGCTCAAGTTTATACAGCCCAGTCCATTGTTGCATTTTCAGCCAAGGTATAGTTATCGGTTACAAGTATCAATCGATTATCATGATCACTGTATTGAACAATAATGTTAACGCCTTTATCTCCTAACGCTTTAGCTATCGCACCAAGCTCACCGGGTTGTTCTTGTTTGAGTTTTCGTATGAGTGGAGAAGTGACCCCCTTTACTTCAAACCCATTCTCAGTAAGGACATCCCTCGCTCTTTCTCCATCTTCGACTAGAAAATGAGCATGGCTGTAATTTTCATAAGCAAAAACTCCACCGCCTTCTAGTCCAATTCCATTCTTTCCAAGGACTTCACCAAATCGCGCTAATTCTCCAGGACTATTTTTTAAAATTATATGTATATCATGCATGTTACTATCTCTATGTTATTGTGAACAATATTCTCGAGTTGAGGTCAGAACGTTGATTTTGTAAAAAGAAAAAATGGTAGATTTTCCTTCATCTTGAGCAAGCTTGTGCTGCACATTTTTCTTCCAATGCTTGATAGCTTCTTCATCTTTCCACCAAGATAGAGATATAAATTTGTCTGGGTTTGTTGTGCTTTGAAAACGCTCGATTGATATAAAACCATCGATATCACTGAGAAGTGGCTTTAATTGTTCCGCCAACTGGAAGTATCTGTCTCTCTTTTCCGCAACAGCCATTGCCTCAAATAATACAGCAATCATTTCTTTACCTATCTATGTCACTTAATTGTTGTAGGTACTATAGCTAATGGGAAAAATGATACTTCGTTGATGACCGAAATATGGTTGTTGTATGCTTGATGTTGAGGATAGAAGGAATTACCCAGTTTTCCATATCTGTGCTAATTCATAGTTCACTAAATTAAGTTGTAGCTCTAAGAAGCTTTTGTCCAAAAAACATCACAGCCCCGCTTGAGTCATTAAAGCGGGGCTGTAATTTAGCTAACCAAAGGCTATTACAAATAACGCTCAGTTAAGTGCTGCTTGAAGAATGCCGGATTCAGTACTTCTCCGGTGGCTTGTTTAACCAGTTCATCGGTGGTGAGCAGGCTGCCTTTATTCCAGATGTTATTGCCTAACCAGTCAAAAATAGGCGAGAGATCACCGCTGCGCATTGCGCTGTCGACATCAACGGTTTGCTTCATCGCTGCCATAAACTGCGCGGCGTACATAGCTCCGAGTGTGTAGGATGGGAAGTAGCCAAAGGCGCCGTCCGTCCAGTGAATATCTTGCATGCAGCCGTTTTTGAAGTTGCCTTCGGTAGACAGGCCGAGGTAGCTACGCATCTTATGATCCCACAGTTCAGGTACGTCCTGATAGGCGATGTTGCCATTGATCAGGTCGCGCTCAATTTCGTAGCGAAGAATCACGTGTGCCGGGTAGGTGAGCTCATCTGCATCCACCCGGATGTAGCCTTTTTCTACTCGAGTGTACAGGGTAGCTAGGTTATCTGCGCTGAACAGGGCAGGATCGGAATCTGCAAAATGGTTGCCTGCCAGTTGTGAAAGATGCTCAATGAATGCGCGGCTGCGGCCTAACTGCATTTCAAAAAACAGCGATTGTGATTCGTGAATACCCATAGAGCGCGCTTCACCAGCCGGAATGCCTGCCAGTGATTTCGGTAAGCCCTGTTCATATCGGGCGTGGCCGGTTTCATGCACTATACCCATCAGTGATTGGACAAACTCATGCTCGTTGTAGCGGGTGGTGATGCGTACATCGCTCGGCACACCGCCGCAAAATGGGTGCATACTTTCATCCAATCGACCGTGGTTAAAGTCAAACTTGAGCAGCTTCATTACGTCCAGGCCAAGCGCTTTCTGTTTGTCACTGGAGAAGTGGCCGGAAGGAGCGATGTAACTGTCGCTACGTTGATGGTCGATAACCTGATCGATCAGTTGTGGTAACCAGGTTTTCACATCGCTGAAGATTGAGTCCAGCCCATCAGAACGGGTGCCCGGTTCGTAAATGTCCAGCATGGCGTCATAGCGGGAAAGCCCGGTGGCTTCGGCGCGGATTTGCGCTTCTTGCTGTGACAAATTAACCACTTCTGCCCAGTTGGCGGCAAAACCGGCCCAGTCATTATCGCCACGTTGGGTGCGCCAGGCGTGTTCACACTTAGATCCAGCCAGAGATTTGGCCTGAACCAGATCTTCCGGCAGCACGTTGGCCAGCTGCCAGCTGCGCTTCATTTCGCGCAGGCTTGCCGTTTGCTCGGGATTTAAACTTTCTGTTTCTGCTTCGGCAAACCAGTCGGCAAGTTGAGGCTGGGTATACAGACCATGGATGTGAACGGAGAGTTCAGCCATCGCTTCTGAGCGTGCCTGACTGCCACCAGCAGGCATAACGGCAGCCTGATCCCAGCCACAAATGGCAGATAGATGGTTGAAACGAGAAATCTTTTGAAAATGATTAATCAGATTTTGGTACTGTTCCATGTATGGCACCTTGTGGTTATTTTCCGGCTAAGGTATCACTGTCTGCCCGTCTGGCAAAGGTGAATAATCGTAGCTTTTCAATGACAAACCGGTTAACTTGTCGGGAAAGATAACCATAGGACGGATAAAGCTCTTGATCCAGAACTTTGAAGCGTTTGTCATCGCAATAACCATTCTAACCCTAACTCCAGGACTGGATACGGCACTGGTAATTCGTAACACCTCAAGAGGTGGCTTTACTGACGGAGCCATTACCAGCTTAGGGATTTGTTCTGGCTTATATGTTCATGCGTTGATGTCGGCGGTTGGGATATCTGCACTATTGGCCCAATCTGCGGAACTGTTTAACCTGGTTAAAATGGTTGGCGCTGGCTACCTTATTTATCTGGGTTTTAGCAGCCTAAGAGCCACTATGCAGGGTAATGCTCCGATGGCGATACATACCGGGCCGCACAGCCAGTTAAATGTCCGTCGCTCGTTGCGCGAAGGGGTGCTATCAAACGTACTTAACCCAAAAACGGCGGTGTTTTATCTGGCCTTTCTGCCTCAGTTTATTGATCCGCAGGGCTCTCCGCTATTGCAGTCTATGTTGATGGCGTCCATTCACTTTCTGATCGCTATGGTTTGGCAGTGTGGTCTGGCAGGGGCTCTGAATAAGGCCAAGTCGCTATTGAAAAGTTCTCGGTTTATGCGCTGGATGGAAGCGACGACCGGGCTGGTGCTGGTAATACTTGGGGTAAAACTGCTGCTCGAAGATGCCTGAGTAATCGTAAGCTCATCTCTATATAAGAAAAGCGCCATTTCGGCGCTTTTCTTTTTCTCTATTGCCAGTTCTTTTGCGAACAATCAAATCGCCGGTTGCGATGCTTTCGCTGGCAGCGCGCGAAAGTAGCTGCGGGTTTCTTCAATGATAACCTGGCGCAGGGCAATCAGGCCGATCAGGTTTGGTATTGCCATCAGACCGTTGACGATGTCGGCGATTATCCAGATCATATCCAGTTGCAAGAACGCACCGGACGCCACCAGAGCAAGGAACACCAGTTTATATGGTAGTACCGCGCGGGTACCCATCAGAAATACCACGCAGCGTTCGCCATAGTAGTTCCAACCAAGAATGGTAGTAAAAGCAAAGAACATCAGGCCGATGGAAACTACCAATGGTCCCAGGGTTTCAGCACCTGAACCGACCGCAAAAGCATGGGTCGTCATGGCTGCACCTGCCAGGTCAGATTGCCAGGCTCCAGTCATGATCAGAGCCAAACCTGTCATGGTACAAATAATGATGGTATCGAAGAAGGTGCCGGTCATGGAGATCAAGCCCTGTCTTACGCAGGAATCGGTTTTCGCCGCCGCCGCCGCAATAGGGGCGCTGCCGAGGCCGGACTCGTTGGAAAATACACCACGGGCAATACCAGACTGAATAGCGAGCATAATACCGGCACCAAGGAACCCGCCGGTCGCGGCTGTTGAAGTGAATGCCGAGGCCAATACCAGCTGCACAGCTTCAAACAGCTGATCGATGTTAAACAGGATCACCCACAGGCAGGCCACCACATAGAACAGCGCCATGGCAGGCACCACTCGACCGGCCACTTTAGCAATAGACTGAATACCGCCCAAAGTGACAAAAGCGACCAACAGCGTGAGCAGCGATGCCGCCAATCCGCGTGGCACGCCAAACGAGATCTCGCTGGCATCCAGTATCGCGTTCACTTGGGGGAAAGTACCGATCCCAAAACAGGCCACCCCCAGGGCAAATACCGCGAACAGAGTGGCCAGCGTTTTAGAGCCAACGCCATAGCGCAGATAGTACATAGGGCCACCAACCATTTGGCCGTTGCTGTCCTGGCGGCGGTATTTGACTGCCAGCAGGCACTCAGCGTATTTGGTTGCCATGCCAAACAGTGCGGCCAGCCACATCCAGAACAGGGCACCCGGCCCGCCGAGTTTAATCGCAGTGGCGACACCGACGATATTGCCGGTCCCAATGGTGGCGGAAAGGGCAGTACAGAGCGCAGCGAAACTGGACACGTCGCCCGGTTTTGCCTGAGCGTCTTTAGTAAATACCAGCTTAAGTGCCGTAGGTAGGTGGCGGAACTGTAAAAGGCCTAAACGAAAAGTGAAGTAAATACCCGTACCTACCAGCAGGATCAAAAGCGGTGGACCCCAAATAAACTGGTCTATGGTGTGCAGTACGGCGGTTAGGTTATTCATGATTTCCCCTTAATGAATACAACTTATAAGGAGAAGAGAGGAAAGGGCTGTCAGACAAAGGACAGCGTTGCGGGCAGATCTGCCGCAATATATGATCGCTTTCCACTCCTCTGTCCTTTTGCCTGAGAGTTTCACTCTGCGGGTGCAGAGCTTGCTCCTTCGGCGACCGATTAAACGGTTCTCTCCAGAGGTTCCTCCAACTACAGTCCTCGCTTTGTTCCCAAATAGGGCTCTGACTTAATAAATCAGAATAAAGCACCTGAAAGATTTACTTCTTCGGCGGGTTAATCTAACCAAATGTTAATGTTTGGTTAATAACCTCTCTCCTGCAGTCTTCATCGGAACAATTGCCTTGGTTGGGCAATGTGCAGCGGCGATACTAGCTAAAACTTGGCTGCATGTCACTATACAAAATGTCGTTTGGATAAATATTCGGCAAAGTCTTCGGCAAAACTACCGACTTTTAACTCAAGCGGTCGGATAAATAGTATAGAATGAGGGTAAATCTTTATTTTAATTGGGGTTGGTAACTCAATTCGGGAGCCACTATGACCAGACTGTTTACTATCGGGCTATTAATTGCCATTGCATTTATTCTTATCCGCTACCGAACGAATGAGACACTGCAAAAATGGGTCGTGATAGTGCTGCTGTCCGGGTTCCTGCTTTATGTTGCCACCTTAATGACCACTGAGTTGATACGCTAGCCAGCGGGAGCCACAGAGTGAAACAACAGAACGAAACTCACGATGACGACGATGTCGTGGTTATCGAAGAGCGTGACAAGCGAAGCTATCTCTATATCGCCATTGCTGCAGTGTTGGGTTTAGCCTTAGGTGGCTTAATAGGCGCCGCGGTCTCCGGCAGTAAATGGGAGCAAACTTACCAGCAGTTGGAACAACAATACCAGCGGGAGCTGGACTCAAAGCAGCAGTTAGTGGTTGAAGTTGAGAAAAAAGTAGCGATGGTGGATGATCAGGTAGAAGAAAAACTGCGCCAGGCGCTGGAGCAAGAAAAACAGCAGCATCAGCAGCAGTTAGACAAACTAAACACGCAATTGGCCACGTTGAAAAAGCAGAATCAGCAGTTACAGGGTCAGGTGACTGAGCAACAGTCCCAGCTGAGCCAGGCAGATGAACAGAACACAAAACTCAACCGTCAGGCCGATATGCAAGCGGTGATGCTGGAGCGCTCGCGCGAACTGTTCCAGCGCGAAATGGCCATTAAACAGGATCTGGCAGCACTGCAAAAAGAGCGTGAGCAACTGGTGCCGAAACTTAAGTCATTGAAGAAAGATTGCGACCTGTATCTGGAAGGCACGTCCTGGGATGTTAAATCGGATGCCTGTGATAAACAGGATGAAGCCAATTCACGTTTAAGCCAGATCGATCAGATGATTCAAGTGCATCAAATGGATTTAGAGCAGATCAAACGGTTAGCCGAAGAGATGGGTATCTGATTTTTTTGTATTAATTTCGTCAATTCATTGTCAAATTGGAAGCAGCCGTGTGGCTGCTTCCAATTTATTTGTCTATTCAATATAAAACGCCACAAAACATCGAGCAGGTTGCATATACTAAAAATTGTGCAAACTATCACTAGCGTTAACGCATGATTGCTCTTGTAGACAATCCTGCTAGTGCATAAAAGTGAGGGGTAGATGGAGACTAGCCGTCGTTTTGACAGGATGTTATCTCATTCAAACGGATTAATTACTGCCGCGTTTGTCCTGGCGGTAGCGGCTATCAGTTACTCTCTAATCACCCAACACCCTGTCTCTCGCTGGCTGTATCTCGGATTCCCTGTTGCCATACTTGTGGCATTTCTTCACCGACGCCGAAAAACTAAACTCGCCTTTGCTGTGTTGTCGCTTGGGATCATCCTGCTGGGAAGTGTGATTGAGCCACTGGAGCGGGAGGCCATTGAACAAGTCCTGTTGTTACTGCCGCTCTGTTTTCTGGTGATTATGCCGGGAAGCTTCTGGCCGATTCTGGCCGCTATCGTTCTCATCGCCTGCTATTTGCCCGCCGTCCAACCAGGCCAGTTCGACAGCTTTGCCGAAGACGCATTTGAACTGCTGCTGATCAGTGTGTTTGCCTCTGTCATGGCTTATTTTCAGAAGAAGGCTCGCCGCGAAGCTCTGTTGTACAAACGAGCCAGCCATACCGATCACCTGACAGGGCTGAGGAACAGTAAGGCGTTTTTTGAAGATATCGGTGCCATCAAACCTAAAGTGACCTCAGGACGGGACTATGCGGTGATTCAAATGGCCATTACTAATTTTCGTAATGCCAATGATGCACTAGGCTACCGCTGC
Organism: Vibrio sp.; assembly: GCF_050299255.1. Lineage (GTDB taxonomy): Bacteria > Pseudomonadota > Gammaproteobacteria > Enterobacterales > Vibrionaceae > Vibrio. The sequence continues at coordinate 12,080 of NZ_JBNKVP010000043.1, forward strand.
GGTGATCAGTTACTGGTGTTATTCAGCCAGCAGATTAAAAACCTCATCGGCAAGCGTGGCCGGTTTTACCGCCTGAGTGGTGATGAATTTATTGTGCTGATGAGCGCCGAGCAAGATCTTACTGAAAGTGTGAATACCCTGGTGGATATTTTTCGCTTTCGCTATCACTGCGTCTATCAGATAGAAGACACCAGCCATGAACTGACTTTCAACGCAGGGATCGCTTTATTAAGTGATGCCGGTTGGAACATCAGCTTGTGGGGTAAGAATGTAGATGTGGCAGTGGATAAAGCTCGCGAGAAGAAGGGACGCATTAACTTTCAGTGGTTTGATCAACAACTGGCGCAAGAGACCATCCGCAATAACCAGATTGCCGTTGATTTAAAACAGGCGGTAAAACAGAACCAGCTGGCTGTAGTGTATCAACCTAAAGTGTGTGTCAAAACCAATCAACTTGTCGGCGCGGAGGCGTTGCTGCGCTGGAACCATCCCTCATTGGGGAAGATATCGCCTAGCGAATTCGTTCCCATTGCCGAGCGAACGGCACAGATCATTCCTATTGGTCAGTGGGTATTAGAGCAGGTGTGCATGCAAGGTATGCGATGGCTTCGTGCTGGCCGGCCAGTTTGTATTTCCGTGAACGTGTCGCCAGTGCAATTTTCCCACGATGAAGTGTTACCCCTGGTTGAACGTTGTCTGGCGACCAGCGGCTTGCCTGGTCACTACCTGCAGCTGGAAATCACCGAGACAACCTTGATGAACGAACCGGAAATGGTCGCCTTCACCTGCGCAAAACTGCGTATGCTGGGGGTGTCCATTGCCATCGATGATTTTGGTATCGCCTATTCATCGTTGAATTATTTGAAAAGGTTGCCCGTAGATGTACTCAAAATTGATAAATTCTTTGTCGATGAGTGTGTCGAACAAAAAATTGACCGAATGTTAATAAAGACAATCATTCAGATGGGGCATAATCTAGATAAAACCGTTGTGGCTGAAGGAGTTGAAAAAGCCGCGCAGTTAACTCTGTTGTCTGAACAGGGATGTGACGTTTACCAGGGTTACCTCTATTCAAAACCGCTTGAGCCCGATCTATTTGAACAACTGCTCAACAATAAAACAGCAAAAACGAGGAAAGCATGAAAAAAACACTAACCGCATTGGCTATCCTGGCAGCATTCTCATTACCTGCCACCGCCGCTAAACCAGAATGGGCAGGAAATGGCAAACCCGATCCTGCACAAATCACCAACGCAGAACAAGCTGACAAAGCAATGGGGCAGATGGAGAATCGTCGCCAGCAACTGGATGAATTGATTGCCGAGAACAAAAACAAGCAAAAACAGGCGAAAGGAAAGCAGAAACGTCAGCTGGAAGAAGAGCTTGAAGAGCTGGAAGAAGAGAAGCAAGAGCTTAAAGAGCTGGAAGGCAAAGTAAAAGATAAACAGCGTAAGCTGAAAGATTCCGAGTCAGATAAAAAAGACAACAAAGATAAGAAAGACAAGAAAGCCAAGAACGGCAATAAGTCAGACGATGATATGGACTCTGACGACATGAAAGACGACGATGACCGCGCCGAAGGCAAAGGTGCCGGAATGGAAAAACAGGCCAACAAAAAAGCTGACCAGGAACGTAAAGAAATGGGCAAAGGTTCTGAGCAAGGGCAGGAAATGCGCGAAGAACACAGCAAAAAATGGTGGAAATTCTGGGAATAAACTCAGTTGGCGCCAGTGGAGACACTGGCGCTCTGCTTTGGCTTTCGGTAAATTGCTAGCGATATCTGGCTCAATTATCCGAGGGAAGTCGCCATGTCGTTAGAAACCGAACGCCAGCAACGCCAACTGGCTTTTGTCGCAAGTGGCCAGGCGCTGCAAGTTGGCGACCTGGAAGGCCTGGGTATCAGCCTACCGGAGTTGAAAACAACCTGCCATGACAGCGACTACGTTGTCACCAGTTTCAACCAGGGTTTGACCGCGACGGTCTTTAAACTCAAGCTGGCAGGCCAGCACTGGACACTCAAACTCAAGCGGCCTGAAAGCCTGGTCAAAAATGTCGATGGCGAGACCTCGTTTCTCAACGAAGTGCAGAGGCGCTGTGATTTTACCCGTCTGAAAGCCGCCAGTCCTGAGCGGTTCACCCATGTTGTTGACACACAATTTGCCTCGTTTCTGGATGGGGTGATTTTATCCCCGTGGATTGAAGGTCATCCGATTGACCCCGTCAATGAAGCCATGTTTAGCCAGCTATTTCAGACTCTGACCAATATTGAATTGGCCGGACTGTTTGAGTGGGACCTCTGTCCGGGAAATCTGCTGGCAACGCCGCAGGGAGAGGTCAAGCTGTTTGATTTTGGCTACATGTACGAATTTGACCCTCTGACGCAATTTAACAGTAATGGTCTGGACACGCCGCTTTTCCACGCCATCGAGCGTTTCGAAACCCGCTTCTTTTTCGGCTATCTGCTCAAAGCGCAGCAGCACCTCACCCCATCGGAGATCAAACAGCTGTTCAAGATGGAAAAAAGCTGCGCCCTAGTGGCGTATCAGAATAAATATCAGCAGTTGCAACAGCTGGATGCGGATAAACTCATTCTGGATGGACTGGATAAATTAGTCACGAGTTGGCAAAGCGCGTTACAGAGTCACGTCGAGCTGGATAATCTCTATTTGCTGGAAAGTTTCCGCTCCAATCTATTGGATGCGTTGGATGATGTACACGGTAAGTCGTGCAATCCCGCTACCATTTGCAAAGTCGATTATGTGCTGGACATGGTAAAAAACCATTTCCCGCTACTCAGTCAGCGAGAAGGATTGTTCTTCGGCGACGAAAAATTAAACCAGAAACAGTTAATCGAAAAATATCAAAATCTTAGATCGGATTCATTACGCTATCAGTTGGCGCTGGATTTGACTGTCACTAACTCACCCTGATTGACCGCATGTGTACATTGTAAAAAAACTACTGTTAACATTCGTGTAACGTATAATTTACAATGAAATTTTGCATTTTAATCCCTTTAAAACAATAGCTTATTTCGAATTGTCCGTTTTGTTTTTCACGGTTTACAATGCCGCTTGCCAGGCTGTTTGTTAACAGATTTCACTTCAACTGTTCAAATCTCATCGCTTCTATTTCACTTTAGGTAGGGACTGCCAAATGCAAGCCTCAAGGAGTAGAACATGGCAACTGATTACAACCCACTGGGAACCGATGGATTTGAGTTCGTTGAATATACCGCCGCTAATCAAAAGGGCATTGACGATCTGAAACAGCTGTTCGGGTCTCTGGGCTTTGCGGAAATCGCCAAACACCGGTCAAAAGAAGCCTGGCTGTATCGCCAGGGTGACATCAACTTTATTGTCAATGCGCAGCCACACAGTCAGGCGGAAGAGTTTGCCCGCATCCACGGCCCGTCAGTATGTGGTATGGCGTTCAGAGTTCAAGATTGCGCCAAAGCGATGGAACATGCACTGGCCAATGGCGGTAAGAAATACCAGACTGAAATTGGCCCGATGGAGCTAAGCATCCCAGCCATTTACGGCATTGGTGACAGCTTACTCTATTTTGTCGACCGCTATGGCAGCCAGAGCATCTATGATGTTGATTTTAAATTCTATCCGGATGCCGAGCAGCGCCTGAAAGAGAAAGACGTTGGCTTGTATGAGATTGACCATTTAACCCACAACGTTAAACAGGGCCATATGGATATCTGGTCTGGTTTTTATGAGCGTATCGGCAACTTCCGTGAGATTCGGTACTTTGATATCGAAGGCAAACTGACCGGACTGGTCAGCCGGGCGATGACCGCGCCATGCGGCAAGATCCGCATCCCGATCAATGAATCATCGGACGACAAATCGCAGATTGAAGAATTCATACGTGAATACAACGGTGAAGGTATTCAGCATATCGCACTAACCACGGACGATATCTACACCACGGTACGTACGTTGCGTGAGCGCGGTATGGCATTTATGCCGACCCCGGATACCTATTACGAAAAAGTCGATCAGCGGGTAGAAGGTCACGGTGAAGACGTCGAAGCGTTGCGCGAGCTGCGCATTCTGATCGATGGCGCACCGATGAAAGACGGCATCCTGCTGCAAATCTTCACCCAAACGGTTATTGGTCCGGTCTTTTTTGAAATCATCCAGCGTAAAGGAAACCAAGGCTTTGGTGAGGGGAACTTCAAAGCGCTGTTTGAATCGATTGAAGAAGACCAGATTCGTCGAGGAGTACTGAGCGATGCATAAGTGGATCACATTCCCTCACCGGGAGGGAGTGTGTTCGCGCCAAGCGCACGCTGACTTCCCGCAAGAGGCAATTTACGAACGAGAAGCGGGCCGAAGCGGATTTTTCGGTCCGGCTTCCCATTTTCACCACCAACACGCGCCAACCGGCTGGAGTGAATGGGAGGGCGAACTTCGCCCGCGCTTGTTTGATTTTTTGAAAGTCGAACAGGCAAATGTCGGCTCTCCCTGGGCAGTGCCCAATCTGCTTTACAACAGCAATTGCAAAATTCGCGTCTGGCGCGTGGAAGAGTCAATGGATTTTCTGGCCCGAAATGCAGACGGTGATGAGCTGCTGTTTATCCACCAGGGCGAAGCAGATCTCTACTGTGATTATGGCCATCTGCAGGTCAGTGAAGGGGATTACGTGATGATCCCCCGTTCCACCAACTGGCGGCTGGAGCCCCGCGAAACCTTGTTCATCTTAATGATTGAGAATACGGATGCCGCATACACTCTGCCGGACAAGGGGATGGTGGGTAACCACGCCGTGTTTGACCCGGCAGTGTTGCAGGTTCCGTCGATCAATGACCAGTTCCGGGCCCAGTACAGCGAGCAGACTACCAAAGTGATGGTTAAGCGCCATGGTCAGGTTAGCCGGATTACCTATCCGTTTAATCCGCTTGATGCGATTGGCTGGCACGGCGATCTGTCAGTGGTGAAACTGAACTGGCGTGACATCCGACCGCTAATGTCTCATCGCTACCATCTGCCGCCATCAGCGCACACCACCTTTGTCGGCAATGGCTTTGTTGTCTGTACCTTTGTGCCGCGGCCGATAGAGAGCGATCCCGGCGCGCTGAAAGTACCGTTCTATCATAATAATGACGATTACGATGAAGTGCTGTTCTACCACGCTGGCGATTTCTTCAGCCGGGATAACATCGAAGCGGGCATGGTGTCGTTCCATCCTGCCGGCTTTACCCACGGACCACACCCGAAAGCGTTCCAGGCCGGTCAGCAGTATAAGAAAAAATTTACGGACGAAGTGGCGGTGATGATCGATACCCGCCATGCACTGCAGTTTGGCGAAGAAGCCGAGCAAGTGGAAAACAAACAATACGTCTACAGTTGGAAACCGGCTTCGGCCGACTAGGGAGCAGAGATGAAGTTAGCAAGCTTAAAGAATCAAACTCGCGACGGGCAACTGGTCGTAGTCAGCCGGGATTTGACCCGTTGTGTTGCGGTCACCGATATTGCTCCAACCCTGCAATACGCGCTGGATAACTGGGATGAGGTACAAACTAAACTCAATGAAGTTTATATCAGCTTAAATGAAAGTCCGCTGGCCGGTGAAATACCATTTAACCAGCATCAGTGTGAATCTCCGCTGCCGCGCGCGTATCAGTGGGCTGACGGCTCAGCCTACGTTAATCATGTGGAGCTGGTGCGTAAAGCCCGCGGCGCAGAAATGCCGGAGAGTTTCTGGACCGATCCGCTGATGTATCAGGGTGGCTCTGATGCGTTTATTGGCCCTCGGGATGATATTCCGCTGGGAAGTGAAGAGTGGGGCATTGATTTCGAAGGTGAAGTTGCGGTGATCACCGGTGATGTGGTGATGGGAGCCAGTGCTGAGCAGGCCGCTGAATCTATTCGGCTGGTGATGCTGGTTAACGATGTTTCACTGCGTGGGTTAATTCCGGCGGAGCTTGCCAAAGGATTCGGTTTTTTTCAGTCTAAACCATCTTCGGTATTCTCACCGGTGGCGGTGACACCAGATGAACTGGGCGAGCACTGGGATGGCGGCAAAGTGAACCTGCCGCTGCTTTCAACCTATAACGATCAGCCGTTTGGCTGTCCGAATGCCGGCGTCGATATGACGTTTGAGTTCCCGCAGTTGGTAGCCCATGCTGCGAAAACCCGGCCATTAAGCGCCGGTGCTATTATCGGTTCGGGCACCGTGTCCAATAAGCAAGGCACCGACTTTGGTACCGCGATTTCAGAAGGCGGAGTTGGTTATTCCTGTATCGCTGAAGTGCGGATGATTGAAACCATTCGTGACGGCAAGCCGAGGACCTCGTTCATGCATTTTGGTGACCGGATCAAGATAGAAATGCTGGATGATGAGGGGCGTTCTATCTTTGGTGCTATCGATCAGCGGGTGGTGAAATACTGATGGCAGGCGAAATCACCTTATATGGTTACTGGCGCTCCTCTGCGGCGTACCGGGTGAGGATCGCGCTAAACCTCAAGCAACTGGCATATAGACAGATGCCGGTGCATCTGGTTAAAAATGGCGGAGAACAACACACCGCCAGCTATCAGCAACTGAACCCCAGTGAACTGGTGCCGGTGTTGATTGATGGTGATTTGGTCTTAAACCAGTCGATGGTGATTCTGGATTACCTGGAAGAGAGTTATCCCAAGCCCGCACTTTTGCCACATGAACCGCTGGACTATTATCGAGTCAAAGCTCTGGCGCAAGACATAGCGGTCGATATCCATCCGCTGAATAATCTGCGGGTACTGCAGTATCTGGGCAAAGAGTTGCAAGTGTCTGACGAGCAGAAAAGTTGCTGGTATCGGCACTGGATAGAGGTCGGATTTCACGCGTTAGAGAAAAAACTGGCCGCTGTGGCCGGTGCTTACTGCTTTGGCGACCAGATAACGCTGGCTGATGTCTGTTTGGTGCCTCAGGTATACAATGCTGAGCGTTTCAAGGTGGACATGCAGCCGTTTCCGATCATTCGCCGCGTCAGTCAGCAAGCACGGGAACATCCGGCATTTGCTGCCGCCGCCCCGGAAAACCAGCCCGATGCGGAAGGGTAATTCAGTAAACCATTCGAATTGTTAATAGGTATTGGTTATGCGTTGCACTTAAAGGTGGATATAAATTATCTATCATTCAGACCGGGAGCATCGTCATGACCAATCACTTTAGCGATCACTTTCAAGTTCTGCTCGACCAAATCAACGGCCTGGCCATGGGAGCCGGGTTGGAATCCTGCTCTGTTCCGGTGAAAAGTTTCGATGGTATAGAAACCGCGGAAACTTATATCCAGGGCCGTTATCCCTCAATAGTTTCAGTGGAGTATCACGATGATGGCGCGTGGTTTGCTGACATTCGCGGCACCACAGTCAGTTCGTTCGAACAGCTCTCTGCTGAACTGGGCCAATTAGAACCTCTCTGTTGATGATGTATTGGCTTTGCAAATATTAGCGTTGAATATTAATCATCGGTGATGAGATAAAAATCTTTCTGGATAATCACTGAAAATCGCATCGACTTGGTCAAGCAGCGCAAACTTACTGGGCTGATTGACCGTATAGCACCAAACCTGGTAACCCGCCAGATGCAACTGGCTGAGTTGTTTCTGGGTCAGCCATCGGTAATTGAGGTGGCAGCTAAACGCGTTGATTTGCTTGAGTAGCTGCCACTCTTTTTCACTCAGCCGGTTAGCCAATACGCCGAGACGATAATCCGGGCAGCTTTGATGCAGGCTTAGCATGATGTCGTGGTTGAAACTGGACAGCAATACTTGCTCTGTCGAAAGAGGGCTGCGGCTAAGCGCGCGGGCGACCAGACTTGTAATGGTGACGCTGTCACATTTATCAGCCTTGATTTCCACATTTACCTTGAGCTGTAAACTATCCGCCAGCGCAAACAGTTCCGGCAGTGTCATGATGGTTTCACCGGCGAATTGTTCACTGAACCAGCTACCGTAATCATATTGGCGCAGCTGCTCCAGAGTCATCTGGTGAATCCAGCCTTTGCCATTACTGCAGCGGTCTATGGTGGGATCATGGTTGATCACCAGGTCGTCATCGGCTGAAACCTGAACATCAATTTCTATCCACTCCAATCCCAAATTGGCAGCCGCTTCTATGCTTATTCGGGTATTTTCAGGAAAGTGCCCAGCGACGCCGCGATGGCCGGCGATGATGGTTTTCATAATTTGCCTCTGTTGAAGGGGATTTGCACTACCGCATGTTATAGTTTCAGGAAACGTATTGAAGTATCAACCAAATTTAAAGATACGTCATTGAAAATTCAGCGTTACTTATCCTGACATTTCCATACTCACATATGCGACCAATTGAACTACTATGAGCGGGTCATATCAGTGTGACTATTCATTCATCTATTTGTCATTTCTTTCCAAATGGTTTGAGCCTGCAAGTCAGGCTCTTTTTTTTTGCCCGTTTGTCTCCGTCCGCATATCAACTAATCTTAATTCAGCCGCAAAGCTGTGAGTTTGATGTTGGCATCGTGCTACAAACACTGCTAATTTAAATTGGTCAGACCAGAAATAACTATTAAACATAAGCAAACAAGGATTCGTTTTGCGCTTACATACCATACAGGGTTACATCCAACAGATGTATTTGGTGGAGTACCCGGACAAACTGTTGTTACTCGACGGGGCCAGTCGTGCTGATGTCGCTTATCTTAAACATTACATTACCCATGAAATGCAGCGTCCGCTCAGCGATCTGAAAGTCGTGGTCGTGACCCATATGCACCCGGATCACGCCGGAGGCGCCCATTTGCTGCGTAAAATCTGTGGGGCAAAAATCATTGCAGCCAACCAGCCGGGCCACTGGTATCAGGGCTTGGCTGGGTGGCTGATGTTTATCACCGATCTGGCGTTGGCGCGTTGGGTGGCTAATCGAATGAGAAAGCCGCGGCGCCGTCTCTGGTATGCCAGAAAACTCAAACCGGATGTGATGCTTAATGATGGCGATACGTTGCCTGAATTTAGTGACTGGCAGGTATTGGAAACGCCTGGCCATACTGACAGAGACCTATCTCTTTACCATCAGGGTGACAGTATATTGTATGTGGCGGACCTGATTGTTTCTGTAAAAGACAAATTGATCTCGCCGTTTCCGGTTTTTTATCCCAACCGTTACCGAGAGTCGGTTACCCGGGTCTATCAACTTCAGGCCGAGCACCTGTTGATCGCGCATGGTGGCGAAGTGAATTTTGACCTGCCAGCCTACCGACACCTGATGGATACCGCACCGATAACACCTGCAACCCACTGGCGGGCAACGAAAATTAAGTTTCGCGCGCTGATTCGCTCTATTTTGCTGTTCGGCTGGACGGAAAAAAAGCCGAGCCGCTAAGCCAATTTGTATATCTAAGGTAATAACCTTTCCGTTTTTTGGCCTATATTGTGAAATAAAATAACATTTCAGTAATTAACTCCCATCAAAATAAACCAGCCATCAAGCTAAAAACTCTCTGAAAACCAACCTATATGGTTGTTTTTGGTTGTTTGTTACTCTAAATGGCTACCTCTTTAGGGTAGTTTAAAAACGTAATTGACTTACATCATTCTTTAAAATCTGTAACCAACCAACAATGTCTCCAGTTACGAAATACACATCAGGTACGATTATGAGCAAGTTGAAACTGGTGATAATTGGCAATGGAATGGTTGGACACCGGTTTATCGAAGACCTAGTCGATAAAACGGACGTCAGCAAGTTCGATATCACCGTCTTTTGTGAGGAGCCACGTGTCGCCTATGACCGTGTCCACCTCTCATCTTATTTCTCCCACCATACTGCAGAAGAACTGTCGCTGGTTAAGCAAGGTTTTTACGAAAAGCATGGTATCAAGGTTTTGATTGGCGAGCGTGCCATTAATGTTCATCGTGATACGCAGACGGTTTACTCCAGTACTGGGCGTGAGGTCAGCTACGACAAACTGATTCTGGCCACCGGTTCTTATCCGTTCGTTCCGCCGATTAAGGGGAATGAAAGCAAAGACTGTTTTGTCTACCGCACCATCGAAGATCTGAAGGCAATCGAAGCCTGTGCTAAAAACAGCCAGCGCGGCGCGGTAGTGGGTGGCGGATTGCTAGGTCTGGAAGCGGCTGGTGCGCTGAAAGCGCTGGGTATCGAAACCCATGTGGTGGAATTTGCTCCGGTACTGATGGCTGAGCAGCTCGATCGTCAGGGTGGTGATCAATTACGCCGCAAAATCGAGCGCATGGGTGTGCAGGTCCACACCAGTAAAAACACGCTGGAAATTGCACCAGAGGGCGCTCAAGCCCGAAATACCATGTATTTTGCCGATGACACTAAGCTGGAAGTAGACTTCATCGTCTTTTCAGCGGGTATTCGTCCACAAGATAAACTGGCCCGACAAATGGAGCTGGATATCGCCCCTCGCGGCGGTGTAGCGGTGAATGACGTCTGTCAGAGTTCAGACCGTAACATTTACGCTATTGGCGAATGTGCTTCCTGGAACGAAACCTTCTATGGCTTAGTTGCGCCAGGTTACAAAATGGCCACGGTTGCCGTCGACCATCTGCTAGGCCAACAAAGCCGCTTTGAAGGGGCGGACATGAGCGCCAAGCTGAAACTGCTTGGGGTAAAAGTTGGGTCAATTGGTGATGCCAATGGCCGCACGCCGGGCTGCAAGAGTTTTGTCTATCAGAATGAAGAGCAGGAAGTGTATAAACGCCTGATCGTTTCTGAAGACGGCAAAAAATTACTGGGTGCGGTTCTGGTCGGGGATACCTCTGACTACGGCGACCTGTTGCAACTGAAACTGAATGAGATCGATCTGCCGGAACATCCGGACAGCCTGATCCTGCCGGCACACGCCGGTGCAGAGAAACCGACCTTGGGCGCTGACGCTCTGCCTGAAAGCGCGGTGATCTGTTCCTGCTTTGACGTCACCAAGGGCAAAATTGCCCAGGCAGTCAGCGAAGGACACCATACCGTTGCCGATATTAAAGCGGTCACTGGAGCAGGAACCGGTTGTGGCGGCTGCATTCCACTGGTGACATCGGTCTTGAATGCTGAGCTGGCCAAAGCCGGTATCGAAGTGAAAAATGATCTCTGCCAACACTTTGCCTACTCCCGCCAGGAATTGTTCCACCTGATCCGGGTCGACGAAATCAAGACCTTCGAGCAACTGCTGGAGAAATACGGTCAGGGCTACGGCTGTGAAGTGTGTAAGCCGGCGGTGGGGTCTATTCTGGCTTCATGCTGGGGGGAACACATTCTCCAGCCTCAACTGGTGAAGCTGCACGATACCAACGACAATTTCCTTGGCAACATGCAGAAAGACGGTACTTATTCGGTGATCCCGCGTATGGCTGGTGGTGAAGTGACTCCGCAGGGGTTGGCAGCGCTGGCCAATGTCGCCGCAGAATACCAGCTTTACACCAAGGTTACCGGCGCTCAGCGTATTGGCCTGTTTGGTGCCCAGAAAGACGATCTGCCGGCGATATGGGGCAAACTGATCGACGCCGGATTTGAGACCGGACAAGCTTATGCCAAAGCGTTGCGTATGGCGAAAACCTGTGTCGGCTCAACCTGGTGTCGCTATGGCGTTCAGGATTCTGTCGGCCTGGGTTCGATGATCGAAAACCGCTACAAAGGCATTCGCACACCGCACAAGATGAAGTTTGGTGTATCAGGCTGTACCCGTGAATGTGCAGAAGCGCAGGGGAAAGACCTGGGTATTATTGCTACGGATGCCGGCTGGAATATGTATGTATGCGGTAACGGCGGCATGAAGCCTCGTCACGCTGACCTGCTGGCCAGTGACCTGGATCAGGAAACGCTGATCAAGTACATCGACCGATTTATGATGTTCTACATCCGTACCGCGGCGCCGCTGCAGCGCACGTCAGTCTGGCTGGAAAATATGGAAGGGGGAATCGACTACCTGCGCCAGGTGATCGTTGAAGACAAACTGTCAATCAACGCTCAACTGGAAACCGATGTTGCCAAGCTGGTTGCCGAGTATCGCTGTGAATGGCAGCAAACGCTGGACAACCCGCAACAGTTGGCTCGCTTCGCTCACTTTATCAACTCAGATATGCGGGATGACAACGTGCTGTTTGTGCCTGAGCGCGACCAGCATCGTCCTGCCACCATTTCTGAAAAGTCGTCACACACCAAGGGTGACATTCTGCACGTGGAACTGGAGCACTGAACATGAGCTTTAAACAAGTATGTCTTTTGTCCGATATCGTCCCCGGTACAGGCGTCTGTGCGCTGGTCAACGGAGAGCAGGTTGCCGTGTTCAGACCGCGCGACGATGAACAGCTGTACGCCATTAACAACATGGATCCTTTTGCCCATGCCAACGTGCTGTCACGAGGGCTGATCGCTGAACATAGTGGTGAGTTCTGGGTTGCCAGCCCGCTAAAAAAGCAGCGTTTTAACCTGCAAAGCGGTGTTTGTATGGAAGATGAGCGATTCAGTGTTAAAGCGTATGCCGCCCGCGTCGTCGATGGTGTGGTGGAAATCGCCGCTTAAACCAGAGGTTCAATAGCAAAAAGGCTTCTGGCAGTGGTCAGCAGACATCCTTCAGTAGAAGGGAACCTGGCCGGGAGTCTTTGTCTATTCAATCTTAACTTTTAAATTTAACTTTTAGGAACAGGGACTATGTCTTATATCAAACCTGCTGATTTCGTCCAGACCATGATCGACGCTGGCGAAAGCAAAATATTTATGTCGACTCGCGATACTTTAGTTCGGGCAATCATGGCCGGTGCCATCCTCGCCATTGCCGTCGCAGTGGCCATTACCGCCGCCGTGCAAACCGGTACGCCGATTGTCGGTGCTTTGGTATTCCCGGTGGGCTTCTGTATTCTGAACCTGATGGGTTTTGACCTGTTGACCGGCGTGTTTGCCCTGGCTCCGCTGGCGCTGTTCGAACGTCGTCCTGGCGTGTCTAAGTCTGGTGTATTACGCAACTGGGGTTTGGTGGCGCTGGGTAACTTGATCGGCGCGGTGTCGGTCGCCTTTCTGGTGGCTCTGACTTTTACCATGAACTTTAGTGTTGAACCTGGTTCAGTGGGGCAGGCGTTTATTAAAGCGTCTACTGCGCGTAGCGTCGGATTTGCTGAACACGGCCTGAACGGTTGGATCACCGTATTTGTTAAAGGCATCCTGTGTAACTGGATGGTAAGCCTCGGCGTGGTTGGCGCCATGGTGTCTAAATCAGTCAGCGGTAAAGTGCTGGCGATGTGGTTCCCGATATTCATCTTCTTTGGCCTGGTGTTTGAACATGCGGTGGTGAATATGTATCTGTTCCCGTTAGGTATGATGCTGGGCGCTGATTTCACCATCGCCGACTGGCTAATGTGGAACCAGATTCCGGTGACGTTAGGTAACCTGGTGGGTGGCCTGCTGTTTACCGGCCTAAGCCTGTACATGACTCACGTTAAAACGCTTCCGCAACGCAAAGCAGTATAACGCCAGTGCCCCGCCTTTGTGGCGGGGCCTTATCAATAGTGGTTATGACGTTAGCCGTTATTGATAAGGTCACCGACTTAAGCATCTTCAACCAATAGGCAGCAGCACAATGACATCCCGATCTGGCGTTAATAATTGTAACGGTTTGGTATCCCTTGTTGGCGCAGGCCCGGGTGACCCGGATCTGCTGACCGTGAAAGGTCAGCGAGTGATTCAGCAGGCGCAGGTGGTGGTCTATGATCGACTGGTTTCGGAGCAGATTCTCGCCCTGGCGAGCGCTGATGCGGAGATGATCTATGTTGGCAAACAGTTGGACTATCACTGTGTACCGCAGTCGCAAATCAACCAAATCCTGATTGATAAAGCCCGCCAGGGATTAAATGTGGTACGGCTCAAGGGCGGCGATCCTTTTATCTTTGGTCGCGGCGGTGAGGAGCTGGAAGCCCTGGCGGAACAGAGGATCCGTTTTGAAGTGGTACCCGGTGTGACTGCTGCGGCGGGGGCCACGGCCTATGCCGGCATTCCACTCACCCACAGAGATCATTCGCAAAGCGTGCAGTTTATCACCGGTCACTTGCAGCCGAATGGTGAAGAGATTCACTGGCCATCTGTGGCACAGGCGAATCACACTTTAGTGTTCTACATGGGGCTTAAGCAGGCGCCATATATTGCCCGTCAACTGATCGAACATGGTTTGAGCCCCGAAACCGGTGTGGCGATCATCGAAAATGGCACCCGGCCGGAGCAGCGTGTCTTTTGCGGCAGGTTATCTGAGTTACCTGAACTAGCCGCCACGGCCAAAAGCCCGGCACTGATCGTGGTTGGCAGTGTCACTCAATTGCAGCAAAAGCTGGCCTGGTTTAGTGAGGAATCATGAGATGGCTGGTTACCAGCATTTTGGCTGTTGAAAATCGACAAAAGAAAACCAGCTTATAGCTGGTTAATCGAAACAGAATTATAAAAAGTCTGCCGCTTGATTCAGGTAACACTGAATGTACGGTCTCAATTATCGTCAATTATCGGGGTGGCAGCAAAACTCCGCACGCCAAAATAACCGTTTAGAGTGTTTCATCGACTCCATCAGTTCCTCACCCGACATTTGAGGATAAGCTTTTATCACGGTGACATCGTCACCGGTTAAATCTGCTTCATAGGCCCGCACATGGGTGAATGTACTGGCCATATTGTGTGATAGCATAGATTTTGTTAGGCAAATTCCCAAATCGTCCCTTCTCATTGTTGCTCCCTCTGACCTTGTTTAGTGAAGCAGTTATTATGAATTTTTATTCTGCCAACACTCTTAGTTTTTCCACCGCTGCTTAATAAGTATACAGTTATTAATTATAGCCGGGCTAGCGTTTCCGGCCATTCTGAATTGACTCAAATCAATAAATTTACCAAATGCAGTAACAAAATATTAATGAAAATATCGTGAGTTCACTAACTGGTTGAATTTTGGATTAGTCACTTTATGGCGAGTTGTTGACAGGTTAAGTCACAATTATTCCGTCCATGTTTAGATCGGCCAAAGATAAAGTGCTAGTTTTAGGCCGTTATACAGGGAGTGCACTATGGAATGGAGTAGTATCAGTTTTCGTAAGCGAATGCTGATCATCATGACGCTGTCGGGTCTAATTGAGCTGTTACTGTTAGTGGCGGCTGGCTTTATCTACATCAAACACTCTCAGGAACAAGAGATGGGTATGAAGGCGCTGGGCGTCGCCTCATTTCTGGCTAAATCGCCCATGGTTGTTGAATTGATCGAACAACAGGAGCAGCAGGATTACCAACAGCAGTTCCGTGAACTGACCCAACTACTTGGTGCGGCTTTTATTGTCATCGGTGACAAAAACGGCCTCCGGCTGATCCACCCGCTGGATGACAGGCTGGGTAAGCCGATGAAAGGTGGCGACAACGAACGCGCCCTGGAGCTGGGTGAAGCGTACGTTTCTATTGCCAAAGGTTCGTTAGGTTACTCAGTCCGAGGCAAATCGGCGGTATTTAATGATCGCGGTGACATCATCGGTGTGGTGTCGGTCGGCTATCTGCTTGAGCGACTGCAGGATCGGATTGAACCTTATCTCATTTATCTGTTGTTCATGGCGTTTTTGGTCGTGGTGGCCAACGTTATTGTATCCAGCTACGCATCCAGACGATTCCAGAAAGCTATTTTGGGTTTTGAACCGGAAGAAATCGGTCGATTGTATGTCGAACTGGATGTGACACTCAGTACGCTGAAAGAGGGCATACTGAGCATAGACGCTCAGGGCCGTTTGCGGGCGATCAATCGCAGTGCTTGCGATATTCTCGGCCTAAACAAAGAGGAGTGTCTGAACAAGCCACTGGAGCAGGTACTACCCCAGAGTGATTTACACCAAGTTCTGACCAGCGGCCGCTCTGATCATGATATCGACCTCTATCTGAATAATAAAAAACTGATCGCCAACCGCAGCCCGATAGTGGTAGACGGCAAGGTGGTGGGGGCCGTTTCCAGCTTCCGTTTACGGGACGATATCAGCGAGCTGACGCGTCAGTTGGCACAGACCAAAGAATACGCTGAGATGCTGCGCTCCCAGACCCATGAGCATCGCAATAAACTTAACACTATCAGTGGCATGGTCCAACTGGGTGAGCTGGAAGCCGTACAAGAGCTGATCGGTCAGGAAACGGCTCACTACCAGTCATTGATCGAGTTCCTGCGCGAGGCCGTTCAGGAGCCGTTGATCGCCGGCCTGTTACTCGGTAAAACCGAGCGGGCCAGGGAGCTGGGCCTGGAGCTGACGGTGGAACCAGGCGCCAAACTGGATCCGTTACCCGAGCGGATCAACCCCGAAGATGTGGTCACCATACTGGGCAACTTGATTGATAACGCCTTTGACGCAACCTTAGCGGCCAGCAAAGTTGTGGTTCCTTTTCCGGTGGAACGGCGCCAGATTGAAGTCTCGGTGAGCGATTACGGCACAGAAGTCATTATTGAAGTGATCGACCAGGGCTGTGGACTGCCGCCAGAATTAACACCAGAGCAACTTACCCAGCGGGGGGTTTCCAGTAAGGAACATCATTCACGCGGGGTGGGGCTGTATTTGGTGCAGCAGTTAACCAGTCGCTATGGTGGCCAGCTGGAAATGAATAATAATTCTAAATATGGAGCGAGAATGACGGTATACCTGCCGAAGGAAGGCGCAAGATGACCACTAAGACCAAGTGATGATCATTGAAGA
>NZ_JBNKVP010000044.1:0-28582 GCF_050299255.1 Vibrio sp.
AGACTGGATCTATGCCCTGAAAACGCAGCTGGTTACGATCGACATTTTCCCAGTAATAATAAGCGAGATAGATACAAAAAATATAAGCAGCAAAATCAAAGAATAAAGTAAAGAGACTTTCTTTATTCTGAATATTTAGTGGCACAAATAGAAACGCCAATCCCATAGTAATAAATACATGAAACGGAATGGTGACCATTGGTGCTTCGGGAATAAAAAACTGTTTAACTAAAACAAATACATAGAACAGGCTGGTAATGACCGCGATCCATTGCCTTAGTTTATTTATAATTTCATTATTCATAGGGTACTACCTTGCCCTATTCGAACATCAGGTCACCGTTGTAAATGTCAACCCGATGTTCGAAATGAGGATTGTGTTAATTAACGAGAATTACATCCAGCCTTTTTCTTTATAGAATTTGGCAGCACCTGGATGAAGTGGTACAGCGGTATATTTTAGGTTAACTGAGTCTTTTGGCTCCCAAGTAGCCAGAGATTTGTTTTCACCCTTCAGACGCTCATTATTTTCCACAATAGACTTAGTGAACTCATACACCACGTCTTCTGACGTGTTTTTGTTTGCCAGAATCACCAGGCCGGTGGCAACAGTATGGTAATCGCTGTCCATACCACGATAGGTATCGCGTGGCAGGTCAATATCGACCATACCGTTAGCAATCAGTTTATCTTTGGCATTGTCTGAGATTGGCAGGAACACCATGTCGTTGGTCAGGGTAACTTCGGTCAGGCCAGGATGGTTCACTGCCGCGACTTCAAAATAGACATCAGCACGCTTGTCACGCAGCATTTCGCTGATCTGTGAAGGTTGACCCTGAATCAATTTGCCCGCGCTACGTAACTTGTTCAGATCGTAGTTATATGGAGATAGGATCACGTCCGCAATAGGAAGTACGATAGGGCCCTGAGGTTTCATAGCGAAACGCGGTAGCTCATCCATCTTCAGCATGTCTTCCAGGCTCTTCGCCCCGGTGCGTTCAACAAAATCACGACGAGCCAGAATATAGGTGTAGGTGTAGTTCATGCCACCGGTGACGGCAGCAATATCACTGTGTGGACCGCGGCCTGTGTAGACGACTTCATCCCCGTCATAAGCAAGCTTGGCCGTGTAAGACAGAGTAAAAGCAAAATCGCCTTTGCCCGCATTGAGCAACGTCGGGTTAGAAACCGAGCCGCCGCGCGGGACGATTTTGGTGCTGCTGCCCGCTGGAAAATCTTCCTTTAGCAGCTGGGAGATGGTCGTTGCGTAGGAATAAAAACTGGTTCCCGGTTGCTGAGCGATGATAGTTACGTCTTTAAACGCATCTTTTGCCATTACAGCGCCCGACATCGTCACAGTCGCAGCTGCTGCACCGCAAATCATCAACTTGGTCAATCCTTTCATCTTTGAAGCCCCTTCATTTTTATATGTTTCACGTACGGTATCGAGGCTTCATTATGTGGCGAATCCGGGTTGCTTTCATTGTGCTGACATACAAAAATTCGTCCATTTCATCATCAATTTTTGTTCATTTGAATAAACTTAAGTCACTCCTCTCACACTCTTAAAATTATTGGTTGTTACAGCTCACAAATATACTTAATAGCTAAATCCAACTGATAAAAAACAAACGATAACATCAATAAAAGCATATATTGATGTTATCTACTTCGTTATTAAACTCGTCTTCATTAATCTTAATTCATATAAGTTCCACTGCAATTATCCCTTGTTAAAATCATCGTGTTTATAATAGCAATAACGGTAGGAATAAAAGACAAAATTAATATAAAAACATCGATATGAAAAATGCATTTATATTATTTTTTAAAAATAAAAAACACGATAAAGAACAAGCGATTGCACATAAAATTGCTCAATTAATATCTTTATATTTTTTAACAATATCGCAGTGTGATTGCTCTAACATTTATTCAGAAGGGTTTATTTAAAATGACTGGCACTAAGGAGCTGTACATTATAATAGGAACAACACTATGCAAACCAATAACCTGAATACCTACACCCCATCACTAGATAAAGACAAACTAACGATTTTGCACCATTTGATGCATCAGAGAGCCGGTGGTTGTGCCATCAACCAGTTAGGCGACAACTTTCACCGATTACTGGACCGGTCACTGCCAAACCTATTAGGTGAAATGTCTCAACTCGGATTCATTGAATGGGAAGGTAACCATGTCTACCTGACTGATTTGGGCCTGGAGTGCTACGAATATATGCCGGTTTATCGCTAATAAGCGCACCCCAGCCCAAAATGACCGAACTCTCTGCTGGCCACGATGTCAACGCGTTGCTCCTTAGGCGTTGACCCTGTGGCTAATAACGATTCAAGAGTTGGCTGACAGTAAGCTTATTGCGTCTCTTTCCAGATGGCACAAGGCTCTATTTTGGCGCGCTGCAGCTTATGCTTATCTCGTTCGGCCTCGCGCTTGAAAGTATAAGGGCCAAGCACCACCCGGTACCAACTGCTGCCTTCTTTTTTGCGGATCTTACTTTTTATGCCCTGAAACGCGATATCCAGCTTACGATTCTCGGCCTGGCTCAGAGTTTTGTAAGCACCGCACTGCATGATGTAAGGGATTTCAGACACAACCTGTTCTTTCGCAGTCACCTCAACCTCGCGTTTTGGCAACGTCTGCACGTAATCCCACTTCTCTTCCGGTGGCGGCGGTAACGTTGACTTACTTTTCGCGACTGGTTTCGGCTTCGGCTTACTCACTGGCGTCGGTGTGGGTTGAGGCGGTTCAGGTTCGTTGCTGAGCCAATACAAACCGTAGCCAAATGCCGGTAACAGGATCACCGCCAGTACTATCGCCCGCCAGGGTTTACGTTTGGCTGCACGTTTTTTTACGGGTCGGTTACTCTTGCCACTGCCATTGCCTCGGCCGCGTCTTACATAATCTTTACTTGCCACAACACAACATCGGATAGGATAAATTTGTTCACATAGTAATGCAGAACAGGGGAAGAAAACAGTTTCGTGGACAGGCCGGGTAACGAGTTACGCAGCCTGTCACAATCGGAGTATAAATCAGAAGGTTATATTGAGCGCGGTGGCGCGGCACTGGCGCGCACCACCAGTTGGGTATCCAGTAACCGGGAGCCGGCACGAACATCCTGACCCCGCAATAACTCCAGCATCATCAGCATAGCCTGACGGCCGATTTCATAACGCGGTTGAGAAATCGTGGTCAGTGGTGGATCGCAATACTGGGCAAACTGGATATCATCGAAGCCCACTAAGGAAAGATCTTGTGGTACCCGCATACCCAGCTTTTTCGCTTCCTGGATGGCACCGATGGCCATGATGTCGTTGTGACAGAATATGGCTGTTGGTGGCTCAGGTAACGACAACAAAGCTTTGACCGCTTTGGCGCCGGACTCAAAACTAAAGTCCCCGTAAGCACAATAGGTCGGATTCATGCTAATACCCGCCCGACGCAGCGCTTGCTGATACCCTTGCTGGCGGAATTGACACAACACCGCTGACTGCGGTCCGGAGATCTGAGCAATTTTTTTATGACCGAGCTGAGTGAGGTAGTTCACCGCTTCAAACGCCGAAGTCAAATTATCAATATGAACGGTCGGCAGTTCCAGTTCCGGCGCAAATTCGCACGCCATCACCATAGGCGGCAGGTTTTTCTGCTCTGGTTTGCTGACATCAAACGGCAAATCCGCTCCGAGCAGCAACATACCATCGGCTTGCTTGGTAAACACCAAATTAACAAACGACGCTTCACGTTTTTTCTGCTGGCTGCTGTCACCCAGTAACACCAGATAACCATGTTCCAGCGCGGCATCTTCGATACCACGAATAATTTCCGAAAAGTACGGATCGCAGATATCCGGTATGATCGCCACGATCGTTTTGGACTCGTTGCGGCGTAAGTTGCGCGCGAGCGAGTTGGGTGAATACCCGGCTTCCAGCACGGCATCTTCCACTCGTTTACGAGTCGAAGAGGAGACCTTCTCTGGGTTCATCAAGGCGCGAGACACTGTCGCCGTTGAAACACCCGCGAGCTGGGCAACATCCTTCATTGTCGCCATATTTCATTTACCTCTTACTATTCCTTCACCTGGATCTCACTAGATAACTGCTTTGGTGTCGATCCTAAAAATGAGTTGATGAACTTAAGTTCATTCTTATTTGTCCTGTCTCTTTGCTGGCTTACAGCATGTCGTTCCCGGTATGCCAGCCTCTATATTTTATTCATTTCGAAACAGATTGTTACGTGGCAATTAACAGTTCCTAAACACTGTGGGTGACGGGTATCACATTTGTATGAAAAATCATGGAAACCAGCTCGTCAGTTGGACGAGCTTTGTGCCGTGACGACACCCTGTGACGGCACAAATGGATCACGCGGGACGGATTAACTTAAATCCTGCGGCTCAATATCCAGTCCCCAGCGTACTTTACTGGCGAGAGGTAACAGTTGAATGACCGGTTTGGCGCTGGCGAGCCATTTTTGCATCAGCGGGCGAGAATCCGTCTGCAGCAATAATTGCCAGCGATATTTACCGGCTCTGCGCGCCATCGGGGCCGGTGTCGGTCCAAGGATCTGGCACTGCTGATCAAACAGTGGGTGACTTTCCAGCGTATGGCGCACCTGGCGCAGAAATTCTTCTACGACAGCGGAGTCATTCGCTTCAGCCCGTAGCAGGGTCAGGTAACTGAACGGCGGTAACCTGGCCAGTTTACGTTCCTGCAGCGCCGCTTCGGCAAAGGTCCGGTAGTCTTTCTGCAGCAGCGCCTGTAACAGGCTGTGTTCAGGATGGTGGGTTTGCAGTACTACCTCTCCGGGTTTGCTGGCCCGTCCTGCCCGTCCGGCCACCTGAATAAACAACTGCGCCAGCCGTTCTGACGCGCGAAAATCACTGCTGTAGAGCGACCCGTCGACATCCAGCAACGCCACAAGAGTCACGTCCGGGAAATGATGTCCTTTGGCCAGCATCTGGGTGCCGATCAGTATTTGGTACTCTCCCCGCCGGACTGCCTCCAGAGCGGATTCCAGGCTGCCTTTACGCCGGGTACTGTCACGATCGATGCGCACGGTTTGATATTCAGGAAACAACTGCGCCAGCTGGTTTTCCAGCTGTTCCGTGCCCACCCCCACCGTGACCAGCTGGGTTGAACCGCATCCCTGACACTGGTGAACCACAGGTTGCTGTGAGCCGCAATGGTGACAGCGGATCTCATTACTGGCCTGGTGATAAGTGTAGTAAGCATCACAACGCCGGCACTCCGCAATCCAGCCGCACTCATGACACATCATCGCCGGTGAAAATCCGCGCCGGTTAAGAAACAGCATCACCTGGTTGCCCGCCTGCAAATGGCGACGCATCTGGGCGATCAGCGGCGCAGACAACCCGGCTTCCAGATAGAGCCCTTTCATATCCAGCACGTGGTTCTTGGTCGGCAGCGCCTGTCCGGCCCGCTGAGTTAACTGCAGATGGTGATATTTTCCCGACAGTGCATTGTGTAATGTCTCCAGCGCTGGCGTGGCCGAGCCCAGCACGATAGGCACCTGCTCCTGGCTGGCACGCATCACCGCCACATCACGAGCGTGGTAGCGCAGGCTATCCTGCTGTTTATAAGAGGAATCGTGTTCTTCATCGACGATAATAATGCCGAGCTCAGCAAACGGCGTCAGCAGAGCCGAACGGGTACCGATAATGATGCCCGCGCGTTTGTCCCGGGCAGACAACCAGGCCTGTAAGCGCTCACTGTCGTTTAGCCCCGAGTGAATCACACACACCGGTACGTTAAACCGCTGGCGAAAACGGTTGATGGTTTGCGGCGTCAGGCCAATTTCCGGCACCAGCACCAACGCTTGTTTGCCCTGCTCCAATACCGGGGTGAGCAAATTCAGATAGACTTCGGTTTTCCCCGAGCCGGTAACCCCTTCCAGCAGATAGCAGCCATAACCGGGCTGACTATTAACTGCCGCAATGGCAATCGCCTGTTCCTGATTCAGCTTGGGTTTGTCGACTTCCATTTCTACCGGCGTCGACCAGCCTCCCGGGGGTAACGGCGGTTGATACTGTTCGATCCAGCCTTTTTGCTGCAGAGTATTCAGTACAGAGCTGGCAATCTCCAGATCGACAAATTGTTGATGATCGGCCGGCCCATCCGCCAGCAGGTGCATCACTTTGGCCTGTTTCACTGCCCGGCCAAAACCGGCCATGATCTGGTCCCGACCGGCTGCGGTCAGTTGCCACTGACGCTGCGCTTCCAGTGTCGCCGGTTTGCCTTTGCGCAGCGCACCGGGCATGGCATTGGCCAACGTATCGCCGAGCGGGTACTGGTAATACTGACTGCACCAGCGCAGCAGCGCGTACAGTTTTTTCGGCCACAGCGGCGTGGAATCGATCACCTCATCGATAGCTTTTAACTGCTGCTGAGAAAAATCAGAATGATCGCTCAGTTCAGTGACCACGCCGATCAGCCGTTGACGGCCAAACGGCACCTTCACCCGACCGCCAACCACCGGAGTCAGCCCTTGCGGGATCAGATAGTCGAACTGCTTGTCGAGTGGAACAGGCAGGGCAACACGAGCGATTACATGAGACATAGTCACCATCAGGCAGGGGAAACCAATAAAGGCTACAGTCTACTGGATTGCAATAGTGGCATGGAAGCGATTCAGGCAGAAAAAAGTGGTGAAATAACTAGCAAATGGCTTGATCCCACGCCAGGGATTCATTACTATACGGCGCCTTAGTGATATGGCTCATCAGGTATCTGATAGCGGTATCGCTACAACAACATTATTACTAACTGCGTGTGGTGTCCGGCTTAGAATCGGATAGCGACACGGCCCATTATTGAGGTTATCCCATGAAAACTGGTATCCACCCAGAATACAAAGCAGTTCAAGCGACTTGCTCTTGCGGCAACTCTTTTGAGTTCAACTCTACTCTTGCTAAAGAGTCTATCCACCTGGACGTATGTGACAAATGTCACCCATTCTACACTGGTAAGCAACGTATCGTAGATACCGGCGGCCGTGTTGATCGCTTCAACAAACGTTTCGGTGCTCTTTCAAGCGGTAAGAACTAAGTTACCCTTAAGAATCGAGATTGAAAAAGGACGCTACGGCGTCCTTTTTTGTTTTTCCACCTTCGGCTACCGCTCCCCCACCGTTCTGGCTCTTGAGCTGATTTGCGACCCGGGCCCCGCTAAGCTGCAATCTGTCGCCCCGCTTAGCATCCATTTCATCCCAAATTTCTTTTTAACATTGGTACGATATACTGTTATTAACTAATCCTGCACTAGGATCTGCCAGCCAGACTGTCCCCCCGCGCCGAACCGCACTGCTCTGGTCTTATCAGTAGTGATTTGTCTTATTTTGCTGCGCTACGTCGCATTCCTAACTATGCAGGTTGACGCGCTTGATTTACAATAAATTTCCCCTTTTAAGCAAACTTTCTATCGGACCCTACACCTATGTCAGTTGACCCGCAGCCAGAAATGACACCAGAAGAAAAATTACGCCAGCAAGCCCTGGATTATCATGCCCTACCTACCGCAGGCAAAATTTCGGTTGAACTTACTAAACCTGCCAACTCCGCAGAAGATCTGGCCCTGGCTTACAGCCCGGGCGTAGCCGAGCCCGTCCGCGAGATCGCACAGAATCCAGATAACATTTATAAATACACCGCTAAAGGCAATATGGTGGCGGTGATCTCCAACGGTACTGCGATTCTGGGTCTTGGCAACCTGGGGCCGATGGCCTCCAAACCAGTTATGGAAGGTAAAGCGCTGCTGTTCAAACGCTTTGCCGGATTAGATTCGATTGATATCGAAGTGAAACACCGCACCATCGATGAATTCGTCGATACGGTGGCCAACATTGCCGATACGTTCGGCGGTATCAACCTGGAAGACATCAAAGCGCCGGACTGTTTTGAGATTGAACGTCGCCTGATTGAACGTTGCGATGTGCCGGTATTCCACGATGACCAGCACGGTACTGCCATCGTCACGGCTGCCGGCATGCTGAACGCCATTGAGCTGCAAGGCAAAGATCTACAGGAAGCGACTATCGTCTGTCTCGGTGCCGGTGCCGCCGCGGTGGCCTGCATGGAGTTACTGATCAAGTGCGGCGCAATGCGCGAGAAAATCTACATGCTGGACCGTAAAGGCGTGATCCACACCCGCCGTGACGACCTCAATGAATACAAGCAGCTGTTTGCCAACAACACCGACAAACGCACCCTGGAAGATGTCATCGAAGGCGCCGACCTGTTCCTTGGCGTGTCAGGTCCGAACCTGCTGCCACCGGAAGCGCTGAAGCTGATGGCGGATAAGCCAGTGGTGTTTGCCTGCTCGAACCCGGATCCGGAAATCAAACCGGAACTGGCCCATGAGGTACGCGACGATCTGATCATGGGTACCGGCCGTTCCGACTATCCAAACCAGGTTAATAACGTGCTCTGCTTCCCGTTCATTTTCCGCGGCGCCCTGGACGTTCGTGCCAGCGAGATCAACGATGAGATGAAACTGGCCGCCGTGGATGCGATTCGCCAGCTGGCTAAAGAGCCGGTTCCGGCCGAAGTTCTGGCCGCGGCCGGCGCTGAAAAACTGGAGTTCGGTTCAGACTACATCATTCCTAAGCCAATGGACCCACGCCTGCTACCACGCGTTGCCCGGGCGGTGGCCGAAGCGGCCGTCGAATCTGGTGTGGCGCGCATTGAGATGCCGGAAAATTACATGGCACAGTGATCTCACTGTTCCCGCATACAGAAAAGGCAGCCAATGGCTGCCTTTTTTACTTTTGCTGCCTCTGAGGAACATGGCCTCTGCAGACAAGCTTACTCTTCGTCGTAGGCTTCAAATTCAATGCCCATCGCCGTCATGATCGATTTGGCTTCGGTCGGAATATCATCCGGGCGATCTTTACGCAAATCTTCATCGGTCGGTAACGGCTGGCCTGTATAAGCATGCAAAAACGCTTCACACAACAGTTCACTGTTGGTCGCGTGGCGCAGGTTATTGATTTGACGACGGGTACGCTCATCGGTTAGTACTTTCAGTACTTTCAGCGGAATGGAAACCGTGATTTTTTTAACCTGCTCACTCTTCTTTCCATGCTCTGCATAAGGGCTTATATATTCGCCATTCCAATCTGCCATTGCACACCTTCGTAATCATTTTGGGAAGTTAGACATTCAAGCTAGCAATTTTAGCCGGATTCGCGGCTATAAGCAAAGACATATAGACGTCTAGAAGTGTTGACGTCTTCATTTTCAATCAGTAAAGTGTTGCGTATCTGATATGGAATCGAGCGAGGGCGGATACCTATCCGGTATAGCCTATTTCCATCGACAAGTCATCTCCCCGATAAGGAAACCGTTATGAGCACCCGTAAACCAGCCACGATTGCGGTAAGAACCGGTATTGAATCTGACACTCAACACCACGCCGTAGTTCCGCCGATCTATTTATCCACTAACTACGGTTTTCCCGCTTTTGGCGAAGTGCCCAAATACGACTATACCCGCTCCGGTAACCCGAACCGCGGCTTGCTGGAACAAGCGTTGTCCGAGCTGGAATCGGGCCAGGGTGCCGTGGTCACCAACTGCGGGACGTCGGCACTCAATTTATGGGTATCGGCATTTATCGGACCGGACGATCTGATCATCGCTCCGCACGACTGCTACGGCGGTACCTATCGCTTGTTCAATACCCGTTCGCAAAAAGGCGATTTTAAGGTGCTGTTTGTCGACCAGTCTGACCAGCAGGCGCTGGCCGCGGCGCTGGCACAGAAGCCAAAACTGATCCTGCTGGAAACACCGTCTAACCCGCTGGTACGGGTGGTGGATATTGCCGCCGTCTGCCAGCAGGCTAAGCAGGTCGGGGCTTTGGTCGCTGTCGATAATACTTTTTTGACACCAGTGTTCCAAAAGCCTCTGGAGCTGGGCGCCGACTTCGTGGTTCATTCCACGACTAAATACATCAACGGCCATTCTGATGTGATTGGCGGGGTGGTGATCTGTAAAACGGCCGAGCATGCCGAACAGCTGGCCTGGTGGGGCAACTGCATCGGTGCGACCGGCACCCCGTTTGACAGCTACATGACCCTGCGCGGCATTCGGACGCTGGGCGCGCGGATGCGGGTTCATGAAGAAAGCTCACAGCGGATCCTGCAGTATCTTCAGTCCCAGCCACTGGTTGGCACCATTTACCACCCTAGCCTGCCACAGCACCCTGGGCACGAGATCGCCAAGCGTCAGCAATCCGGGTTTGGCTCTATGCTCAGCTTTGAGTTTGCCGGCAGCTTTGACCAGCTGAAAGCTTTTGTCGGTCAGCTGCAACTGTTCTCACTGGCAGAATCGCTTGGCGGGGTTGAAAGCCTGATTTGCCATCCCGCCAGCATGACCCACCGCGCCATGGGTGAGCAGGCGTTGGCCGAAGCGGGCGTCTCCCAGCTGCTGTTACGTCTGTCCGTTGGCCTGGAAGATGCCGAAGATCTGATTGACGACCTGGCACAAGCATTTCGTCACGTTACGGAGGCCAACTAAATGAGCCCGGTGCGTCAACTGCATAAATTTGGCGGCAGCAGTCTCGCCGATCCAGACTGCTTTTTACGCGTAGCGTCGATTATTAAAGACTATTCCGATGCCACCGACCTGGTGGTGGTCTCGGCGGCAGGTAAAACCACCAACCGGCTGCTGGAGTTCGTCGATGCATTAAGCCACGATGGCCGCCTGGCCCACGAAGCGCTGCAAAGCCTGCGTCAGTTCCAGATCCAGCTGATCGAAACGCTGCTGTCTCCGGACAACCAGGCCACCCTGCTGGCGCAGCTCAGCGATGAATTTTCCACCCTGGGTGAATTAGTGGCACCATTAACCACCGCCCAGCGTGCAGCTGTGCTTGGCCACGGGGAAGTGTGGTCTGCCCGGCTATTGGCAGCGCTGCTCAACCAACAAGGCCAGGATGCCGTGGCACAAGATGCCCGCGCTTTCCTGAGGGCCGAAACCGGCACCCAACCGGAAGTGGACCGCGGCGCTTCCTATCCGCTGGTCAAAGAAGTGCTGGCCCAGCATAGCCACTGCCGGGTGATCATCACCGGATTTATGGCGCGCAATGGCGAAGGCGACACCGTGCTGCTGGGACGCAACGGTTCGGACTATTCTGCCACCATGATCGGTGCACTGGCCGAAGTGAGTAAAGTCACCATTTGGAGTGACGTCGCCGGGGTATACAGCGCCGACCCACGTATTGTCAGTGATGCCTGCTTACTGCCGCTGCTGCGCCTGGATGAAGCCAGTGAACTGGCCAGGCTGGCGGCACCAGTGCTGCACAGCCGCACCTTACAACCGGTAGCGCAAAGCAGCATGGAGCTGCACCTGCGCTGCAGCTATCAGCCCGAATCCGGCTCGACCAAGATTGAACGGGTACTGGCGTCCGGTCGCGGAGCAAAAATTATCAGCTCACTGGACGATGTGCTGTTGATCCAACTGCGCTTCGACCCCGGCCACCTGTTTGAGCGTTTAAAACTGGAAGTGCTGGAAGCGCTCAAGCGCGCCCAACTGGAACCACTGGCTTACGAATCTCAGCCCGACCAACATTGCCTGCGACTGGCTTACACCGGCGAAATTGTCGGTGGTGCGCTGGAGTTTTTGCAAGATGCTGCCATCGATGCCGAAATCAAACTGCAGGAAGGTTATGATCTGGTGGCCGCAGTCGGCTCCGGCGTAACCAACAACGCCAATCACAACTACGGTTTTTACCAGCAGCTGAAATCCCTACCGGTCGAATTTATCGCCGAGTCCGATTCAGGCCTGAGCCTGGTGGCGGTGTTGCGTCATACCGAGACCGAGCCTGTGGTGCAGGGTATTCACAGCCAGCTGTTCCAGACACAAAAACGGGTGGCCTTAGCCTTGTGCGGTAAAGGCAACATCGGCGCCAGTTGGCTGGAACTGTTTGCCGAGCAGAAAAGTGAACTGGAAAAACGCCACGGTATCAGTTTCGAACTGGTGGCCATTATCGATAGCCAGACCTGCTGGATAAACCAGGAGGGTATCAATCCGGCTGATGTCAGCGAAAAATTTGATGACGAAGCCTGTGCCTATCAGGACGCCGAGTGGATCGCCCGTCTTAGCACTCTGCAAGGCTATGATGAACTGATCGTGCTCGATGTCACCGCCAGCCAGCAGTTAGCCGAGCGCTACGTACAATTGGCTGAACAGGGCATGCACCTGATCTCGGCCAATAAAGTCGCCGGTTCCGCCAGCAGCGACTATTACCACCAGGTACAGGATGCGTTTGCCAAGATCAATCGCCACTGGCTGTATAATGCCACCGTCGGCGCTGGCTTACCGATCAACCACACGGTGCGCGATCTGCGCGAAAGTGGCGATGAGATCGTGGCGGTATCCGGGATATTTTCCGGGACTCTGTCCTGGCTGTTCCAGCAATACGATGGCAGCGTGCCGTTTGCCGAACTGGTGGACCTCGCCTGGCAGCAGGGCCTGACTGAACCCGATCCGCGCAATGACCTGGATGGCTCCGATGTGATGCGTAAGCTGGTGATCCTGGCGCGAGAATCCGGCCTGCCGCTGGAACCGGAGCAGGTGAATGTGGAATCGCTGGTGCCGGATGAACTGGCGACATTGTCGCTGGATGACTTCCTTGATAACGCCCAGCTGCTGAGCGAGCGTCTGGCTGAACGGCTCAATAAAGCCCAGCGTGAAGATAAAGTGCTGCGTTATGTGGCCCGGCTGGAGAAAAATGGGCAGGCCAGTGTCGGCGTGGAAGCGCTCAATCGCGAACACGCTCTGGCTAACCTGCTGCCCTGCGACAACATCTTTGCCATTGAAAGCCGCTGGTACAAAGATAACCCGCTGGTGATCCGTGGCCCTGGTGCCGGCCGGGCCGTCACCGCCGGTGCTATTCAGTCTGACCTGAACCGCTTAGCCGGCCTGTTATAGTCCTGCTCACCGGCCCGGCGCGTCAAGCTGCCGGGCCGCTCTTACCTCTGCCCCCTATCCCCGCTTCGCCCCTGTGCTAAGCTCAAATTTAATGTCGCGTCTATGCGCCATCTTGGCCAACCTTGGTCACCCGGCCAACTCAGCATTCAAGTTGAAAACCGCTCAACGTGTACATGAGAAAAATTCATAATCACAGTGTTGACATTAAATCGTATTCAATTCATTCTTTGGACATATAGACGTCTAAACGTAAATTTTGCATTGAAGCACTTTTGGGGTAGGGAGAGAACAGATGGGATACACTCACGCAGGCCATATCGACGCGTTAAATCAGAATATTGCTGAACTGTCAGACAACATCAATGTGTCGTTTGAATTTTTTCCGCCGAGCAACGAGAAGATGGAAGAAACGCTGTGGAATTCCGTACACCGGTTAAAAACCCTGCAGCCGAAATTCGTCTCTGTTACCTACGGTGCCAATTCCGGTGAGCGTGACCGCACCCACTCCATCATCAAAGAGATCAAAGATCAGACCGGCCTGGTAGCGGCGCCGCACCTGACCTGTATCGACGCCAGTCGTGATGAGCTGATCCAGATTGCTGACGACTACTGGCAAAACGGCATTAAAAACATCGTTGCCCTACGTGGCGATATTCCACCGGGTGGTGGCAAACCAGAAATGTACGCCTCGGATCTGGTCGAGCTGCTGAAAGCCCAGCACGATTTCGATATCTCTGTCGCTGCGTTCCCGGAAGTACACCCGGAAGCAAAAAGCGCCCAGTCAGACCTGCTTAACCTGAAACGTAAAGTGGATGCGGGTGCCAACCGTGCCATCACCCAGTTCTTTTTTGATGTCGAATGCTACCTGCGCTTTCGCGACCGCTGCGTCGCGGCCGGTATCGACGTGGAAATCGTACCAGGCATTCTACCGGTATCGAACTTTAAACAAGCGGCCCGTTTTGCCGCGCAGAATAACGTTAAGGTACCGGGCTGGATGGCAAGACAGTTTGAAGGGCTGGACGATGACCCGATCACGCGCCAGTTAGTAGGAGCCAGCCAAGCCATCGACATGGTAAGGGTACTGAGCCGCGAAGGCGTAAAGGACTTCCATTTCTACACCCTTAACCGCGCCGAAATGACCTACGCGCTATGCCATACCCTAGGCGTACGTCCGGCTCGATAAGACGGCAACCCGTTCAAAGTATAAAACCAACAAGGCCAACGAGTGATCGTTGGCCTTGTCAGTTGTAGTGCAGGAACAATGGAGGCGGAATTACTCCACTTCTTCCATCTTACCCAGCAAGTTACGAATTCGCTCTTGCCACGCCGCCTGCTCCTGCTGGATTTGGGCAGTTTTCTGCTCCAGCTCGGCACGACCAGCGCGCAGCTCTTCGGCCTGCTGGACCAGCTGCAGTTTCTCTTCTTTCAGCTCTTCCACTTCCATTTGCAGCAGAGCGATAGTATCGACTGCAGTTTGAATTTTTGCTTCTAATTGTTCTAAGACTTCAAAAGACATCTTGGCCTACCTTTTTAGTTACTCTGTTGAGTGGTCCTCGTGGTTCCATTCTACTCAGCCCGCCGTTGATAAACACGCGCTATCTTGGAAAATTGTCTCATTCGGTCAAATTTTCCACGCATTTTTACCTGGGCTTTACTTTCTGCCGGCCAAGCCGCCGAAACCATGCCCTCGAGCGGCGCAAATCCTTGCTCAAACGCAAGCGTTTGGCCAAAAAAGCAAACGTTTCCCCGGCGATGTGATAGAATCCTGCCGTTTTTTCATCCTTTGTTCTGATTTGGAGTCATCATGAAACGCGATTTGGCAATGGCATTCTCCCGGGTTACTGAAGGTGCTGCCCTGGCAGGCTATAAATGGTTAGGACGCGGCGATAAAAACGCGGCGGACGGCGCAGCGGTAGAAGTCATGCGCAGCTTGCTGAATAAAACCGACATTCAGGGTGAGATCGTCATTGGCGAAGGTGAGATTGATGATGCACCGATGCTCTACATCGGGGAGCAAGTCGGTCTGGGTGGCGATGCGGTGGATATCGCGGTCGACCCAATCGAAGGCACCCGTATGACCGCGATGGGCCAGTCGAATGCCCTGGCGGTACTGGCAGCCGGTGAAAAAGGCAGCTTCCTGAAAGCGCCGGATATGTACATGGAAAAACTGGTGGTCGGCCCCGGTGCGAAAGGCTGCATCGACCTGAATAAGCCGCTGGCCGAAAACCTGCAAAATATCGCCACCGCGCTGAACAAGAGCCTGGATACCCTGGTGGTGATCACGCTGGCCAAACCGCGCCATGACAAAGTGATCGCCGAAATGCAGGCGATGGGCGTACGCGTATTTGCCGTGCCGGATGGCGACGTAGCCGCCTCAATCCTGACCTGCATGCCGGACAGCGAAGTGGATGTGATGTACTGCATTGGCGGTGCGCCGGAAGGCGTGGTGTCGGCTGCCGTGATCCGCGCTCTGGATGGTGATATGCATGGCCGCCTGCTGCCTCGCCACGAAGTGAAAGGCGACAACGAAGAGAACCGCATCTACGGTGCGGCTGAACTCAAACGCTGCAGTGAGATGGGTGTCGAAGCCGGCGTCGTACTGAAGATGGAAGACATGGCGCGCAGCGACAACGTGATTTTCTCCGCCACCGGTATCACCAAAGGTGACCTGCTGGAAGGCATCAGCCGCAACGGCAACATTGCCACCACCGAAACCCTGCTGATCCGTGGCCGCTGCCGGACCATCCGCCGGATTAAATCGACCCACTACCTGGAACGTAAAGATCCGGAAGTGCGCGATATCATCCTATAACCGCCACTATCATTGAATGACTGAAAAAGGGTTTGCTCAGCAAACCCTTTTTGCTAGCTGGCGCCGGTTAAGACTGGCTGATCTCCACCCAGTAACCACGCTCTGCCGGCACAAAGTCGACAAAGTGGTCAATCGCGCTCAGGCTGTCTTCCTGGTGATGGGTCACATACAGCAACTGACTCAAGCCGGATTGGGCAATGTTTTCCAGCACCGCAAACACCAGCTTACGGCTAAGATAGTCCAGCCCCTGGTAGGGCTCATCCAGGATCAGCAGTGCCGGTTGTTTGATCAGAGCCCGGGCGATCAGCAGTAAACGCTGCTGACCATAATCAAGGCTGCGGAAACTGACTTTGGCCAGCTCGCTCATTTCCAGCACGGCCAGCCAGGCTTTCGCCTGAGCGATCTGCCGCTGGCTGGGCTGCTCGTACAGACCTATCGAGTCGAAAAAGCCGGACAGGATCACTTCCAGTGCGCTGCAGCCGACCCGGTACTGCAGGTGCAGCGCCGACGAGACAATGCCTATCCGCTGTTTGATGTCCCAGATGGTTTCACCGCTGCCACGTTTCATCCCCAGCACCTGAATGTCATTGCAGTAACACTGGGGATGGTCACCCATGATCAGCCCCAGCAAGGTACTTTTGCCACAGCCATTCGGGCCGCGGATCTGCCACTGCTGACCCACTCTCACCTGCCAGTCGACCTGCTCAAAGATCAGGCCATCGGTGTATTCCACTTTGACCTGGTTCAGCTGCAGCAAGGGATCGGGCCACTGCTGGTCAGTATGGTACTGCTCGAGCAGTGCCAGCATAGCGTGGCTTTTCTGCTCTGATAACGCCTGTAACTGCTGCATTACCGGATGCTGATGCCACTGCTGACGGCTGAGCGTCTGCGCCAGCGAGTGCTGATCAAACAGGGCCACATGGCTGATGCAGGCGGGTAATTCATCATCGCGGGAAGTGATCACCACCAGCTGAATTGTCGCCGACAACCGCTCGAGCAGTTGCGACAGACTCTGCCGGTGCGCCACATCCAATCCTGAATAGGGTTCATCCAGGATCAGCATCTGCGGCTGTTGTGCCAGCGCCCTGGCCAGCATCAGCCGGCGACTCTCACCGGTAGAAAGCTGGCGGAATGGCCGTTGCCTGAGAGAAAGCAGATCGCAGTCAGCCAGTAAGTTCTCTAACTGCGCGGCAGGGCAACCGGCATCCAGCACCAGTTGCTCGACGCTTGAGCCATAATCGATCCGATCGAGAAAGTCGGTATCATCTTTAGCCAGCTCCTGCTCCAGCAGCTGTTGCTGCATCGACAGCGATACGCAGGCGACCCGTTCCGGCCGGTGTAGAATCTCACCTTGATCCGGCAGCCGCTCACCACTGAACAGCTGCACCAGAGATGAAACGCAATGGCTGTGGGCGGCAAAAATCGCCCAGTGCTGTTGTGGTTGCAAATGCCACTGTTTGATCGAAAGCTTGCCTGAAGATGAGATCAGAACCAGATTATTGATTTCTATATCATTACTCATTGTTATCCGTTGAAACCATCATGCAGCAGCCATCCGCGAATTACCAGACCAGCCATGGCTGGTGATTGCGCTGATCAAAAAACGGAGGCCGAAGCCTCCGTTTTTGCATTTTAGCTGCGTGGCGCGATCACATCATACCGCCCATGCCACCCATGCCGCCCATGCCGCCCATATCAGGCATTGCAGGAGCATCTTTCTGTGGCAGGTCAGTCACCATCGCTTCGGTGGTGATCATCAGGCCAGCGACAGATGCGGCGAACTGCAGTGCAGAACGGGTCACTTTAGTTGGATCCAGGATACCCATTTCCAGCATGTCACCGTATTCACCGGTTGCTGCGTTGTAGCCGTAGCTGCCGTCGCCGGCTTTAACGTTGTTGGCAACCACAGATTCTTCATCACCGGCATTGCTGGTGATCTGACGCAGAGGCGCTTCCATCGCACGCAGAGCCACACGGATACCCACGTTCTGCTCTTCGTTATCGCCAGTCAGTTCAGAAATTTTCGCAGCCGCACGGATCAGGGCTACACCACCACCGGCGACGATACCTTCTTCAACTGCCGCGCGAGTGGCGTGCAGTGCGTCTTCTACGCGATCTTTCTTCTCTTTCATTTCCACTTCAGTGGCTGCGCCGACTTTGATTACCGCAACACCACCAGCCAGTTTCGCTACGCGCTCTTGCAGTTTTTCTTTGTCGTAGTCAGACGTTGCATCTTCGATTTGCTGACGAATTTGCGTTACGCGACCTTCGATCGCCGCTTGCTCACCGATACCGTCGATGATAGTGGTGTTCTCTTTGGTGATAGTTACGCGTTTCGCCTGACCCAAGTCTTCCAGTACCACTTTTTCCAGTTCCAGACCCACTTCTTCAGAAATCACCGTACCACCGGTCAGTACTGCGATATCTTGCAGCATCGCTTTACGACGGTCACCGAAACCAGGCGCTTTCACACCGGCCACTTTGACGATACCGCGCATGTTGTTAACAACCAGAGTGGCCAGCGCTTCGCCTTCTACGTCTTCAGCGATGATCAGCAGAGGACGAGACGCTTTCGCTACCGCTTCCAGAGTTGGCAGCAGTTCGCGGATGTTAGAGATTTTTTTGTCTACCAGCAGGATGAACGGGTTTTCCAGGTCAACACTGCCCGCTTCCTGGTTGTTGATGAAGTAAGGAGACAGGTAACCGCGGTCGAACTGCATACCTTCTACCACGTCCAGCTCATCGTGCAGAGCCTGGCCTTCTTCAACAGTGATCACGCCATCACGGCCGACTTTTTCCATCGCTTCCGCGATGATCTTGCCGACACTGCTGTCAGTGTTAGCCGAAATAGTACCAACCTGTTCAATTTCCGTGCTGGTTGAGCAGTCTTTAGACAGCACTTTCAGCTCTTCCACTGCAGCTGCAACGGCTTTGTCGATACCGCGCTTCAGATCCATCGGGTTCATACCCGCAGCGACCGCTTTCAGGCCTTCGTTAACAATGGCCTGAGCCAGCACGGTTGCCGTGGTTGTACCGTCACCGGCGACATCGTTCGCCTGAGACGCAACCTGCTTAACCATTTGCGCACCCATGTTCTGGAATTTGTCATCCAGTTCAATTTCGCGTGCTACTGAAACACCATCTTTAGTGATGGTTGGCGCACCGAACGATTTGTCCAGTACCACGTTACGGCCTTTAGGACCCAGGGTTACTTTTACTGCGTCAGCCAGAACGTTGACACCTTCCAGCATTTTAACTCGTGCATCATTACCAAATTTAACGTCTTTAGCAGCCATTTTTAACTATCCTTTTCTAAATGCGTTTCTCGTTTTCGTTGTGATTCAGAATCGATTACTCAACGATTGCCATGATGTCATTTTCAGACATGATTAAAACTTCTTTACCGTCGATTTTTTCGGTCTTGGTCGCATAACCTTCGGCGAAAATAACGGTATCACCAACTTTCACGTCCAACGGTTGTACTGTACCGTTTTCAAGCATGCGGCCTTTACCCACTGCCAGAACCACACCGCGAGTTGATTTCTCAGCAGCAGAACCTGTTAACACAATGCCACCCGCTGACTTAGATTCAACTTCTTGGCGCTCTACGATAACTCGGTCGTGTAATGGACGAATATTCATCGGTCGTCTCTCCTGAAAGTTTCCATGTTGATTTGATAATCGCCACTAGGGCTCGTGACTCATATGTGGGGACGATTTGAGGCTTCCCAAGGGGGCAGTGAGACTTTTTTGTGATTAAGCTAACAAAATAACGTTTAGTGCGGGCCAAAGCGTTAATTATCGAACTCCCAGACCGGCCAGGAAGTCGATAAACAGAAAGGCAAAAAGACGGAGTAAACGATCAGGCAGGTCGTCAAAGAGGTCAATAGAAAACGGCGACAGCGTTGCTATCGCCACTCTTCATCTCGGGGTTTGAAAGGCAGCACGGCCGCCTCAGAGTTGTACAGCTCGGTAAAATTACCATTCAGGCTCTGCTGAAACTTAAACAGCTGGCGGTACAGCTCTCTCATCAGCATCACGTTTACCTGGTTTGGGTTTTTGCCCCGGCTGATAATCAGTTCGATGTGACTCTGCTGGGCGCGCAGTCGCTGCTGCATCTCGGGTGACGCCGACTGAATCAACTCAGCACACATACTTTGTCGCATCCGCGTTAGTTGCTCCGGATCCGTTTTTGCAAGCGCGACCAGTTCATCGAAAGACGGTAAGGTCTGATTTTCCCTATTATATACAGCACTCATATCCATACCTCGGCACTGTTGATTAATTTATCAACACTACCCGAAGCATAGATGGCGGGACAGATTTTTTGAGGCACGAACAGTGCTGTTCTTATTTGTGAGACAAGTGTCTTAAATGCGCGTCAATACCGCATTTTTACGACATTTGACCCAATGAGGCAGGGGGGTTATTTGACCGCGATACGATACAGACAGCGTCGCTCGCCCTGAACGATATGTTCCTGACGCGCTATCTGACATTGCTCACCCAGCAAGGTCTGAAATACCGACAGTTCGGATTGGCATAAACTCGGGCAGCGGGTGGCCGCCTTGCAGATTGGACAATGGTTTTCGATCAGCAGGAAGCCATCATCGGTTGGTTGCAACTCCGCCATGTAGCCTTCTTGTTCCCGCAGTTCCACCAGCTTTTCCAGCTTGGCCTGCAATGAACAACAATCGGCCAGAGCCTGACGATACAGTGCCAGAGTCTGCTTTTCCCGCTCCGCAGTGACTTTCGCCACCCCGTCCGGGCCAAACAGAGATTCCACCGCCTCGATCACCTGCACCGTCAGTTCCGCATGGCGATCACTGAACTGGGCATGGCCCTGATCGGTCAGCGACCAGTGACGGGTAGGCCGGCCAACTTTCACTTTCACATCATAAAACGTCAGCACCCCTTCCTCTTCCAGAGATTGCAGGTGTTGACGTGCGCCCATGGTGGTCATATCGAGGTCTTCCGCGAGCTGTTTCGCGGTTACCGCGCCATGGCGTTTGATGGTATGTAAGATCCGGTCACTGGTTTTCATTGTGGCTCCTCTGCTCACCACATTATGTCGGATCAATTAAATAAAGCAAAGATTTTACTTAAACCAAAGTGACTGGCATCAGGCCTTGGTAGCGGGTGTTCAGCCATTCGGCCGCAGCGAAATTTCGCCACCGATAAAGGCTTGCAGGCCCTGTTCGGTATCCAGCAACACCGCCCCCTGATCATTGATCCCCCGAGCGATCCCGACCACTTCCCGTGGCCCGATCAGCAGTTTCACCGGACGGTCGAGGAAATTATCCAGCCGGTTCCAGCGCGAGACAAACCCGGCCATGCCCTCCAGCTCATAACGCTGCAGTGCCTGATGCAGTGCCTTCACCAGGCTGATTGCCAGTTGGTTGCGATCGAAGCCTTGGCCACCGGCCACTTCATTCAGGCAGGCCCAGGGCTGGGTAATGCCGTCGGTCTGCTCGGACATCGACAGATTAATCCCCATGCCGATCACCAGATTGGCCGCTCCGCCAGCCTGACCAGACATTTCCACCAGGATCCCGGCCAGTTTACGGTCCTGATAATAGAGGTCGTTGGGCCATTTTAGCTTCACGCCGTCGATACCAAGCGATTCCAGCGCCTCGACCACCGCCACGCCGACCACCAGGCTCAGCCCCATGGCCGCCGCCATGCCGGCGTCCAGTCGCCAGAACATCGACAGATATAAATTGGCGCCAAACGGCGACACCCAGTCACGGCCACGCCGGCCACGCCCTTTGGACTGATATTCCGCGATACACACCGCACCGGATTCCAACAACTCGGTTTTATCCAGTAAATGTTGGTTGGTCGATTCGATGATCGGGATCAGCTCCAGCGATGGCCCAAGAGACGCTTGCAGTACCGACTCATCCAACAGTTGCAGCGGCTTGGCCAGTCGATAACCTTTGCCCTGGACGCGGAAAATATCCACCCCCCACTGCTGAATACCCTGGATGTGTTTACTGATTGAGGCTCGGGTTAAACCCAACTGCTCGCCAAGCGCCTCGCCAGAA
This sequence comes from Vibrio sp., assembly GCF_050299255.1. GTDB lineage: Bacteria > Pseudomonadota > Gammaproteobacteria > Enterobacterales > Vibrionaceae > Vibrio. The sequence continues at coordinate 21,824 of NZ_JBNKVP010000044.1, forward strand.
TGAAAACCGCCATGCGACAGGGTGCGCAGCAGCGCCAGTTTTACGCTGTGGTCTTTCACTGTTGCGCCTCCAATATTTCACTCAGGTTGGTTTCACCCCATGCGCCGATAAAACGCACTTCATGCTCCAGCTCAATGCCGTATTTCTCCACTACCCGACCGCGTACTTCCGCCGCCAGCCTGATCACATCCTCAGCACTGGCCTGATACTGGTTAACCAGCACCAGCGCCTGCTTGGGGTGAACCTGTGCGCCACCGATGGCCAGGCCTTTCAGGCCGCACTGGTCGATCAGCCAGCCCGCGGCAATTTTTACCCCGTCGGCGACCGGATACGCCACCATCTGCGGATAGCGCTGTTGCAACTGCTGATAGTGCGCCTCGCTGATCACCGGGTTTTTGAAGAAACTGCCGGCATTGCCATACTCGGCTGGGTCCGGCAGTTTTTCACGCCGAATGTCACACACCCGCTGATAGATGGCCGTTGCCGTGCGCTGCTCAGGGGGCAGGGCTTGCAGGGGGCCATAACTGGCACTGGCCTGCCACTGCTTGGCCAGGCGCAAACCGATGGCCACCACCACCGCCTGCTGATACAGGCGGTGCTTGAACACCGAATCACGATAGCCAAACTGACAGTCCTGATTGCTGAGCCGCTTTACCGTGAAGGTCTGCAGGCAGAGAATATCGACATATTCACAGACGTCTTTCAGCTCCACCCCATAGGCACCGATATTCTGGATCGGCGCAGAGCCGGCACAGCCCGGGATCAAAGCCAGGTTTTCCAGCCCGTCGTAGCCGTTCTCGACCGACCATTTGACCAGCGAAGGCCAGTCTTCTCCGGCCGCCACATGCAAATGCCAGTGCTGGTCAGTCTCACTGACCTCTATCCCGGACAGGCGATTGATCAGCACCACCCCCTGAAACGGTTCGGTAAACAGCAGATTGCTGCCTTTACCCACCATCAGCTTGGGCAGTGACTGCCAGCCGGGATGGCGATACGCTTGGATCAGCTGCTCCAGCGACTGGATTTCCACCAGATGCTGGCAGCGTTGAGGAATGGCAAAAGTATGGTATGGCTGAAGATTCACGTCGGATAATGATTGCATGGTCAGTAACGGCTAACTTAAACTTTCGCCATTCTACATGACATCGCCGCGAGTGAGAATGAAGCCGCTAGAGATAACCGTTCTGGACCCGATAAAGTTGCCTTTGGTCAGCCGCCTGTACAAAGCGCACTACCCGTCGGCCAAAGCCAAACGCAACGAACTGACCCTGACCGGCTATTGCGACGCTACGCTGGCGGCGGTGGTGCGGTTACGCCCCATCGACCAATATCGGCTGCTGACCGGCATGTTGGTGATCCCGTCTCATCAGAACATGGGTTACGGCCACCAGCTGCTCAATTACTGTCAGCAACATCTGCTAACCGGGCAGGATTTCTGCTTTGCCTACCAGCACTTGCAGAATTTCTATGCCGGGCATGGTTTTCACGCTCTAGACGCAGATGCGCTGCCCCACCCGCTGTCCACGCTGTTTCAACGCTACTCGTCCGCAGGCAAACAGCTGGTCGCCATGCAGTATCAGCCAACCGGGCCCTTAGAACGGCCGGAATAAATAGCCTAGCCCTCCAGCTAGTATCAAGTGCCAAATGCATCACAGCCTTGGCACCAGAGTGGGCGGGTATCACGCTGCGATACAATTCCTGACACCTTTTCTGTTTAAATCCAGCCGAATTTTGCTAATATCCGAGGCTTGCAATTTTGCAGACAGGAAAAGGCATTACACATCATATGTTAACCAAGAGGAATTTATTAGAACAACTTCCGACTCTGGCGCAAGATCCGGCCGGGTTTGAAACCTTGTTTTCTGCCAAGCAGTTCCGTACCCGCTTGATCGAAGCCATTCGCCAAGCCAAACAGCGGATCCACCTGGTAGCCCTCTATCTGGAAGACGATGATGCCGGCCGAGAAATCCTGACGGAACTGTACCAGGCCAAACAGCGCAACCCGGAGCTGGAAGTCAACGTCTGTGTTGACTGGCACCGCGCCCAGCGCGGGCTGATTGGAGCCGCCCCCGGCGAAACCAATGCGTCCATGTATAAAGCGTTTGCCGACCAATATGAACATAAAGTGCCGGTCTACGGTGTGCCGGTACGCGGTCGCGAAGTGTTTGGTGTACTGCACCTGAAAGGCTTTATTATCGATGATCAGGTTATCTACAGCGGCGCCAGCCTGAACAACATCTACCTGAATTATCAGGACCGTTACCGTTTCGATCGCTACCATGTGCTGCACAATCCGGCCCTGGCTGACAGTATGGCCCGTTTTGTCCAGTCGGAACTGATCGACCACCCGGCGGTAAACAACCTGGCCTGCCCGCGTAAGCCCGATACCAAAGAGATCAAAATCGACATTCGTCAGCTGCGTGCTTCGCTGGCCAAAGCGGCTTATCAGTTTAAGCCTCAGTCTGTTGGTCCGGATCAGGTGGCGGTCACCCCGCTGGTTGGCGTGGGTAAAAAGCGCAACAAACTCAATCAGGGCATCAACCAATTGCTGGCGATGGCGCAGAACGAAATTTTCATCTGCACCCCTTACTTCAACTTTCCACGTAGCGTGGCAAAAGAGGTGAAAAAGGCCATCAGACGCGGAGTGAAAGTCACTATCGTGGTGGGCGACAAAACCGCCAACGATTTTTATATTGCGCCTGAGCAGGAATTCAAAACCATCGGTGGCCTGCCTTACCTGTACGAACGCAACCTGCGCCAGTTTGCCAAAGCCAACGAAGCCAGTATTGCCAGCCGTAAACTGTCGATCCACCTGTGGAAACACGATGAGAACAGCTTCCACCTGAAAGGGATCTGGATAGACAAACGCTACATGCTGCTGACCGGTAACAACCTCAATCCACGCGCCTGGAAGCTGGATCTGGAGAACGCGCTGCTGATCCAGGATCACTACCATCACCTGTGTGAACAGTTCGAGCAGGAGATGGCCAATATTCTCCAGCACACCCAGTTGATTTGCACTTACAAGCAGTTGGAAAAGCTGGAAAACTACCCGGACGTGGTGCAGAAACTGATGCGTAAAATTACCCGGGTCCGTGCCGACCGGGTGTTGAAGCAAATTCTGTAACGATAAGGAGCACTCAGTGCTCCTTTTTCATCTCTGCACGCCAATAAACTGCTGCTGGGCTATTCGATGATTTGTGTCTCCGGTAGCACTGTTGCCACCAGCTCCGCAAATCCCTGCTGGGCAGCCTGCTCGCCGTGGATCAGGTGCAACTGTTTGATTGGGCTGGCGATCCCTTGCACAAATGCCAGCAGATCGTGCTGGTCGGCATGGGCAGAATAGCCGGACATGACATGGATTTTGGCCTTGACTTCAATCTCTTCGCTATCAATGTAGACATGGCTGACACCCCGCTCGAGATCGGCACCTAGGGTGCCTTCCGCCTGGTAGCCGACCATCACCACATCAGTACGCCTATCCGGCAACAGCTGCGCCAGATAATCCATCACCCGGCCGCCCTGGCACATACCAGAAGCCGCGATCACGATAGCCGCTTCTCCGGTCGAGCGTAACCTGCGCACCAAATCCATGTGCTCAGGGTAATTATCAATGGTGACGCAGCGGGAAAAATTGAGTGGATGCCTTTTCTCACTCACTCGTCGTAGCGCCTCCTTGCCCCATAATTTACGATAGCGACGATAGGCCTTGGTGACTTTAGCGGCCAGCGGCGAGTCGAGAATGATCGGCAGCTTATCACGCAGTTTATGCTGATGGAGCAGGCCTTCCAGATCATAAAGCAGATCCTGAGTCCGGCCGATACTAAAAGCAGGAATGATAATCGCGCCGCCGTCAGCCAGGCTACGGTTAATGATTTCAAGTAAGCGCTCACTTCGGTTCTGGATATTTTCGTGGTCTTGATCGCCGTAGGTGGTTTCCAAAAACAGATAGTCCGCGCGCGCCGGCGGGATCGGGTCAGGCAACAGAGGCGTATGGCGCGGACCGAGATCACCGGAGAACACCGCAATTTCATTTTTCGGCAATTGGAATTCCAGATAGGTCGAGCCGAGGATATGGCCGGCGGGATTAAAGCGCACATAGGTAAAATAACGGCCATTGGCCCCTTTGATAGGCACCCAGCGGTTATAAGGAGACGGCCTCAGATATTTACCGATTTGCCCGACTACCCGCCGCCGTTGCGTGGCGTCCAGCCCTTGCTGAATTTTCAGTGCATCATCGAGCATTAAAGGCACCAGATGGGCGGTCGCCGCCGAGCAGTAAATCGGACCTTGAAAACCAGCAGCCAACAGCCACGGCAAACGACCGATATGGTCAATGTGAGTGTGAGTCAGCACCACCGCCTGGATCGGCTGCAGACTAAAATCAATCGCCATCGATTGCAGTTTGGCCTCTTCCCCCTGCAGCAGGCCGCAATCGACCAGCACCGCATCGACGCCAATCTGCAACTGGTGACAAGATCCGGTAACCGAATGTTTACCACCGTGATGGATCACCTCAACCCCTTTCGCTATCTCCATCTAGCCCCCTGATTAACATAACATTCGCTTATGAACTTTATCGTCACGCAGCTGCTACCGAAACCGTCTCTGGCAGTTTTCCGACCGAGATCCAATCACACCATTTATTCTGACTTCACTACTAGTGTAGTCCTGTTAGATGGATCGCAAGTGATTGTTAGTCAAGATTATTATTAACAGACCACCTAAATACACAACGTGATTTTGGCGTGAGCCCTCACAAGGCTGGACTTTCAGTATGGTGTCCTTTTGCCCACCTTCGCATAATGTTCGCCGACTCTCATATGTGACATCAGTTCCAAATGACAGTAACAACAAAAAGTTAAGGAATAACAATGAAAACAATCAAGTTGGCGAATAAATCGTTGCTATTAGGCCTAGTCACTACCGCAGTGCTAGCCGGGTGTGGCGGCGGCAGTTCTGAAGATACGAATAACAATAACGGCAGCGTACAAAAAGATGCCCTCATCAAGACCACCACGCTGGCAACCGGCGATGCGGAATGCACCAATGGCGGGCTGAAAATTACTGCTGGTTATGACGATAACAACAATAACGTGCTTGAGGTAGACGAATTTGTTTCCAACAAAGTGATTTGTCACGATGGCACACAAAGTACTGAGGAAGAAGGCAAAGAGATCTTCAACCAAGCGCTGGTTTCCATTGCGCTGATAGCAAAAGAAGATCAGCAATGTGCCAGTGGCGGTCAGAAAGTATTGGCAGGAATTGATAGCAATAACAACAGCATTCTTGAGCCAAGTGAAGTCACCACCGAAGAAGTGCTGTGTAGCATTGGGGCGGATTTCGCCCCAGGACCGATTATCAACTCGATTGTCGCCTCACCGGCCATTGTGGCCACCGGTTCAGACGTCACCCTAACCGCGACCCTGTCTAATCTCGAGGCCAGTGATACTGTGACCTGGCAAGATGAACAGGGCAATACTCTGACGGTGACTGACGTCAATGCCCCCCATATCCTGACCACTCAAGTTGGTAGCCAGGTCGGTACCGAGACTTATACTTTGCTGATCGAGACCACCAACAACGAAGGGGTGAAAGTTCTACAGACCAAAAATATTGAAGTAACCGTAGCCCAGGCACCTGCGCCGACTCAATCTGTGATGCTGGACAGCCAACAAGTGTTCTTACTGGATGGTTACAACACCAGCCCACTGACCGGTGACGTCAGTGGTACGGTGATTTATGCCAAACCACAAGCCGTTGCCGCCCAGGCAGCCAGTGGCATTCCGACTCCAGCGGATACTGAACTGGCTGGTTTTATTGCTGAGCGCGGCGCGATGAACGCAGGAAAAACCGCTCTGGAAATTCTCCATTCCAGCATCAGTGCCTTCCAGTCCGAGCTCACCTATGCCAACGTTACACAAACCTCACAAACCATCTTGGAAAATGGCGACATTAACGCCAGCTATAAGATCTCTTTTTACTACAATCCTAAAAAGTTGACCGAGCTACTGGACAGCCTGATTCAACAAGTGGCGGTTAAATCGGTTGGCGGTAGCGCCAGTGCTCTGGTGCCGGCGGCCACTGAAATCGCCGTTGAAAACTATCAATTGGACATCAATATCAGCTACGATCCAAATGGTGACAGCGCAGTGATCACCAGTACCTTGGTGGCCAGCGACAAAGTGCCGCAATATTCTGAGCTGATCGTCTCGACAACATCAGAGAGCATCAAGGCCTCGGCCAGCGCTAAGCTGGCACTGCAAAACGATACGTTCAACGCCATTAACCAAACCGTATCAAAGGCTGATTTCCTGTTTGTGATCGACAACTCCGGCAGTATGTCCGATGAGCAGCAGGCCATTAGCGATCTCACCAGCGCCTTTACCCAGACCATTCAAAATGCGGGGGTAGATTTTATGGTCGGCACCATTACCACCGATAGCGATGAGCTTCGCGGCAATGGCTTTACCAACGACATTAGCCAGATAGAGCAGGACTTTCTGCCAGGAACTTGGGGAAGCGTCTACGAGCGAGGTATTTATTTTGCCGAAAAAGCTCTCCAGCCGGGTGGAACTGTGGATCTGGCCGGCTTCCCACGTCAGGATGCTTCGCTTTCCGTAGTGATCATGAGTGATGAAAGAAGCCAATACTTAGGTACATTTGATCCCAATGATAACCTGTTTATTGATAACGGTTACCGGGTATACGCCATTGTTAACCCAAATGATGCCAACTCTAGCCAATACGACGACTTAG
>NZ_JBNKVP010000045.1:0-28420 GCF_050299255.1 Vibrio sp.
ACTGACAACGTAAAAGTTATACCTGCTACATTCTTAGTCCTTATTCCTCTGTTATTTGGAGAGCATTTACCAATATTTAGCTCTTTCCCTTTACTCTCTTTTGTATGGGGAGGTTTGGGGGCGATGTTGTTATTTAAAAACTTGCCACTAAAGGTAGTACACAACTAACAAAGCGTTTAAGAGGGATTCTCAACGCTTGGCATTTTTAGATTCAGTCGGCTTAGGTATTTACAGCGTAATAGATTAGGCAGGGTGGGCGTATTGCTCAAACCTTAATGTGGCGTTATATGTTTCATCAAATTAGGAGATATCTCAATGTCTTATTCTGAGGCTAGCTGCCTTTGCGGAGCAGTAAAAATCACTGCTGAAAATATAAATCCTAAGTTTACGGTATGTCACTGCCATTCTTGCAGAACTTGGGGCGGGGCACCATTCTTTGCGGTGAAATGTGGTACGCAAGTGAACATCGAAGGTGATGATAAAGTGAAAATGTACCAGTCATCCACCTGGGCTTCTCGTGGCTTTTGCACTGAGTGTGGAACTCACCTGTTCTATAAGTTCAAAGAAACCGGTGAATACAACATGCCGGTAGGCTTATTTCCAAACTTAGAAGGGCTAGAAATGGATATGCAGTATTTTAGTGATATGCGTCCTGGATACTACTGCTTTGCCAATCAAACAAAGGAAATGACTACCGAAGAAATAATGGCTTACTTTGCTGATAAGGTGTAACTAACCATATAACAAGCCGCCCAGCCTGGACTACCAACACTTGGTATTTGAGGTTTGATTCAGCTTTGATGGCACGGTGCAATGGCTTAGGGCAGTGGGTAGCGCTGCTCATGGCTCAATGCGGTGCCACTTTGCACGGAAGAGCTAAGCTTACATAAGGCTGAACACGAGGGTGCAAGTTATGGAAGTTGAGATTGAATCAGAATTGGTTTGTCCTAAATGTGGGTATAAAAGTCGGGAAAGCATGCCAACTGATTCATGCTTGTATTTTTACGAGTGTCGTGGATGTGGAGAATTACTAAAACCGCTACCAGGTGACTGTTGCGTATTTTGTTCCTATGGCAGCGTCCCATGTCCGCCAAAACAGATTCAAGGCAAGTGTTGCGAGTGATGGGGAAAAACTAGGTTTTGCTAGTTAACAACTCCACAGAACAAAGCGTTTGAGTGATACCCAATGAGCGGTTTTTTGAGCTCTGGTTAGGGCACAGTACGGTGGGTAAACTTTGCTGAACAGCGTTATAGCACAGAACGAAAATGGACAAGATCGTCGAATTAATAAGGCAAGATCCCGTCAGAGTAGCGGCTCTGAAGTATGTATTTCAATTAGGTTTACCTCAGTGTTATGTGGCGGCTGGTTTCGTCCGAAATTTGGTCTGGGATTCATTGCATCATGTGCAGAAATCAACCCCGCTCAATGATGTGGATGTTATTTACTTCGATCCAGATGAGCGCCATGCCGATGTACATCTGACATATGAGGCTAAACTGATGGCTTTAATGCCGGCTTTAAACTGGCAAGTTCGCAATCAAGCATTCATGCACGAACGAAATGGCGATTTACCTTACAGAAGTTGTTTGGATGCTATGAGTTACTGGCCAGAAAGAGAGACAGCAGTCGCTATTCGACAGGTCAGTATGAATGAGTATGAGTGTATTTCGGCATTTGGGTTCGACTCATTGTTTAATTTACAGGTTACTCATAATCCTAAAAGACGTCGTGATGTGTTTGAACACCGGATAAAATCAAAGCAATGGCTGTTAAAGTGGCCCGAATTGACCGTCGTTTCATAACAAACTGATTAATGTTGAGCTACAACATTAGACGCTTTTAGTTTGAATCAGCTCTAGCGTTTACGGCACAATAGGTTAGGTCAGGTGGTACGCTTTACCTCCCCTGAATATTGGGTTTTGAATCTCAGGAAATTAAACATGGATCACTACGGCTTCAATCAATTTTGTAATGCTTTACCAGCAACCACTCATGTGGTTCAGTGGGGCAATTCTGATGTTTGGAAAGTGGGTGGTAAGGTATTTGCGATAGGCACTCGCAGCAAAAGTGGTGAGCCTGCATTTACCTTCAAAACGTCTGATTTAAACTTTGAATTCTTGCGTGACTCAGATGGTTATATTCCTGCTCCGTATTTTGCCAGCCGTGGGATGAAGTGGATTCAACAAGTTGCAACTTCAGGTTCATTGGACGAAGAATTAAAGTATTATTTATCAGAATCTTATCGTATTGTGGCTCTTGGTTTAAGCAAGCGTAAACAAAAAGAGCTGGGTATTAATCCTTAACGACGCAGAACCAACTGCAAGCTCAGGGCTATTGCACTCAACACTCGACCTGGCGCAAAACAAGTTGTTTAGGTTGTGGCTCGCACCTGGCATTTTCAGCCGAGACAGAGCTTCTTGATTACCGGACAAGTTCTTAGGCCAGCTGGTAGTGTTAGCTGAACGAGGTGTAAATTGGCATTTAAGTATTGGAGCAAATGAATGAGAAAATTGTTTGTATTTGTTGTAACAGCAAATGTATCGTCACTATTTGCTGTCTATGCGTTTGAATCAATGACTGGTTATTTACATATCCAATTTGCCAGTGATTACGCATTTTATGCAATGTTATTGTTGCTGAGTCTGGGGGCTATTTTCTCTTTCTCTGGTCATAAAGTGGGTTACAGTGACCCCAGCAATGTGGCTGGTGTCGCTGCCAGTAGCTTAATTGACAATGCATCTGCAAAAACCACCAAGGTCACGAAGCTAGAAGGGACTGGTTTAGGCCAGAGGTTATTATTGGCCAGTTTGTTGCCTCTGGCGTTCTGTATTTTTGCCTAAAACCTGAATACTGCAACATAACTAAGTGTTTAAGGGTGCTTTTCAATGTTTGGCATTTAGGGTTTGAACCGGTTTTAGTGATTGCGGCACAATAGCCTAGTTCGGATGGTAGAGGTAATACAGCGTTAGGCCACTGTTTAAGGCTAAAGTGAGGAATAAACCAGATGAATAGCCCGAAAAGACCAGTCAATGTGCATAAGGCATATCATGCTCATATCTATTTCGATGCTAGTACGCTGGAATTTGCTTCGAATCTTTGTCAGCAAATAGAAAAACAATTTTCCCTCCATCTCGGTAGGTTGCATCAAAAACCAGTTGGTCCTCATACCATGTGGAGCTGCCAAATTTTGTTCACCCATTCAGATTTTGATAGTTTCATTCCCTGGTTAGATCAAAATAGAGGTGATTTGAGCGTCCTAGTTCACGCAGACACGGGTGATGATCTTGCTGACCACACCACATATGCTTATTGGCTGGGTGATGCGGTGAAATTGGATCTGCGTGGTTTTTGAGGCGCGTGTTAATAAGGCCTTAAAAGGATTTCTCAGCGCTTGGTGGTTGGTGTTCATCACAGTTTGACAAAGCTTCATATTCAGGGAGAAATTAGTGATAACAATTCGAGAAATGGACATTTCCGATTATGAGTCGGTTATCAGTCTTTGGTGCAAAACGGAAGGGATGAGTATTCGTGATGCTGACTCAAGGGAGAGCATCAAAAGATATTTAGATCTGAATCCTGGACTGAGTTTTGCCGCGGTCAAAAACGCCGAAGTCATTGGCGCGGTATTGGTCGGTACGGATGGTCGACGAGGTTATCTACAGCACTTGGCCGTCTCTACAGAGTTTCGAGGGCAAAAATTGGGGCGTCAACTGGTTGCAAAATCGATATGCGCACTGGCGGAAATGGGTATCCCTAAAACACACCTTTTCGTATACAACGACAATGTTAATGCTCAAAGTTTTTATGAGAGTTTAGGTTGGTTCCCACGCGATGAAGTTCGTATGTATTCATACAACAGCTCCAGTAATAGCAACGCTTAACGCGTAAAGAGTATGGCCCATCACAATTACGCTCTGCTCCGGGCCTGGCGTTGAGGGCGTGAATAAATCAAGCTGCATATTTGGCAAGCTCGTGTGGGTAAATCTTCATTCCATTTGAGGTATTCTCATACACACCTAGGTCATGAAGATAAGACCAGACATAGGTGCTAGTTCCTGTTTGTGCTGCCAAACGCTCAATGACAAGGTCGATATCACGACCTGCGTAGTCTTTACTCGGCACAAATAGATTTTTGATCGTAGTTAACATAGCTTTTCCTTTTGTAATAAAATTACACATTCGTATGTAAGTAACACTAGTATAGGGTATAAATGTGATCAAGGCTTGATTTTAAATTTATTAAAACTTTCATATTTGTTACTTGTCAGGCAATTTAGCAAGACTAAGTAGATAACAAAGTGTCGGGGGGTGGTACACCGATGTTTTTGCGATGCGTGAATGCTTGGATTAAAGATGGCAAGCAGAGGTTTTGTTGTTACTAGCCTCACATCTTTAATGCGTTGAAATGTAACAGGATAAAAAATGACAAAAGTAAAACTAGCGTTGCAATGGCTAAAGGGGATTCTGGACGCTCAGCAAGTTCAGTATCAGATTGTCGGTGGATTGGCCGCGACAATTCATGGTGGCAGCCGGGATGTAGCAGACATTGACCTGTACATTCACTCTTCAGATGCCGGAAAAATCTTGTCGCTAGTCACGCCATATATCTCAAAGCCTTTAAGCCACTATGTCGAGGGCTGTTGGGACCTGGAGTATTTTCAATTGATATACCACAACCAGAAAATCGAAATTGGCTTGTATCCAGGAACAAAGATTAGATCATCGCAAGATGGTCAGTGGTATGCGTTACAAACAGACTTTTCTAAATCAGTGAAAAAAAGTTACCAAGGTATTGAAGTGCCGGTCATCCCGGTAAACAAACTGGTTGAGTATAAGCGCCTGCTCGGCAGGGAAGTCGACTTAATCGATCTTGAGGACTTAACCCAAAGCCGCCAAAACACAAGGGAAAAATAAGAACACGAGTGAGACAACATCGATTGAGTTGTTACGCGACCGATACGCTAGCCGAAGGCGAAAGCTAGCAACAAGGTATTGACCGCGTTTGATCGTTATGCCCCTAAGAGTGCATCCCGAACTCGTTCTAGTTTAGCTTTGACCTCAGTGGCGAGCTGTTCAATACCAGGCTGTTTTACCAGTTCAAGTACCGCCTGAGGGTCCATAAAGGCGACCGTTATTGAACTGTCTTCTTCCTCCCGGACCACAACGTTACATGGCAGCAGTAATCCGATATCGGGTTCAGCGGTTATCGCTTGGTTAGCTAACTGAGGGTTACAGGCACCTAGTATGACGTAAGGTCGTTTATCAACATCCAGTTTCTTCTTAAGCGTGGCCTTGACGTCTATCTCTGTAAGAATGCCAAAACCTTCTTTTGCCAGTTCTTCCGTCACGCGGCTTATTGCCTCGTCGTAGGTTCCGTCAAACTTAGTTGAAAATCCGTACATATCCTGTCCCCCTAGTGCGCATTAAACTACTAACAGGGTAGTATAGTAACAGTGAGCACGGTAAGAAAAATAACAACCTAAGCCTCATAATGTGTTTAATATTGTCTCTCCACATTTGGCATGTTTGGTTTGAGTAATCAAGGGTATATCCAGCTGCCAGGCTCAGGTTTGGGTACTGGGCAGTGTTGATTAGCCAGCGGAAGACGAGTCATCAAGTCTTGACTAATTCTCAAGCGCCCCCATATGTGCTTTACAAGGAAATCATAAGTAAGGATGGCTAGATGGACTACCTGTTTGCTGTCGTTTTATTTGCAATCTCATCGTCAGTGACACCCGGGCCGAATAACATCATGGTCATGACATCAGGGGTGAACTTTGGGATTAGAAAAAGTTTGCCGCTACTAACGGGCATCTGCGTTGGTTTTACAGCCATGTTGCTGCTTGTTGGGCTAGGGTTTTCGCAGCTTTTCGAACTGTTCCCAGGTTTACACTTTATTATTAAATGTGTCGGGGTTTTGTATCTGTTATACCTTGCTTATCTGATCGCCAGTTCGGCCGGTATGGCAAGCTCAAATATACAGAGTAAACCTTTTTCATTTATGAAAGGTGCGTTATTCCAGTGGGTAAACGCCAAGGCCTGGGTGGTGGCAACAGGGGCAATCGCGGCTTTTACTTCGGCGGGAACAAGCTTTTTCAGCCAAAACATCATGATTGCAGCCACCTTTTTTGTTGTGTCGTTTCCTTGTGTGGGGGTGTGGCTCGCGTTTGGGTCGATGTTAAAAAACATCCTCAGCAGCTCAAGCCGTCGGAAATGGTTCAATGTGACTATGTCTGGATTGTTGGTGCTGTCTGTATTTCCGGTGCTGGGCGAAATTGTACAACAAGTCTCAGAACGGGGTATTTAACCTAGACACTTTACCTTCGGTATTCTCTGTTCAAGTGATAGGGTAGGGGTTACGGCCTTTGGTTTAAGCTATAGTGGTAACGTGATTAATCCCTAAAACGGGATGCGTATTTGTGTGAGTACAGGACATTATGGAACAAAGAAGCAAACTGTTTTTGGATCAATTTTTGGACTCTTTGCCTGGCGAAGTCGCTAAAAATTACCAATCTTTTAGCTCGGACTATTTTTGTGCTGATGAATACAATGCCAATGTGTGTGCAGATTTGATTCTGCGCGGCGAGAAGCGCGCATCGTGTAGTATGGATTATTGGTACAGCCATGAGGGTGAGCCCATGCCGTGTGTAGGGCATCTGCAAGTGGTCACCAATTGGGATGGCGAGCCGATTTGCATTATAGAAATCACATCAGTATCCAAATGCCCTTACAGTCAGGTGACAGCGGAATTTGCATCTGCTGAAGGTGAAGGAGACAAAACCCTAGCCTGGTGGCGTGAGGCGCACTGGCAGTTTTTCTCACGCGAATGTGAAGAATTGGGCATAGAGCCAAGCGAAGAGATGCTGTTAGTGCTGGAGCATTTTGAAGTGGTCTACCGCTGACCATAAACTAAGTGTCGGGAGTGGCTTAATTTCGTTTCGTTAAGGCCATTACGCCTTTCCTGCATTAGGGTGAGCTTCATTTAGTGTAATCAACCAAGGAGGCGTTCGTGGCAAACCAGCATAAAGGGTCCTGTCTTTGTGGCCGTGTACAGTACCAGCTTTCAGGTGAGTTCCAGTCATTCTTCTTATGTCACTGTGCTCGATGTCAGAAGGACACCGGTTCAGCGCACGCAGCGAATCTGTTTGCGCAGGACGCTACATTAATCTGGACCCAAGGCGAAAGTCAGGTTAATACGTTTCAGTTGCCCAACAGTTTGCACGCTAAAAGCTTCTGCCAATGCTGTGGCTCGGCGCTACCCACGATTGCGGACGCTATTAAGTGTGTGGTTGTTCCTGCCGGTAGTCTGGATAGCCCTGTTGCCATTGCTCCTACAGCAAAAATTTTTATGGGGAGTTGCGCTCACTGGGCAAAAGATTTGGCCAATGTGCCTGATTATGAAAAACTGCCTGGTCAGGATAATAATTAAACTCAAAATAGCGACTGCCAACGCTTGGCATAAAGCAAGCCGTGGTAAGGGAGTGAGATGAAAGGCCAGATTGTGCAGTGGAATGACGCAAAAGGATATGGATTTATCTCTGCTTCAGGTGGGGAGCTGAAAGCGTTCGTTCATATATCATCATTCAAACATACTGCTACCCGACCTAAATTAAACGATAAAGTTACCTTTGCAGTCAGTCGAGATAACAAAGGACGTTACAGCGCAACTGATGTGCGTTTTGATGGCGTTAACCGATTACCGGTAACCGTTTTATTTGGCTTAACGTTTTTAGTCTTTGTCTGTCTGATTTCCGTGCTATTCAAAGGAGCATGGTTGCTTGCTGCTTTGTATTTAATTCTGAGTGTGTTTACCTATCTGATGTATGCATGGGACAAGCAGGCGGCGAAAAGTGGCAGTCGGCGCACTTCAGAGAAAACCCTGCATATGCTGTCGCTGATAGGTGGCTGGCCGGGAGCCCTGCTTGCCCAGAACCGATTACGCCACAAATCCAGAAAACAGCCATTTAAGTTGATTCTCTGGCTTACTGTATTGATCAACCTGGGCTTGTTTGGCTGGACGTTTACCATTCCGGGGCGTGATTTAGTCCAGTATATTTTAAGCAGTATTGCATGATAGTGAGATAGTGTACGTATTGCTTGCGTGAAGCTGGTGGTTGGCCGCGATGCATCAGAGACGCTCTGTGGTTTGCGATAGAGTGGATTGTCAGTTGACAGGGCATGGTATGCCCCAGGAGAACGTGTTTATTCATGTCTGAACAACATATGTTATTAGCGCTGCAAATTTCTAAGCATGCATTGCCGGATTGTCAGCCAAACCCGCCAGTAGGTTGCGTGTTAGTCAAGAAGGGTACGGTGGTTGCTGAAGGATTTACTCAAGCCATCGGTGGTAACCATGCCGAAGTGCAGGCGCTCAATGCTTACACCGGGAGCATGGATGACGTCACCGCATATGTAACGTTAGAACCTTGTGCTTTTGTCGGCAGAACACCTGCCTGTGCCAGCACTTTGGTGCGGTCCGGAATTAAACATGTTGTGGTGGCCATTCTCGATCCTGACCCACGGAATAGTGGTAAAGGTCTCGAGATACTCAAGCAAGCGGGTATTGAAGTGGAAGTGGGTTTGTGTCGCGACCAGGTCAGCGCCTTTTTAGCGCCTTATCTAGGTAAGTCATAACCAGCGGCAGTCGCTGAACGCCAGTAGATGTTTTAACTGCCGGCAATCAAATCGGGCTGACAAGAACTCAGCCCGATTTGGTTTACATTAATAGCAAAAGACGGTTGTCATTACTCGTAGTCAGATGCGTAAGTTTCTTCGTAAGTGTGTGAATAAAGTTCGAAAAGGTTGCCGAACGGGTCTTCCAGATAGACCATTTTCGCTGGTTTGTTGTCATCTTCTGGGTGATAGCGCATGATGTCCATGCGTACTTTACCGCCAAACTCTTCAGTGCGTTTGATAGCAGATTCAAAATCGTCTGTTTGCAAGCAGAAGTGGAAGATACCCAGGCGAGAGAAATCAACCACATGACGCTCGGCACGCTCTTTCATCTCAAACAATTCAACCCCAATGCCGTCCGTAGTGACTAGGTGGGCAATGTTGAAACCTTTAAAACCTTCGCCAAACACGGCAATACACATTTTGCCAATTGCAGTTTCGCGCTCTTCAACCACTTTAGTGTTGTCCATCACGATTTTTAGACCAAGCGCTTTAGTGTAAAACTCTACCGCTTTGTCCATGTCTCCTACCATGATACCCACATGACTCATTTTCATAATTTGCTCCAATTTCAAATAATGGCTCTGTCTTATGCAGTGAGTATAAGTAGCCATAAAGATTACAGGAAATTATCAATATTTATCATTGCAATAACGTTTTGTAATTACGTATTGATCTCAGGGCCAGCCTGACTTTGCAATCAATAATCGCTATAACACAGATTAACTAATTGATTTGTATTGGTAATATTGTCGAAGCATTGACCAACACAAAGGGGGCGCTATTTTGGCTGGTTCAGCTGAGTCACAGTGTTAAATGGCGTTAAACTAGCCCAGTTCGCAGTTAAGGAGGGGTTTTTTAAATAAATCAGGCGCCGGTTTTGCGGCTGCATACATTGCACTGAGTCTGCATAGTATTGTTGGTAGAATGCCTGAAGCTGTCCCGAGTCCTGTAACGCTTTTACTCCGTCACACAGAAGTTTGTGCAGTTCGGTATAGTCTGGATTCACATAGATGACAATCGGCAGGGGATAGTAGAGCATCAGTGTTGGTTCAATGGCTAAACCTGTAGCGATGTGAGCATGCTGGTTAAACAATGCTTCCACCTCGTTTATGCCCAACGGAATGTAGTCACACTGTTTCTCCTGAAGCAAAGAGAAGATGTCTTCAAGTGTGCCATGTTCAATTAACCGGTAGCCGTTGCTGGCCATGATCTTGGCATCTGCCCAAGTATCAGGAATACCCGCAACACATTTTTTTAACTGCTCTGAACTCACCTCGGTAAAAAGAGTGAGATCTTCTTGTCTGACGACGAGTACCCGGCAGCCCAATATGCCGCCACACAACGGAGACGCCACTTCCAAATAGCCGCCTGGTTTAAACTTTGGATTACCTGCTACAGTCGTCGTCAGGTCAAATCCACGCTGAAAAATCTCACCTTCTTCTTTGGCACCAGGGAAGTTCTGCTTGTCCTCGATGATAGCCTGGCCGTTGAGGGCAACATCGCGAATAGCTCTGATCACCGCCATTTCGTGCGCTTGTCTTATCTCTGATTTGTTGCCGTTCCAGAAATGCATTGGACTGAATCTCCACTATGTCTCACTGTTTACAGCATGATTCCATGGAACTGATTTTAAAGAAAGCGCTTTCCTTAAAGCCTGTTAACTGATGCGATTTTTTGTGGCCTGTTGAACGGAAATGGCTTGATTTATGTGGCACAAAAATGGTGTTGAATAGGATACTGTAGCGAGAGTGGAAATATCATTTTATTTTAAATTGTTGTAATTAAAGGATATATTTGAAGTGTTATGACCTGAATGGTCGCTGGTGGCGGAAATTCCAAGCGTTTTTGTGTGATCATGGATTTGTTTTAGATAGAAATTATTTGAACAATTAATAAGAAATGCCACAATCGCAAAAAGAAAGCGCTTTCTTTTTCGGGAATGAATATCAACAAAGGACAAAGTGATGCAAAAGAAGACCCTATTAGCTGTCTTAGCTTCTAGTTTTTTAGCAGTGTCTGCCAATGCTAGCCAAGAGATTAAACATGGTGGCACACTCACTGTACCAATTATCAACACAGGGTTTGTCGAAAACTTCAACCCATATACCACCAAGGACCTGTTGCATGGTGTGATGTTTGAACCATTATTGGTTTTCAATAACATGACAGGGGAAACGGATTACCGTCTGGCAAAGTCGTTCCAGTATTCGGATGACCTGAAGACGCTTACAGTGAAGCTACGCGATGGGTTGAAATGGTCTGATGGTTCGGATCTTACCGCCGATGATGTCGTGTATAGCTTTGTGCTTACCAAGGATGCACCAGCATTTGACCAGAAAGGCATCTGGTCGGGCAAAAATCTAAAATCAGTGACAGCCAAAGACAGCACGACCGTAGTGTTCGAATTGAATGACGCGGATTCAACCTTTGCCTGGAATCTTGAACGCTACCATATTGTGCCAAAACATATCTGGTCAAAAGTAGAAGATTTAACCACATTTACCAATCCGAACCCGGTCGGTAGCGGCCCGATGACGGAAGTAAAATACATCAAAGCGCAGCAAATGGAACTGTGCCGTAACCCGAACTACTATCTGGAAGGGCGTCCTTATCTTGATTGTGTGAACTTCCGCTCTTACAACGATAACTCACAGATCCAGCCAGCGCTTATTAAAGGCGAGATTGACTGGGGTTCAAACTTTATTGCCGACGTTGAATCCACTTTCGTGGCACAAGATAAAGCCAACAACCATTTCTGGTATCCGGCTAATGATGCGATTCACCTCTATGTGAATACCAAAAAAGCACCATTCGACGACCTTCGCGTACGTCAGGCGCTGTCAATGGCGCTGGACCGCGAAGCGATCGTTGATATCGCCGCTTACGGTTACCCAACCCCTAACTACAATGTCGGCGGTATCGGTGAGCTGTACAAAACCTATATCGATCCAAAAGTGGGGCAAAAATACGGTTATTTGACGCAATATAACGCTGATAATGCGAAAAAATTGCTGGACCAAGCGGACATCATCGACCGTAACGGCGACGGCTTCCGCGACAACAAAGATGGCTCAACGGTTGAATTCGATATCGAAGTTGTGAACGGCTGGACTGACTGGATTCAGGTTGTTCAGATGGTGACTGAGTACTTTGAAGAAGTCGGTATTAAAGCCAATGTGAAGACCGTCGACTGGGCGGTGTATGACGCCAATCTGAAAGAGAGCAAGTACACCATGTCAATCAACTGGTCTATGGTGGCGACTAACCCAATCCTGGCTTACCAGGAGTACTTCTCGACTTCGCGTATCGGTAAAACCTGGCACGCAGGTCATGGCGTACACTCACCACAAATTGACAAGCTGATCGACAGCTTCGGCAAAATCGGTGATGCGACCAAACAAGAAGCGATTCTGTCTGAACTGCAGGAGTATACCGCCGAGAATCTGCCGTTTATTCCACTTTTCTCCAACCCAACCTGGTTCCAGTACAGCACTAAGAAGATTGTTGGCTGGCCAAATGAGGAAAACCCTTACGTTCCGCCAGTTAGGTACGACGGTGGTAAGCGGGTGATTATCCTCAACAACCTACACCTGAAATAAGTTGTAAGTGGTTTAAATAGCATTGGAGCCACAACCTTGTGGCTCCATGATTGTAAAGGTGTGTTATGTCGTTTTTACTTCGCCGTTTTGGCTTTTATTTTACTGCCTTCCTGATCGCGATTTCCTTTAACTTTATGTTGCCTCGCTTGATGCCTGGTGATCCGGTCGATGCACTGTTTGCCGCAGCACAAGGTCGCATGGATCCCGCTCAGATGGATGCAGTTCGTGAGATGTATGGTTTTGTCGATGGCAATGTGTTTGAGCAGTACCTGGCTTACATGAAGAGCGTGTTTACGCTCGATCTTGGCCCTTCAGTACTGATGTTTCCTGTCAACGTGTCTGATGTTTTAGCGATGGCGTTGCCGTGGACCATGTTCCTGGCACTCGGTTCCTTGATAGTCGCTCTGATCATCGGCGTGAGTATCGGGACTTATGCTTCCTATCATCGTCAGGGTTTTTTTGGTCAGGTCGTTCCACCCGTACTGGCATTTATCAGCAACTTTCCTTATGTCGTGACCGCACTGCTGCTGTTCTATTTTTTCGGTTTGAAAATGGAGTTATTGCCGCTCGCGTATACCTATGATCCTTCACTCGAACCGGGTTTTACGTTTGAGTTCATCAGTAGTGTCGCCAAACACGCAGTACTGCCTGTGGGGTCAATGGTTGTCGTCGGGATTGCTACCTGGGTTTTCAACATGCGCAACGCCATGATCAACGTACTGGGCGAAGACTATGTGACCATGGCCGAAGCAAAAGGGCTCAGCAGTTATCGTGTCATGTCTCGTTATGCAGGACGCAACGCCATCCTACCCGTTGCTACCGCAATCGCGATGGCGATCGGTTTCTCTTTTGCAGGTTCGATCATGACGGAAGTGGTCTTTAACTATCAGGGACTGGGTAACATTCTCCTTAAGGGCATCGTCGCCCGTGATTATCCGCTGATTCAGGCAATTTTGTTGATCTTAGTGACGGCGGTACTGACCGCTAACTTCATTGCTGATCTGCTGTATGTCTGGCTAGACCCTCGAATTTCCAATTAAGGTGTACCATGGACAAGTCAATTGATTCTAATAATTCGTCTGTTCCAGTCGAGATGATGACGCGCGAGTCTGTTTTCTCCTGGAAGAACACGAAACAGGCGCTGGGGAAAATCTATGCATTTTTCTACGGCAATCCCCCGGCCATCATAGGCGGGCTGCTGCTCTCCATTATTCTTTGTGGCGCAATATTTGCGCCGGCACTGGCTTCCCACAATCCTGAGAAAAGGGTGGCACGCCCGCACGTGGCTCCGAATGCAGAACATGTGCTGGGTACCACGCGAAGTGGTCGTGATGTTTACAGCCAGGTATTACACGGTGCGAGAAAATCGCTCAGCGTGGCTATCTCGGCAGGCGTGATCGCGATGAGTCTGGCGGTGATCATCGGCGTTTCTTCCGGTTACTTTGGCGGCAAAATCGATGAGCGCCTAAACTTCCTGACCAACGTATTCCTGGTGTTTCCGCAGTTGCCTCTGCTGATTGTGCTGGCCGCGTTTCTTGGTCAGGTCGGGTCGCTAGTAATAACGGTATTGCTCGGGATAACTTCCTGGCCATGGGGGGCGAGGGTGATCCGTTCTCAGACCATGGCGATTCGCAGCAAAGAATTTATTATCTCGGCTGAGGTGATGGGCGAGTCAAAAATTCGCATCATACTGGTCGAAATTTTGCCAAACCTGGTTTCTATCGTATTCGGTGGTTTCCTCGGCACCGTCATCTATGCCATGGGCGCAGAAGCAGGCCTGGGTATTCTTGGCCTTGGTGATGCGACAGAAGTGAGCTGGGGTTCAATGCTCTACTGGGCGCAGACATCGTCTTCGCTCTACACAGGTGCATGGTGGGAAATGCTGGTCCCAGCTTCCGCCCTGGCAATAACCGGTGGCGCGTTGGCCCTGATCAACATGTCAATCGACCAGGTCAGTAACCCTAAACTTCGTACCGGTCCGCATATCAAACTGTGGCATCAACTGAAAAAACAAGCGGACAAGCGCCGAGGTCTACTATGATTAATTTGCTTGAAATCAATAACTTGTGCGTAGATTACGTGTCGCCTAACGGGGTCGCACGCGCCGTCAATAATGTCAGCCTGAGCATCGCGCCGGGCGAAACCCTTGGGATTGCGGGAGAATCCGGCTGCGGCAAAAGTACCCTGGCGTTTGCCATTTCACGTTTGCACAAAGCACCGGCGCTGATATCAGAAGGGGAAATTCTCTACAAAGGCCAAGACGTTCTGAAAATGAACGACAAGCAGTTGCGTGATTTTCGTTGGAATGATGTCTCGGTGGTGTTTCAAAGCGCGATGAACTCACTCAACCCGGTCATTACCATCGGCGAACAGTTAACCGACGTTATCCTCGCCCACCGAAAAATCAATAAAAAGCAGGCTTATGAACGGGCGGCGGAACTGCTAAAAGTAGTCGGTATTCACACTGACCGTTTGACCAGTTTTCCCCATCAGTTGAGTGGCGGTATGCGCCAGCGTGTGGTGATCGCCATTGCACTGGCCCTTGAGCCTAAGCTGATCATCATGGATGAGCCGACTACGGCGCTGGATGTGGTGGTCGAGCGCGAAATCCTCAACGAACTATATGAACTGAAGAGCAAATTCGGTTTTTCAATTCTTTTCATCAGCCATGATTTGAGCTTGATGGGCGAAATTGCGGACCGAATCGGGGTTATGTACGCGGGTAATCTGATTGAGTTAGGTGCCGCTGAGAAAGTGTTTGGTGAGCCGCAGCACCCTTACACTAAGGGCTTGATCTCTTCATTCCCGACCATACACGGGCCAAAAGAACGTTTGTATGGCATTCCTGGCAACCCGGTCAATCTGTTGCAAATCCCGGCCGGATGTAATTTTCAGGAGCGTTGCACGGTTTGTACCCAGGTGTGCAAGCAACGTGAACCTAACCTGAATCGGGTTGCCAACGGCAATCTAGTTTCGTGTCATATGGTGTAAGCAGGGGGAGCTATGGAACAAGTAAATACACCTGAGGTCATCCTCTCAATTAAAAATATGGTCAAGGACTTCCCGCTGGGCCAGTCGGTGAGAAGCAACCTGATGCGTGCGGTGAATGACGTCTCGTTTGAGCTGCGCAAAGGTGAGGCGCTGGCTATAGTCGGCGAGTCTGGCTCCGGAAAAAGCACCGGCGCGCGAATCCTGACTCGCATATATGACAAGACAGCAGGCGAAATAACCTTCAAGGGCCAGCCGCTGGCTGAGTTTATTGAGCAAAACGGTGAACTGGAATATGCCCGTCAGGTACAGATGATTTTCCAGGACCCGTTTGGCTCACTCAATCCCGTGCATACGATATACCATCATATTGCCCGGCCGTTGAGAATTCATAATCGAGCAGACAAAGCGGCCATCCCCAAGCTGGTCTACGAGTTGCTAGAGCTGGTTGGTCTGTCACCAGCCAAAGAAACGGCGGAGAAATACCCACATGAGCTGAGTGGCGGCCAACGCCAGCGGGTCGCCATCGCCCGGGCAATCGCCGTCGATCCTGAAGTGATTCTGGCAGACGAGCCTATTTCGATGCTCGATGTCTCGGTGCGTCTGGGTATCCTTAACTTGATGACGGATTTGAAAGATCAGCATGGCATCTCGTTTATGTACATCACTCACGACATCGCCACTGCGCGCTATTTCGCTGAAAAAACGGCGGTGATGTATGTAGGGCATATGGTGGAGTGGGGTGACAGCGACAGCGTTACACAAAATCCGCAGCACCCTTACTCGCAGCTACTCCTGTCCGCGGTGCCGGAAGTTGGCAACGCCGGAAAGCGTGAGTTAATGGCGAAAAAAGGTGAAATTCCGCTGTGGAAACCGAGCAGTGTTGGTTGTCCTTTTGCGGCACGCTGTCTCAAAGCGACTGAGCTGTGTACACAGACGCTGCCGGAGCCGACCCAAATCGGGCCAAACCACTTTGCACGTTGCCATTACCTGGAAGGGTGATGGTCAGCGAAAGGATTTAAAACAAGGGATTTAAAAAAAAGCGAAAAAGAAAGCGCTTTCTTTATGGGTTGTTATTATGAAATCTGAATATCAGCAGTATCAAAACCATCAGAAGAATCAAGCTGTAGAAGGACAGTTTGTCGAATTACTCGGCGAGCGTTACTACAAAATTGCCAATGTAGATAGTATGGCGCCATTTTTTATCAGCGTGGTGTCATCCAGTGACCATTGGCTGTTTATTTCATCCACCGGCAGTTTGTCTGCCGGGCGGATTCGTCCGGAAAATGCACTGTTTCCTTATAAATCGGTCGATCATATTCACGAGAGTGCCGAAAATACAGGCTCAAAAACCATCTTGCGAGTTAAGTCAGCGCAGAACTGGGTGTTGTGGGAACCGTTCAACCGCTTCCACGATGGCCTGTATCAAGTCGAACGTAACCTGTACAAAAACAGTATCGGTGACAAGATCGTTTTTGAAGAAATAAACCACACTTTACAGCTTAAGTTTCAGTACAGCTGGAGCAGCAGCGAAGAATTTGGTTTTGTCCGTAACGCGCAAGTCACCAATATTTCAGGTGAGACTCGTGAACTGGATATTCTGGATGGCCTGCAGAATATTCTGCCATCTGGTGCGCCGCTGGCCGCACTGCAAACCCGCAGCGCACTGGTTGATGCCTACAAATGGAACGAGCAGGTCGAAGGAACTTCTCTGGCGCTGTACACCATGTACGCCAAATTAAGCGACCGCGCGGAGCCTGCGGAATCCCTGCTGGCCACCTGTGTGTTTAGCATTGACGATGATTCAAAGCAGATACTGCTCAGCAGTGAGCAGATGGGGGCGTTCCGTCGCGGTGAGCTTGTCGTTGATGAGCCGCTCACCCGTGGCGTGCGAGGCAGCTACCTGATCAATAAAACCATTAAGCTGGCGGCCAATCAGAGCAATAGCTGGCTAATGGTGGCGGATATCGACAAGTGCCACAGTGACGTGCGTGCTTTGCAGAGTCAGTTAGCCTCATCGCAGGAAATTAAGCAGCAGATTGAAGCAAGCATCGCAGCCAATCAGCAGGAGCTGGTGGCGCTGATGTCTGGCGGCGATGCCTGGCAGGTGACCGCAGAGGAAAATACTTTTGTCCACCATTATGCCAATGTGCTGTTTAACAGTATGCGCGGCGGTGTGATTGAAAATAACTACCAGCTGGACAAACAAGATGTACTCAAAACCATGGCCACTACCAATCACAAGGTGGTGGAGCGCCAGCAGTACTTCTTTGCTGACCTGCCAGAGAGTTTCACTCACTCACATTTGGTGAGCCTGGCTAAACAAACCGGTGATGCACAACTGGTGCGACTGGCCTACGAATATCTGCCGCTGACTTTTGGCCGCCGTCACGGTGATCCTAGCCGTCCGTGGAACCACTATGAAATCAAGCTAAAGGACGAACAAGGTGAGCGTCTGCTCTCATATCAGGGCAACTGGCGAGACATCTTCCAGAACTGGGAGGCATTGTCACTGAGTTATCCCGGCTTTATCTCATCATTCATGGCTAAGTTTGTGAATGCTTCGACGGCAGATGGTTATAACCCGTACCGAATCACTAAAGAGGGCATCGACTGGGAACTGCTAGAGCCAGACGACCCATGGAGCAATATCGGTTACTGGGGAGACCACCAGATCATTTATCTGCTCAAATTCCTGGAACTGGCGAAAAAATATCAAAGTGAAGAACTCAATGAGCTGCTCTGCAGTGATTTGTTCAGTTATGCCAACGTGCCGTATGAGTTGTGCGGTGTCGAAAAGCTGTTCGAAAACCCGAAAGACACGGTATCGTTCAACCAGCCTTTGCAGCAACGCATTGAAGAGCGGGTTGAGAGGCTGGGCAGCGATGGCCGGCTACTTCTGGAAGGTGATGATCAGGTATACATGGTCAACCTGACTGAAAAAGTGCTGGTTCCGCTGCTGGCCAAGCTGAGCAACCTGGTATTGGACGGCGGGATCTGGCTGAATACCCAACGCCCGGAATGGAACGACGCCAACAACGCGATTGTCGGTAACGGCCTGTCGATGGTTACCCTTTACTACATGCGTCGATATGTCGAGTTTTTGCTGGGTATCATTGGCGAGTTGCCGTCGACTATCTCAATTTCGCAGGAAGTGTTCGACTGGATGCTGGCAATAACGCGTATCCTGCAGGAGGCGGAAAAAGAGATTCGCCAAAACACGGTGACTCGCCAGACACGCAAAGCCATTTTAACTTTACTGGAAAAATCGGCAGATGATTACCGTCAGCGCGTATACCGGATGAACGGCTTTTCCGGCAAAACCAATGCGGATAAAGAGGCGATTGAAAAGCTGCTTACAGTGAGTAAATCCGTACTGGATTCAAGTATTCAGAATAACCTGCGCGAAGATGGTCTGTACAACGCGTATAACGTCTTAAGTTGTTCTGGCGAATCTTGCCGAATCGAAACACTTTATCCGATGTTGGAAGGTCAGGTGGCGGTACTGAGTGCTGGCGTGTTGACATCGAAACAAGCAATTAACTTGCTGGACAACCTGTTCAGCAGCGACATGTATCGCGAGGATCAGCGCAGCTTTATGCTGTATCCGGATCGTGAGCTCAAGCCATTTGTCAGCAGAAACTGTATCGCTGCAGAACAAATTGTCGCCAGCAACGCGATAAGTAAGATGCTGTCGAATAAAGACCAGCGCATTATTCAGCGAGATGTCCAGGGTGAATATCATTTCCATCCGGCGTTTGAAAATGTCGATGGCCTTAAGGGCGCCATTGCCAGCGTGAAGGCCGAGTATCCTAATGTAGAGCAAGAAAGCTGGGATGAACTGGAAGCCCTCTACGAACAGGTCTTTAACCACAGAGCCTTCACAGGCCGCTCTGGCACTATGTTTGGTTACGAAGGGCTGGGTTGTATTTACTGGCACATGGTTTCCAAGTTGCTGTTGGCCGTCCAGGAAAATTATCAATCGGCGTACCTGAACGATCCGCTCAGCGCAGAGACACAAGCACTGGCTCAGTACTACTATCGAGTCAGAGACGGCATCGGTTTTAACAAAACACCGCAAAACTACGGTGCGTTCCCAACTGACCCTTATTCTCATACTCCGAAACACGCTGGCGCGCAGCAGCCAGGGATGACTGGCCAGGTGAAAGAAGAAGTGCTGACCCGCTTTGCCGAGTTGGGAATTGTGGTTGAGGCGGAAGCGATTCGTATCCAGCCTTCGCTACTGCGTAAGCAAGAGTTCCTGACTGAGGCGGCAACGTTCAATTGCCTGACGGTTGCGGGTGAAAAGCGCAGCTACAGTCTTGAAGCTGGGCAACTGGCATTCACTTACTGTCAGGTGCCGTTTATTTATCAGTTGAGCGATTCTGCCGAAGGCCAGATAGCGGTGATCATGAAAGATGACACAACCCACCTGTTCAACCAATTAAGACTGAGCGAAGAGGCGAGCCAGAGTATTTTTCAACGCCGTGGTGAGATAGACAAAGTTGTGGTCACCGTACCGCAACAGAGTCTGTATCAATAACGGTTCCATGCTTTAAAAAATAAGCTGTAAAGAACAAGCCGCAAAAGAAAAGGCCTCACTTTTGGGTGGGGCCTTTTGTTTGTCTGGACACAGCAGGATGAAAGCGGAACTTACTGCTTGCTGTACGGCTTTACCGAGTCGCGGTAGATCAACTCCGGAGTCAGTTTATGCTTTAACGGGTAATTTTGTTTATTCACCAGAGCAAGCACCCCTTTGGCCGCTTCCCGGCCCATCTCTATAACGGGAAAGTTGACCGTCGTCAGTCGCGGGCGAATGTGTTGGCTGTGGGTGTCGTTATCAAATCCGACGACTGACAGATCGTCACCGATCGCCAAACCCCGCTCGGCGGCGACATCATACACCGCCAGTGCAATATTATCGTTCTGACAGAATATCGCGCTGATCGCCGGATCGCGGTCGAGCAATCGTCTGGCCGTTTCATGATTGCCCTGGTGGTCAAAGCGACCTTCCACGATAAGATTCGCATCGTAGGCGATACCAAATTCGGCCAGTGCATTGCGGTAGCCTTGCAATCGATCCCGGCTGTCGACCTTACTCAACTGGCCGGTGATGCAGGCTACTTTAGTATGGCCATGTTCCAGCAAGTGTTTGGTCGCCAGGTAACCGCCAAGCTCGTTATCGATGTAGATGCAGTGATCGGAAATTTCCGGGATATAGCGGTTAAGCACTATGGTGGCTGGCTGCTGTTCGACGACCGAAATCAATTCGTCATCGGACAGGGTGTCGGAATGAACAATCAAACCATCCACCTGTTTTGAGCGGAGAAAACGGATCGAATCCTGCTCTTTGCTGTGGGACTCCTGGCCGCTGGTCACGATAAGGTGGATATT
Source organism: Vibrio sp. (assembly GCF_050299255.1). Taxonomy (GTDB): domain Bacteria; phylum Pseudomonadota; class Gammaproteobacteria; order Enterobacterales; family Vibrionaceae; genus Vibrio. The sequence goes on from NZ_JBNKVP010000045.1 coordinate 20,659, forward strand.
ATTCTGTCGAACAGTATCTTCAGCGTTGTGCATTAAAGGCCCATAGAATGGACCATCCAGAGAACCAACCAGCATACCAATACTGTTTGAACGACTGGACGCGAGCGCTTGTGCAAATGCATTCGGTTGATAGCCAAGTTTCTCGATGGCATCAAATACCTTTTTACGATTGGCTTCTTTAACAGTCGGGTGGCCATTGAGCGCTCTTGATACAGTCGACTGAGACACTTTAGCCAGCTCAGACACTTCTTTTATGGTTATCAATGGAACCCCCTAAGTTTGTATTGTTTCGTTGCTGCATATCTTACCTGTCGCGGGTTATATCGCCTAGTATGATATTAAGATCGTGGCCAACTTTCTGAATTTTTGAGAAAAAATGCCATGTATGACCGATAGGCCAGTAGTAGAGCGTTCAAAACAACAGAATGTGATCCACAACCAAAGAAAGCGCTTGCTTGAAGATGCTGGTCACATAATTGTCGATTATATATTCTTACAATCAATAAAGTTCCTGTTTAAGCTCCTATACCGAGTAAGTTGAGCAGGTTCGGGCATTTTTGGTGGCGCATATGGTTTAAGCTTGATTATCCACTATGCGTCATTTTTTTAAACCACAAAGAAAGCGCTTTCTTTGTGGGCTATCGGTCTATTTCGTAAGGACACAATTGAATGAACATGATGAAAAACATTATAAAGTCTGCGTTGCTGCTTTGTTTTTCCGGTGCTCTGGTTGCTTGTGGAGGTGAAACCACAACCGACATTGATAAAGACACAGGAACGGCCAACCAAGTGGTACTCGACCCTCAACCCGCTCCTGAGGGTAACTATCCGAAAACACGCAGCGGCGAACCACTTTTGGGCAATATTCACTATCCTGCCATTTCTTACGGTGCGTTTCGCACTACCGAGAGAACGGAAGCCAATGTGCCGACCGTGGCGGAATTAAAAGAAGATCTGCGATTAATGCAAGCGATGGGAATTAAGCTGCTTCGCACTTACAACACCCAGGGCTTCAGCGATACCGCCAACCTTCTGATTGCCATTGATGAGTTGATGGCGGAAGACGAAAACTTCGAAATGTACGTGATGCTGGGGATCTGGATTGATGCACTCAACTCATGGACAGGTAATCCGATTGACCCGACCCAAAACAACCCGGCCAACTACGCTGAAGTGGCTAAAGCGGTTGAAATGGTTAATGACTATCCAGAGATCATCAAAGTACTGGCCGTCGGCAATGAAGCCATGGTTCACTGGGCGCCTTACCACGTCTCGCCAGCCATCATTCTGGAGCACGTAAATACACTGCGAACCAAACGGGATGCAGGGGAAATTCCGGCTGATGTCTGGATCACCAGTTCAGACAACTTTGCTTCCTGGTCAGGCCTGGGTGACTACAATGTTCCGGAGCTGGCGGATTTGGTGAATGCTGTCGACTATGTTTCAGTCCACTCTTATCCATTTCACGACACGCACTACAACAATCAATTTTGGTTAGTCCCGGAGCAAGAACAGAGTTTGGATAGTATTGAACAGGTTGATGCTGCCATGCTTCGTGCCCAGCAACATCTGTTGTCTCAGGTGAAACAGGTTCAGGAATACCTCAAGAGCCAGGGCGTGACTAAACAGATCCACATTGGTGAAACCGGTTGGGCCTCAGAGACCAATTTTATGTACGGTGATGAAGGCTCAAAAGCGGCAGATGAATATAAACAGAAAGCGTTTTTTAACCTGATGCGCTCCTGGTCTGAAGAGTTTGGCGCCTCGCTGTTTTTCTTCCAGGCATTTGATGAGCCGTGGAAAGGTGATCAGAACAACCCGGGTGACTCAGAAAAGCACTTTGGCTTAATCGACATCGATGGCAATGCCAAGTATGCAATATGGGATCTGGTCGATCAGGGCGTATTTGACGGTCTGACTCGTGGTGGAATGAGTATCTTCAAGAGTCACGGCGGCATTGAACAGAACGTCCTGGACAGCGTGTTGGCACCCAACCCTCAACCGGTTATTGATACACCTACCAACGCTGAACAGTTCGTTGTATTAGACACGGGTTTATTTACTGGGGCAGAGACAATCGCTTGGGAAGGAACGTCTTACCTGGCAGAAGAAAATGGTGTTTTAACCTTAACGACCGCGCCAACTGCGGGCGAAGCGAAAGACTGGGGCTGGGGTGCTGGCGTAGTGCTTGCCGGGCAAGCCGGAGCGAATCTGACCGGGTTTGAAAACGGCACCTTGAGCTTTGACATCAAAGGCACCACGGCATCAGTCATCAACATCGGCTTCCAGACCGGTATTTACGGTGACAATGGCCGCCCTCAAACCAACAACTCTGTGGCGTTTGGCCCAGGTGGTCGTGCGATCACAGGAGATTGGGTGAGCCATACCATTGATATTTCGGAACTGATCAGCGGCAATCCGGATTTCGCTGATGTGACCTCTCCGTTTTATTTTCAGGGCAGTGCAGATATTGATGGTGGCGTCGTGGAAATTCGTAACATTGTTTTCCGCAAATAGTCGCTCGTTCATTTCAAACAGGGTATGTGAATTCTCACATACCCTCTGCTTGCTTATTGCTGGACAAAGTTAACTGGCAGAGCGGTCTTTTAACAGCAAATCAGAGCAGATCTAATCAAATTCGTTCGGAGTAATGATGAAAGGGATGAAAAAAAATAGCCAGTACTCACTGGCAGTCGCTATCTCAGCCTTGGCGATGGCAGGATGTAGTCAAACCAACAGCGCTGACACAGATGTGATTCAAACCAAGAAACCGTTGGTGTTGCACAATCAACCCGTTGAGCCCAATCCAGCCTGGACACTGGTGTGGCAGGATGACTTTGATGGCACAGAAATAAACAAACGCAATTGGAGCCTGGAACAGAACTGCTGGGGAGGCGGTAACAACGAGCAGCAGTGTTATACCAAGCGGGCCAAAAATGCCTTCGTTCAGGACGGACTTTTGCATATTGTCGCCATCAAGGGAAGTTTTACTGGCCCGGATAACCCAGAAGGCAAGCCCGGCGCAAATAAAACCCTGCCTTTTACCTCTGCCAGATTGCGTACATTAGATAAACGCGATCAGAAATACGGCCGGTTTGAAATCCGGGCTAAGTTACCTGCCGGGCAGGGCGTCTGGCCGGCGATCTGGATGCTGCCAAGTGAAAACAAGTACGGTACCTGGGCGGCTTCCGGTGAAATTGACATCATGGAAGCGGTGAACCTGAAAACCCAGTCCGATGCTGCTGGCGCGCAAGCCGGAGAGTTGGAAAACCGTATCTACGGCAGCCTGCATTATGGTAAAGCCTGGCCAGACAATGTTTACAGCGGTCAGGGCGCCTCACTGCCTGGTAACATCAACCCTGCCGATGATTTCCATACCTATGCGATCGAATGGGAAGAGGGTGAAATCCGTTGGTATGTGGACAACATTCACTACGCCACGCAAACTCAGCAAGGCTGGTACAGCCAGTATAAAGTTGACGGGGCGCTTGTTAATGCAGAGGGAGCGGCACCGTTCGACGAGAAGTTTCACCTGCTGCTTAATTTGGCCGTTGGCGGTTCCTGGGCAGCCAATGCCAATGAGAAGGGCATAGATAAGAACGATTTTCCCAAGACGATGCTAGTGGATTATGTCAAAGTCTATCGCTGCTCGGCAGACAGATGGAAAGGCAAGGGCTGTGCCAGTCAGGGCGACCAGGCCGTGCATGTAAAAGGTAACGCGGCGCCGGCCATTCTGGTTCAGGATGACAGCTATGCCGACGGCCCGTTGTTAGATATTTTCTCTGACACGTTGAATGGTAGCCTGGCTTACGGCAGTTATGATCCTATGGACATCGTCACCCATCAGGAAGTTACTGACAGCGATCATGGTGCGGTGTTGCGGATTGAGAAACAAAATGGCGCCGGTAATATCTATTTCCGTTCACCGACCACCGATATAACCCATTGGCTGGATAGCGGCTATTTACTCTTTGATATTAAAGTCGACTCGATGACCGACGGTGCTGAGCTACTGGTTAAGATTGACAGCGGCTGGCCAAAAACCAGTGATGTAACGGTCGATCTTCCGGCTGCAGGCCAATGGGGCGAAGTCAGATTGGCGCTGGCGGATATCCTGGCCAGCAGTAATCGATTCGTCGCCGGTAATAAAGCCGATCCTAGTGCGATAAACAATTTGTTGGTGTTTGAGCCGACAGGTGGTATGAAATTCGACTTAGACAACATCCGGTTCGAAAAACAATAAACCTGACACTCCACTGTACACGCCCTGCCGAAGTTTTCTCTGCAGGGCGTTTTTTTATAAAAATCAGTCAGATCTTTACAATCATCATCTCTACGTTGTCCACGTGACTCCTGCAAGTGTGTATAGCAACAGATTGACGAAGTGTGATAAATGCCCGAGAAAGCGCTTTCTTTGATGAGGGGGATCACGGTTTTGATCCATTCGATGCCAATATAATAACCATGCACTGAACAGATGGTTATGGTACGTAATTTAAGGGTTTCTCCCAAATACGGAGAGGATGTTTATCCGCTGTAATATCGAAGTTTCAGTTTTTTTATAAATACATAAGAAAGCGCTTTCTTTAAGTCTAAATGGAACATGGAGTTATAATGAAATTATCTAAACTTACCCTTGCCTGTCTGGTTGCGACAGCTGGTCTGTCGGCGACACCTATTGTTCACGCTGAAAAATCGGATGGATTTGAATTTCACGGCTATTTCCGTGCAGGGGCTTTATACAGCAAAAACGATGATTTTAAGCGATCAAAATTTCCTGCCTCAAAAGAGCGTTTGGGTCGTCTGGGTATTGAATCAGACAACCATTTTGAGCTGGCACTGCAAAAGAATTTCGAAAATGATGACGGCCAAGTCGCCCGCATCAAAACTCGCGTAGGGGCTGATAATGCCCAGTCGAGTGGTAAGAACCAGCTCGGTACTAACGCTGATGCCGCCAACGGCAGTATCGGTTTGGTTGAGACATTTGTTGAATTAGACGGAATTACAGATACCGGCACAATCTGGGGTGGTAAACGCTTCTACGGTAAAGATAACTACATCTTTATGACCGATTTCTTCTATACCGATATGTCAGGTACCGGTGTCGGTATTGAAGGCGTTGAACTGGGCGGTAATAAGTGGGATTTTGCTTATGTGGCCAGTGATAACGCTGAAGGTGGCTACTGGGGTACAGACGATAACAACCCGATGCACGCAGTACACGTTGGCGTAGACTTTGACGGTGTTGAACTGCATGCAATGGGCAAATACCTGCCAGATAACTTCGTCGACGGTACTAAATATGCCAGCAACGGTGCTGAAATGACGGCAATTGTTCACTCGGACAAAGTATTTGGCCTGTCTGAAAAAGGCTTCACTAAATACATCGCCCAGGTGGGTAAAGGTTTAGGTTCTGGCCAGCTGCTGGGCGGCACCATCACAACTTATAACGCATGGAAACCAGGTAATGGTGCGCTGGAAGGTCCGGCGAACATGAAGAAAGTACAAGAGGGTGATGTATCTGCACGTGCTCTGGTATGGGGTGGTTACTTCTTCGAAAACGGTGTGAGCATCTTCCACTCTATTCAGGGCCAGTACAACGATCTGGATAATGGTGGCAAAGACAGCTGGGCATCAGCAATGATTCGTCCTTCTTTCCCTGTGGCCAACAACTTCTTTATCGCAACGGAAGCTGGTTACCAGTACAACAAGTGGGAAGATGCGAACGGTGTTGGTGATCATGCCACCAACTACAAGCTGACCGTGGCGCCGACCATTATTATGCCAACCGGTTTTGGTCCTGCTCCTGAAGTGCGCTTCTTAGCGACTTACCTGGACGGTTCTATGCGTGATAAAGCCGATCTGCTGGTGGGCATCCAGGCCGATATGTGGTGGTAAGTGAATTTGGGTAGTGGGAGAGATTACCCATAAGGAGTGGCAACTAGGGGAGTGCCACTCCTATCCTTGGCAACAGGCGGGTCGAAATTGACAGAGGGGACTCGTTTTTGTTGCGTTGAATGCAAATCCACAGTCATTCGTTATGCCGCTTTAGCAAGCGGCTTTTTTAGTTTTGGCGGCTTAGGTATTGCCGTGGACTGAGATGAAATTTCTGCTTAAAGCACTTGGAAAAATAGTTGCTGTCGGTAAACCCGCACATTTCTGCTACCGACTGGATCGATAAGCCACTGTTTTCGCTCAGTAGCTGGCTGGCAAAATTGAGTTGCATTTCCCGCAGGTAAAGGTTGGGCGAGGTGCGGAGGAACTGTTTGAACAAGCGTTCCAATTGCCGCTGGCTGATAAAGGCCGCGCTGGCAATTGCCTGGCTGTTGACACCCGGCGAAGTAAAATTCTGCTCGATAAAAATTAATGCCCGGCTCAAGGCCAGGGTGGTTTTCGGTAGTTCCCGGCTCTGCTGCTGATACATGCGCGCCAGGGTGATCACCAGTTGTTGCAACAAACCTGTCAGCATAAGCTCGAACCCAGCTTCGCCACTCCGGTACTCCTGTCTTATTTCCGCTATCAGCCGTTCGACAACTGGCAGTTGTTCGGCATTTAAAGTCAGCTTTGCCTGATATTCTGTCGCCTGCCGGGCGATGGGCTCTACCTTAAACATCGCCTGGTAGCCAGACAACAATCGCAGTGAGGGTGTCTCGAAGAACGGCGTACCGGATTCAAACATCAGGTTGATGATTTCCAATTTATCCACGTCTTTAAAGGCGTGTTCGACATTGCCGTTTATCACAAATACGTCGCCTTTACTCAACGGGTAAACGTGCGATGCCACTACGTGATTGGCCTGCCCACTTGCAACCAGAAACAGTTCAGAAAAATCATGGCGGTGCATGCCAAAATCACTGTGGTGATGGCCATCCACATAGGCAAACTTAAGGTGAGGGTGCCGCAGATGGTCTTGCAATTGATAGGTAACAGTCATGTCGCTAAATTACTTTTAATGGTCGTTATATTGGTAGAATGACGAACTCCACAAGCTTACTATGAGTAGCACTGAAAGAGAATAGAAAGCGGTTTCTAGTCGCGATTTATCAGGTGGGTAAGTATGATCAGTGAGACAGTTCGTCAAGCACAATTGAACGTGGTACCAGTCAGCCGTCAGGCTGCCGTTGAAGGTATCGTACTATTGAAAAATCAGCATGGGGCGTTGCCGGTTCGTCCGGGTGAGCGCCTCTCTTTGTTCGGCCGATGCCAGATTGATACCTATCGAAGCGGCACCGGCTCGGGTGGGGCTGTCAATGTTCCTTATGCGGTTAATGCGTTGCAGGGATTAATGGCCAATTGTCGCATTACGGTTAACCAATCTCTGGTTGCTGTCTATCAGGATTGGATTGCCAGCCACCCTTTTGACGATGGCGGCGGTGGCTGGGCGGCTGAGCCCTGGTATCAGCAAGAGATGCCACTGAGCAATCAACTGGTGCAGCAAGCAGCAGAACAGTCTGATAAAGCGGTAGTATTCATTGGTCGTACTGCCGGTGAAGATCAGGACAATGCAGACGCTCAGGGTAGCTATCGCCTTACCGATAGCGAAATGGAGATGCTTGAAAAAGTAACCCGTTATTTTGATTGCGTAATCGTCGTAATGAACGTCACCAATATTATCGATATGTCCTGGCTCGAGAGCATTGAAGGTCATAATTCAATTAAAGCGGTACTCTACAGCTGGGCAGCGGGCATGGAAGGTGGACATGCGCTGGCCGACATTCTCAGTGGAGATCAGTCTCCCAGTGGCCGCCTGACTGATACCATC
>NZ_JBNKVP010000046.1:0-27544 GCF_050299255.1 Vibrio sp.
TGTATTTATATAGGCTTCACATTAGTCGCACACGGACCTTTTTGCCCTTGTCCTATTTCAAATTCTACTTTCTGACCATCGCTCAGCGACTTATAACCACTCATTTTAATTTCCGAGTGATGAACGAATAAATCTTTACTACCATCGTCTGGTGTAATGAAGCCAAATCCTTTGTCTCCATTGAACCACTTAACTATTCCTGTACTCATATTCTGAATCTTCATATTTGGTGAACTACGGATTACTTCTCTTGCTATCACCATTACAAGAGTCGCTTTGCTTTAAGATTTCATATTAGCTCAAAACTGGGCCAATTGATTAATGGGATATAAAACCATAAGCAACCATTATCTGAAAATGGGCAATAGACAACAAAAATGATGAATATATTTGCAAACCTTGGGATACCGCCAAATTGCGAGGGTGCTCATTTTCCCCAGAAAGCAGATCCCTCACTTGGCGATATGAGCGGAACTGCCCACTTAACCTGTATGGCATCGTAGCAGTCCCTTGTCTCCAGGTATCTCAATGATTTTCGGCGTGTCGGCTTGAGTAAATTGGGAAACACTTTTGCATCTGTCCAGAAAGTAAGAGCCCCCCAATTGATAAGGGCTTTGTTACACTTTTTCCAGTTGGTTGTTTTGTAACGAGGTTACTACGATTTATGAGTATCTCGAGTCAGATCGTCAGTTCCCGATATAGCCCCTTCGAATTACCCAACAAAGCCCATGATTTAGCGTTTTCTATCTGCTGCTTGAACACTTTAGCCCATTCATTATGTTTTCTCTCAGGTAAACCTCAAGCGTTTGCATAAATGGTTTTCAGCATAAAAAGACCTACACTTGTTCAAAGGAAATTTGAATTATAATTTTTCCGCGAATTGTGATCAGTCTGCGAGGCTGGATTAACAACCTCTGAAGAACAGGTTACGACATTTTAAAGAATCTGTGCACGATAATGGGACCGACACGACAAACGCATTAGACCTGTCCTGATTCCGTGTGCTGTTTTGTCTATGGAGCTAATTCCTACAACAAAACATACTGGCGTCTAGGAGACTTATCATGCCGGGTGACAAAAGATCCAAGTCAAAATTGTTAATCAGTTTATCCAGCATGGCGGCTGCCATGCTTCTTGTCGGATGTGCGACGGAAACAGAAGCGATGAAGTCCGGCACGTATGAAGGGTCACGCACCCCTGTTGGCCAGGGAGAAGCGTACTCGTTTATAACTATCGACAGCAATGGCACACCGACAAAGATCGGGATTAAACTGTCCGAATCAGCATTGTCCGGGCTGCCGATGCCCGCAACAGAGCATGAATACGAATACAATCTTCCGCTACCCCCTGAATTTTCCTCCACTGGGTACCGTCAGGTCGTAATTGGCTGGAATCCACATGGGCATATTCCGGTTGGCGTCTATGACACCCCACACTTCGATTTCCATTTCTATATGATTGAGTCCGGTGATCGGATAAAGATAACAGCGGTGGGCGACGATCTTGCCCGCGCCCATAAAGCACCACCTGAACAGTACATGCCAACCGGTTACGTTCTCCCGCCAGGAACCGAGGTCCCTAACATGGGAGCCCATGCGGTTAATCCGCAAGCAGACGAGTTCACGAAACACTCGTTCACCAAAACCTTCATTTACGGCTTTTATGACGGTCAAATGATTTTCGTTGAGCCTATGATCAGCAAAGCCTATCTAGAAACAAAACCGGACGTGCACACAACTATCGCCGTTCCGCTTAAATATTCTCTGCCAGCCTATTATCCGACCAGTTATGGTGTGGTGTATAACAAGGCCAACCGGGAATATGAGATTAGCCTGGATAATTTGGTATTGTCGAAGTGACCAGGCGCCTGAATTAACAGGTTGAAGCATTTGGTAGCGGTATATATCCAGCCAAGAAGCCCGTCTCTTGATCACAAGTCTTATTCAAGAGACAGGGCATTTCTGAATCCCCAGCCTGATTAGAAACAACCAGAATATGAAGTTCTAGTACGCTCCTTTCAGGTAAGGAAAGTACCGCGAAGCCTTAATCGTTGGATATAACGCTATCATCAAACTTACGCTCCTGTAATAGTATTCTGGTGTCACTCGCCGATGCTCAGCGCGCCTTACGCTGTATTCGTTCACGGGCAGAAGAGTGGCGATTAAACCATATTGGAGTGATAGGATTTTCCGCCGGAGGGCATGTCGCGGCCAGTCTGGCTACGCGTTATGATCACGCTGCATACACAGCGAAAGAAAACCTAGATTCACTGAGCGCCCGTCCTGACTTTGCAGCCCTGTTTCCTCGTGCATGCTTGTGACGATCCTTCAGTAAACGCAGAAAATAGTGTTGTCTTTTGGCAGGCGTTAAAAAGGCATCACATCCCTACTGAGCTCCATTTATTCGAGCGAGGCGGTCATGGATTTGGTATACGCGGCACAGAGGGCCTGCCGGCACAAGCCTGGACCAACTTATTCGATACTTGGGCTCAAAGCCAGATTGACGCTAAAATTTTTAAGGAATGCAGATGAAGTACCCACCTAAAATTCCTGTTTTGCCAGATGATACTTTTGTCCAATCAGACGGAGAAGCAAATATACTGCAAGGAAAGTGGCCTGAGCGTTACTACAGTGAAATATCAAGATTAGAGTTACATTATTTCAAAGCGCAACACCCACCCAGAGCTCAGGCATTAGTTTATGTTGGCGGGGGCTATTTACAACTTGTCCATGATAAAGAAGGGATAGAAGTTGCCTTATGGTTAGCGAGTTTGGGAATTGATGCGTATGTGGTGACTCACCGCCTACCTGGCACTACCGACAATCAGGGTAAGATTCGTTGCCACGATACAGTTGTTGACGATGGTATTACTTGCCTGAATTTCCTTAAACAGCGCTCAGCGTTGCCACTTATCCATGTGGGATTATCTTCGGGAGGTCATACTGCAGGTGTAATGGCGTGCCAGAAAGAGCCGTTACCAGCAATAGGCGCTTTAATCGCTTATGCTCCCATTAATGCCAATCATAGAAAATACAAAGCTCCCGAAGGTAAACCTGATTACCCACCAGCAGAAAAACAAGCATTTTATGATAGTTGGCCAATAGGCATAGAAGCAGAACCCCATGGTATTCCACAAGTTCCTATCTTTTTAGCTTACGCTTTGCATGATCAAGTAGTTCCGATAGATCATGCTTTAAACATGATAAAAACGGCTCAGGCGACCGGTCAACGCGTAGAAGCCCATATCTACCCTGATGCGCCGCATGGCTTTGCTTTACGGAATAAGCACGGAACTCATGACCAATAGCATCATATAGCGGAGCGCTGGATCCACGAATTACTGCGCTAACGTTCAGCTGCTAATAAAAAAGGTCGGTGAGAAAGAATTTACATTGGCCTTTTTACAGGGTCTAAAGTACGACGGTGCTTTTTTAACGTTAAGTTAATAGACAACTGGGTAAAACGAAGAAGTTTGAGACTTGGAGACTTGGAGCGTGCAGCGGGAATCGAACCCGCATCATCAGCTTGGAAGGCTGAGGTAATAGCCATTATACGATGCACGCGTCGGCTGGAGTACGGGTTTACTATGCCAGTTCTGATTGAAAAGAAAAGCGTTTTTTTGCCTAAACCGGATCAACCGGTTGCTTTATCGTCAATTTGTACAGTTTAAGATCAGCCAAGCTCAACATTTGCGCTAGGCCCGATAAACCAGACTCACTGGGCTTCTCAGAAACTCCACCTGATGTTGGCAAACAGCAGGGTCGCCGGTGTATCGCCAAACAAACTGCCCCCTGCGCCATCAAAGCGTTGCAGAACAGCGAGCAGTTGCCAGTCATTGGCAAGCGAGTAGCTGTTGGATAATCCAACAAAATACGAACCATCGTCATAAATAACACTTGAAAGTGCAGTTCTATTTAACGGGGTCAGGTCAAACCCTACCTCGACATAGCCGGTATGACGGCTAAAGCTGAGGCTTTTAGAGTTTAAAGGCAGGCTCAGGTAACTTTGCGCGCTGAACACTGCCAGCGGATGTTCAATATACAGATACGCCGCCCTTAGCAACCAGTTCCGGTCGCTGGCAAAACTGTAATCGCTCTCCAGGCTGAATACCTGGTTGTTGGAAAGCCTTCTACCCTGGTAATAGTCTCGCCTCGCCTGGTACCAGCTGTATTCGCCCCGGATTCCGGCACCATACCAATCGGTAGCAAATCCTGCCCCAATTACGTTGTCGAGCGCATTTTTTCCTCCGATCAACTGGTAATCCCAACCCGAATAGTTACCATAATAACGCGCCAAATAGTCGTTCAACTGCTGGTCGCGTTTCGGGCTGAACACCAGTTCAAAGCCATCGGCGATCCCCAAATTTCTACCAATTAGCAGTGCATCACTGCCAGCCCGTTCCTCATAGTCAAAATCATAAATGGAATAAGCATTTAACAGATCATTCGGGTTCCAGATGGTATTCATTGACCAGTTGATACGGAAACGCCCAAGCCTGGCGTTCCAGTCACTGTTTTTCCAGTCGACAAACAGGCGGTCAAACTGGCTGTTAACAAACCAGGAGTCTTCTTCAATCAGATTGCGGTTCAAGTCCCAGTAGCCGGTATCATGGCTAGCCAGCTGTTTGTAATAAGGAATATCGACACTGTCTCCGGCCAACAGCCGGTTTCTCATCCCGGCATTAAATGACCAGCCTGGCTTAAAGCGGTATTCAAAGTTAAAACGCTGGTGAATAAGGTGATCCAGGGTGTTGCTTTGATGATCCGGTAACGTATAGGTGAGCATGTATTTCACATAGCCGCCCAGCTGCCAGTCCTTCTCCGGCTCCAGGCCAGGAACCTGAGCGCTGCAATAACCTGATATCAGCGTTAAGCCCAGAATACACAATGCTCCCCTGTGCGGCTTAGTCATCGCCAATCGCCTCCAGCGCGGATATCGCGCCTGCCGCATCGGTATCTTGTTTCACTTTGCCATCTTCAAACACTATCACTCGCCTCGCGCGTTTAATCACTCTCGGGTCATGGGTAGAGAAGATAAAAGTGGTGCCCTCCTGCTCGTTCAAGCGCTGCATTAGGTCCAGCAACTCCGCGGTACTTTTCGCGTCCAGGTTCGCGGTCGGCTCATCGGCCATAACAAAACGGGGGTTCGGTGCCAGCGCCCGGGCAACGGCTACGCGCTGCTGCTGGCCACCTGACATCTTGCTGGGAGTTTTATCTTTCTGCTGGCTCAGCCCGACTTGTTGCAGCAATTCCAGTGCGCGGCGCTTACACTCTTTCTCGCGGTGGCCCTGCAACTGCATGACAAATTCAACGTTTTCCAGTGCGGTCAATACCGGCAGTAAACTGTAGTCCTGAAAGATAAATCCGATATGGTCTCGGCGAAAGGCTATCAGCTCCTTTTCGGACAAGGTGCAGATATCGCAGTCGTCGATATATACCGAACCCGCGCTGGGTTTGTCGATACCGCCGATAAGATTGAGCAGAGTGGTTTTGCCAGACCCAGACGGCCCCATTACCGCGACAAATTCCCCTTGTTCTATGACCAGGTCTACATCCTGAACTGCACGTACCGGATACTCACTGTCCGGATTATAAGTCTTGCTTAAGCGGGTTAATTTAATCGTCATTAGTTTTTCTCCGCCATGGCATCCACCGGCCGCTTTTTAATGATTTGACGCGCCGGATAGATTGCCGCTATTACGCTGGCGACGAAAATCGTTACCAGGGTCAATTGATATTCCCTGAATGACACTCTCGGGTAGAGTATGGTGTCGACACCGTAGGCACCCAAGCCATCCGACATGCTGTCTAATGGAATGCCGTAATGGTGTAACAGCGCGATTAGTGCCGCGCTTACGGCCAAGCCAATCAAGGCTCCCGACATCCCCAGCAAAATGGTTTCCAGCATGATTAGGCCAAACACTTTGTGCTTCTGCATGCCTACTGCCATCAACACGCCCAGCTCCTGCGTACGCTCAAAAACCGACATCAGCATGACATTGATGATACCGAACATCATCGCCACAACGAAAATCACCAGGATGATTTGGTTACTGACATCCATAGTGCTCATCATACTGGCCAGCATTGGCTGGATTTGTTGCCAGTCGCGTACTGTTACTGTGTCACCAAGCTTCACACTTTTTAGCAGATCGGTGATCGCCTGCTTCGCGGCCGGCGCTGTATCCGCATTGTTAAGTAACAGCGCGATTTCATGCACTCCGGTCATCGCGGCTGTTTTTTGCAGATCGGCTTTACGCACGAACACATTGCCTTCATCAAATTGGGTTGAGGGGGTAGAAAATATCCCTTTGACCCGATAGGCCGCCCCGACAACCTGACCGTCTGCCTCGGTAAAAGTCAGCACCACTTTAGAGCCAACTTTGAGAGTTAGCCTTTCCGCCAGTTTTTTCGACACAACGACCGGATTACGCCCTTCTCCATCCAGCCATTCGCCACTGCTGATGCGGGTATCGAGCGGGGTGACTTTGATTTCATCGTTCACGTTGACCCCATTAATGTGCACACCACGATTGCTGCGCGCCGACGCCACCATGCCAGCAACCACAAAGCGAGCTGACACCGCATCAACGCCAGGCAACTGACGCAGCTTGTCCGCCAGCTGTTCTCCGCGGTCAATCTGCTCTGAAATATCCGGGTTAGTGATATAGAGATGGTTGTGAAGCTGAATATGACTGGTTTGCCAGCGAATGGCATTACTGAGCATACTGTCGACCAGGCCGGTCATAAACCCCATCATGGCCGTCACACCGGCGAGCCCGAACACCATAGCGCCAAGGATAATTGAAGTTCGAAGCTTATTGCGCCAGACATTACGCCAGGCCAGTTTAATGAGCATAGCCACCTCCTTTTAGCGCGGTGGCTACCTCCAGCCTGGACACCCGAAATAACGGGTAGACCAGGCACAGCAGCATCATCAGTAGAACCGTAATGATCTGATTGAAAATGAGCTGCGGTTCAATCAACACAGGCAAGATAGGCTCAAAGCCCGTATCGCGCATCATCTGCGCAGCCTCGCCTGTAAGCTCTATCGGGTTAAAGTAAAAATATCCCAATACCGGCGCACTAAGCAGCAGCCCTAGAATCACCCCCAAGCAGGCGATAAAAACCGATTCCAGCAAAATCATCTGCGCCAGTTTTCGTCGCAACATCCCGGTGGCGAGCATCACCGCGAATTCGCGCTGGCGCTCTAACGTCATCATCAAAATGGTGGCAAACAGGCCAAAACCGACGATGCCATACAACACATAAACCAGAAATATGCCGCTGCTCTTGTCCATTAAAATTTGCTGAGCGAGTTCGGGAGAGAGCTGTTGCCAATCCTTCACTACCGCTTCCGGCTGATACAGGCTCTTAAGCTGTTCAACAGTCTGGTCCAATAGTTTGAGCTGGGTGATATCCAGTACCCAACTGGTCACTAAGCCCTGTGCTGAATAGAGCTGCTGCGCCGCGGTCAGCGACATGTAAACCAGTTGATTGTCGAGTTGCTGGATTGGGAAGTGCAGGATACCCACTACCGGATACAACCCTGCAGCAGTCTGGCCGTGATAGCCTTGTCCGTACAAAACCAGCTCATCCCCTACCTGGATTTGTAAGTAGCTGGCCAGACTCTCCCCCAGTAACACTCCGTTGCCTTTCGGCTGAATAAATCTACCGGCAATAATCTTGGCGCTGATGCGGGAGTAACTGTCTTCTCGCTGTGGGTCTACCCCTAACACCATCACCCCTTTTGAGCGCTCACCAGCCGCCGCAAGAGCAACCGATTCCAGCCGGGGCAGTACCCGGTTAACGCTGGTGACGCTATCAACAGGTCGAATAAAAGCTTCGCTTTGCGGTAACAAGTCATCAATGCTGTTGGTGGTGGAAAAATCCGGGTGCTGCAGTTGAATCAAACCTGTGTAGAACTGAGCGGCATGCTGGATATTGGCACTGTAACTGCCTTCCTGAAAGCAGCGTGTTAACAACGATAAAAACAGTGCCAGCGCCAGCGCCATTGATGTCAACAAAGTGCGCCTTTTCTGCCGCCATAAGTTTCGCCATGCCAACCGAATCAGCATCTTGCTAATCCCGTAACGATTTCATCTGGTTAACAGAGAAAAAATCGTCGTCTATGACAAAATTAAACTGGGCACCATGGGTGGTAAACACGGTTTTATTGCCCGGTTTGTCTACCGGCGCCATTTCCATTCTGGTCGGCAGCTCCCTTCCTCCGAGTGTCTTAATATCAAAGGTTTGCAGAACATTGATCCGGTCTTCGAACTCGTCGTAAAACTCGACTTGTCGTTGCAAATGATTCCGTTTGGATATCCATAGCGTCACTTTGCTCCACACGACTGGAGCGTCTGGCTTTGCAATGGCGTCGATCACCCAGACAGATTCTCCATCAAAGCTGTCTTCACGGATCAATTGGTGCTGGTAATCAACTACGATCGAAGACTGGTTAATCAAATCGTCATTGGTGAAATCTGAACCCATCCAGGACTGGCTTAACATCGAGGGGGCGATTTTAATCACCCGTTCTATGCTCGGCACCCAATTCCACATTTCCCGCCCTCGCTTGAGTGACGCACTGCCTTTATCTTTGGCGGGAGCCGTCACCAGCACCAGCGAAAGCTCTGTACCTTTGGTCCAGCTTTTCATGCTCATAGAGCGGGTCCAATCCGGGCGTATGATCTCCATGGTCGCTTCGCTGTAACTTGAATCACCGCGCATCGCTTTGTCTGATGCGGCGACAATTTCGCTGGCGTTGATATCCGCAGCTGAACTGGCCGAAGCAGAGAAAGAAATCAAAGCACAAAGCAAACTAAAGCCTGCAATAGATGGGCGCATAATGCCTTCCGACTGTTCTGGAATAATAAGTCTAATATAGCAAGCTAAGTGAATGTATTGGTGAGAGTTTGTTCAAAGAACACAGGGGAGAGTAACGAATAAATGCGGCAACATGTTTTTTAATCAGGCGACTTCGCCCTGAAAACCTTCGCCCGGCACGCCGCCCAAGCTGGAAAAACAGAGAGCAAAAACAGGCCCGAAAAGGGCCTGTAACTGGCATCATAACCAGCTAAAAGCGACCGTTTTTTAGCAAGCTAAGCAGTCTTGAACTGGGACATTTCACCGTTCAGTTCGCTGACTTGCTGACGGACCTGTTCCGACACTTCGTTAGAGGTATCACTGATGCTGAGTACGCCATCCACCGATGCAGTAACCTGCTGCATTAGCTGGTTAATGGCCTGAGTGGCATTAGACTGTTGCTCGGCGGCTTCCGACAGAGAGCGCATTTGCCCTTCCAACCGCTCGACCTGCTCAGCGGTGGTGTTTAATGAGCGGTACGCTTGTTCGGTATGCTCCGCCCCCTCACTGGCCAGTTCCTTACTTTTTTCTATCTCTTTCACGACTGTGACCGTCGCGGTCTGAATCGCGTGCACGATCTGGTTGATTTCCGTGGTGGAATCCGTAGTACGGCTGGCCAACATCCGAACTTCGTCCGCCACAACGGCAAAGCCGCGTCCCTGTTCGCCAGCCCTGGCGGCTTCAATGGCCGCGTTTAAGGCCAGCAGGTTGGTTTGCTCTGCCAGCCCTTCGATAACTTCGGTGACTTTGCCAATCGCTTCACTTTCCCGGCTGAGCTGCGATACATGTTCAAACGCCTGAGCCACTGTGGTGTGCAAGGTATCTATGGTCGTACTGTTGTGCTGCAGAGACTCAGCGCCGCTGTCGACCAGTAACTTGGACTCATGCAACGCGGCCAGAGATTCCTCTGCCTGCCGCGCGGTCTGATCAGCATGCTGGCTGACATCGCGGACCTGATCGTCCATCAAATCGATACTGCTCTTCTGCGCATCCAGTTGTGACTGAGTCTGCCGGTTGGCTTCCAGCAGCTGTTCCATACTCTGTGAAACCGCCTCGGCCTTATTGGTAACCCCACTGACGATCCCTGCTAACGAGTGATTCATTCTGTTGATGGAACGGATCAAGCTGGCCAGTTCATCGCTGCCCTCCACCGGTAAGTCTGGCTCAGACACGTCCCCGGAGGAAATCTGCTCTGCCCGGCTGGAAATAATTTTCACCCGCTTGCCGATGCTGCGCCCCATGTATCTGGAGATCAACACGGCGACAGTCACGATAGTCGCCACCGAGACCACCAGCAGCAATATAACCTGGCTGACCGATGTAAATATGCCTTCGCCACTGGTGTTAGCCCGCTGTTGCTGGGCCATCACCAGCGTTTCCAGACGGGCATCCAGCGCGTTAACCGCCGGAACCAGTTCATTAGCCATTAGCTGGTTGGCAAGATTCCAGCCACCAGACTGGCGCAGTTCAATGACTTGCTCGGCTAACGGCAGATAAAGCTGCTGCATCTCATTGAACAGTTCCCACAGGCCTTTGTCGCTGTCGCTCATTAAGGACAACTTAGATTCGATCTCTGTGACATGCTTACCGTGGGCTTTCATAAACTGACGGTATTTATCCAGATGCTCTGCTTTTCCATAGAGCAGGAAATCACGCATTGAAGATAAGGCATTTGCCAGCGAGTTGTAGCTGTCGGCATACAGTCGGAACAGCCGCTTACGTTCGCCACCTTCACGATTGCCAGACTCGTCATTGATAAGACCTTGCAACTGATCGAGCGCCACTTCCGCGATTGGCGCAGCTTCGTTGATAAATAACGAATGCGCCGGCAGGTTCTCTTCCGAGTGGCTCAGCTCCGCTATTTTATTTAGCTGTTCCACGACAGACTGCCATTCCGCCACTACAGCCTGATAATCACTCTCGGGCAACAACGTTTCTAGCTTGGGAAGATTCTCATCGGTAGCGCCAATGATATCTAACAGCTGGTTACGCTGCTGGTTACCGACGGATTCATCCGCCCCCAGCAACATATAGGCACGTACGGTCGAAAGACTGGCCTGTAACGACTGCTGAACCGAACGGCTGGTATCGACCGTCGGTAAATCGGTGATCAATAGTGATTCCGTATGATTTTTAACCGTATTGACACTTTGATATGTGAACAGTGCAGAAACGATAAAAAGTACTGCAAGCGACAGAAAACTTAACTGCAACTTCCCTGATATCGTGAGTCTCATCCAAACTACTCCTTGTCTGTGTTTCGCTCGCTACTATATCGAATTAATACTCTACTGTTAATTATATGTTACTCAATGTGCTCTGTTTTTCGATTTTTTGTGTCAAAGATCCTGTCTGTTTTCGATAAACTCTATCAGGTTGACTCGCTAAACCATTGGACAACATTCATTTCTTATCCGGCCGTTTTAACAGCATTCAACAATCACAAGCCTGGTTTTCCACACATGGCCAATTCACCAATTTAAAACCCTATACATACAATTAGTTAACAACTGATATTTTTAATATTTAACCCTCTAAAAGTGATTCCATTAGCCCTCAATTTGGCTATAATTCGCGCCCATTGCGACATTTGTTGATAGATGCAAACTTATGTTGTGTTTGTTGACTCCCCCAACATCAACACGGAATCAAGATGAACAAATTCGATAAAGCAACGCGTATTCTGGCGGCAGGTTTTGGTATCAACCTCTGTCTGGGTATTCTTTACGCATGGAGCGTTTTCAATAAAGCACTGGTGAGTAATCTTGGCTGGAGCGCCGCTGATGCGTCTTCCCCTTACGCGACCGCAACCATCACCTTTTCTATCTGTCTTCTGGTTGCGGGGATTCTGCAAGATCGCATGGGCCCACGTAAGATTCTAATCCTAGGCACAGTGTTAACCGGACTGGGTATGATCGCCTCTGGTATGGCCGAATCTGTATTCATGCTTAACGTTACCTTCGGGGTAGTCACTGGTGCCGGTATAGGTTTTGGTTACGCTTGTCTGGCACCTTCGGCAATGAAATGGTTCCACCCATCCAAAAAAGGTATGGTCAATGGTCTGATCGCTGCGGGATTTGGTCTCGCCGCTATTTATCTGGCCCCGCTGACTTCAATGCTGATTGGCTCAGTTGGTATCAGTACCAGTTTTATGATTCTGGGTGCCGGCGTACTAGCGATTGCCGTGCCGCTGGCCTGCACCATCAATAACCCGCCTCAGGGGTACACGCCTGCCGCACCTGCGGGTTCTGCTGCTGTGAGCAATAAACCCGCTTCCAGCCTTGAATTGAGCTGGAAACAGATGCTCAGCACACCACAATTTTACGCCCTTTGGATCATGTACGCTTTTGCCGCATCAACCGGCCTGATGATCATTGCCAACATCACTACCATTGCCAGTGTACAGGCTAGCCTGCCAAATGCAGTTTACCTGGCCTCTATCCTGGCAGTGTTCAACTCTGGTGGTCGTATCGCGGCGGGTATTCTTTCAGACAAAATTGGTGGCGTTAAAACCCTGCTGCTGGCGTTTATCATTCAGGGTGGCAACATGCTGATGTTCAGCAGCTATCAGGGCGAATTTACCCTGATAATCGGTACTGCCCTGGCGGCTGTCGGCTACGGTACCTTGCTGGCGGTATTCCCATCCATTACTGCCGAATACTACGGTCTGAAAAACTACGGTACCAACTATGGCGTACTGTACACCTCATGGGGTATCGGCGGCGCCATCGGCACCGCACTGGTGGGCTACTCTATGACTCAATCTGGTGACTACAGCCTGGCCTACCTGATTTCGGCCGGCATGATGGCCGTCTGCATTACGCTGGCGCTAGTGACCAGACCGCTAAAACAGCACGCAACGCAAGCAGAGTTAGCCCAAGCTGCATAACCGGCGGTTTCGATTGCAAATTCTTTATCAAGGCTTAACCTATGGTTAAGCCTTTTTAGTACGTAAAGCCGATGCAGCCCAGCCCGACACTTGCCCCAGATTACTACCTGAATAATTTTGTCACTCTGGTACAACATGCTCACCAGTGGTATTCCGATCTGCTCACTGATTCCGAGCATCAGTGGCTGGAGCGGTTCGCGCAACTGGATCACCCTTCACAATGTCTGCTGGTACGAATGCTGGCCCGCAAAGGCTGCTGGTTTCGCAGTGACAAGCTTAGCTACAGTGAAATTGGCCCGCCGGAGCTGGTATTGCAGAACTTACACCGGCATGGATTTGTACAGTTAAATCCCTCCGCCAGTTTTACCACTCTTGCCCAGCAACTTCTGACTAAAACTGAACTGCTCGGTTTATGCCCGGAGCTACCCCGCTCGTTGGCAAAATCCGCCATGGTCGAGCAACTGACTGACCAGGTGTTCGACCACTATCACGCGCTGAATTTCACCGTCATTGAACTGCGCAGCAGCGAGATTCTTAACCTGCTGCTGTTGCTGTTTTTTGCCAACACGCGCCAGGACTTAACCCAGTTCGTCCTTGATGAGCTCGGGCTACATCAATTTGAGCCCTATCTGTTGAGTCGTCAGCGGCGGTTTTTCCCCTCGCGTGACGATGTGGACCGATTACTGCAAATCAGTCAGTTATCCGAACAGGCATGGCTGCTGGATCGCAAAGACCCAGTGCAGCTGTTTGCACTTCTCAACCAAGTGCCTTCACCAACCGAACACGACTACGTTGAGCGCAAAAGGCAGCACCTGATCAATCACCTGGCCAGGGATCTCGAACGCGTCGGAGAATACAGCGCCGCACTAGACTGGTTCAGCCAGACTCTGCTGCCGCCAAGCCGCGAACGTCGGGCCCGGATTCTGGATAAGCTTGATCAAAACGACCAATTTGAAAGCTTAGTGCAGGATATGCTCACCGCCCCGAAAGACCGCAGCGAGTATGAAGTAGCGGAAAAGCTGCTGGTTCGCGTGCAACGTAAGGCCGGTCAGAAAGTACCGCGCAGTAAAAAGCCCAGCCATGACACTGTGACGCTGTCACTCGATTTGAGTCAGTCAAGAGTGGAAGTTGCCGTGCGGGAATATTATCAGGCGCAGGGCTGGTCGGTGCATTTCGTTGAAAATGCTTTTCTTAACGGCTTATTCGGGCTTGCGTTCTGGCCAGTGCTGTTTGCGCCGGTAGAGGGGGCATTTATCAACCCGTACCAAACCGCCCCTAAGGATCTCTACCACAACGACTTTGCCGACAAACGCCGTGAACTTATCGACCAGGTGTTTGAATCGCTCGGCCAGTCAGGATACCAAATCATCAAACAGCGCTATCAGCAGAAAAGCGGCATCAGCAATAGCTTCGTCGCCTGGCCGCTCATTACCGCTGAGTTGATTGACCAGGCCGAAGCCTGCCTGCCCGTCTCCCGGCTCTGCCAGCTGTTCCGAGTGCTGCTGAGCGACCTGAAACTGTACCGAAACGGCATGCCGGATTTGATCGCGTTTAAAGATGGTCAGTGCCGGTGGATAGAGGTTAAAGGCCCCGGAGATAAGCTGCAGGACAATCAGTGGCGCTGGATAGCCGAATGTAATCGATTAGGCATGCCGCTGGTTGTCTGCTACGTTAATCAGTAAGCAAGTAAATTTAACGGGTCACTGCCAGGAGCACTGGGATTCGGTGATCGATTAAAAGTTACTCGCGTAACTAGCGAAGAGAGCAGTGGAATCTAGCCAATAATTGGGCTAGTTCGCTAATGCAACCGGTTAAATAAGAACAACTGATTGTGGTCAGATTCAATATTTGCATTTTGCAATTGTTGACTACACTAGTGGTGAGAACAATAAAAAACCGTACAACCAAGTGTTCATTGAACATGAGGAGGTGGGTTATGAATATTTCAGATAGCATTCGAGCCATTGAACAACAAATTTACGTGGCCTACTCTGAAGGCGACTACGATACCGTCAACATGCTGGAGCACCAGCTAGAAGTACTGCAAAATCGCAGAGACCATGAGTACGACGTCGATCCGTACGCCACGGAGGGAAAGCTATTTCAGGACGATGAATGGTACTGATCAAAAATACCAGTACGTTAGCATTCCGATAGTGACTGAGTTGAAAAGCCCCGTTCAACGGGGCTTTGTTTTTTCTGCTTAGCAACAACCAATCCACCAACCTCTATATATAACAGTAGCTTAGAATTACTCCCTTAAAGGCAACTAAGTATCCCCTTTCTTACCACCGAGCATGAACAATTTGTGCGCAAATTTAACCCGCCTCACAGTGACAAACACAATTGGTTATAAAAAACACTACAGCTATCAACCATTCTATCTATAGGGCTTTACAAAGAATTAATAGGCGCTATCATGGCCACGCAAACGATTTCTCCACTGCAATAATCCAATTTAAGAGGTTATTATGCTGTCCGATATAGCTATCTGTCGTTCCACATCACTCAAATCAATACAATCCGTTGCCGAAGCGGCAGGTTTGCTTCCGGACGAAGTTCAGAGTCACGGTCATCACAAGGCCAAAGTCGCTCTGAACAGCCTGAAACGACTAGCCGATAACCAGACAGGCAAATTAGTTGTCGTTACTGCGATAACACCCACTCCTCTAGGCGAAGGTAAGACGGTTACTACCATTGGCCTGGCCCAGGGTATGGCTAAGATAAACCAGTCTGTGATGGCCTGTATTCGTCAGCCGTCAATGGGGCCGGTGTTTGGCGTCAAAGGTGGCGCGGCCGGTGGCGGCTATTCTCAGGTTGCGCCGATGGAAGAGCTAAACCTGCATCTGACCGGTGATATTCATGCGGTAACAGCGGCACACAACCTGGCGTCTGCAGCAGTTGATGCCCGCCTCTACCACGAACAGCGCAATGGTTATGACCATTTTGAACAGCGTAGCGGTCTTAAGGCGCTGAAAATCGATCCTGCGCGTATCGTCTGGAAACGGGTTATCGACCACAATGATCGCGCTCTGCGTATGGTTACGGTCGGCAACAATGAAGAAGGCAAAACCATTAATGGCTTCCAGCGTGAAGACGGCTTTGATATCTCAGCCGCGTCAGAGCTGATGGCGGTACTGGCGCTGGCCAGTGACTTAAAGGATTTACGCACCCGCATCGGTAGACTGGTGGTGGCATACGATCTGGACGGCCAGCCCGTTACGGCAGAAGATCTGCAGGTTGCCGGTGCGATGGCAGTGACCATGAAAGCGGCCATTGAGCCGACCTTGATGCAAACCCTGGAAGGCGTTCCGACTCTGATTCACGCCGGCCCGTTTGCCAATATCGCCCACGGCAACTCGTCAATTATTGCTGACCGTATTGCGACCAAACTGTGTGATTACACCATTACAGAAGGCGGCTTTGGCTCAGATATGGGCTTTGAAAAGGCCTGTAACATTAAGGCTCAGGCGTCCGGAAAGGCGCCAGATTGCGCCGTTATTGTCGCGACCCTGCGTGGTCTGAAGGCCAACTCGGGCTTGTATGACCTGAAACCGGGCCAGGCCATACCGGATTCGCTGTTTGACACCGATGAACAAGCGTTATCCGCCGGGTTTGAAAACCTTAAATGGCATATCGACAATGTTAACAAATACGGCATCCCTGCGGTTGTTGCGATCAACAAGTTCCCGCAAGACAGCGATGCAGAACTGCAGCAGCTGAAGCAGATGGTAGAAGCGCTACCGAATAATGTCGAAGTCGCAATCAGTGAAGCTTTTGGAAAAGGCGGTGAAGGAACTATGGCGCTGGCTGAAAAGGTGGTTGCCCAGTGTGAAAAACCGGTCAACTTTAAGCCTCTGTACCAGTTAGGCCAGTCGATTGAAGAGAAACTGATGGCGGTAGCGGAAATTGGTTACGGTGCTGCCAGCATTACCCTGAGCGAGAAAGCCAAACAGCAGTTGGCGCAATACCAACAGCAGGGTTACGGCAAACTGGCGGTATGTCTGGCCAAAACGCCATTGTCGATCTCTACCGACGGTTCGGTAAAAGGGGCGCCTCGCCACTTTGATGTACCGGTGCGTGAACTTAAGCTCTGTGCCGGTGCCGGCTTTATTTACGCTCTGTGTGGCAACGTCATGACCATGCCGGGCTTGCCCGATAAACCTGCTTTCATGAACCTGGATCTGGATGATGAAGGTAATATCCTCGGTCTTAGCTAAGAAAATCCCACTGACTTTCAACCCGATTTCCCACTGAATCAAGGCGAGCCAATTGGCTCGCCTTATTGATCTTTTTCTCTCAAACAACCATAAATTGTTTCAGGCATGCAATTTTTTCCAGCTTAAGCCGTTCTAATAGAGACAGTTAATCTGACTTTCATCATGTGAGGCCAATATGCTAAGGAATGCGATAGCAACCCTGACACTGACAGCGCTGCTGACTACCCTGACTTCGTTCTGGGTGAATGCGCAGCAGGAAAACCAACCTGCTGCCAGCGGTAAAACCGAACTAGCAACTCTGGCCGGGGGCTGTTTCTGGTGTACTGAGTCCGATCTGGAAAAGCTTCCCGGAGTGGTCGATGTGATTTCCGGATACGCAGGCGGTAACGTCGATAACCCCACCTACCGAGAGGTATCGTCGGGTAAAACCGGACACATAGAAACGGTCAATGTCACCTTTGACCCTGCCAAGGTCACCTTTGAGCAGGTACTTGACCAGTTTTTCCGCCACATCGACCCAACCGATGACCAGGGTTCATTTGTCGACAGAGGCTCACAATATCGTCCGGCGATTTTTTATCACAATGCGCAGCAAAAGCAGATTGCAGAACGCTTTATGGCCGAGATCGACCAATTGGGCATCTTCAAAAAGCCACTGAAAACCGAATTGATCAAATTCACCAAATTCTGGCCTGCCGAGGATTATCACCAGGATTACTACAAACGTAATCCGATCCGCTACAAATACTACCGCTACGGCTCCGGCCGTGATCAGTATCTGGATGAGATATTCGGTGATGACAGAGAAGACCAGCCGAAAACCCTGCGTCAGTTGATCAATGAGCATAAACAGCTGCTGACGCTTAAACCCTACGCAAAGCCTTCTCAGGCTGAGATAAAATCACGCCTGACTAAACTGCAGTACCACGTTACACAGGAGGAAGGCACCGAGCGGGCGTTTGATAACCCATACTGGGACAATAAAGCGGAAGGGATCTACGTGGATATCGTCTCCGGTGAGCCGCTGTTCTCATCGACTGACAAGTACAAATCTGGTACCGGTTGGCCAAGCTTTACCAAGCCGATTAACCCAGGCTACATAGTCACCCACACCGATTACAAGTTGCTCTACGAAAGAACCGAAGTACGCAGCCGGTTTGCCGATTCCCACCTTGGGCATGTGTTTAAAGATGGCCCAGCCCCGACCGGCCTGCGCTACTGCATGAACTCGGCCGCAATGCGCTTTATCCCGAAAGCGGAAATGGCCAAACAAGGCTATGGTGACTACCTGTACTTGTTCGGCGGTTGATAAAAAAGCCAACTCGATGAGTTGGCTTTTCTTTGCTAGTTGGCCGGCAATCTATTTCATCACCCGCGCTTTGAAATTGCGCCCTTTCATCTTGCCGGTTTGTAACTGTTTAAGCGCCGGCTTAACCACCTCATGTTCAAGCGCGACATAAGAGACCATAGGTAAAATATTAATCTTGCCTATCTTTTTACCATCCAGGCCCGCCTGTTTGGTCAGTGCACCTAAAATATCGCCGGCGCGCACCTTCTGCTTTTTGCCACCGAGGATTTGGATAGTCTGCATTTTCGGGTAAAACGGACGCTCAACCGGTTTTTCCGGCAAATCAGACGGAGCAATGGCAATATCCATATACTCATCGATTCGCGCAATGCGGTACGCTTCCTTTTCAGTGTAAAAGCTGAACGCCATTCCTTTAGAGCCCGCCCGGCCCGTCCGTCCAATACGGTGGACATGCACTTCGGGATCGCGGGAGAGTTCAAAGTTAAACACGGCATCCAGGTTATCCACGTCTAAGCCGCGAGCAGCGACATCCGTTGCGACCAAAATAGAGATGCTCTTGTTAGCAAACATGGTTAACGCCTGTTCACGCTCACGCTGCTCCATATCCCCATGTAACTCAACCACACTGAAACCACGATATTTCAGTTCATCGGTGACATTCTGCACCTCTTTCTTGGTGTTACAGAACACCACTGAAGATTCCGGTTTGTGAGTCAGCAGCAGAGTTTCTAATGCTTCATCACGCGTCTGGGTTGACTCCAGCTTGTAGAAGTGCTGCTTAATTGTCGTGGTCTGGTGAGTTGACTCAACTTTGATCATTTGCGGATCACGCATCACTTTTTGCGCCAGCGACGCGATGTT
The DNA here is from genome assembly GCF_050299255.1 of Vibrio sp. Lineage (GTDB taxonomy): Bacteria > Pseudomonadota > Gammaproteobacteria > Enterobacterales > Vibrionaceae > Vibrio. Next base: position 19,147 of record NZ_JBNKVP010000046.1, read on the forward strand.
GTGCGGGAATGTCGCGCTGAACAGCAAGGTTTGGCGCTGTTCGGGCGCTGCTTCAATAATGGTATCTATCGCCTCTTCAAAGCCCATCTCAAGCATTCGGTCGGCTTCGTCCAGCACCAGCGTGTTGAGCTCAGCAAGACTAATACGCCCTTTAGACATATGGTCGAGAATCCGTCCCGGTGTGCCCACCAGAATATGAGCGCCATGCTCCAGAGAGCCGATTTGCGGTCCCATTGGCATACCACCGCATAAAGTCAGCACTTTGATATTGTGGATACCGCGCGCCAGAGTACGAATCTCTTTGGCGACTTGATCGGCCAGTTCTCGGGTCGGGCACAGCACTAATGTCTGCACGCGAAAGCGCTTGACGTTTAAATTGCTTAACAGACCAAGGGTGAAGGTGGCGGTCTTACCCGAGCCGGTCTTGCCCTGGCCAATCACATCTTTGCCCTGTAATACTGCGGGTAAAGCTTGCTGTTGAATGGGTGTCATCTCGGTGTAGCTTAAGCTATCGAGCGTTTCCAGCAACTCTGGCCTAAGGCCTAGTGTCTTAAATGAGGTTGTCACTATCTTATCCTTGCAAGGATTTGCCAGAACGAAATGCCTGGCGGAAAAAGTAAAACCGCTTCAAAAGTGAAGCGGTTTTGAATTAGTTGAAATTCAGCGATTTACCTTAGCGGATTCCGTGCAGGAACTCGTGTCGGGTTGCAGAATTCGATTTAAATATGCCACCCAGGGCAGTCGTGGTGGTGACGCTGGTCGCATCCATAACGCCACGCGCCTTAACGCAGTAATGGGTCGCATCTATGGTCACTGCCACGTCATCTGATTCCAGCAGGGTCTGCAGTGCCACCAGGATCTGCTGCGTCATACGCTCCTGTACCTGTGGACGCTGAGCGAAAAAGCGGACGATACGGTTAATCTTAGACAGACCAATGATCTTACCACGTGGGATATAAGCCACCGCCGCGGTACCATCTATGGTCACCAGGTGATGTTCACAGGTACTGGTGACGGTAATGTCTTTTACGCGCACCATTTCGCTGACATTCATCTTGTTTTCGATGACGGTAATCTTGGGAAAATTCTGGTAGTCCAGGCCAGAGAAGATCTCATCGACATACATTTTGGCAATGCGATGCGGCGTCTCTTCCAGGCTGTCGTCGGTTAAATCAAGCTCAAGCAGACCCAGGATTTCACGCATGTGATACTGAATCTGTTCTTTCTTTTCTTCACGACTAAAAGAGTTAGTCCGCATAGGCGTTTCTAACCCTCGGCTCTCAAGCGCGTCTTTTACTAGCTTGGCGGATTCGCTCAGCGCTGACATACCATTTCCTCTTAACTTTACCCCTTTCGGATGGCAGACAAGGATACTCGGATTTTTAAATAATTACACCTCAAATTTAGCCCTGATCATTCTGTGGCAGAGCGGTTCTGTGCTAGAGTCGGGCAGAAAAAAACACAAAGGAAACAACATGGGATGCTGTGATGCTCCGGGCTTAATGCCTATTGAAGACGCGTTGGAACAGATGCTGACGCCAATCAAACCGATTCAGACCAGTCACCTGCTGCCGACAGCTGAGGCGTTAGGCTATGTTTTAGCTGAGGATATTCGCTCGCCGATTTCGGTACCACCTTTTGATAACTCTGCGATGGACGGTTACGCCATCCGTACTGCTGACCTGGCAAAATCCTCTACCCTGCCCCTGGCAGGTAAATCTTTTGCCGGCCAACCTTTTCACGGTGAATGGCCAGAAAATACCTGTATCCGAATTATGACCGGCGCCAAGATCCCGGCTGGCTGTGATGCGGTGATCATGCAGGAAAACACAGAAGTGACCGAGCAAGGAATCCGCTTCCTGCAAACAGACGTTAAACCAGGTAACAACATCCGCCCCACTGGCGATGACATCAATCAGGGCGAACTGGTACTGGCCCAAGGTTCACGCCTGACTCCCCGCGATCTGCCGATGATCGCCTCGCTAGGTATCAGCCGGGTGACTGTATTTCGCAAACCTAAAGTGGCGTTTTTCTCCACCGGCGATGAGCTGAAACCACTCGGTGTCGCGCTGCAGGACGGTGAAATTTACGATAGCAACCGTTACGGCATCAAACCACTGATAGAAAACTTTGGCTGTGAAGCCGTTGATTTGGGCATCATTCCCGACGATCCGGCCAAGCTGAAAGCAACCTTTGAACAAGCCCAAACGCTGGCCGATGTCGTGATTACCTCAGGTGGTGTCAGTGTCGGCGAAGCGGACTACACCAAAGATATTCTGGCTGAGCTCGGTGAGATCGGTTTCTGGAAACTGGCTATCAAGCCCGGTAAACCTTTTGCCTTTGGCAAGTTAAGCACCGCTTGGTTCTGCGGCTTACCTGGCAACCCGGTGTCAGCGGTGCTGACCATGTACGTACTGGTCCAGCCGATGCTGGCGAAACTGGCCGGACACACTGCCTGGCGTGCACCGGAATCGATTCCTGCCATCACACGCAGTGGCTTTAAAAAAGCGCCTGGTCGTACCGACTATCAGCGCGGCATATACCGAATTGAAGATGGACAGTTTGTAGTGGAGTCCACCGGCAACCAGAGCTCGGGCGCTTTCCGTTCGATGAGCCTGGCAAACTGTTTTGTGGTGTTGGAACGTGAACGCGGCCGGGTTGAAGCGGGGGAAACCGTTAATATCCAGCTGCTTAGCCACACCATGTATTAACTGCCATTGCATTACCAGAACCAAGCAGGAGTCAACATTGGAGATACTTTCCGATCAGGAGATGCTGAGATACAACCGGCAAATCATTCTCAAGCAGTTTGATTTTGACGGCCAGGAAGCGCTGAAACAGAGCAAGGTGCTGATATTGGGTGCCGGGGGGCTGGGCTGCGCCGCCAGCCAGTATCTGGCGACGGCCGGCGTGGGACAAATGACTCTGGTCGATGACGACAAGGTTGAACTGTCTAACCTCCAGCGGCAGGTACTCCATCATGACCAGGACGTCGGCCGTTTGAAAGTGGATTCAGCGGCAGACGCCTTAAAAGCTCTGAATCCGTATCTTAGCGTCAAAACTGTCCCAGAGCGCCTGTCAGACGATCCACTGGCACACCTCATTGCCGGGCACGATCTGGTGTTGGACGCTTCGGACAACGTCGCCACACGCAACCAACTCAACCGGCTCTGCTATCAACACAAAGTGCCGCTGGTTTCCGGCGCCGCTATTCGTATGGAAGGCCAGATTAGCGTGTTTACCTACCGGGATGAAGACGCCGCTTGTTATCAGTGCCTCAGTGCGCTGTTTGGTGATGCCAGCTTAAGTTGTGTCGAAGCCGGTGTCATGGCACCAGTAGTCGGTATCATCGGTGCCGTTCAGGCAATGGAAGCGATCAAGCTGCTGGCCAGCTACGGTACTCCTGTCGAGGGCAAACTGATGATGCTCGATGCCCTTAGTATGTCCTGGCGGGAAATGAAACTGTCTAAAATGTCCCACTGCCCTGTTTGCGGTCAGTCAGACTCATCCTGAATAAAACTTCAGACGAAAAAAAACCAGTTGGAATACCCAACTGGTTGTCTGAAAGACATGAACGGAAAAATCCGGGAAAATGCTTATCGGCTCGTGAGTTTCAGCAGACATTCCGCAACTTTATCAAGTCCTTCTTCCAAAACTTCTGGCTCGATTGTCAGCGCTGGCAGGAAGCGAATCACGTTACCTTTTACTCCACATGAGAGCAGGATTACGCCGGCTTCTTTACCGCTGGCAACCAGTGCCTTAGTCAGTTCCTGGTTTGGTGTACCATCTTCATTTTGCAGCTCGATTGCCGCCATCGCGCCGGTGGCACGAACATCAAACAGCTCTGGTACGCGATCTTTCAGTGCATTGAATTTACTGGTAACAATTTCACCAATCGCCAGGGCTTTTTCGCACAGCTGTTCTTCTTCAATGATTTTCAGTACTTCAAGACCAGCAGTACAACCGAGTGGAGAACCTGCGTACGTGCCGCCAAGACCGCCTGCGTCTGCCGCGTCCATCACCTCGGCTTTACCCACAACAGCAGAGATCGGGAAACCACCGGCAATACCTTTCGCCATAGTCATCAGATCGGGTTCAATACCCAGCTGTTCAGTCGCGAACAGAGTACCGGTACGGGCAAAACCCGTTTGGATTTCGTCACAAATCAGCAGGATACCGTGCTGGTCACACAGTTCGCGAACCGCTTTAGCCCAAGATGCTGGTGCTGGATAGAATCCACCTTCACCCTGAACAGGTTCAAAAATGATCGCTGCAACGCGGCTTGGCTCAATATCACAGGCGAAAAGATCCTGCAGCGCCTGCAGTGACGCTTGTTCACTGATACCGTGCAGCTCATTTGGGTAAGGCGCGTGGAAAATCTCAGCCGGGAACGGGCCAAATTTAGTTTTGTACGGTGCAATTTTACCGGTCAACCCCATGGTGTAATGGGTACGGCCATGGAAGCCACCTTTAAAGGCGATCACACCACTACGACCAGTACGGGCGCGAGCGATTTTAATTGCGTTTTCAACCGCTTCAGCACCGGTTGACAGGAAGATGGATTTCTTCGGTGTATTGCCTGGAGCTAGCTCGTTTAAGCGTTCAGCCAGAGAAACAAATGATTCATAAGGTGTCACCATGGCACAAGTGTGTGAGAAACGTTCCAGCTGTGCTTTGACCGCTTCAACGATGCGCGGGTGGCTATGGCCGGTGTTGTTCACGGCAATACCTGAGCCCAAATCGATGTAGCGATTACCTTCTACATCCCACACTTCACCATTTCTGGCTTTGTCTACCCAAATTGAACTTAGGTTACCCATACCTTTGGCAACAGCCTGATCTTTTCTGGCTTGTAGCGTTTGATTGTTGCTCATTCTTATTTTCTCCTTGATACCGTACATTGCGGCATTATCTATCTGTGGGATTTTAGCGTTCTACGTACTTGACGCCGGGCAACACACAGAGCATTTCATACAGTAGGTTAGCGGCGACCACTGAGGTATTTTTGGTGGTGTCATACGGTGGCGCCACCTCGACCAGATCACCGCCGATCACGTTAAGTCCTTTACAGCCACGGACAATTTCCAGTCCCTGATGCACCGTCAGTCCGCCCACTTCAGCCGTACCGGTACCCGGTGCAAAAGCCGGATCCAGTCCATCGATGTCAAAACTGATGTAGACCGGGCCATCACCGAGCTGTTGACGTACTTCCGCCATCAGTGGCGCCAGCGATTTGTACCAACACTCTTCCGCCTGAACGACGCGGAATCCCTGATCCCGAGACCAGTCATATTCATCGATGGAATAACCGGTACCGCGCAAACCGATCTGAACCACTCGGTTACCGTCGATTAAACCTTCTTCCATCGCACGACGGAATGGCGTGCCGTGGGCAATTTTTTCGCCAAACATTTCATCATTGATATCGGCATGAGCGTCTACATGGACCACACCGATTTTGCCGTATTTCTTGCTCAAGGCGCGTAAGATAGGCAATACGATCGTGTGGTCACCGCCGATACTCAGTGGCGTGATGTTGTTGGCAACCACCTGGTCGTAATATTGCTCAATGATGTCGATACTTTTGAGCAGGTTAAAAGTGTTGATTGGCACGTCGCCGATATCTGCCACATTGAGGCTGTTAAACGGATCAGCCCCTGTAGAGACGTTAAACGGGCGCAGCATGCGTGACTCATCACGGATTTCTCGAGGACCAAAACGGGCACCTGGGCGGTTCGATGCGCCAATATCCATTGGCACACCAATAATACCGACATCGACTGCGTCGCTGAGCTCTGCATTAGGCAGACGCATAAAGGTAACCGGCCCGCCAAACCGCGGCATCACGTTCCCACTTAACGGCTGATTAAGCTGTTTATCTTCCATGTGTGCTCCTTGCAAACAGTTAATTAGGCGTTCAGGCCGCCAAAACAGAGATACTTAACTTCTTGGTATTCTTCCATACCCTGGTGGCTGCCTTCGCGGCCCACACCCGATTGTTTTATGCCACCGAATGGCGCAACCTCAGTCGAGATAATGCCTTCGTTGATCCCAACCATGCCGTACTCAAGCTGAGTGGCGACTTTCCAGATTTGATTGATATTCTGGCTGTAGAAGTAGCTGGCAAGGCCGTATTCAGTGTCGTTACACCATTCGATCACTTGTTCGATATTGTCGAAGCGACACAAAGGCGCGACCGGGCCGAATATTTCTTCTCGCATGATCGGGTTATCGTGGCTGACGTTCGTCAGTACGGTCGGGGCATAGAAGTTTGCCCCCTGCTCCAGGCGACGGCCGCCCACTGCAATAGTGGCTCCGTTTGAACAGGCCTCGTCGACTAAAGATGCCACTTTTTCAACGGCAGCCTGGTCGATCATAGGCCCGATTTGCACACCTTCATCGAGTCCGTTGCCAACACGAAGTGCTTCAACGGCAGCGCTAAATTTGGCGCTAAATTCGTCATACACTTCGCTGGCAACATAGAAACGGTTAGCACAAACACAGGTTTGACCTGCATTGCGGAATTTACTCGCAATTGCACCTGCTACGGCTAAATCGATGTCGGCATCGGCAAATACCACAAACGGAGCGTTACCACCCAATTCCATCGATACGCGTTGCACCTGGCTGGCACTCTGCTGCATCAGGATTTTTCCGACACGGGTAGAACCGGTAAATGACAGTTTGCGAATCAGCGGGTTATGGCAGAAGATCTGACCAACCGCCGCCGCACGACTGCTGACAATAGTAGGGAACAGTTCACGTGGCACACCGGCGCGGTAAGCAAGCTCTGCTACAGCCAGGGCACTCAATGGAGTATTGGCCGCTGGTTTGCTGATAAAGGCACAGCCGGCCGCTAACGCAGGCGCTGCTTTACGTGTGATCATCGCAATTGGGAAGTTCCAAGGCGTGATTGCAGCTGCAACACCGACTGGCTGTTTGATGGTTTGCAGTTGACGATTCGCGACAGGCGCTGGGATAGTGTCACCGTAAGCGCGTTTTGCTTCTTCTCCAAACCACTCGACAAATGAAGCACCGTACGCCACTTCGCCTTTGGCTTCAGCCAGCGGTTTACCCTGCTCCAGGGTCATGATCTTAGCCAGGTCATCAGTCGCGGCTATCAATAAGTCGAACCATTTACGAATAATGACCGAACGCTCTTTGGCCGATTTTGCCGCCCAGGCTGGCTGAGCTTTGTGCGCCGCTTCGATGCGTTGCTCGATTTCCTGGTCACTCTCTTCTTTTAGTGCACACAGTACGCTGTCATCAGCAGGATTTGTGACGACCAGTTGCTGTTGCTGATCATTTGTTGCAATCGCCATTGGCAACAGTTGAGGGTCGTTCAATGCTTGAATCCATTTCATGGCGTAATCCTTTAAAAGTGTTTTCACGCTTTGGCATGTTGATGGTCTTAATTGTTAATACTAAGTTACCATCTACACGCCAAAGCACTATTACCTAATGGGGGGTATCCGGGTTTAACCGTTTAACTGTTTGAGTGCGTCTGCCAGAGCCGCAACAAACTGGTCGACATGGCAGTTCTGCAGCATGAAGTTAGGGCGCATCTTAAAGATGTTTTTGCCTTTACCTTCACGACCGACCAGGATGTAACGTTCTTTTAACATTTCCACCAAACGCTGCACGGCTTCCGTCGCCGGTGCTTTGGTGTCTAAATCGGTGACGAATTCCAGGCCAATCAACAGACCGCGGCCACGCACATCACCAATCAGAATATTGGGGTGACTGGTTTCACGACTGACTTTAGCCGCTAGTCGGCTGAGCTGATCGCGGAAGTAATCTCCGACCCTTTGCCCGTGCGCTATCAGATCCTGCTGCTGAATTTCATCGAGTACCGCCAAGCCACCAGCACAAGACACCGGGTTGCCGCCAAAGGTACTGAACAGTTCCGTTCGGTTAATGAATCGGTTCAGGTATTCGCGGCGGGTGATCACGACCCCGAGCGGGTGGCCGTTAGCAACGGGTTTCCCTAAAGTGACAATATCCGCCTCGTGGTCAAAACCGCGGGCTTCACAGCCCCACATTTTCCCTAGGCGACCAAAACCGGACTGCACTTCGTCGGCGATGATCAGGCCACCATTCTGGCGCACCAGATCAGCCATGTTCTGGAAGTACCGGTTACTCACTTCTGGTACGCCGGAAGAGCAGAGTGCGCTGTCGATCATCCAGCTGGACAGGCCATCGCCCTGTTGTTTCAATGTATCGATCGCCTGCTGCGCCTGGGCAAGCAACGCTTCGCTGTTGTCGCCGTGGCGATACCCGTCCGGCGGCGTGAGCCCTTTGATATGCTCAGGTAAGGTTTCAACCAGCGGTGAAATATCGTTCGTGATTGAAGTCATACCATGATAAGCGTCATCGATAATCAGACCACCGCGCTGGC
>NZ_JBNKVP010000047.1:0-27466 GCF_050299255.1 Vibrio sp.
GGGAGAACGTTGAACAAAACATCATTAAGTTCATGGAGAAAGAGCCACAGGAGCTGGAACAAATGATGATGCAGACCATCACTAACATGACACGCAATGTTCAGCGTGACTCGCTCAACATGGAACGGACTTTAATCCGTGCCGCTGAAAAGCACATTCCTGAATTTTCGTCTGCGGCGGTCACGGCTTGGACACCGACTAAAGAACGTCTAGCGACTATGACTAAGGCCATTCGCCAGCAAGCTCTTGAACAGTCTGGTTTTGCCAAAGCCTACAGTGAGGCCAAAGGTGAAAAAGCCTACACAGCACTGCTGAATCAGAAAACCGATGATGCCGTGAAAGCCATTCTGGACTTTAACTTCGACTGGTCACAGTTCGCACCGACTTACTATCAAGCGGCCATTAAAGAGCAGAAATACAACTTCTAACGTTTGACAGAATGCAGGTCACGGCAGGGCTTGCATTCTGATTATCCCCGATATGCTGAACCTATCTAAACAAGGAGAAATCGTTATGTTATCTGCACTCGCCCAACTGAATAAAGCATCACTGACGTTGACCACCGCCGAGAATGGCCAAATCAACCTCGCCATTTTTGCCGAGGGCAAAACCCCACTGGCTCTGACTTTCACACCAGACCGAATTGCCCATGCCGAGCAGGAAGTCAAAACCTACTGCGCAGCGCATTCTAGTCCAGTGGTTTCATCCAATTTAACTCTAGCGACTCAAGCCACCGCACCCACTGAGGCCGTATCTGATGCCACGACTGCGCCAGAACCAACACCGCAGCAAAACGAGGTGAACGGTTTTGAAGATGATTTAATGTCGGAATTTGGTCTGTAACAGGGAGAATTGGCTATGACGAATCAACAAGTACAGCGTATCTGGAAAATCGGAGCTGCCCGAATTACCGACCCATGTTCTGCACTGCCTTTTGCTCAGTCGTTTGAAATACTGGCAAAAAGCCACCCACAGGTACGCCACACCACCGTATTCGAATCCGATGGTATCGTGCAGGAGGACGGCAGCGTGTTGTATGAAATCCAGCTACTGCCAGCTAAGACCAACGGCTAATCATTCAAACAGGTAGTTCGCCATGAACGTCAAAGAGAGAGCGCAGCAATGGTACACGCAACAAGTCAACACAGAGCAGTCCCAACAACAGCAGCCATTCATTTGCAGCCGCAAGGCGTTGAGCGCCAGCCCGACCCATGCTTTGGCACTGACCGCCAGCAAGTTGAACTTCTTAAAGCAGTTGCCAAACAAGTCAAATTAACAGGTGGAACCTCCTCAGAGGCTATCTTCTGTCACCATTTCAACGAGGCGCAGTTCTGCGCCTTGATGGCGCTGGCTGACCAACTCGGCCTACAGCTAGAGCTAGACCGCCTGTTTGACCAAACCGAGGAAACGAATTTATCGGACTTTTTGTCGCTACTGACTCAGCGGTTGGAGCAGCAAGTCGAAGCGGCTATCAAAGCCAAAACAGACAACGCACAACAAGATCTTATCGCCCTGTTAGAACAACATGGCCACACCTTTGACCGTCAGCAATTGGTCGCTCATTTCAACGCCGCACTGAAATGCGATATGGGCAGCCTGGAAATCGGCGTCAACGGCACCACAGAAACGAACTTCGACTGTGACGATAAACTCTATCTATCACTGTGCTCGAACGAACCGGCATTGTTTATGAACACGGCACGGTTTCGTTCAACTGCCAGAGACACCAACTTGTATGAATCGGTAGTTAATGTCATTCACCGTCAATCGAACCATGCGTTGATCATTGCCGACCCTGAGGCGATTTTTGACCGAGTGCCAGAGTTTTACCAGTTAGCTGATTACATCGGTGACAAGTTGGGTGAACTCAAGGATGTTGATGCGCTTTGGGCGCTGGCTGTAGAACGGGGCTACATGGAAGAATGCTGCTGGATGGGGGAGGACGACGAAGAAACTAAAGAGTCCATGACGGAGGTAATATCAGAGATGCTGTCGATTTATGAAACGAGTTCAGGCAGCAATACGGCGAGCACGTATTTGAGCGAATGGTTTGATAAGCAGTTTACCCCATTGCCTACGGACTGTTTTTCGCTGCAATCTCACAGCTATCCTCTCCACTTTTGGACAGACTCGGATTCAGTAGAACAAGCCATCAATCAGCAACCGGACTACTATTACGAAGAAAGTCAGTCAAGACTTCACCTTGAGCCAGAAGTGGCACTGGACACCTTAACCGCCATTGGCTACAACCGGAACCTGATCATGCTGTTTGATGCGCTATGCTCAATTGGCTACGAAAGTGAATTTGTCGCTACTTGGCTAAAGGAAAATGGCATCACGCCAAGCAAAACCACTATCCTTTAACCATCCCTAAACCGAGCAACACAATGCCAAACCTGTGTTGCGATTTATTCCACAAAACCGCCGCACACGGATACAAAAAAGTTGGCAGTCCTGCGCGCAGGACTTTTCTATTTCACTATTATATTCATGTACTTATGTACATTACCGCTTGGCATAATTTCGCGTCTAAATCCCTTGCATTTTCCTCGTTGGCCATATCCTTTACTAGAACGCCAACACAGGAGAACACCGATGCTTTTCGAACAGCCCACCATAGATCGAGACAACTCAAACCACTCTCAACAATGCACTCAGCTACTGTTCTTGCTTGAACAGTACAACGGTAAAGAAACCTTTGTCTCGTCCATTCCGCTAAAGAATGGCCAGATTGGTACGCCCATCGTAATTGACCCGCAAGAACTGATTGAAAAGTTAACCACTCAGGACAATACCGTTGAGCTGATTGATGACCGCATTTTGGTGAAAACCGCCAGTAAATTGGTGTGGACGTATCAGCCAGCCGCAACTCAGCCCCTGTATTACCGCCACAACAAGCATTCTTTTACCAAGCCGATTAAGTGGCCAAAGTTGATCTTCAAATTGGAAAATGGCCGATTGGCCGTGTGTGTAGCACCGAATCGAAAAAGGCCGAGCCTGAGCGATACCGTCTATCACGCTCCATTACCGAATGTGTATGAAAGCGGCAATATCTGTCTTGGCTCTTGTAGCTTACCTGTGACCAATAATATTGATCAGATTGCCGAAACGTACCTTAACTCGACCAAAACCCATTTAAACTTTAGTGGCGCATTAAGAGCACACAAAAAACTGTCTCAGTCACAGTATTTCAAATGGATGAAAACCAAACACACAGATCGCATAAAGCTCAGTGAGCTTGCGCCAATAGGGTCATTAAACAAATTCATTCAAACTGCATAAGGGCGGGACTATGAGTAGCTATCGTTTACCACTCCGATTGATTGGCCAAACCTTGAATGTAGCGTTGATTGGAGTCGGCGGTACAGGGTCGGCTATGGCCAAAGAATTGATCCAACTGGATACCTGCCTACGAGCGTTGGATGCCAACAGCGGTCTATCCGTTACTCTGTTTGACGGCAGGAACGTTACCGAGGCAAATATTGCGCGTCAGTCTTTCTTTCCCTCACAGGTAGGGCACAACAAAGCCGAGGCAACCGTTTGGACAGCCAATAATTTGTACGGCAAAAATTGGAGGGCTGAGGGACATTTGGAAAGTAACGCCCAACTCGCTGGATTTGATTTGATCATTACCGCGCTTGACCGTCCCTCCACTCGATTCGAAATTAGCCGTAACGCCACACATCGAACTCAGCTATGGCTAGACATGGGGAATGATGCCACTAGTGGCCAGATAGTTTGCGGCGAGCTAACCCTTGCTGACAAGTTGCTGCCGAATATCTGCGACTTGTACGACTACAGCCAGTTGTCCGATGAGGACGCAGATATGAAATCGTGCAGCGCCGATGAAAGCATTACTCGACAGCAATTGGGAGTGAACCAGTTTGCCGCTAGGCTAGGTGCACAGATTTTGTGGAACTTGTTGAGGAACGGGGAACTTGAGGTACACGGTGCGTATTTCGACTGTCAGTCTCTCCATGTCGATCCAATTCGCGTTGGTGAGTGGCAGGTGTTCGGGTATGAACCGACCTCACCTGAACAAGTGCATTAAACCGATTCAGCAGTGAAAGGCAGCGAGGCGGCAGGAGCCTTGTTCGCTGCCGCCGACTCGTTGGTTAAGCGGAAGTGGCACTTTGAGTCAGTCGCGGTTAAGGCATCATTAGAATCTCGTTGCCAGCGTTTTTTATCCAGGAACCGAACTTCTGCAATGACGGTTTTACGCCGAATCCGCACCAGATCGTGGAGTATCATTTCTCCGCTATTGAAAGAGCAGTAAACCTCACAAGGAAAGGTTCTGGAGAAGTCGCTATCAATAAAATCCCACAAAGATTCAATACTTCGGGCAATGTAAGTGTAGGTCGGTTGTTGTTCCATATAGTTCTTACTCTTTTGGTAGATTGTCCCACGAACAGCTTGGTTAGTTTATTGTGAGCTACTCAAAATGGTTCTAAACAACACAATATTTCTCTCTGACGTCGCCAACGGCAGCGAAACGGCGGCTGGCACTTTATGCACAAAATCAGTTAGTAGAACGGTGGATAAGTGGGGCGGCGATTGATTACACAACCGGGGTTAACGTATTGTGCAATAAATAGATTCGTTACTGATAAATTTGCGAATTTCACAACTTTCATTTTCGGAGTTAACGTGATTAGAACACTTCTATCAATGCTGCTTGGGTGTGCATTGAGCTATCTCAACCGACTTTTCCAACTAGGATTCATTCTCATGGTGCTGGTAATGTTCTTTTTGCTAGTGACACGCTCGTAACGTCCAACTAACGTACTGATTGCGAACCAAATCTCACTATTTAGACCTTTTTTGCACCATCGCATACTAAGTCCAATAAACTAGTGCCAAATCAGCCATTGCATTATGAAAAAGGGCAGTAATGTATGGGTTGTCGATTCAAGTTAAGGAATGAAATAATGAAAAAGGTAATGGTGTTGGGGCTGACCGGACTGGCAGCGACATTTTCCGCGCAAGCGGTACGTTTAGGAACGGACGTTGAAGCCAGTGACTACCGCGATTACATCGTGCGGTTTGAGGTTTCAGATGCCGAGAGCCGCACATCCACTTGTGGTGGCTTGCTGGTCGCGGGGGAGTACATTCTGACGGCGGCGCATTGTGTTGGGGAATGGGAATGGTTAGGTTATGGAAGCTACAAATGGTCAATTGACAATGGCGCATCCGACAACATCACTATCTATCAAGGGGTGGAATACAACGCCCCCAAGCAAACAACGACGACTTACCGCGTGCTAGAGATCATGGGAGATTTCAGCAGTCTGCATAACGCCGCGGATGAAGAAGTTGCGGCTATCAAACGATTATTGCCTGATGCAGATTGGTCGCAGCACGACTTTGTATATACGCATGATTGGATGTTGTCTGGCTTTCACCATGATATTGCATTGCTGAAACTAAGTGAGTCGGTGACGCAGCAAAATCACGCCAGTATCGAGCCATTGTACGACACCAATTTGGACACGTTTAATGTTTCTGATGGAACTACCCTTAGTTTCCGTGGTTGGGGGCATGATGAAACGAATCGAACTCCGGCTTCCATGCAACAAGCGGACATCCAGATTAATACCCGAGATTCACAATACAATCCGAACAGTCCACTGGTAAATAACACAAATGATACTTGTGCCAACGACGCCTCCAGTTTGTGTACTTACATGGTTTTTGACCTATTAATGATGTACCCAACCACACTGTCTGCCACCCCGTCCAGTGGTGATTCGGGCACTCCACTTGAACTGGAACCCAACAAAGTTATTGCAGCCGCCAAACGTGTATCAGTGCTATATGACTGGGTTCAATTGACCCACTTTGGCTGGTATCTTCCGAACATCGCCGCTCAAATTGATGCCGTCACTGCCCCTAAATCGCTGGGTTTTATGTTCACCAAAGCGCCTGTCGAGTTTAGCTTTGACCACACGTTTGCGATTCAGAACCTGACAGACCAAGACGAAACGCTGACACCGTACCTCACTGGCGATACCGACAATTTCTCGATTAGCGGCTGTGAACAGACGTTGAAACCTTTGCAGGCTTGTGAAATCACCCTGACGATTACTGGACAGGACGCCGATGCTGCGGCATCACTGAACATAAGCAACACCGATGGTACGGTGATCCCAGTGACTCTGACCATACAAGAAGAAATCGTAGTTCCGGAAGAACCTGATGGCGAAACCGATAACAATTCTGGAAACACTGGTAATACCGGAAGTGGCGAGGGTGAATCTGGCGGTGGTTCATTCGGTTTCCTATCTCTGTTTGGTCTGATGGGACTCTACCGATTCCGTAAACAAACCAGCTAAAGATAAATATTTCAAAGAGATAAATAAATAATTGCCCCGTTTTTCGGGGCTTTTTCATTGTACAAAAAGCCAGCGCCATCTTACACTACCACTGTATGGAACAACAGGCAGGAGCATCGCATGGCAACCTTTGAGCAAATCGACTCGTTGCGGTCGATTTTTCGTCAGATTGAACATAGCAACACGCAGTTGCAATCGGTGTTGCGCCAGATGCCATGTGTTCAGCTTTGCGTTCAGGAAGTACCTCAGTTTGCACGAGATGCCGATCTACCCGCTGTTATTCAGCCAATCGGCCAGTCCGTTTCCGTGGACTTTGCACTTCGTCAGGCCGTCGAACCTCAACAAGTGTTTCAGTACAACCATAACCTGCCTAAACGTTTTGCGGGGATCATCCAGCTCTCAGCAACCAAACGCCAGTATGATGCTGTCGCTGAGCGGGTGAGCGATTCCACCTTGTTACGTAAAGAGCTGGTCAGTAAGTTAAACGACTACGAGCCTGTTTCACGTCGCCGCAGTCGACTTACAAAAGCGTTGTTCCCGGATATCTTATTTCAGACTATGATGCGCCGCATTCCGTTGGCGCCGTTTGATACCAGTTCCGTATCGTTGTCCTGGTGCGAAGAGCAAAAGAGCCTAAAAAAACTATCAACCGACCAGGCATTGCAGTTTATTGACAGTTACTACAAAGGGGTCAGTGATCGGCTAAGAGAACAGAACCGGCAACGGATAGAGAGCGTAACTGCCGTCTTCAAATCAACCAATGTGAGAGTGCATCCCCAGCTGGTTTATCGCCACATCGTCAACGACAAGGCGTGCTTTACCCCAAAAAAAGTACACTCGCCGCTTATCGTGTTGACCAGTCACTCAGAACCCATCAGTTTTACTGCTCTGGGTCCTTATACGCAGTCGGCCAACGAACATCGTAATTTGAAAGGATACAAGACGCTGTTTCCAGGTACCTGTTTAGTGTACAGGGTAGGGGACATGTCCTTGTCCACCTAAAAAGTAAAAAGCCACCAGAAGGTGGCTTTCTTCACTGCAGTGCGAGCAAATGAATGTAGCAACTATCTGCGCACAGAGATCCGCGGTTTACCAAATGCTCGGTCGCCATACCGTAGTGCCATTACAAACACCAAGGCCAGGCTCAAGATGGGTGTCCAGCTCATATAAGCAGATGGCGCATCAATCCCGAATTTGACCAACAGCAGGACAGCCACCGAACCTAAGATGGGCGTGGCCATAATCATCAATGCCGCAAACATAGCCACAGGCATTAGCCAAACGTTGATAGATTCATGGTTGTAAATCCACGGAAAAACGAACGTGGCTTGCACGAGCAGCGCTACGTTATGGCCAACAATCACGATAATTTTAGGAATGTTCAGTTTTGCCATTTTTTTGCTACCTCCTTGAACCTATTCCAGAACTAGTGTTTTTTCATGACAGCAATCTTCCTAGCCGTCGCAATTAAGGTATCGATAGTCACACCCAGAATTTTAACGATGGTTTCGGCGCTAATCGGGACCGTGGCAACCAGCTCGCCGTTCGCATCGCGAAAGTCGGCACTGAATTCTGTTGACCCGGAAAAGATTTCCATCGCTTTCCAGGCCTTACCCATTTCTTCCACTGAATCAAACTGGGTACCTCCGAGCATAAGAATCTGCTTATGAAAATTGTCAAAAAGAACAAACTCCACATAGCCGGCACAAAGCGACGACTTAGAACGCATGCCTTTAAACGATTTCTCGGTTACCTTGGTTTTATTTGGATAATTTTTCATGTTCAAACTCTTTTCGTGTAAACGGCGGCAACGCGGACAACAGATCATAACCATACGGTTTGGTGACAATTCTCCGGTCCAATATCACGCAACGGCCCGTGTCTTGCTCTGAACGAATCAGCCGCCCAACACTTTGAATCAGCGCACGACTGGCATGAGGCAGAGCAAGACTCTCAAAAGGTCGACGACCGCATCGAGATTCGTACTCGCTATGTGCAGCAGCAATAGGCGAGTCAGGCATTTCAAAAGGCAGCCGGATAACTATCAGGTTCTCCAGTAAAGGGCCTTTCAAGTCCAAACCCTCGGAAAATGACGCAAGACCAAACAGAGCCGAACTCAACCCCTTCGCAAGTGCTTGCTGATGATTTCCAATCACTTCATTTCGAGGTGCATCGCCCTGGCACTGCAGCAAAATTCCATTGCTGGTGCACCGGCTTTCTATTGCGCTGCGCACCTCCTGCATTTGTTTTCGGCTCGTAAACAGTACCAAGGTGGATTTCTGTCCGGCGATATAATCCATCAAATGGGCTTTCAACCACACAGTAAATTCGGCCTTGTTGGGCTCGAACGGTACCAACGGGGTCATCAACACAGCCTGAGTTGGATAATCAAAGGGCGACGCATAGCGCCGGAAAAATGCCGAACCTTCGTAGTCCAGTCCAACCGACTGAGCGAATGAGTGAAACGACCCCAGACTCCTCAACGTGGCCGACGTCAGTACAACGCCACTGTGGTTTTCCCACAACATCGAACGCAGAGACTCGCCGACACACACTTCACTAGCGCCCAGCAAAACTTTGTCCGTGAGTGGATCGATATCTATCCATTTTGCTGGCGGTATACCGACGTCTCTTTCCACGTTGAGCAGTTTGATACCGCTCAGCACGGCCGAGATACGGTTAAGATAGAAACCGATGTCACTCAATGCTTGTTCAGCTGACGCCAGAACCAAGCTATTTGCATCATTTACCAACTCACCCAATGCCTCACGCGTATTCTTCAGGCATTTCACTAGACGACTACCGCTGCTTTCCACGTTGCGGGTCAGCGTTTCAAATGACTTCGGCAGGCGTCCTGATTCAAATCGATAGTATTTCTGGCCATCAGACCAATTCATGGCCTGCGATTGGCACCAGGTCTTGAGCCGCTCCAAGTCTTCGATAAATGGTTGCACTAAGTCGACCAACTCTTTAGATGCAGAGGAGGAGGTCGAATCACCGAACGCCCGGGTCAGCTTTTGACTCTGGCAGACTCTTTCAAGACTGCTTAAAACGTTGAGTACGCCATCGAGATTGATACCGGCGGCGGATGCATCTCGCACAACCTCAGGTAACTGGTGCGCCTCATCGAACACATAGATAGCCTCTTCAACACTTGGCAACAGAACGCCGCCACCGAGAGCAAAATCTGCCGCGACCAGGGCATGATTTGCCACCACAACATCTACATGCTGCAACTGAGCCCGAGCAGCATGGTATGGACACCGGGCATGGGACGGACTGCTGTGCTTACAACTGTATTGATCACTCGCTATCGAGCTCCAGACTTCATCCGTAAGCTTATTCCCGCTCCAGGCATCACGGTCGCCGTCCCATTCTCCAGCTCGTAAAGCCATGGCCATTGCTTCTATCGTCGAAATATCCGCGTCTTCCGGTTTCACGGTTAGAACCGCGGCATCCCAATCGAAGTCGAGATTCTGCTGATTGCTTTGCATAAAGGCCAACGCTTGCATCAATTTGTGTTCACACACATATCGGCCTTTCCCTTTCAGCAGGGCAAACGTCACCGGTTCGGGATAGACAGTCTGAAACAGCGGTAAATCCTTTTGTATAATTTGCTCCTGCAGTGCCACGGTAGCAGTACTCACGACGACAGTTTTGTTGGCCGCTTTTGCAGTTGGCACTACCGCTAGCAAGTACGCCAGGGTTTTACCAACACCCGTACCTGCCTCACAAACGGCCACCGGCGTCTCAGATTGCAGAATCTGGCGGATATCATTAATCATCTTAAGTTGCGACTCTCGACGGCGGTACTGGGCACTGGATTCACTGAGCGCAGCCAACGTCTTTTTAATCGCCACAACAATCTTGTCTGTATTCACCTACTCATCCTTAAAGAACCGGGCATATCGTTAGGCTAACAGGCAAAATTTAAATGCAAGTGGGGGAGGGGAAAAGATTTCGCTACAGTCAAAATTAGAATCTCTCGAAGGTAACTCATTAATTCTAGATAGAATCAATTCATGACCTGTCTTAAGAAGCCGCTCAATTTGATATTGACGCAGATATCGAGCCCGTCCAACATAGTGGTGTGAATAAAGTTCTTATGCAGCCCTCCTTTAGGCAAGCACAAAAAAACCGCCGTATGGCGGTTTTTTGTTTAAAGGAACAGTTACAACGTCCCTCTCATATCTTCGTCATCGTTTTTATCAACCCCTGATAAAAATATTTCAGGTGGTTCTTCTGGTACGAAGTTTCTCCGCCGAGTCTTTAGTCCAGCATTAGAGGCAGAATTCTTTTCATTTGCCTTTGCCTGGTTGCGATTTGTTTGATTGGCCTTAGCTCTTCTTTGAGGTGCCGTTTCTACTTCTGGCTCTTGAGTCATCTCATGCTCAGCTACTGAAGCTTCTACACGCACTGAACCATTAACTTTGTCTTCAGACCAGAGCATCTCGTTACGCCAAACTAAAGTTCTAGTCCGGCGCTCTTCTTCAGTCATGTAGTTTGATTTATGCCATTGTAAGGTCAGGTTGTTTTTCGTCATTTGTAGCGATGCGTAGAACTTCGCCAGACGCATAACAGATGTCAATCCAGCCCCTGAAGCCATGGTAATTTTTTGGGTGCCCCGGATTTCATCCTTATTGACATGATGGACCAGCAGCATCGATGCACCGCTATCTTTCGCAAGCTTGGAAAACGTATTCTTAATGAGTCGGTCGTGTTTAACCTCGTCACATGAGCCAATTGCCTCAGTAACGGTATCGACGATAACAAGATCGAACTGAGACATGAGTTCCACCAACTCATCAATGTAAGCCTGATGTCGTTGATGCTCTGAAGCTGGGCTTTCGGGAGGAATAACCAAAGCCGGTATATCGGTGAGGAAAGAAAGATGCTCATCCAATTCATCCAAACAAGTGGCATCAAGATGCAATGATTTTTGGCTGATCCGCTGGGCCAGGATTGCTTGAGAATCCTCACTACTAATGATGAGAGTTTTGGCAGGGTAGGGCCGTGCTGTCAGACCCAAAATAGACATTGAGCTGGCATGTTCGATGGCCAGGCTAAGGGCCAAATGAGATTTACCAATGTCAGGCGCGGCGATTAACATGCCAACGTGACCTTTTAACAGGCCAAACAAGGTAAAATCTGGCAGTTCCTCAGCGTTATCGTGAATGTTTTTAAGTTGCCCAAATGAGCTGGGATTAAGCTGTTTCATCAAAGTTTTCTACATTACCAACGGGGTAGATTTTAGTTACGTTGTTATGGGTTTTGAACTGAACTTTAAAATCAGTTTCGATTTGTCGCGCCAAGGCCAACAGGTTTGATATAAGGTCATATTTAAATGACCTGCTCACCGGGCTCGGGATGGATTCAATATACTTATCAACTAACCAATCCAGTTTTTTACCATTAATGTAACTGGCCTTATGCGTTGTCATGTACTTGATGAAGCTACGGACGCCTGGCTTGCTGTAGTTACTCATCAAGATCTGCTCTAAACGCAAGAAGTAACCATGCTCTTTGATGGATTTCAACAAGCTTCGATCTGGAATGACAAAGACATGGTTGGCCACCGTGCCGTCAGAACGGCCATTCTTGTTCTTGGACGCATCGTAGAACAAGCGGAAATCTTGGATAAATCGGAGCATGGCGCGACTAGTTACGCTTCCGTTGTCGTCCAACTCCCCGACTGATAGGAAACTGGAGTAAAGCTGATAAATCCGGCGCTCGATTTGTTGATATACGGAGCGGTGAGGCCTCATTCCCATTCGTTGCGCCAATTCATACATGCTCATAGAGAGCACTATCGCGGAACGGTCGGTGATAATATCCAGCTCGTCTGACGGACCGGAGCCAGTTTTGATACCATGGCCGTCTTCAATGGTGCGAAACACATCCGACCACCTTAAATGTCTGCCGGACTGATACGATTCGTCATCCAACGTAATTGTGGTGGCATGGGCGAGTAACGTATCCAGTAAATCGCGATGAGGCTGCAGCAGGTAATCAACATGCAGATCAATCTGAAAGTCTTTACCATAGCTACTCACATAAGATCTTTCTAAAGGTTGATTAGGATCTGTTCCGCCCTTTTTGGCGACCTCAGTCAGCTTTTTGATCATGTAGCTGGTGGGACGCGTAGACGGGTGGAACACCGTCAACCGGGAATAGAGTAGAGATGAGATAAAGTTATTCGGCCTTTTAGACTCTTCAGTGATCTGAATTTCTTTACCTGTTTCATGATCAATGTCGTTAACAACCTCTTCGTTATCTAGTGACATAACATACCTAACCCATACATAATTGTTGTTAATTCTAGGGTAAACCACCCATAGCACCCGGCTAGAGCACAGAAGCGACTTACCATTCAAGAATGGTTTACTCTGAATGGCACCATTTGGTACTTGCGACTGCAAAAAAAATCAAAAAACGTGATCTAGTCAACGCGCACGCTGCCTCAATCAAGTTAGAACATGCAAATCAAGTAATTAGACTGTTTCAGTCTGTCGAATGCGATACCCACTGTAGTTCAATCACTATAGCTGTGTAGCTCGATAACGATACCATAGCCTGTCAATTACTATATTTTTGTAGTTCAAATACTATACCCACACAGCTCAAACACTGAACAGTGCAGGTCGATTACTATAGCAATTTCGGTCAATCACCATATTGATGTAGTCCGATTACTATAAGGGCGCATGTCGAATACCGTAATCCTGTAGTTCGATTACCATACCGTGTAGTTCGATAACGATACCTTAGTAGTCCGAACGCGATATCCAATTAGTTCGATCACGATACCCCTCGTAGTCCAAATACGATACCACTTGTAGTCAGATTACGATAGCATTCTGATGCATTGTAGGCCGATAACTATATGAAAAACGTGACTGTAGTCCGATTACTATAGGTGTTGTAGTTCAATTGCGATATTTCGTAGTTCAATCACTATATTGTGAAGTTCGATTGCTATAGTTGGTAGGTCGATCACGATATTTTGAAGTCCGATCACCATATTTTCGAGCCATCCCTAAGAAATAAGATCTTTAGATCCGTAAGGATCATAAGATCTACACTGCGCGATCAGCTCGCTGGTGTGCACAACGAACAAAGTAATAATCGAAGCCGATTATCACTCTGTTCGCCGTGTGAGGTTCTTACTCCAAACTTGCATTTCCAAAACCAACTCTAAGCTGACTTAGACAAGAACTGTTTTGTCACTGGGTATGAACCAACTGGTTTGTACAAAGATAAACTACTAGCGGTGCTGGGTATATATGTTTGGCACTGGCTGGTCAATTAGAGATGAAAAGAATGCTGAAACCATTACCAAGTGAACAACTTGAAGAAATTAAAAATGAGATAAGTCGTGAAGAAAACATTAAGGAGTATAAATTCCACACACATCCTGATGTTCGAGCTTTGATCGCCAGGACGAAGTTTGCTCCCCAAGCTTATATCCTAGACCCTTCACCAGAGGTACGCTTGGGGTTAATTGAAACGAATAAATGGATCAATCGAATTGCACTCACAGAGCAAAGCACACGGTTGATCATCGCAATGATCAAACAAGGTTACGTTCTAAAGCGATGGCGGAAATCTGGTGATCCATCGATTAAGAGTCTGATACAGGAAATGGATGACAATGGATCTATTAGACAGGTTAGTTAATGCGATAGAGTTGTCACAGATTTTGTTAGATAGTGCACTGGAATCAGATAGCTATCGAACACTACTGTTTTTGGTATTTGGTGCGGGTGTTGGAAGTTTTCTCAGTGTCGTGATCTATCGGTTACCTAAAATCAATGATGAAAGGACATTACTGGAAGCTGCAGAGGCCTTTCCTCTGTTAATACCAGGTCCAAAACTTCGATCTCAGTTAACTGGAATATCGATGGCAGGCTTCTCTTATGCTCCCTGTTGTGATCATAAGATCAATTGGTACCATAATATTCCGATACTCAGTTGGCTGATTTTAAGGGGCAAATGCGCTTATTGTGGAAAGCCGATTAGCGCACAGTATGTGACTTTGGAGTTGATGCTGGCCATTATCTTTGCGTTGATAGCTTGGTTTATTCCAGATGCTTTTAAGCTTTTACTCGTTTCCCTATCGTTAGCTACGTTTGTCACTATCTCGATCATCGATCTAAAGCATATGATGATCCCAAATGAACTTAATCTGTTCTTGTTCGTGATTGGGGTGGTTGGAATCGACACTGGGGTACTCTCGGTTGATATATCGCTTACTGACGCTATTGTCTCAGCCGCTATCGTATTTCTGCTGATAGAAGCGCTGAATTACGCTCTGCTGCGGTTTAAGGGGACAATTGGTATCGGAGGGGGTGATATAAAATTGTTAGCTGTCATAGCAATGCCAACAGGAGTTCAGATGGTTTTGTGGATCTTACTCGCAGCAATAATGATCTCGATGGGTTGGAACCGCTTTAAAGGTGTTGCGACAGGGCAGGTCCCTTTGGCGCCAGCGATCTTAGTTTGCGCGATTCCTCCACTTGGCTTACTCATTTAATTCGAACATGGGGCGGTGGCATCAACCTGCCCCATGTTTCAAATAGCACTGCTAAACTGGTGCAACATCTTGAAAAAATGCTATATTAACGATCGTTTGCTACCCTCACAGTTCTGTGACCACTCCACTTAGAAACCATCCATGAGTCTTCATTGTAAGAAACACGCTTCCAATGAAGATTTGCCTCGTGCAAAACGTCATGACCGTTTCAATGACACCGCATAGTGCGGCAAACGGTACATCTTACTTAGTCTATCTCGTCCGAAAGGGCATCATTAAAGGAAAAATCAATATGTTTCAGAAACTTTGGCCACTATTTTTTCTTCTAGCTGTTGGTTACCACTATAAAGCGAAAGCTGACTGCCTTTATGGTGATCAGGTTGTAAAAGTTGGTAACGCAATCGGCATTTTTGATCCAGTTCTATATGAACAAGCCAAGCGCTTCTATCTCGATTCAGGCTATTCCGAACAGGAGTCGATTGAATTGGCTGGAAGTGATGATTGGACTCATATTGTGCTTAGCTGTGTTCAGACCTACCGGAAATCGGATACAACGGGTTCGAATACACGCCCGGCAGCAAACATTGATCTTGGACCTCAAATGTTAGTAGCAGTTGAACATCAAGCTGATTGGCTGATGTCCTTGAAAAACTACCGTTTCTAGAAGGGGAACCATCCACGTCAAAAATCATTCAAAACCCTGGGGGCACCATGCTTTCGGGTTTTGTGGATCTAGTTTGACATAAAAAATAGCCAAGGAGTAAAACGTTAGCGCCGCGAAGATGACAACAACCTGATTCGGAGCGGCAACATCTCATCAGTTCGAAAGAACATACATTAGGAAAAGGAATAAACTATGTTTGGTTTTATGACCTGTGATACTCAGGAAGCAATTCAGTGTTTATCTACTTGTGATTGTTATTTACTCAGTCCTAACGATAGTCCAACAAAACTGACCTACTACGACGGTAATGGCGGTTTCGGTACTGAAGTAGGGAACAGCATCAACGTTTGGGATTGGCTATCAAGACACTTCCTGGCGAATGATGTTGAGACTTACCAAAACCTGACCAGCCTGCAACGCGATCAATTGGGCATAACATTATTCATTGGTAGTTACTTTGTTGACGCCGAAGGATTTAAGTACGCCTGTGCGGTGGATATGGATGATCATGTCGCATCGTTGATTGGCTTCAAACCAGGTGAAGTTTTATTTAAGGACTACTGCATTGAGTTGACCATTGGCGGGGTAAAAACTTCTATCAATGATCATATCGAAGCTGGACGCCTGATTGAGAAAAAAGTAGAGACGGACATAAAGCTCAAAATTTCCTCCAAACCTGGTAGTTATTCAAACTATCCAGCTACGGAGCTTAACCCACATCAATATTGATTTGCCCGAAAGGGAAGACGAAAGGAAAACACCACTATGAAATTTGAAACAGAGAATGGTTTTCGCTACCTGAAAATGTTTGAAGATAAGCTTTATCAGATAACAGAAATGGCGACGAACGGTGAGCAATCCAATGTTGCTGATACCTCGTCTTCATTAACACTATCCGATGAGCCATGTTGCTTGATGGATATTGGAGGTATGCCCGGTGCTGAAAATGTGCATGTCTTGGGGTGTCTATACGATTCAGTTCTGATTGGACTGGGAGATTTAGACACGGTAGACAGACCATTTACCCAGCTTTATGTTCAGGTTTACACAGGCGATATTTTTCAAATCGCCGCGGTCGTAGACTCCGTAGAGGAAGGTAATCAGTTGCTACTGCAACGAGAGGACATTTCATTGATAGATAGTACCCAAATGAAATCACTCGACAGGCAATTACATTTCTTGGCATCGAATGAACCGGTCATCGCTGTTCAACTAAAGTAAACACCCTGACGACACTATCAACTCCTTGTGAGTTGGTAGTTCGTCACCCCTCACATCCATCAACCAAGTTTTTACTGCTCTACGCCCAACATAGACCAGTAAGAATTTTTGCCTATGGCAAAAACGTCACCGCCGCTTGGGTGACACCGAATAGTTCGGTGCGGCACATCTAACTAACTGACCCGAAAGGTTCTATCAAAGGAGGAAACGTATGTTTGTGTTACTGATCGAAGAAGTTGATGTGTTGAGTCTGTCCACTACGGAAGCTCAAACCAAATACGCGATTTTGCTTAGCAGACACAAAAAACAAGCTATTCCGCTACCCGACGATCAGTTCCCCAAAGAAGATGCGGAGTATTGGGACGGAGAGTTTGTCGGTGGATTCACAGACCGGGAATACGACAGCAAACTTTGTCGATTCTTGGAACGCGAATTTGAAGTACCGCTCAACTCAATGGGTATCCAAGATAAAGCTGAGTGTGCTTTGTCCATCGCGATAGTGGTGGAAGAAGGCACGATTTGGATCACTGGGGAATTAAACGAGATCAATTCGGAGCAGCCTAAATAACTTTAACCGGCCTGGCAATTGTCAGGCCCATACCGCTCGAAAGGGCAGTTCAAAAGGAGTAATTCACATGCAAGGTAACTTGAAAAAGCTAGTACATGTCGTGTCATTTTCTGGAGGACGAACCTCTGCATTTTTGGTTTGGCTTATGGAACGAGCTCGAAAAGAGTTCGGCTGGGACGTCAGATATATTTTTGCAGACACTGGCGGAGAGCATCCTCAAACGTATGTTTTCTTGAGAAATATAGTGAAATTTTGGGGGATAAATCTAGTTGTCTTACGTGCCAAAGTCAATCCGACACTTAACTGCGGCAACGGGTATGAAGTATTTCAGCCGAGCGATCTGATGACGCCGGCAATGGAACCCTTTGAACCTTTAACGTCGATGATGGTTAAGTACGGAACAATGACGGCACTCGGCCCCTATTGCAGTGAACGAATGAAGAAAGACGTCATCGAACACTACTGTAACGACACCATCGGGCGAGGTAACTACGTGAGCTGGCTCGGTATCCGGAGTGACGAACCTGACCGCCTGAAACCGAAACCAGGTATCAAATATTTGGCAGACCTACTTCACGTAGAGAAGCCAGATATTCTTCAGTGGTGGAAGCATCAGGAGTTCGATCTGGACTTATCAGAGGAATCTGGAAATTGTCTTTTCTGTGTCAAAAAGAGCGCCCTAAAAATCGCTTTGGCAGTGAAACGAAACCCTGGGTTTTATCGACAATGGTTGTATCACATTAACGATAAACGGGTTCGACAAAAGGAAAACTTCGATAAAACAGTGATGTATCGAGGCTATTTAAGCTTGGAAGGTATAGCCACGATGTATGAAGATTTTTCCGAAGCCGAGATACTTAACAAGATGAGAAGTGCTAAGCACTTCGATTCTGGATCATGTACGGAGAGCTGTGAGGCATTTAAGTTCGATTCTGAGATAGATTTTGATGTTGTTAATTCAGAAGTCTATCAGCAGTTTGAACATGAATTGCAGCTTGGTCAGTTTGAGATGGATATATTTTAAATCGTTCGAAAGGACATTCTACAAGGAGATACCACAATGTTAAAAACCTGCATTTGCTGTCAAAAGGATTTTGATAACAACGAGAACCAATCACTTTACCTGGGTGTATGTAATCAATGCACACGTTGGAAGAACAACCACATGAGCCAAATCAACCAACATCGTCAAACGATGATGGACGGTTTTAGTTCCTCTGTCAGAGCTGAGTTTGAAAAGCTTACGGCATTAGAACAAGGTTTTTTGGTACTGCGTTCAATGGAGCTTCAAGCGCCATCCAGCTAATTGTCGTCGCCGTTGGCAGCGATTTGGTATACGCCGCCCCTGCATTTTGGGGCGGCTTACTTCCGAAAGGAAATACAAAGGAGACACCGTATGTTTAACCGACAAAAACCAGATGAATTTGATCAGGCGATTGCACTTCCGGATAGGGATTGTGGTACTTCATTACTGATCGTTCGTCTGAACAATCGAATGATTGGGAAAACGGGGACAAAGTATCGTCGCCGGACACCTGTGATAATCAGTAATCAAGATAATAATCATTGGGTGCTGCGTTATTGCATGGGGGGCAGCAGTTTAAAAGGCCTAACCAAATCATCACTTGCCATTGATTACGATGGTGTTGATGAGCTGGGTATCCGCTTTAAACAACCGGCCTCACTAATCATGCGTCGAGCTAATGTTTTTGACATGGCCAAATGGTATTGGGCTCATCCAGACCGGGCAGTACGCGCGGAATGGCGCTTCGTACTAATAGGCTTTGCTTTGAGTGTTGGTGATGCATTGAACAATTTGATTTCAGCGATATTGCAGTAGTGCCAACTTGCACGACTGCTAGCTGTTACCCAAAAACGTGGCTTGTCCACGTTTTTTTATTGGTTTGAAGCTAGATAGGGCCAATGAATGCTTTCAAGAGCTCTCAATGGGACTAAATAACTGTTCTCTCGGAGTTCTCCTCCGTCATCCACTGTAAGTTGCAAGAATTTGGTTTCTTGTTTTTTATAACAGCTACTACCAATTTCGATAGCATCAATTTGAAAAAATGACTTCAATAGTTCTTCGGCCAACAGGCCAGTGAAACCATTTATCTCCAACCGCACCCGCCTATCCTGAAGCATCCATTTGTAGATTACTCTTGCACACAAAATACACAAACACTGACCTAAATCTTGGCAATTCTTCTCAGCGTAAAATTGCTCACCTAATTTCACCAAGCCTCGATGTTGAGTGTATCCATATACTTCAATGCTAATCATCTGATCTTGAAATAAACGATTGAACTTGGTAGCTATCCGTACGAATATTTCGTCTTGAACAAGGTCAAGATTAATTATTTTGTTCTTTATTCTTCTACGTTGACGACACGCTTTCTTTAAGGACTGTTTGCTCTGACCACTAATGAGCGCATTTCTTAGATCTGATGACATCCGTACTCCAATTTCCCTTAAATAATGCTCATTATATCAGTCAAATCCTGATTGAAATTCCCCAGCTCAGGAAGGGTAATAATCGTCGCCACCGCCGGAGAAAAAGTTCCCCCATACGCTTCCAATCCTAAAACTGCGAATAAACTAATTCTGTTCATCAGTAAGTTAGGAAAAAACATAATGCGAATTAATGGAAAACACTTTGTCTTGGCGGCTGCTATGGCAGCGTTAGGCGGCTGCTCAAGTGCACCAGAACAAGTGGGATTTGTACCAGTCCTGCCAAGTGCTAACGTTGTATACGCTAACCTTACCAAGACGCCAGCAGGCTATCGATTTACCGAATTTGTTGTTAATCCGGAACAATTGGGATCTGGGTCTTGGGTGAATCTTCAAACCGGTGCTCCGGCCTGGGATATTGAGAGTAAGTACTGTGGTACTGGGATGTACTTTAAAAAAGAAGGTCGTACAAGAATACAAGGCTGTGGAAATCTGGCTTCCGAAGATAAATTCTTGGAATCAAACTACGACGAAGCGAATCTGGTGATGCGAACGTTAATTTCACCATTCACGTTTGGCCTCTCATTGGCTGGCTCAAGCTATGATATCGAGTTTGACGAGAAGTCCTTTAACAAAGCAGTGAGAGAAGCTGCTAGTGCCCTAGATAAATCAGTTCTCAGCAAATCAGACGAAGCTCTGACTGAATGGGACTCAGAAATAAAGGTGATGCAAGACGCGAATCATGCGGCATGGTCAAGTTGGCGCGACACTGTGAAGATTGAATTAAACGATCGCTCAGGTTTGTATAAAGACTCAACATTGCGATTAAGTGATTATGTTGGGGTGAGAAAACCAACGAACACAACCCTGAAACAAGTTCAGGCCAAAAACGCCCAAGAGTTGTTTTTGAATGTAATGTCTGCAAAGCAAGCCAGCTTAACGAACTCTGCACAAAAATACAGTCAACTTAAGGTCGTATGTTCATCGCCCACAAAAGCTTATGACTACCACCTTAATGTTTACTGCCCGGAGGCTTTCGCAGTTGATTTGGATACACAGCAGGCCAGAGGCAATGTTGAAATGGATGTAGTTAGCCGGGACTACAACAATGTGTATCCCCAGCAGTTCGATATGCAGAACAGAGACTTGCATTTGACTATGCGCGGTGGACGAATTGGGCTAAGTAGCAAGACCAGTGAGTTCATCACTATCAAGAGCGTATCGTTGTACTACAACGGCCAAATTACGACTCGTTCTGGACTGGGCATTGATCTTCCGCCTAATGCTGAATTGTTAGATCAAGACAAACTATTGATTCGAAAATTTAACATAGTGAGAAGCGCTCTGAATTTCCCACGCCAAACTAAAGCAGACGTAAAGCGAACCAAGACAAACTATGGCTTTGCCGTCAAATACGTCATCTCCGGCCAGGCGGGAGATAAGACACTCTATAAAAACAGTGAATATTCACTTGCTGACTTAGTGCTTTAAACCTCAGCTGCTGCCTCCGCATCTGGAGGCAGTTACCTGGCGTTTTGAAGCAAAATCACAAAAAAGTACAACCCGAACAATGCTGCATGTTATTGTATAGCATACGTAAATTGTTATTTCCGGTGATGACGATTTTGACAGTAAATACCAAAGGTAAGGAGTCATAACGTGGTACAAACGATTAAGCCCATTGCAATTACGTCATTATTGCTGGTTTTAGCGGGTTGCAGTTCGAAGCCTGATGTGACCTATCGACCAAAGTTGACTTGTTCAGTATTCGACAAACAACAGGTAGTGGAACGATGTGGCGCAGATGCTTACCTGGCTGTCAGAGAGCAAGAGTTGAGAAAGGCCAGTGAGCAAGCAGGTTTCAACATTGACCTGCAATCGTTGTATACCATCCGTGATCCAGAGAACCCAAATAAGACTATTCCCTCAAACCAGGAAGTTAGCAATGCGAATTATGCCGGACAACAACTGGTTATTTTACCTGACCAGCCATTATTCAAATCGGGCAGTGGCGACATTGCTGACCAGGATGCGCGAGACAAACTGACTCGGTTCTTCAAATCGTATCTCGATACGCTAGATACCCAAACACAGATTGTCGTTGTCGGCCATACCGATGCCGTGGGTGACAAACAATCGAATCAAAAATTGTCAGAGCTCCGAGCCAAAACGATTGCAGACATCATGTTTGATCTGACCCTTGAAGGAACCACGATCTACAGTGTGCAATATCGGGGCATGGGCGAAAGTAATCCGATAGCACCGAATAATACGGTCAAAGGGCGCAACACCAATCGTCGAGTGGAAATTATCGAGATTCACAATCCCGAAGCTGATCTGTACACACGGTATAAGGTCATGGATATTCGAGATGCAGTGTCTACTAGCAATCCAGCGTACTTTACTTTAACCCTGCCAAAACCTGCCCGTAAAACGACTAGGCGCAAAGTGGTTGACCGCAACCCACTCAAGTTGCATGGCGAACTGACCGATGGCCAGACTTCCGGTGCAGCGTTAACCGCGCGGTTGGGAGAAAAAGCGGACACGTCCGTATTCAGCTTTTTCAGAAAAGCGGTGGCCTCGCCTGTGACAGATTCCTGTGTAAATCTACCGGCGCCAACCAAAAGCAATATCGTCGGAAAAAGAATCGCGCACGCACAGTCTATTCCCTTGCTGTACGGAACCCATTGGGTGTCTCGGGCAGATGGAAAGAACACGCTTATCGTTCTCGGACCGGTACAAATCAGGGCTGAAGACCTCATGGCGACCGTCGAGCCTGAAATGAGTTTCTGGCTTGATTATCGTGATCCTAACTCGGAACCCTCGTATCAGTATCCGATGTTAGTTCAAACCGAAGGCGGCGATGACAAAGTGCTATATCGGTTGTACCCGAAAGAGGACAACGCACACTTGGTATGTGCCGACTTGATTTTCTCAACAACCGGCGACAATAAAACAGATTTTGCAGAGCTGTATTACCGAAGCGGTGATGCTCTGTATCGAAAAGAATTTCAATTAACGTTTAGGTGACACCTTAAAAGGAACACTCATGGAATGGTTAGATAATTTGATGTCAAGTTGGCAGCATTTGCTGGTACTCATTATCGCAACGGGGCTAACGTTGGTGTGGATGCACAAACACAGAGAGGCCATTGGTCTACGCTGGCTGGGTTTCCGCCACCGCAATGTTGTATTTGGCAAAATCGGTTCAATGGCCAAAAATTCGACAGTTCAGGAAGGCTGGTTTCATGTTGAAAAACAGATTTGCCAGGACTACAAACCTTACTATTCATCGGTGCGCAAGAATGGCCAGTACTACAATGACTGCAAGCGTTATCTGGATATCGTAGGTGAGGACGGACGCAAGCCGTTGTCGCTTCCGCTGGTGGTCGGTCTGTTATCGGTTTTGTTACTGGAAGCATGGGGGTTCTCATATACCTTAAGTGGGTTCATAGACCTAACGGCGAGTGAAAACACCCGGAAAATCATGGCCTGGATCCTCGCGATTGGCTTTGCAATAGCGCTGGCAACGGTGACCCACTTAATGGGAGCCGAGCTGCATCGCAACCGCCTGATCAAAAGTGTCCGTTCTCTATGGCGTGCAGATACAAACCCCGTCAGTGAGTTAACCGCGCAAGTGGGTGACCGAATCGGTCGCATCGACAACCCGAGTGACTTAGGCGAGAAATCCTATATCCAGCGGCTAAACAGGATGAAGCTAGGCTCAGTATCGGAAAAGCATCACTGGACTATTTCCACTGTCTTCGTGATTTTGCTGATTGCGGGATTCCTAACGTTTGTCCGGGTAAAAGCGCTCGAAACTGCGCAAACCATGGATGTAATGTGTATGGAGCCTCAAACCCTCCAATCCACTGCGGCCAACGCCGAACCAAATTTTGATGACTTGTATGCGCCACCGGCATCAGTCACAGCGCAAAATAACGATGCTAAACAAGACGGGGCTAATCAGGTGTGTAAAGCCACCGCCGAAGGGAGCTGGGCGACGTTTGGCACTATGGCCATTTTGTTTGTGATGCTGCAAGCGTTCGCCATCTGGGTTTCAACCAGCTTTGGATTTGCTGGCAAACACAGTGCCGAGGCCTATCGTCACTCACATCGTTTTCCGACTCAGGAGGACTACGTTACGTACTATGAACTTAAAGCTCAGCAGGTTCAGGATTATGCTCAGAAATCTTTGACTCGGTTGCAGGCACAGATGGCCAAGAAATTGCCTAATCTTACTCAGTCACATTCGGTCACCGAACTTATCGCGACAGCCAACCAGCGCACGTTTTATGAGTTTATCGACTGGACCAATGACCAGGAGCTAATTAGAGAAGCCAACCAACTAAACCGTCAAATAAAAGCCAACGAGGTTGCCAAGGAAGCCCGTAAGGCCACTCAACGTTCTGATGAAGAAGTCAGGGCAATGTTGCTAGAAGAAATGCGTCGCAAACAAGAAGCGGCTCAACCGGTTGAAACCGAAGAGGAACAACGGGCGCGCATTGCAAAAGAATTGCAGTTGGAGATCGAAGCATGACAGGTTTTCGAACGGCTTTAATGGTGGCGGGTGTTCTCGCCACTGGTTCTGCCTTGGCCAACGAACGCAACGACATTCCATCGTGTTATGACTATGCGGAGCTCGGGCAATACAAATCTACTCAGTTTGAGCGGGAACTGTTTGTCGTAGTTGATCGCACTGTCCGTCTCGATTTGTCACTGAAAAAATCGGTGCACAGCCAGATCCAGCATTTCGCTCGCCCCGGCGACAAAATCACCTTGGTTACCTTTTCCGCTTTGGCGGAAGGAGACTATACCAACGTGGCTTTCCGAGGGGCTTTCGAGCAGCCACTTGAGGGCAGCGTTCGCGACGAGGTAAACCGACTGAAACTGCGCAAGTTAGACCACTGCCTGACCAACCAAAAGGGCGCCATCAATGCCGTCCATAAGCGTCTGGCTTCCCTGTTTCCGGCTACAGATGAATCGTACCCACGTACCGAACTGGTGGGTACCGTGCTTGGCTTGTCGACCGATTTGATTTCACAGTCACTAGCCAATCGCAAAGTGGTGCTCATCGTATCTGACATGCTTGAAAACAGTGAGACGTTGAGTTTCTATCGTAAAGGTAAGGTGAACGTGCCGGATGCTGCACAAGCCTTTGCCAAAATTCAGGCTGCAGGCTTTGCCGGTGACTTTGCAGGTAGCGAGGTGTATGTGATTGGTGCTGGCTTTGTCGAGGGCGCCAAACGTTACTCGTCTCAAAAATCCGTCAATGAGTTAGAGGCGTTTTGGCAAAAAGTAGTTACCGCCAACAACGGCCAGTTGCGTCAGTTCGGCAAACCTAGCTTGATGACGCAGATTCAATAACGGAGTGAGCGATATGGACACGCCAATGATAGAAACCAATCGAATTTCTGAGGACCGAATTCCGGAGCAACCAACCATGGCGCAGCTGGAATCGGTCTGCCCTTCCTATCGTCACGATTTTGGTTTGCTGTCGATTGATGAAAAGAACCATGTCATGTCTGATGCGATGAGCTGGTGGCGAGCTGTAGCCAAAGAGCTAAATAGACTGGCTTAGGTTTTGTTCCAAAATAGATTCATGATTGCACCTTTGAAACACGATTAAATGATAAATAGGGATAACTATAAACATGATGTTACCGGTTAGAACCACCTTAGCTTTATGCTTGTCAGTATTAATGTTTGGTTGTGCAGAAACACCAAATGAATACATCAATCTGAAAGGAAAGTATGCCGACGACTATGAGTTAGACGCCGAAGATTATTCAGAACCAACTCGTTTTCTTCACCCACTAACTTGGGTAGAGCCCGAACGAAACGCCAACAACCTGGATAAGTTTTATGACGACATTGACACTCGCACTTTAGAGAGTAACAAGCTGGTTAATGCCGCATCACTCACCACGTTAGCTGGGGCAACCCTTGGTAAACTCTCTACTTTTGAAGTCGGAATGCAACTACTTGCCCAGCAGGGCACTCAAACAGGATACAGCGCTAGATTGGGTGATCAGTACCTATACACACTTATTCGACTTGCTTGTGGTCTAAACAAAACTTCTTCTTGACTGATTTAGGTACGACTGCTGAACAAAATAATCCAATCATTATTTAAATGTTGTAACTCTTACTTGCTGTGTGTAGCGTCGTTCTACCCAACCAGTAACAACATCATCGTCTCCAATCCTAGTTCGGACATGCAACCACTGCTTATCACCTTCTAATACTTCAATTACAGCACCTAAGTAATTGATACCCAATGTTTTCGACCTTTTATCGGGATGCTCTTTTATCTCAAGTTCTGTCGCGACAATTAATCTATATTTCGCGTACTTCTGGTCGAACAAATGTTCTTTAATACCCTGCTTAATTTCAGCGGTGGTTTCTTTTTCTTTGAAAAAATCTCTTATAAAATCAGACTCTTCCATAAAGACAGTTGCAAGGCATGATAACAAAATGGGCAGAAAAAATTTCTCTATGATTTGAAATAATACATTAAGTGCTTTTCTAGAGAGATCATCAACGGGTCGCCCTCTAAAAATTGTTCGTTCGAATTCTTGTTGGATAGCGTCATCTATATTCATCTGACGACTGAATTCTTCAACCTTTTCAAAGAAATCAACGCTATTTTCACTCGTTTTTCTTGTATAGCGGATTCTACAGAGTTTAATAATATGTAGCTGCTGATCGGGGGTTAAATTTATCCAGTTGAAACGTTCATATCTGCTGCGCATACAACCTTTGCAATGACCTTTTTCGTCAAAGTTGCATATCCCAATACAAGGGCTTGGAATGGCGAAAAATTCAAGCTGTTCTGAATCAGCAAAAGACATCGATTACCCCATCTAAAAAAGACATTTAGCTATCGTATCAGAATATTAAGGGGCAATAGCGACTAAAACATTAATGTAAGTTGGATATTGGGACTAATACCATTTCACATATGCTTTTCCTCATTAAGTAAAGAACATTGAGTGGACGTTATAGATAGTTTAACTACCATTTTCGACCCCCTCAGGCAACCAAAGGCAACGGTAACTGAACCGGTTCTGCCTTTGCCTTGTTCGAAAACAGCACTTTAATAGCCTCAAATCGAGCCTCTTTACTGGTTAACTCACTGTATTCAATCAGAGACTTAAATCTTGTCCAATTCGCCGCCTTGAGCCGCTCAAAGACTAAATGATCGACAGCTCGAATACTGGTTAATTGCCAAGCCATTTCCCGGGCCTCATCGAACTCACTTTCATCAAAATGGTGGGGCATTTGATAGTGTGGATCATCACGCATCAGCTCGTTGTAGGTCATCCAAAATGTTTCAATATCGGCATCGATCAGGTCGTAGAACTCCTGCGTCACAAAAAGTGCGGTATCAGCAACAACAAATTCCTGTCTATACGTATGAGTCTGAAATTTCTGGCTTTTGAACACCTGCTGTTTGATATGGTCATACGCCAGCTGTTTTTCCAGTGCCGAGCCGCGACGGCCTTTTCCAAACTTCGCTGTCGTTCTGCAGCAATCAGCGAATACGGTCATTTGATGCAGCTCGGCCACTTTTAGACGGGGGAATAGCTTCATCTTAGATGTAGCTTCGCTCATTCCGAAAAAATGCACCGACGACCATATTTTCCGTTTTGTTTTAGGGTGACGCAAACAGAGCAATGCATCAATATCGGCAACCG
>NZ_JBNKVP010000048.1:0-27193 GCF_050299255.1 Vibrio sp.
TTACTTTGACTGCGGATCCGAATAGCGACAGTTACACATTGAATTTACTTCATCCTATAGATGCGTTATCTAACGTGGATGTTGGGAATTTTGGTGAAGGCGAAGGCGGGATCGGTGCTAATGTATTTGTCGGTTACAATTTGGACGACGGAGCTTTTGACCTAGATTATGATGTCGTTTCTCTTGAGAATGGATATGACGTTGTATTCAGCCTAAGTGCTCGGGATAGCAACGAAGAAGCTGCTCAAGTAAGTGGCAGTAATAATGGCTTTGGTGTCGATAATCCGTCGGTAAATAAAGGTGAGACACTGATAATCAGCTATGCTCAAGCGGCTGCAGTAGCAAGTTTCGCATTCACTGGTGCTGAACAGATTTACTTTAAAGCTTATGCTGCAGACGATCAGTTGTTAGACGACGGACTTATCAGTTCGGGCGAGTTGA
Organism: Vibrio sp.; assembly: GCF_050299255.1. Classification (GTDB taxonomy): domain Bacteria; phylum Pseudomonadota; class Gammaproteobacteria; order Enterobacterales; family Vibrionaceae; genus Vibrio. Next base: position 442 of record NZ_JBNKVP010000048.1, read on the forward strand.
TTTCCAACATTGGTGCTATCAGCTATGTCGAGCTGACCACATTGGATGATGGGGCTGACAAAGATGTACGCTTCCAATTAACCGGTAGTTCTGCACAGATAATTGAATCTACAATCAACGATGTTGAACTCGATTTCCAAGTGTCCGTGACAGACAGCGATGGCGACAGTGATTCTGGCTCGTTTTCAATACTTCTAAATGCGCCTGAACCTCTGTTAATAGAGGGTACTGCCAACGCTGATGAACTTCAGGGAACTGATGGTGCAGATATCATTATTGGCGGAACGGGCAACGATACTCTTATTGGGGGAGCCGGAGAAGACATCTTCACCTGGCTGGACAACACCCTGGACAACGGTACAGATGTGATTAAAGACTTCACTTTGGGTGAAGACTGGATCGATATTACCGATGTGCTGCAGGATGACGACTATGTTGATATCGATGATCTGGTTAGCATTGTCGGGGTCGAAGTAGTCGACCAAAACGTAGTTTTGACGGTGTCCGATGAAGGGGTTGAACAGACGATTGTTATCGACAACGGAGTAGAGATTTTGGGGGACTATATCGGTCCGGATAACTCATTTAATCAACTGGAAATACTGACCCAGATAATGAAAACTGACGCGGTATAATTATTAACAAATACAATGTGTTATGGCCGGTATTTATACCGGCCTTTTTTTACCCTTGGCGACCGTAATTGCGAATTTGTAAATGAGGTAGAAAAATAGTTGCCAGAGTTGTCAATTGTATGATATTTTCGCGCGCAATCTCGGAGTGATACCGAATTTATTCGGTCATCTGGGGGATACGCGTATCACGCATTCGGGCTGAGTGACGATTACGTAGGGTAGGTATCGATAAAGCCTTTTATCGATAGACGGGATACTAGATGCCGCGAAAGCAGCATACACATGGGAAACCCAACATTGAACTCATTATATAAACACACAATTATCAGCTTAGTTCTACCAGAGTGCCCTGTTTTACAAGACAGTAGCATCACTGAACCTTGATATTAGCGTTTCAATAATGTCCATCATTCATGATGGCTAGTATTCCGTACCTTTAAGACGGAAGAATTACGTGTCTCTCCAATTCATAGAGCTCAGGCTACTAGTTGGAGCGTTTAACCATTATTTCAAGGGATAACAGCAATGAGCACAGCCTTTGAAGTCGATAACAATGCTATCGCTACCACATTTTCTACCCAAGTCCCTGTAGTCGAGGGGCTATACGATCTGACTCCAGATCAAGTACTGCTTGATCAAGAGCAACATGAGTCAGAGGTGCGTTCCTATCCTCGTCGTCTGCCGATTGCGATTAAAAAAGCTTACGGTGCACTAGTGGAAGACACTCGCGGCCAGCTCTTTTTAGACTGTCTGGCAGGTGCAGGTACTCTGGCTCTGGGTTATAACCACCCAGAAATCAACCAGGCACTAAAAGAACAGCTGGATTCCGGTCTGCCATATCAGACACTGGATATCACTACCCACGCCAAAGATAAATTCATTAAGCAGGTAAAAGCGTTCTTGCCAGCCGAGTTTGCGAAAAATTCCGCTATTCAGTTCTGTGGTCCATCAGGTGCCGACGCTGTGGAAGCCGCGATCAAACTGGCCAAACAGACCACAGGCCGAAACACCATGTTTGCTTTCCGTGGTGCTTACCACGGGATGACCAACGGTACCATGGGGATGATGGGCAACCTGGGCACTAAAGCACGTCGTACCGGCTTGATGTCTGACGTTCACTTTATGCCATTCCCGTACAACCTGCGCTGTCCTTTCGGACTGGGCGGTGACGAAGGTGCCAAAGCCAGTATCCGTTATATTGAACGTCTACTGAACGACGACGAAGCGGGCATTATGAAGCCTGCGGCGATCATTGTTGAACCGGTACAAGGCGAAGGCGGTGTGATCCCGGCTCCGGCTTTCTGGCTGCGTGAGCTGCGCCGTATCTGTGATGAGCACGGCATTCTACTGATTTTTGATGAAATCCAATGTGGAGTCGGCAAGTCAGGCTACCACTTTGCTTTCGAAGAGTCCGGCATCAACCCTGATATTCTCTGCCTGTCTAAAGCTATTGGTGGCGGTCTGCCAATGTCTCTGCTGGTGTTTAATAAGTCGATTGATACCTGGAAAGCGGGTGAGCACACCGGCACTTTCCGTGGTAACCAGCTGGCGATGGTATCTGGCGCGAAAGCACTGGAAATTATCGAACGTGATGGCCTGGTTGAACATGCCAATATTGCGGGTCAGTACCTGCGTCACGGCTTGGAAAACATTCAAAAACGGGTTAACTGTATTGCCGAAGTTCGTGGCAAAGGCCTGATGCTGGGTGTCGAAATCAAAAATCCAAACGGCGAAAAGAACAAGTTTGGTGAGCCTGTGGCAGACGGTCAGCTGACTCTGGCGATTCAGCGTGCCGCTCTGGAACGTGGTCTGATGGTTGAAAAGGGTGGCCGTGAAGGCTCGGTTATCCGTTTCCTACCGCCGCTGATCATCTCGTTTGAACAGATTGATTTTGCGCTGCGTGTGATTGAAGAAGCGATTCTGGCCGCTGGCGGTAGCCTGGTTGAACCTGAAACTAACGCGGAAAAGTGGCAGCAGCACTTCATCCAGACTGGTGAATCCGGCAGTGACGAATTTGCGGCAGTAATGAACCACACCACAGCGGCGATGAAAGCGGTGTTTGAGCAAGTGAATGCACCGTATTCTGGTCTGGAGCCAAAACTGCTAGAAGCCGCGATTAACGCGGTTGATCTTGACCATAAAAACGCGCCACTGAAAAGCGTGATTGATGATGCGGCAGACTTGGTGGCGAAGAACTCCATCATAGTTCAACACCCGGATTGCATTGCTCACTTACATACTCCACCACTAATGTCAGCAGTAGCTGCAGAAGCGATGATCGCGACACTGAACCAGTCGATGGATTCCTGGGACCAGGCTTCGTCTGCCACCTATGTGGAACAGAAAGTGATTAACTGGCTGTGCGACAAATATGAGTTGGGCGAGCAAGCCGACGGTATTTTCACCAGTGGCGGTACCCAGAGCAACCAGATGGGCCTGATGCTGGCTCGTGACTGGATCGCAGATAAGTTATCTGGCCATTCTATCCAGAAACTGGGCCTGCCTGAGTACGCTGACAAGCTACGTATTGTCTGCTCAAGCAAAGCGCACTTTACTGTGCAGAAATCGGCGTCCTGGATGGGGCTGGGTGAAAAAGCGGTACTGACTGTGGATGCACACCCGAATGGTACTATGGATGTCAGCAAGCTGGATGCCGTGATCGAGCAGGCCAAAGCTGAAGGATTAATTCCATTTGCTGTCGTGGGGACCGCCGGTACTACCGACCATGGTGCGATCGATGAGCTGAACACCATAGCCGATGTGGCCGATAAACACGAAATGTGGATGCACGTTGATGGCGCTTACGGCGGTGCGTTGATTCTGAGCAGTCATAAAGGTCGCTTGCAGGGGATCGAACGCGCGGATTCGATCACGGTCGATTTCCATAAGCTGTTCTATCAAACAATCAGCTGCGGTGCCGTTCTGGTCAAAGATAAGAGTAACTTCAAGTATCTGTTGCATCATGCAGACTACCTGAACCGTGAGCACGATGAGCTGCCGAACCTGGTAGACAAATCGATCGCAACCACGAAACGTTTTGATGCGTTGAAAGTGTACATGACCATGCAGAGCGTCGGGCCTAAAGCACTGGGCGATATGTACGATCACTTGCTGGAACAGACGCTGCAAGTCGCGGATCTGGTCAGCCAGACAGACGGCTTTGAGCTGTTGGCGCAGCCAACACTGTCTACGGTGTTGTTCCGGGTGGTAAATGACGCTGCAGCCGATCAGGACAAACTGAATCAAACGGTACGATTGCAGGCCCTGACTCGAGGCGAAGCGGTACTGGGTGAAACTGTGGTGGATGGTCATTCGGCACTGAAATTTACTATTTTGAACCCTTGTTTGAAGATTTCGGACTTTGAAACTTTACTGACGAAAATTAAAAACCTAGCCGACGAGCTAGCTGGATAAGAAAGGTAACGAAACTATGGCAATTTTGCAGATTGGAGCTGGCGGTGTTGGCTGGGTAATTGCCCATAAAGCTGCACAAAACAACGATGTACTGGGCGATATCACTATCGCATCACGGACCGTGGCTAAATGTGAGAAAATTATTGAGTCGATCAAAAACAAAAATAATTTGAAAGACTCCAGTAAGAAGCTTGAAGCCCGTGCGGTGAATGCAGACGACGTGGATGCGCTGGTTGCGTTAATTAAAGAAGTCCAGCCTGATCTGGTGATTAATGCCGGTCCTCCGTGGGTCAATATGACTATTATGGAAGCCTGCTACCAGGCTAAAGTTTCGTACCTGGATACGTCGGTTGCGGTGGATCTGTGTTCAGAAGGCCAGCAAGTACCGCAAGCCTATGACTGGCAGTGGGAATATCGTGACAAGTTTAAGCAAGCGGGTATCACCGGTATTCTGGGCGCAGGCTTCGATCCGGGCGTTGTGTCAGTATTTGCGGCGTACGCGGTGAAGCACCTGTTTGATGAAATCGATACTATCGACGTCATGGACGTAAATGCCGGCGATCATGGTAAGAAATTTGCGACCAACTTTGACCCGGAAACGAACATGCTGGAAATCCAGGGTGATTCTTTCTACTGGGACCAAGGTGAGTGGAAGCAAGTGCCTTGTCACTCGCGGATGTTTGAATTTGACTTCCCTCTGGTGGGCAAACACAAAGTGTACTCAATGGCGCACGATGAAGTTCGTTCTATGAAGGAGTTTATTCCCGCGAAGCGTATCGAGTTCTGGATGGGCTTTGGTGACCGTTACCTGAATTACTTCAACTGTATGCGTGACATTGGCCTGCTGAGCCCGGATCCGGTTACGCTGCAAGACGGCACCGTGGTTCAGCCTCTGCACGTGTTAAAAGCGCTGTTGCCTGACCCAACCTCACTGGCACCGGGTTACACAGGTAAAACCTGTATCGGTACCTGGGTGCAGGGTAAAAAAGACGGTAAAGAGCGTAGCGTATTCATTTACAACAACGCTGACCATGAAGTGGCTTATGAAGATGTTGAACATCAGGCGATTTCTTACACCACAGGTGTGCCGGCCATTACCGCTGCTCTGCAGTATTTCCGCGGCAAGTGGGCGGACGCTGGTGTGTTTAACATGGAGCAGCTGGACCCGGATCCGTTCCTGGAAACCATGCCTGAAATCGGCTTGGACTGGCATGTTCAGGAGCTGGAAGTTGGCCAGCCTGATATCCAAATTCTGAAATAACTCTCAGACCGACGGTAACTATTGCCGCCAGAGAGATTAAATTGGTAACGAAAGGGAGCGCTCGCAGGCTCCCTTTTTATCTATGCATTGTTGCTGATACAGCAGACAGAGCTATCGGAACAAGAGATGACTTTGAACAAACAACAACTGAAAACCCCGTATTTTATGATTGACGAAAATAAGTTGATCGCGAATCTGGAAAAAGCCAAACAGCTGAAAGACATTTCCGGCGTGAAGCTGGTGCTGGCGCTGAAGTGTTTTTCCACCTGGGGTGTCTTTGACATCATTAAGCCTTACCTGGATGGTACAACCAGCAGCGGCCCTTATGAAGTGAAGCTGGGCTATGAAACCTTCGGGGGTGAAACTCACGCTTACAGCGTAGGTTACAGTGAGGATGACGTTCGGGAAGTCGCGGATATCTGCGACAAAATGATCTTCAACTCCCAGAGTCAGTTAGCGGCGCATCGTCACCTGATCGAAGGTAAAGCCAGCGTGGGGCTGCGTCTTAACCCTGGCGTTAGTTATGCTGGCCAGGATCTGGCCAACCCTGCACGTCGGTTTTCCCGTTTGGGTGTTCAGGCAGACCATATTCAACCTGAAGTGTTTGATAGCCTGGATGGTGTGATGTTCCACATGAACTGTGAGAACAAAGATGTCGATGCCTTCACTGCGTTGCTGGATTCGATCTCCAGTCAGTTTGGTCAATACCTGGACAAGCTGGACTGGGTCAGCTTAGGTGGCGGCGTGTTCTTTACCTGGCCAGGCTATGACATTGAAAAGCTCGGTCTGGCACTGAAAGCATTTTCTGCCAAGCATGGCGTACAGCTGTACCTGGAGCCAGGCGAAGCGATCATCACCAAAACAACCGATCTGGTGGTGAGCGTGGTCGACATTGTGGAAAATGAGAAAAAAACCGCTATCGTTGATTCTGCCACCGAAGCCCACCGTCTGGATACCTTAATTTATGACGAGCCGGCATCCATTCTGGAAGCGGATGAAAACGGTGAACACGAATATGTGATTGGCTCATGCTCCTGTCTGGCAGGGGACCAATTCTGTGTAGCTAATTTTGCCGAGCCACTAAAGATTGGCCAGAAATTACATATCATGGACAGCGCGGGCTACACCATGGTGAAACTGAACTGGTTCAATGGCCTGAGAATGCCGTCTGTTTACTGCGAACGGTCAACGGGCGAGATACAAAAACTGAACGAGTTTGATTATACCGATTTTAAACGGTCACTCTCTCAGTGGTCAGTTAAATAAACAAAAGAGCAGCCTCGGCTGCTCTTTTGTTTTGTGTATCACTCAAGGTGTAACGGAGAAGTGATTTTCTGCATCGGTTAACCTTCTACGGTTACCCGCGTATCTTCGCTCAGTGATTCCAGTTCGTCCGTGATGTCATCAATGTTAACTTCGGAAGGCAACTTGATGGCCATATTAGCAGTAAACAGGCTGGAACTGACACCGCCGCCGCCGGCGATAAATACCCGCTGGCAGTCCATATCCAGAATGCTAATACCCTGGTTATCAAGTACGTGCGTAATTTCGTTAACGATACCGGCGCGGTCGTTGGAATCGAGTCGTATCTGGTAAATGGTATCAGTCTGGTGCTGCGTCGCGTCTGAGTCGACAATCTGCACCAACAGATCCGGCTGGGCCAGAAAGGCATCTTTGACTATTTGCTCATTAGCTGTGGGGAGCTCTACCTTAATAACAGCCGCGACCTGCTGTTCAATAAAGTTGACCTTACTAATTAACCATTTGCCCCCGTTTTCATGGGTGAGCGCCGCCAGTTCTTTAATGGTTGCTGGAGTTGCTTTCCCTACAAAGTTTACGATAAAGGTACTAATCATAACCGCCTCCTAAAATCAGCGTGCGCTAGATAATTGATAATCAGATAGTTTTAATTTCAGTGTAGAAGCTATCTGCTACCAAGGTTTGACTGGGGTCAATTTTCTGCCTAAATGGTTTTGTTTGTATTGGATAATCTTAGATGCGGCACAAAATGCGGCCAATCGGCGACCCCTTGCCGCGTGCTAGAAAGCGGAGGGGGCCGAGAGGCAATTAACCGTTGTAGCGCTCTGCGAATCACAACCGTATTCAAGATGGTATAAAACGGGATGAAAGCTGGAGTGTTGGTAGCTCGATGCCGTGAGTACTGATCATTGGTACTATATTCAGCAGCACTTTCCCTAGCCACAAAATTTAGCGTAAAGTAAAGGCATAACAATTGCTTTGTAATGACCATAACATACTGGGTGGCAAACACATTCCAGTGATTCTTTCGAGTGGCCAGGCTAAGACAAGAAACAGGAAAACGAGATGTTAAAAATAGCGATGTTAAGCACAGGGGAAGAAGTGCTCCACGGCGATATAGTCGATACTAATGCTGCCTGGTTATCACGGCTGTTTTTCGAACAAGGCTTGTCTTTAAGCAAACGTTCGACCGTGGGTGACAATTTTAATGCTCTGGTCGAAGAGTTAATGATGCTGAGCTTTAACAGTCAGGTGGTTATCGTCAATGGCGGGCTTGGACCAACCAGTGATGATTTGAGCGCTGAAGCGGCAGCCCGTGCAGCAGACGTGGAATTACAGCTGAACCAGCAATGGTTACAGGAACTGGAAGCCTTTTTTGCCGGGCGAGGCAAGCCGATGCCGGAAAGCAATCGCAAGCAAGCGATGTTACCAGCCGGTTCTGTCATGCTGGATAACCCGATTGGCACCGCATGCGGGTTTAAAATGACCATTAACGACTGTGTATTTTATTTTACCCCGGGCGTACCGAAAGAATTTAAGCTGATGGTCGAGCAGGTAATTATTCCTGACCTTAAATCCAGTCACCCTGATACGGACGGACAGGCTTGCAGCCGTTTGTATACGCTGGGCTCTTCTGAATCGGCCTTATCGGACAAGCTTGATAAACTGGAACTGCCAGAAGGGTATCAGATTGGCTATCGCTCCTATTTGCCGTTTATCGAAGTGAAACTGTTCGGGCCTAAAGAGGATCTCGACAACCGGGTCAAACTAGCCCAGCTTATCTTTAGTCTCATCGAACCTTATGTGGTCAGCGTGGACGAACCTATGGTCAGCCACTTAGGGCATTTAATTGCCGATAAAAAGCAGTCAATTGCCATTTCCGAGCAGTCGACTCAGGGGTGGTTGTGTAACTGGCTGCACTCCGATCCAAACGCTCAGTCGTATTGTGGTCATGGCTGGGTATTGGGCAGTCAGGTCGATCTGGGTGAACACGAACAAGACTCTCTGGCGGCCGTTTTCGCTCTGGCCGGGGCGACGCGCGAGAAGTGTGCCACCGATATCGCTGTAGTGACGGGTAAACTGCACGGCGATAGCTTTGCCGTTGCCATTTCTACCAGCCAGGGAGAGTGGGGGAAAAGGTTCAGCTTCCGGCGTAAACTCAGCGCTGCCGAGCAAAAGGAGCTCATCGGTACCGTTGCCGGCGACATGTTGCGACGCTATTTGGCCGGCAAAGCCATTTTTGCCCACTACAGCGCACTAGAAAGTGACAAAGAGATGCACGTGCCTTCCAGTGCAATTTCACAATAATAAGATTGATTGAAGTCTATACATGGTCTACATGACAACCGCATGAATATGCACCTTATATTCAGTTAGAGATCGACCTGGGTGCTTATAATAAAATTGTCTAAACCTAAGTTGATGATTTACAAGTAGGCAGTCAGATTTGGTTAAAAAACAATCTGGCTTTTAGCCAAATAGCAAGTACACTAAAAATTCGTTGGAGTGCTTGCAAGGAGGCTGACATGTTCCATCAATCCAAAATTTTGGTCTGGTACAAGGTAGCAAGTCAAAAAGTTGTTTTAGGAGAGGCATTTAATACGGATCATTGCGATGTACTGTCGTTGTGGCTTCACGCGCCAGAAGACAGCGCGACTGCCGGGTACCAAGGGTATCGCTTATCTCTGTTTGATGATGACGGCCGGGAGATTGCTGATAAGCCAGTATCCATGCTTACTGCAGACCGATTTCTTACCGGATTGAATTAAGCCAGCCCTAAGGCTGGCCTAAATTAGAATTATTCTCAAAAGCGCATAATTATGCGCTTTTTTCTTTCAGGCTGTAGGCGACGTTGTGGATTTCAATATCCGTTACCGCCCGGCAGATACAGGGCAGGATCTCTTCTGCTTCCGTATAGGCCATAGCAAAACCAACGTACTCGACTTCACCCGTAACCAACTTACATCGACAGGCACCACAGTGCCCGTCACGACAATGGTATTCAGGTTCGAGGCCAGCGTTTTCCATCGTCTCCAACAAGGTATTGGATGGATTCGATTCGATAGCCGTCAAGCCGTTGATTTTTATTCGAGGCATTAGAGTTCGAAGCCCTCAAAGTCATCGCCGCTGACTTCGTTGTCAATCTGGCCAACCAGGTATGAGCTGATTTCTGCTTCCTGAGGCGCAACCTGCACGTTATCAGACGATAACCAGGCGTTAATCCACGGAATAGGGTTAGACGTTGACTCCGGGTATGCCACTGGTAACCCAACGGCCTGCATACGAATATTGGTAATATACTCGACGTACTGGCACAGGATATCGCGGTTCAGACCGATCATAGAGCCGTCTTTAAACAGGTATTCAGCCCACTCTTTCTCTTGTTCCGCTGCCGCTTTAAACAGGTCAAAGCACTCCTGTTTACACTCTTCGGCGATTTGCATGAAAGAGAAATCATCCTGACCATTACGCAGCAGGTTGATCATATGCTGAGTACCGGACAGGTGCAGCGCTTCATCACGGGCAATCAGTTTGATGATTTTTGCGTTACCTTCCATCAGTTCACGTTCGGCAAACGCAAATGAGCAGGCGAAGCTAACATAAAAACGGATCGCTTCCAGAGCGTTAACCGACATCAGGCACAGGTAAAGCTTTTTCTTCAGCTCAGTCAGGCTCACAGTGACGGTTTCGCCGTTGATCTGATGTTCGCCCTCGCCGTAGCGGTGGTAGTCGTTAGTTAGCTTGATCAGATCATCGTAGTAATGGGCGATGTCCTTGGCGCGTTTCAGAATATGCTCGTTCTCAACGATATCGTCGAAGACTACCGCCGGATCATTCACAATGTTGCGAATAATGTGGGTATAAGAGCGCGAGTGAATGGTTTCTGAGAACGACCAGGTTTCTATCCAGGTTTCAACTTCAGGCAACGATACCAGAGGCAATAGCGCCACGTTCGGGCTGCGGCCCTGAATAGAATCGAGCAGAGTCTGATACTTCAGGTTAGAAATGAAAATGTGCTTTTCATGATCCGGTAGTTTGTTGTAGTCGATGCGGTCGCTCGACACGTCAACTTCTTCCGGACGCCAGAAAAACGATAACTGCTTCTCGATCAGCTTCTCGAAAATCTCGAACTTCTGCTGGTCGTAACGTGCAACGTTGACCGGCTGACCCAGAAACATAGGTTCTTTCAGCTGGTCATTTTTGGTTTGGGTAAAAGTACTATAAGCCATATTGCCTCAATTCCTTTTTTGCTCCCCGCTGAGCAGGGAGCGCTATATTCTGTGGAAACCGTGACCGGTAAAAGTCAGGTTAGATCTTACAGCCGCCGCCGGCACAATCATCGTCTTGTACCTGGACCGAATCTTTCTGGTCATCTTTGGCACCATCACGGGTGTTGTGATAGTACAGAGTTTTGACGCCAAACTTGTAGGCCGTCAGCAGATCCTGCAGCAGTTTTTTCATCGGAACTTTGCCCGACTCATATTTGCTTGGGTCATAGTTGGTGTTGGCCGAGATAGACTGATCAACAAACTTCTGCATGATACCCACCAGGTGCAGGTAGCCATCGTTCGAGCCGATGTTCCACAGCAACTCATAGTTGTCTTTATATTCGGTAAACTCTGGCACCACCTGCTTCAGAATGCCGTCTTTAGATGCTTTAACCGAGACATAGCCACGAGGCGGTTCAATACCGTTAGTTGCGTTGGAAATCTGTGAAGACGTTTCCGAAGGCATCAGTGCAGTCAGAGTTGAGTTACGCAAACCGTGTTGCATGATTTCCTGACGCAGACCATCCCAGTCGTAGTGCAGCGGTTCATCACAAATTTTGTCGAGATCTTTCTTATAGGTGTCGACCGGCATCAAGCCTTTAGCGTAGTTGGTTTCATCAAATGCAGGGCACTTACCTTGCTCTTTGGCCAGCGCAACCGATGCTTTCAGCAGGTAATACTGCATGGCTTCAAAGGTGCGGTGAGTCAAACCATTTGCACTTCCGTCAGAATATTTCACGCCGTTTTTCGCCAGGTAGTAAGCGTAGTTGATCACGCCCACACCCAGGGTACGACGGTTCATGGTTGAACGGTACGCGGCAGGCAGAGGATAGTCCTGGTAATCCAGCAGTGCGTCCAGCGCACGTACGACCAGGTCAGCCAGTTCTTCAAAATCGTCCAGGTGGTTGATGGCACCCAGGTTAAATGCAGACAGCGTGCATAGGGCGATTTCACCCTGCTCGTCTTCTACATTGCTCAGTGGTTTGGTCGGCAGTGCAATTTCCAGGCACAGATTAGACTGACGAACCGGAGCCACTTCAGCATCAAACGGGCTATGGGTGTTACAGTGATCAACGTTCTGAATGTAAATACGGCCGGTTGAAGCGCGTTCTTGCATCAGTAGTGAGAAGATCTCAATTGCTTTCACTGTGGTTCGCTTGATCGAAGGATCGTTTTCGTATTTGACGTACAGACGTTCGAACTCGTCCTGGTTCTGGAAGAACGCGTCGTACAGGCCAGGGACATCCGACGGAGAGAACAGCGAAATGTTGCCACCGTCAATCAGACGCTGATACATGGTTCTGTTCAGCTGCACGCCATAGTCCATGTGGCGAACCCGGTTTTCTTCGACACCGCGGTTGTTTTTCAGCACCAGAAGAGATTGTGCTTCGCCGTGCCACAATGGGTAGAACACTGTCGCCGCGCCACCACGAACACCGCCTTGAGAGCAGCATTTAACCGCAGTCTGGAAATACTTGTAGAACGGAATACAACCGGTATGGAATGCTTCACCACCGCGAATCTCGGAACCAAGAGCACGGATTCGGCCGGCGTTGATACCGATACCTGCCCGTTGGGAAACATAGCGAACGATTGAACTTGCCGTTGCGTTGATGGAATCCAGGCTATCGCCACACTCGATCAGTACGCATGAGCTGAACTGACGGGTAGGGGTACGCACACCGGACATAATCGGAGTCGGCAATGAAATCTTGAACGTTGAGGTTGCGTCGTAGAATCGCTTTACGTAATCCAGACGCGTCTCTTTCGGATAGTTGGCAAACAGGCACGCTGACACCAAAATGTACAGAAACTGTGCGCTTTCGTAAATTTGCCCGGTAACCCGGTTCTGGACGAAGTATTTACCTTCCAGCTGTTTCACCGCAGCGTAAGAGAAGTTCAGATCACGCTTATGATCGATGTAGCTGTTCAGTTCATCCAGTTCGGCCTTGGTGTAGTCTTCCAGCAAGTGCTTGTCATACTTACCCATGTCGACCATGCGAGCGATGTGAGTATAGAGCGACGGAGGCTCATACTCACCGTAAGCTTTCTTGCGTAAATGGAACACAGCCAGGCGAGCTGCCAGATATTGGTAATCTGGCGTCTCTTCTGAAATCAAATCTGCGGCGGATTTAATAATGGTCTCATGGATATCTGACGTTGTAATACCATCGTAGAACTGAATATGAGCTTTCAGTTCTACCTGAGATACAGAAACATTGTTCAGACCTTCCGCTGCCCAAGTGATCACTCGGTGGATCTTGTCCAGATCAATAGTTTCTTTGCGACCATCACGCTTTGTAACGGTTAATTGTTGGTTCATTCTGCTTCATTTCCCTAACAAATCGGATAAAAGCCGTATTTTTCTTTAATTATAAGTAACAGGCTGCCGGCTTTGTGTTCAAAGTCTGTCTATATATTGTAGTAGAAACACAAGATATAGGGGCTTCGTATAATTCGAGTTACAAGATAGTGCTAGTTCCAAACCTTTTCAAGGAACAGATCTTGGATGACTTGTGGATAACTATCAAAAATAAAAAACAGTTAGTAGATACTAACCGATGACTATAGGGCAGGTTTGACGATAGAAAATTACGGTTTTGGGATTGGTTTAAACGTAACCCACAATCAAAAAAAATTTCTTGATCTTTATGCCAAATTGATCGGCCAAAAGTCGCTGTTTAATGCACCAGCAAGTGGCGGTAATTTATACAATTTATCGGATGAAGAAACAGGCGATGTGGATCACATCGCCAAAGAGAGAAAGGTTAACTTTTCACAGTATGTACGATGTAGTTCACATCGACTTTTTGGCCCAGTTTATAGCTGTCGGTGAGAGGATTGTAATGCAATCCAGTGATACCGTGTTCGACCAGGTCGGTTTGGTCTATCATCCGAATCAGTTCTGAAGGGCGAATAAACTTCTCATGATCGTGGGTGCCTTCGGGAACAATCCGTAGCAGCTTTTCCGCCCCGACAATGGCAAACAGGTAAGACTTAAAGTTTCGATTCAGGGTAGAGAAAAATACGTGCCCATTAGGCTTAACCAGGCGGGCACACGCTTGCACGACCGACAGCGGGTCAGGCACGTGTTCCAGCATCTCCATACAGGTTACCACATCGTAGTGGTGAGGAAACTGCTCAGCATGGTCTTCAATGGTGCTCTGGATATAGTCCAGTTTGGTCCCGGTTTCCAGCGCGTGCAGGCGAGCGACTTCCAGTGGCTCTTTGCCCATATCGAGACCGGTGACTACCGCGCCTTGCTGAGCCATACTTTCAGCCAAAATGCCACCACCACAGCCCACGTCTAAGGCCGTTTTTCCAAATAAACCATCGGCTTTATCCATCACGTAATGCAGCCTCAGCGGGTTGATCTGGTGTAGCGGTTTAAATTCGCCTTCCAGGTCCCACCAACGAGACGCCATATCTTCAAATTTTTTAATTTCATTCGGATCGACATTCTGCGATTTGGTCATGTGTACTTTTCTCTTTGGCCGGGATTGTCTCTGTTGCGGGCATTATAACCGTTCTCATACTCAAGACCAGATTTTCCCCATTCTTGACGAAGATTTGGATAAAAAATAGCCCAAATTCAGTCGGCTAGGTCCAATATGTTTAATTTGTCGGCGTTTGATTCCCTACCAAGCTCACAACCTGATAAAAGGAGAGGGAAAGTAATGCCGAAGCTTGGAAAACTGTGTTATATTTTTGCACCTTACACGTATTGTACATACGATCTAAAAATAGAGGGATATTGGCTCTATGAGCGATCTAGCTAAAGAGATCACGCCCGTAAACATTGAAGATGAGCTTCGAGGTTCTTACCTGGACTATGCGATGTCAGTTATCGTTGGTCGTGCTCTTCCGGATGTGCGTGATGGCCTGAAACCTGTTCACCGCCGCGTTCTGTTCGCGATGAACGTTCTAGGCAACGATTGGAACAAACCATATAAAAAATCCGCCCGTGTTGTTGGTGACGTAATCGGTAAATATCACCCTCATGGTGATAGCGCAGTTTACGATACCATCGTACGTATGGCTCAGCCGTTCTCCCTGCGTTACATGCTGGTCGATGGCCAAGGTAACTTCGGCTCAATCGATGGTGACTCCGCAGCGGCAATGCGTTATACCGAAGTTCGAATGGCCAAAATGGCGCATGAACTGCTGGCTGACTTGGATAAAGAGACCGTCGATTACGTTCCAAACTATGACGGTACTGAGCAGATTCCTGCAGTACTTCCAACCAAAGTTCCTAACCTGCTGGTCAACGGTTCCTCCGGTATCGCGGTCGGCATGGCAACCAACATTCCACCTCATAACCTGGGTGAAGTTATCGATGGCTGTCTGGCCTATATCAATAACGAAGCGATCACCATTGATGAGTTGATGGAATACATTCCCGGACCGGATTTCCCGACAGCGGCGCTGATCAGTGGCCGAAAAGGTATTGTTGACGCGTATAAAACCGGTCGCGGCAAAATCTATATGCGTTCCAAAGCGGAGATTGAAGCGGACAAGAATGGCAAAGAGACCATTATTGTCACTGAAATTCCGTACCAGGTGAACAAAGCCCGCCTGATAGAAAAAATTGCCGAGCTGGTTAAAGATAAGAAAGTCGAAGGCATCAGTGCGCTGCGTGACGAGTCTGATAAAGACGGCATGCGCATCGTCATCGAATGTAAGCGTGATGCGGTGGGCGAGGTTGTGCTTAACAATCTGTACGCCAATACACAGCTACAGACGACTTTCGGCATCAACATGGTGGCACTGAATAACGGTCAGCCACAGTTGTTCAACCTGAAAGATATGCTGAAATGCTTCGTCGACCATCGTCGCGAAGTGGTGACCCGTCGTACCATCTTTGAATTGCGTAAAGCGCGTGAACGAGCCCATATTCTGGAAGGTTTGGCGCTGGCTCTGGCCAACATCGACGAAATCATCGAACTGATTCGCCGGGCACCAACACCAGCAGAAGCAAAAGTTGGCCTGATGGCTCGCGGCTGGGACTTGGGTAACGTTGCGGCAATGCTGGAACGCGCCGGTACTGACGCGGCTCGTCCAGAGTGGCTGGAACCACAATATGGTATTCGTGATGGTCAGTACTTCCTGACAGAGCAGCAAGCCCAGGCGATTTTGGAATTGCGTCTGCACCGTCTGACCGGTCTGGAACATGAGAAAATTCTCGACGAATATAAAGAGCTGTTGGATGTAATTGCTGAACTGATGCACATTCTGGCCAGCACTGAACGTCTGATGGAAGTCATCTGTGAAGAGTTGGAAGCGGTTCGCAATGGTTACGGTGACGCACGTCGCACTGAAATTACCGCAGCCAGCCATGATATCGATCTGGAAGAGCTGATTGCTCGTGAAGATGTTGTGGTTACCCTGTCTCACGAAGGTTATGTGAAATACCAACTGCTGAGTGACTATGAATCTCAGCGTCGTGGCGGTAAAGGTAAGAGCGCAACCCGGATGAAAGATGAAGACTACATTGAGCGTCTTCTGGTGGCGAATACCCACGACAATATCTTGTGCTTCTCGACGCGTGGTAAGACCTATCGTCTGAAAGTGTACCAGTTGCCTCAGGCGACCCGAACTGCTCGTGGTAAACCGATTGTGAATATTCTGCCGCTGGAAGAGGGTGAGCGCATCACCGCGATTCTGCCGGTGGACGAATTCTCTGAAGATAAGTTCATCTTTATGGCAACCGGTGACGGCACCGTGAAGAAGACCTCTTTGGATCAGTTTGCCAATGTACGTTCTAATGGTCTGATTGCGGTTAACCTGCGTGAAGATGACTCTCTGATCGGCGTGGATATTACCAGTGGTGACAGCGACATCATGCTGTTCTCCAAAGCGGGTAAAGTGGTTCGCTTTAATGAACAGCAAGTCCGTGCCATGGGCCGTACTGCCGCCGGTGTTCGTGGTATGAAGCTAAGCGGTGACGATCAAGTCGTATCTTTGATTGTTCCAGCCAATGAAGGCGATATCCTGACGGTGACGGAAAACGGTTATGGTAAGCGTACCATTCTGTCTGAATATCCGGCGAAGAGCCGTGCCACTCAAGGTGTTGTTTCCATTAAAGTATCTGAACGTAACGGTAACGTTGTCGGTGCGGTACAGGTGGAAGAAGGTGATGAAATGATGATGATCACCAACGCCGGTACTCTGGTACGAACTCGTGTTGCAGAAGTTAGCCAGGTAGGCCGAAATACTCAGGGCGTTACGCTGATCAGAACATCTGAAGGTGAACTGGTAGTTGGCCTGCAGCGAATCGATGAAGTTGAAGAAGCATTGTTGGAAGAGGCCGAACTGGACTCAGAACAGCAGGGTGAAACAACAGATGCTCCGCAGCAACCAACAGAAGATTCTGGCTCGGACGAGCAAGAATAACTCTGTAGAAGATGCAAAAAACCGAGTCAGATGACTCGGTTTTTTTATTGCTCTAATTCAATACTGCAATGAAGAGTGATTAGTGCCAGACCACAACTATTTTCTGTGGCTGATTAATATCAATGTCGACTCACACGTGCTTAGTAATGCTGCCCAGCTCCAATACCGGTGCTACATCGATATCTTCAGCATTCATCATTGATGAAATTCGTTGTACCGATGACAGCAGTAAAGACTGCTCCCACTCGTCCAGTTTCTGAAACTTATTGATAAAGCTCTGTTGCAGCGGCATTGGGGCATCTTGCAACAGTGTTTGGCCACGTTCGGTGAGATGTGCGTGCACTTTACGTTTATCTGACTGGCTGCGGACACGAACTACCAGACCACTTTTCTCTAACCTGTCCAGTATGGTAGTTGCCGTCGCTTGGCTCATGTTGGTGTGTACTGACAACTGCTTGATGGTTACTTCGCCCAGTTCCCGGATGGAACGCATCAAGATCAATTGTGGCCCCGTCAGGCCGGACTCTTTACTGAGCTTCTTTGAATGGAGGTCAATCGCGCGGATTATCTGCCGCAGTGACACCAAAACTTCTTCATGTTTTTCCAAGCTAATACCTAATGTGTCGCTGTATCTAGGGTGATCATGGCGAAAATACATCAATTC
The DNA here is from genome assembly GCF_050299255.1 of Vibrio sp. Classification (GTDB taxonomy): domain Bacteria; phylum Pseudomonadota; class Gammaproteobacteria; order Enterobacterales; family Vibrionaceae; genus Vibrio. The sequence continues at coordinate 18,337 of NZ_JBNKVP010000048.1, forward strand.
CTAAATGAATAAAAGTAGCAAATCTTGACTATGAGAATATGCCGCTTTTTTCCTGTTCTGGAACGAATAATTCATGCTACTAAAAATCGTTTAACGATTCGAGTACTAACAAATATCTTATAATTATAGTGAAATTTTCTGTATAAAATTTGGTCAAATGCTCAACTATTAATAAAATCTTAGGTTAAAATTTATCCGTTCACTGGCATTTGTAATTGATGTCCTTACAATAATAGCTGTTTTGGCCACTAGTCTCTGGAGAAATTGCCTACTCAGTGTTTCTAGGTCAAAATGTTAGTGTACAAATCATGCACTCACTAGATTAATAGGCTAGAAGAGAGGAAGAATGACAAAGGGTATTGATAAGTACAGTATCGACAGTACCGATTACACCATCGGTCAGGATAATGTACAAAAATGGGGTTTTGACGTTCATAACCCTGTATTTGGGTGGAGCGCGGGCCTGATCCTACTATTCTTGATTGCGACGTTAGTTTCAGATGCAGAAACGGCAAAGGCGACTCTGGATGGAATCAAGTGGCAGATTATTGGCGCATTTGACTGGTTGTTTATCTGGTCCGGCAATATTTTTGTGATTTTTTGTCTGGCTTTGATTGTTTCGCCTTTCGGTAGAATTCGATTAGGCGGTCAGGATGCGACAGCAGATTACTCATATCTATCATGGTTATCCATGTTGTTTGCTGCAGGTATGGGTATCGGTCTGATGTTCTGGAGTGTGGCAGAGCCGGTAGCGTACTTCACCGGATGGTACGAAACACCGCTGGGTGTTGAAGCGAATACGCCAGAGGCCGCGAGACTGGCGATGGGGGCCACCATGTTCCACTGGGGTCTTCACCCATGGGCAATTTATGGTGTGGTTGCATTGTCACTGGCGTTTTTTGCCTTTAACAAAGGCCTGCCATTGTCTATCCGGTCAATATTTTACCCAATCCTGGGTGACCGGGCATGGGGCTGGGCTGGCCATATCGTAGATATCCTCGCGGTATTAGCCACCTTGTTTGGCTTGGCCACGTCATTGGGCCTGGGTGCCCAGCAAGCGGCAAGTGGTATTCATCATGTGTTCGGCATCGAAGCGGGCATTAACCTGCAGATTGTCGTTATCATTGTAGTGACACTGCTTGCAGTAGTATCCGTAGTTCGTGGTATTGATGGCGGCGTTAAAATCATCAGTAATGTCAATATGCTGATTGCTTTCGCATTGCTGATCGCAGTTGCGTTGATTGGCTTTGCCGTCGCACTGAGCTCTATCCCTGAGACGTTAATGGCATATGTTGAAAACATTATTCCGTTAAGTAACCCTCACGGCCGGGAAGATGAAGCCTGGTTCCAGGGCTGGACAGTGTTCTACTGGGCGTGGTGGATTTCATGGTCGCCATTTGTCGGTATGTTTATCGCTCGGGTATCTAAAGGTCGTACCGTTCGTGAGTTCATCACTGCCGTCCTGTTGGTTCCAACCGGTGTAACCCTGTTGTGGATGTCTGTATTTGGCGGTCTGGCGATTGATCAGGTTGTTAACCAGATTGGTCAGCTGGGTGCCAACGGGTTAACCGATGTTTCGCTGGCTATGTTCCAGATGTTTGAACAGCTGCCTGTGGGCAACCTGCTGTCTGTCGTTGGGATTATCCTGGTGTTGGTGTTCTTTATCACCTCGTCGGATTCGGGCTCACTGGTTATCGACAGCATTACCGCCGGTGGTAAAGTCGACGCTCCAGTACCACAACGTGTTTTCTGGGCGCTGATGGAAGGGGCGATTGCCATTGCACTACTTTGGATTGGTGGTACGCAAGCTATTCAGGCGCTGCAGGCGGGGGCCATTTCAACCGCACTGCCATTTACATTCGTGCTGTTGGCCATGTGTGTCAGTCTGATAATGGGTATGCGCACAGAACCCAACCCGAAATAATCTGCAAGATATTAAGCCCGGTTTATACCGGGCTTTTTTTCGTCCTGAATACTAGAATGGCTCCAGTTTCAGTGTGATGCCAGCGGCTTCAAAACGGCAGGTTATGGATTTTTCGTCCTTTTGGTACCAGATCGCTGGCATGCTATTTGAGTACCCAAGATCCTTAAGTCGCTGCTTCTGCTGGCGGCTGATGACGGCATAATGTAATAGTGAATCCAGCAGGCGTCTCAAAGTAGACGGTGTTAATTTCCCGTCTCGTTGATAACGTTTTATTTCCCCCTGAACGGCATCAAGCGGAACCAGTGGCTCAAGAACCGTCTCGGTGCACAGTTCGGCATTTTCTGAACAAGGACATAACTTTTCAGCCAGTCGTCGATCTGGTTTACCGTGACGGGTCAGATACTGGTGGCGAAAACAGAAATAACTAAACAGAAACCGTTCCAACTGGGGCCAGCGTTCAGCACGCGCTTCTAACCAGATATGCTCTAGCTCTATTTCTACATCGGTCATGGTGCTTCTTTTAAATTCAGTAAAGAGGGTTATTTTAGCAAAGCTTGCTTCGGCTTCATAAAGCGAAAGACGGCACAAACGAAACGATATGCAACTCAATACTTTCAATCATTCAATCGGTTAGTTACATTAAGGCTGAATATGAAGACATTAGGTGCATACGGACAATGGAGACCATTGGCAATAGAGCATTAATTGTTGAAGGTGGCGCCATGCGCGGGATATTTTCCTGTGGCATTCTGGATCATTTTTTACAACAGCAATTTAGCCCATTTGACAGTTTTTGGGGCGTCTCGGCCGGAGCCAGTAACCTTGCCGCTTACCTGGCTAAGATGCCCGGCAGGAATTATAAGGTATATACCGACTACAGCTGTCGCCGGGAATTTCTCACTCCTGGTAAGTTTCTGGCGGGTAAAGACTTGATGGACTTAGATTGGATGTGGACTGTGACGTTGGCAGAGCTGGGCATAGATAAAGCCACGCTGGCTAATGACCCCCGGCCGTGTTTCCTTGGTGTGACTCGTCAAGATAGTGGTGTGGCGGAGTATCACACCCCGCACGTAGACCTGCTGGCCGAAACCATGAAAGCCAGCAGTGCGGTGCCTATCGTTTACCGCCAAGGTGTACAACTTGGGATGTACCGATACGTCGATGGTGGTGTGGCCGATGCGATTCCGGTAGCAGAAGCGATAAGGCGCGGTGCCACAAAAATTATGATTTTGCGCAGCCGACCGGAATCTTACCGAAAGCGGCCTACCAGAGTGCCGCTGGTAGTGCGTAGTTTGTTGAAATCTACTCCGGCACTGATCTCGCCAATGCTCACCCGCTACCAACGCTATAACGATACCCTGGCACTGATTGCTAATCCTCCTGAGGGCGTGGAAATAATGCAAATCTGCCCACCAGAGACATTAAAGATGCAGCGGATCAGCCGGGATAAAGAACCGTTACAGCTTGCTTATCAATTAGGTTTGCAGGCCGGCGAACGAGCAATCAAGCTCTGGAACGGCGAAGACGTGAGATAACTGACATGGAAATCAAACCGATTAAGTCCAACTTCCCAGGTGTAAAACAGTTGCTGGACGAACTGGACGCCCTGATGCACGAACTGTATCCGATGGAAGAGTGTAATCCACTGATGCCGATCTCGGCCATCGATGCTGATAACGTCTACTTTGTCGGTCTTTTTGTCGATCAGGCTCTGGTTGGCTGCGGCGCTGTAGCGTTTAAATCAGACGATGGTGAGTACGCGGAAATCAAACGGGTATTTATCAGCGCCAGCCACCGTGGACGCGGCCTAGCGAAAGCCTTGTTGCAACACTTAGTCGAGCATGCTGAACGGTCGGGCTCTGACATTATCCGGCTTGAAGTGGGCGATGAGCAACCGGAAGCGTTGAGACTATACCAAACATTTGGATTTGAGCGCCGTTCTTTATACGGACAGTACAAATATGATCCATACTCAGTCTATATGGAGCGCAAGACCCAAAACAGACGGCATTGAAACCGAGATTGCTTTTTCACACAGGCCTTAATGCAGTAGCGGATGGGAATCGGCAGCATAAGTTCAAATTGGCTGTCCGTTTTAGCGACTCTACATAAGCAGATGATCTAAATGTTGAAATGGAGGCGAAAATGACCAATCAAAAACATGGCTTTTCGGTTGGTATAGACCGGATAGACGACCACTTTTTTCTCTCTTTTAAAGCAGTGGGGACCTTGACGCACCACGATTATCAAACCATGGTGCCAATGGTTGAAAATGCACTGGCAGCCGTTACCGAACCGCGGATAAATGTGTTTTTCGATGCGACTGAACTGGAAGGGTTTGAATTACGCGCCGCATGGGACGATGTTAGATTTGGCCTCAAGCACGGCGCAGAATTCGAGCGTATTGCTCTATTGGGAAATAAGCGCTGGCAGGAACTGGCGGCTAAACTCGGCGGCTGGTTTACTTCTGGTGAAGTAGAGTTTTTTGACAACTATGATGAAGCAATCAGCTGGCTGGAAAAATAGTGTGTTGGCGGAAGTGACTAAAAGTAATCTCATCACACATGATCTTACTTAGATGTGCTTCAGGCAGCAAAATGATCGATTTTACTGCCTGAAGTGCTTTTCAGAATGGTCTAACCTACTGCTTGTTTCAGTGGACTAAACACTGTTCCGGCCCCCATCTTATCTAGTACTTCCCCTGCGTCGAAACTATCAATATTTTCAATGTGGGTACAATGCTCGCCAAGCAGACCGAATTCTTCCGGTTGCGTTTCAGTATACAAGCCAATACATCTTACAGAAGCGGCGTCCGCCAGGTGAAGTGGTCCAGTATCACAACAGACAAATGCATCTACATTACGCAGGAAACTGGCCAGCAAGCGAAGGTTAGCATTACCGTAAGTTTTAACATCAGCGGAAAGCGGTGTGGCCACATCCGGACTGGTAATTTCTACCCAGGTGATTGGAACAGGGGATGCGGCATCAAATTTTTCTAGGATGGTTTGCCAGGTCTGTTCAGAAAGCAGCTTACTGCCTCGTGCCCCTCTGAAGTAGGCAATGCAGATCTGGCTGTCGTTGCATATGTTTTGTTTGTCTTGTTCACCCTGGGTTAATTCGTCCTGGCTGAAAGCCATATTGTGATCGGGTACCAGTAGCTTTTCATCAGCCACCATTTGCGGGACCAGGCAGAGGTTTCGAGTTGCGGCATGATGAAAGGCCTTCTGATGCGGAAACGTATGGGTAAAGGCATCATTGCAGAGATCGCTGCTGTAGGCGACTTTGTTTTTGGCATCCAGCAGAGCGCTGACGATGGTATCTTCGGCGGAGCCACAGGGTGACAGGCACAAATCAAATGTCTGTTTGCGTAACTGATAGATAGCGCGACAGAATTTGAAAAAGTCTTTTGCAGAAAAATGGCTATATACCAGTTGCTTGATCCCCATATGGTCAAAAAACTGGCCCTGCCATGGCTGCTTTAGCATTAAGGTGATATTGGCTTGTGGATAGGCTTTTTGCACTTGTTTGACGAACGGGATTAAAAACAGCACATTGCCAATGCGGCTGTTGTTCCGCACTATGATAACTTCTGTTACTTGCTGATTATCAAGCAAGTCTGCTTGCGAATTCCGGTTATTTCTTATCAGGTGGTAAAGGAGTGGTTCCAGCGACGCCATTTTACGTCTGCGCCAACGGTCAAAGTTTCTCAGTGTGTTTCTTAGTTGTGTCATGAAATTAAATATGCATCTATTTGTTTATGGATGTGGCTATAGTTATATTGTTGAAAATTAACAAAATTATAGGAAAGTTGTTCTCCGGATAATTTATCTTATCAACCATTTCTTAAGGGTATCTTAAGTCTGGCTAATTAATCTATTTCTAAATTATGAAATTGAAATGTATTGGTGGTTTTAGCGTGAAAGATCACGTGAATGCACGCTTGAACAGTAGCAATGATTGGTTAATTGGGTATTGGGCCCGGGTGCGCTGAAATAGGAGAAAGAGTCATGATGTGGGATAAAGTCGTTCGGTTTACTCATTGGTCAGTGGCGATGCTGTTCCTGGCAAACTACGCCATTACCGAAGAGGGCAGCATAGTCCATCAATGGGTGGGCTATACCCTGATAGGATTAGTGCTGGTACGGCTGATCTGGGGGCTAATCGTAAACTCGCCGGCTCGTTTGTCTGCCATCAGGCCGTCTCCTTCAATGGCAATTGAGCACTTAATTGAGGTGTTTGAAACCAGAAAAGACCATCACGAAGGACATAATCCGGCAGGTGCGGTAATGATCTGGTGTATGTGGTGTGGATTGATGGTTACCGGTATTACCGGCTATCTGGCCTATAGCGAACAGTTGCTGGATATGGAGTGGATGGAATCCATTCATGAAGTAGCAGCCAATGTGACCTTTATCTGCGTATGTATTCATGTCGGCGCAGTGGCGTTAATGACTCGCCTTACTGGTAAGGCCTACCTGAAGAGTATGGGGATTGGTCGTTAGTCTGTGAGAAGTAAAAAAAAAACCGGCGATTCGCCGGTTAAAACATATGAGTATATTAAGCTTATAAGTTACTTTACGACATGAAAGCGTCATGAGGAATAACAACAAAGTAGTAAATTGGTTGCTTTGTTATGGTATGGAAAATGGCGGCAGCTCATATTGATTAGTAGACTATTTCAACAGTTGCCAGTGGTGTAGCGTAGTTTGAGCCATGACAACCGCTAACGCTAGATAGAGACCTTACCGCGCAGTGATTTGGTCGCACTGTTACGTTTTTTGGCCTCTACACGCCGGCGTTGAGAGCTTTTAGTCGGTTTGGTCGCTTTGCGTTTTTTAACCACGACCATCGCATCGACTATCAGTTGCTTCAGTCGGTTGAGTGCATCTTCTCGATTCTGTTCCTGGGTTCGAAATGACTGCGCTTTGATAACAATAACACCATCTTTGGTAATGCGGCTATCGGATAGAGCAAGCAACTTCTGTTTGTATACGTCGGGCAACGAAGAGCGCTTAATATCAAATCGCAAGTGGATCGCGCTTGATACTTTATTGACGTTTTGTCCGCCACTCCCCATTGCTCTTATCGCTGAGAGTTCTATTTCCCAGTCGGCCAGTTCGACCTTGTTTGAAATTTGGAGCATAACACTAGTTTAAAAAGCAGTTGTCATGGCCATTCTAGTTGAGCACAACCTGATTGGCTAACACAATTGGTGTCGGCGTCAAATTCGCGAAAGGGTATCGGCGCCATTAACAGGCGAGTGATACCCTATGGACAGAGCGGATACGTAGGGCGCTCGAATATGATTTCGTCAAGCAAGTCGGGGAGAAGAAGATTTGCCAGTAGCTTCTCTCAAATACGCTTCAAACTCTATACTCGGCAACGGGCGGCTAAAGTAGAACCCCTGGCCATAGTCACACTGCATTTGTTTGAGGTAATCAACATGTTGCTGATCTTCAATGCCTTCGGCGATAATTTTTAAACCTAACGCTTTTGCCATGGCAATGATCACGTTCACCAATTCTTTGTCTGATTCATTTTCAAACATATCTTTAATGAAGCTGCGATCGATTTTAAGGCGATCAAACGGAAAGCGCTGTATATAACTCAGTGCAGAATAGCCGGTACCAAAATCATCAATCGTTAACTTAACGTTCTGTTCCCGGAGTTTATCAAGCATGGAAATCAATTCATTGCTGTGGTTGAAAAACAGACTTTCAGTGACTTCCACATCAAATTTTTCGCCAGGTAGTCCTGATAACTTTAAGCTGGTTTCAATTTGCTTCAACAGTCGCTCGCAGTAGCGGAACTGGATGCTGGAAAAGTTGACGGAAACAAAGAGTGGAACAATCTCCTGCCATAACGCCGCCTGTTGACAGGCTTGCTTAATCGCAAATTCGCCAAGCTGGTGGATCAGCCCGTTGCGCTCTGCAATCGAAATAAACTCTTCCGGGTTAACAAATCCATGCTTTTCATCATTCCAGCGCATCAATGCTTCGGCACCAACGACTTCACCGTTTTCAAGGTTGATAATCGGTTGGTAGTAGAGTTCCAGCAGGTTGTTGGCAATGGCATTGCGTAAACGGTTTTCCAGCTCCAGAAAACGTTGTAAGTCATAGTTCATGTTGTGGTTGTAAAAGCAGAACCCGTTGCGACCTTCTTGTTTTACCCTGTACATCGCCATATCAGCGCTCGCCACAAGCTGTTCCAGGCTTTCACCATCTTTGGGATAAATCGACATACCAATACTGGCAGACAGGAAACATTCGTGGTTTTGCCAGACGTATGGTTTTTCAAACTCATTAAGCAACACAACGGCGAGCCGTTTGGCCGCTTCGTGATCTGGCAGATCCGGGATAATCAGCAGGAACTCATCACCGCCGATTCTGGCTAACACATCAGTCTTGCGTACGGCGTGCTGAAGTCGTTGAACACAAAGTTTCAAGATCTCATCGCCGACAAAGTGACCCATGGAGTCATTGATCTGTTTAAAATTATCCAGATCGATATACATGACTAAGATTTGAGAGCCGCTACGCTGAGCACGGGCAAGTTCTAAACTAAGTTTTTCCAAAGCGTAACTGCGATTGGGTAAATTGGTGAGCAAGTCATGCTTGGCCTGATAGGCCAACTCGGATTCGGAAGCTTTCCTTTTAGCGATTTCTTCTGTGAGCTTGTGATTTTGTTTAGAAAGTATAGCCTTCCTCTTTTGCTCTTCTTCCAGTTTGATTTTAAGTTCAACTTGAGCGTTATTAAGCACGAAAGCATAAAACAATCCCAGGATAATAATAATACCCAGGATACTTAAGCCATAAATGAACATCTTTGAAGTAAAAACATCCTGTTCGTTAAGAGGTTCATACCAGGAAAGAATTTTAAAATTATAATTTTCAGCAGGGGCCTCAAAATAGAGCTTACCAGATAAAGCTCCAT
>NZ_JBNKVP010000049.1:0-27123 GCF_050299255.1 Vibrio sp.
CCATGACGGTCGCGAAGCTGGTAAAGCAGAGCATAAACACCAGGCTGGCAACCGCCGGCAACTGCTGGCGCAGCCTGGGCCATTCCACCCAGCGAAACTTATCCCACGGCGACATACCCAGGTGGGCGCACAATTTATGTTGTTCGTCAGGAATGGTTTCCAGCGCCTGTAACAGCAGCCGGCTGGCATAAGGCAGATTAAAAAACACATGCGCCAGCAAAATACCGCTCAGGCCATAGATAGAAAAAGGGTACTCCAGCGTCAGTTCCGCCGCGAGCTTCGCCAGCAGACCGCTGTTACCGTAAATCGCCAGCAGGCCGAATACCCCCACCAGCACCGGCAGTACCAGCGTGGAAGCGAACAGTCGCAACAGCCAGCGCCGCGCCGCAAACTGGCGCCGTGACAACGAGTGGGCCACCGGAATGGCCAATCCAACACTGAGCAGTGTCGACAGCAGCGCCTGGTAGAAGCTGAACTGGGTCACATGGCGATAATAGCTGTCCTGCCACAGCTCACTCAGCTGCCAGGTAGGGGACGCCAGTACCAGTGCCGCTAAAGCAGAAATGACAAAGGCCGCGATAACCATCGCGACCCCAATGCCCCATTTCGGTGTCTCAGTCAAAGGTGCGCCTTAATCGGTCAGAGCGTTTTGCCATTCACGGATCCAGGCTTTACGCTGGCTGGCAACCTGCTCAGGAGAAAAGCTCAGCGACTGGCTCGGCTGAGTCAGGCTGGAATAGCCCTCTGGCAGCGAAACCTGAGTAACCGGATACATCCAGTTACCGGTCGGCATTGCCGCCTGAAAATCATCGCTTAGGATAAACTGGATAAACTGATCCGCCAGTTCCGGCTGTTCGCTGGAAGCGACCTTGGCCGCAACTTCAACCTGGGTATAGTGGCCTTCGCTGAAATCCGCTGCCGCGTAATTGGCGTCATTTTCGGCTATCAGGTGATACGCCGGTGAGGTAGTGTAAGAGAGTACCAGATCCGCCTCGCCATTGAGGAACATCGAATAAGCCTCAGACCAGCCTTTGGTGACAGTGACGGTTTTTTGCGCCAGTTGTTGCCACGCTTTACCCGCGTCGTCGCCGTAGACCGACTTCATCCACAGCAGCAGCCCCTGTCCCGGGGTGGAAGTGCGCGGGTCCTGGTAGATCACCTTCAGGTCATCACGCTGCTCTACCAGTTCTTTCAGACTCTTAGGCGGATTGGCCAGTTTGGTCTTGTTGTAGACAAAGGCAAAATAGCCGTAATCGTAAGGCACAAAAGTATCATCACTCCAGCCGTTGGGCAGCTTGATGGCCGAAGTATCTGCTTTGTGAGTCGCCAGCAGGCCAGACTGCTTGGCTTCCGCCATCAGGTTATTGTCCAGCCCCAGCAAGATATCGGCCTGGCTGTTTTTCCCTTCCAGCCGTAACCGGTTTAGAATCGATACGCCGTCATCCAGCGCGACAAATTTTAAGTCGCAGTCGCACTGCGCTTCAAATGCCTGCTCGATCTTCGGCCCCGGGCCCCATTCGGCGGCAAAGGAGTCGTATGTGTAGACGGTCAGAGTAGGTTGGGCAGCCACAGCGCCGGCAGAAACAAGGGCTGTGGTCAGAATGGTCACGGTTGGGTTCATGGCTCGCTCTCCTTAATTGAGCGGCACAGGGTTGAGGTCGGTCGCCTGGGCAAAGGGTTTGCCGCGAGACTTGCACTACCTTTCTCAATTCCTACGCCAGCATTATCTGGTTCAGGTTCACGGGTTCCGAAAGGCTATTTCGATCTCAGCCTGTTTGCTGGGCAAACAGTTGGCTCCCCGATGAGTTCGCAATGAATTGTAATGGCAAACGAATCGATACGCTATCTCAACTTCAGTTGTCTGAGCTGTTGCGCTGATCGTAGCCCCAGCGAGGCACTAAGCCCTGCTCAATGCCGAGATGGTCCAGAATGCGGGCAACGATAAAGTCGACCAAATCATCAATACTCTGCGGCTGATGATAAAATCCGGGCGCGGCGGGCATGATAGTGACGCCCATTTGCGACAGTTTGTGCATGTTCTCCAGGTGCAGGGTGGAAAACGGCGTTTCCCGTACCACCAGCAACAGGCGGCCACGCTCTTTCATCACCACATCGGCGGCGCGTTCGATCAGGTTGTCCGACATACCGTGGGCAATGGCGGCCACACTGCCCGCCGAACAGGGACAGACCACCATCTGCTTCGGTGCGGCGGAGCCGGAAGCCACCGGCGAGAACCAGTCATCTTTGCCGCATACGGTCAACTGCTCCGGGTCGCAGTCCAGTTGCGCAAGCAAGACCGCTTTGGCCGCGTCACTGCCGGCGGGCAGTTTCAACCCTTGCTCCGTGGCCAGTACCACCCGGGCTGCCGAGGAGATCAACAGGTAAACGTGATAGTCGGCTGCCAGCAGACACTGCAGTAAGCGCAAGCCGTAAGGGGCCCCGGAGGCGCCGGTAAACGCCAGGGTAATGGTGTTTCGTTCTGATTTCATCGCTGAATTATTTGTGTCCATTGACTGTTATTGCTTAGCTAAGCGGCTCAGTAACTTATCATGAATGCCACCGAAACCGCCGTTACTCATGATCAGGATCTGGTCGCCAGGTCTGGCCTGTTCGGCAATATCGGCCACCAGTTGGTCGATATCACCCGCCACCTGCGCCGGTTGCAGGCACTGCTCGGCCACTTCACTCACCGACCAGGGAATATCGCTCGGCTGGAACAGGAATACCTGATCGGCCGCGGCCAGCGACTCGGCCAGTTGCTGTTTATGTACGCCTTTTTTCATCGTGGCCGAACGCGGCTCCAGCACCGCTAATATCCGTTCATTACCGACTTTATTGCGCAGTCCCCCCAAAGTCAGCTTGATTGCGGTCGGATGGTGGGCAAAATCGTCGTAAACGTGAATCCGGTTCACCTCGCCTTTGTGCTCCAGGCGGCGCTTGGTATTAACAAACTGTCCCAGCGCTTCACAAGCCAGATCGGCCGTCACTCCGACATGGCGCGCTGCCGCGACGGCCATCAGGGCATTACTGACATTATGGTCGCCAACCAGATCCCATGCCACCTGACCGACGACCTGACCGTCCAGCAATACTTCAAACCGGCTGCCGTCTTTACTGAGCAGACCCGCTTGCCAGTCACCGTCCGGCCCGGTTTGCTCGGTTTCGCTCCAGCAGCCACGGCTGAGCACATCGGCTAACGCGTGATCATTAGCCGGAGCAAGAATGCGGCCATTTCCCGGCACCGTGCGCACCAGATGATGAAACTGCCGCTTGATGGCTTCCAGATCGTCAAAGATATCTGCATGATCGAACTCAAGATTGTTCATGATTAAGGTTCTGGGGTGATAGTGGACAAACTTCGAACGCTTATCGAAAAAAGCACTGTCATATTCGTCCGCTTCAACGACAAAAAACATGCTGTCACCCAACCGGGCGGAGAGGCCAAAGTTACCCAGCACCCCGCCGACCAGGAAACCCGGCTCATAACCACACTGCTGCAGGATCCAGGTCAGCATGCTGGCGGTCGTGGTTTTACCATGGGTGCCGGAGACGGCCAGTACCCAACGGTCATGCAGCAGAAACTCCTGCAGCCATTGCGGGCCGGAGATGTATCTGAGATTGTGATTCAGTACATGTTCAACACAAGGGTTGCCGCGGCTCATCGCATTACCAATCACCACCAAATCTGGTTGCGGTTCCAATTGGGAAGGATGGTAACCTTCAATTATTTCAATGCCTTGAGATTCTAGCATGGTACTCATTGGCGGGTAGACATTGGCATCCGATCCCGTCACTTTGTGACCTAACTGACGGGCCAGTGTCGCGACCCCGCCCATAAACGTGCCGCAGATCCCGAGTATATGAATGTGCATGTTTTTTCCTTCATTGCGCCAACTGCATTGCCTCCCATTATCACCATCATGGCTGGAAAAGCGAGCCGGATCATCGGCCCGGCTGAGACTTTGTCGGCAAATCAAACAATGTAGCAGAGACTCTTCGATCACTGCTGTGCAAAGGCGACTGAAATGACAGGCTTTTTGAGATCTCAGTCAGTTAGTTCGTTACCATTAAAAAGACTTTGGCTTTAAACTTAGCTAGAGTCTCGGACCCTTGTAAGGTTCATATAGAAACCGTCCGGACGACTATCCCCCAACCATACCAAGATTAAGGAATAACCATGTCAGGAATGCGCACCCTTGGCGAGTTCATTGTTGAAAAACAAGCGGACTTCCCCCACGCTAGCGGTGATCTTTCTTCGCTACTGGCCTCCATTCGCCTTGCTGCAAAAATCGTGAACCGGGAAATTAACAAAGCCGGTCTCGCGGATATTAACGGTGCAGTCGGAACGGAGAACATCCAGGGCGAAGCCCAGCAGAAACTCGATGTCTACGCTAACGATAAATTCAAAGCGGCTCTTGAAGCCCGGGATCAGGTTTGTGGCGTTGCCAGTGAAGAAGAAGATGAAGCGGTTGCTTTCAATAAGGACCTAAATAAAAACGCCAAATACGTAGTATTGATGGACCCGCTCGACGGCTCGTCAAACATCGATGTCAACGTATCGGTCGGCACTATCTTCTCGATTTACCGCCGGGTTTCACCGGTCGGCACACCGCCAACCCAGGAAGATTTTCTCCAGCCAGGCAATAAGCAGGTCGCGGCCGGTTACGTGATTTACGGCTCGTCCACCATGCTGGTTTACACCACGGGTAACGGCGTGAACGGTTTCACTTATGATCCTTCGCTGGGCACCTTCTGCCTGTCGCATGAAAATATGGTGATTCCAGACAACGGTAAGATCTACTCGATCAACGAAGGCAACTACATCCGATTCCCGCAAGGGGTGAAGAAGTACATCAAGTACTGCCAGGAAAATGTGCCGGAAGACGGTCGTCCGTATACTTCACGCTACATCGGCTCGCTGGTGTCGGATTTTCATCGTAACCTGCTGAAAGGCGGCATTTACCTCTACCCGAGCACGGAAAGCCACCCTAACGGCAAACTGCGCCTGCTGTACGAATGCAACCCGATGGCATTTTTGATCGAACAGGCCGGTGGTATTGCTTCTGACGGTGTTAACCGCATCATGGATATCAAACCGACCGAGCTTCATCAACGGGTACCGTTCTTTGTCGGCTCCACCAGCATGGTGCGTAAAGTCGAACAGTTCCTGGCAGAGTTTCCGGAAGCATAAACCTTAACCGATAAAACGCTCACATTGTGGGCGTTTTTTATCTGTGCGCTTGCGAGCGATCTCGCCCCGTGTTATTTACAGTTAGCCGAGTTTGCCGCTAAAGTGAGCAAGGTAATTTCAGCCCAAATCGAATAAGGATAATTCTGATGAGTTTAAACAACGTACCTGCAGGTAAATCGCTACCTGATGATATCTACGTCGTGATTGAGATTCCGGCCAATGCTGATCCAATCAAATATGAAGTGGATAAAGACTCCGGCGCGGTTTTCGTTGACCGCTTTATGTCCGCACCTATGTTCTACCCATGTAACTATGGCTACGTCAACCACACCCTGTCACTGGACGGTGACCCGGTGGACGTGCTGGTACCGACACCGCATCCACTGATGCCGGGTTCGGTCATTCGTTGCCGCCCGGTTGGCGTGCTGAAAATGACCGACGAGTCTGGCGAAGACGCTAAAGTAGTCGCGGTACCACACAGCAAACTAAGCAAAGAGTACGATCATATTCAGGACGTCGGCGATCTGCCGGAGCTGCTAAAAGCCCAAATCACCCACTTCTTTGAGCGCTACAAAGAGCTTGAGTCAGGTAAATGGGTTAAGGTTGATGGCTGGGAAGATGTCGAATCTGCCCGGGCAGAAATCATCTCCTCATTTGAGCGCGCGAAAAAATAGTCGCCCGGTTTAGCGCTCTCTGAGCCAATCATAAAGAGCCAGTTTTACTGGCTCTTTTTGTCTCTGGCTACGAATATCCGGGGTAGCTTACACCCGCTGACACCAGTCGCCTGAGGCAATCAGGCTATCGAGATGGGCGCTGTCCTGATAGAGATAGATCCACGCCTGACCGTAAGGGGTGTCGATCAGTTCGCGGCGGTATTCCACCGGCACATCTTCCAGTTTATCCAGTTCCGCCAGCGTCTCACTATCCACCAGGTACACTTCACCCTGAATGGCATGATGGCCCTCGATCACCGCAGGGTACGGGCCGAGATCGTATAGCGCGTATTCAGGCTGGGTCTCATGCAGGCCAAGTAACTGCGCCGACTGCATGTAGTGATGATTGCTTTCTCCCTGGCGCAATGTGCCATAGACGAACACCAAATGTTGCATACTCCCTCCAAACTGGACTCAACCCTGCATCTCTATCAAGTTAGTCGATCTCAAACTGATAGAGCAAATCTACCGCATTATTCAACCCGGAAACACCCTCAAGGTAGAGATTCTGCAACAGGCGGTAACGAACGGTAAACTCACCGACCGACTCAAAAATGCCGACACCGTATTTCACCTGCAGCCCAGGCAGTACATAGCCACTGACGGTCACTTTGGACTCATCCCCGGAGCCGGCGGTATCCAGTTGCAAATCTTTCACACCAAAAGCTTCACCGATTTGGCCCACCACCTGGCCACTCTTGGCCAGACTGAGGCCAATCAGAGCAGTAGTCACCGCACTGCCGCCGGCTTCACCATCGATATCCTGACCGCGCAGCAGATAAGACAGAGCGTTGGCCTGTGGCATCGCCGGTTCAGAAAAGATGGTAATTTCCGGCGCATCAGCCGGACCGGTAACTTTCACCCCGGCAGTCACGTCATCGCGGGTATTGTCCGGGTTGCGAATGGCGGTGATCGCTACGTAAGGTTGATCCGCCGGGCCATTCATCAAGATCTTGCCATTAGTTATCAGCAGGTCCTGACCAAACGAGCGGTATGAGCCGTCGACGATATTGACTTCGCCGGTAATAAACGGCGCTTTGTTTTTACGGGTGACATTCAGCTTACCCTGCAGACCGCCTTCGAGGCCAAACGCGGACAACTTAAAATCATCGCCGATACTGATATTGACGTCGGTTTCCACCAGGAACGGAATCGCGCTGTCCTGATCGACCGGTTGCAGTGATTTGTCCAGCAAGACCTGATCTTTCGACACCGACACCGCGCTGGTAGGCAGCTCTTCCACCACGATTCTGCCCCACGGCAGGCCGATATCACCGGTGATCTGGGCAAAGTTCGGTTTCATCGCGATAGTCATGTCCGGAACCACCACCATTTTGACCATCGGTGGCATGTCCACCCGCAGCCGTTCGGCGTACACCCGGGTGTTGGCGTGCCAGGCCGCGAGATCTTGCCAATCAGCGTCCCCCGCCACTTTCAACACCCCGTCCGGGGTACGAATATCGGCACTCACGACGCCCTGATAGCCGCTAAAATCCAGCTGCATGTGACCGGACTGGATATCGATCGGGGTAATTTCCCCGCTCAGCATCATCTGGTCGATAGCCAGCTGACCGTTGACCTGCGGATGCAGCATAGGGCCAGCAAAGGCCAGATCGGCATTGATATCGGCACCGACCCGACTGTACTCTCCCATCTGAGACTGCAGAAAGTCGAGATTGATCGCCGCCAAAGCCAACCGGCCCTGCAGCTGCTTCTGTTGCTGTAGCACGTCCGGAATGGTTATCTCGCCACTAATGGCTCCGTTATCACGAATATCCAGCGCCCAGTCGGCCGAAAGCCGGTTATCGGCCAGATCGGCGTTAACGGTCAGCGACTGCCAGCCGATCTGCAGCGGCTGCTCCAGTTGCTGCACCACGTTGCCTTCCGGCAGGGTCAGCTGCACCTTCACCTGAGGTGGTGCCTTAGCATCCCATTTTGCTTGAACGGTCGCGTTGGCGCTGCCGGTGAGCTTAGTCTCATTCGGAATGTACATGGCAACTTGCTGGAAGTTGAAATCGCTCAGGGACAGCTGGGCTTCGCCACTTTGGCCCAGCTCTGCGTCTTTATCGAGACACAAGCGGCTGGATTGCTGTAACCAGCAGTGAGCCTGCAGTGCCAGGGCTTGCTTACTACCATCAAATTTCAGCTCGGTTGGCTGTTCCAGTCGCCAGTTGCCCTGCTCACTGAACAGGTTCATCCGTTGTAACGCGCCTTGCCAGCCGAGCACAGGTTCAAGCTGCAGTCCGCCCTGCAGCGCAAGGCTGGTTGAGCCGTATTCCGAGCGCACGTCCAACGCCAGGTCGTGTTGCTGCTGGTTACCGGTCAGCGACAGGTTGACTCGTTGCACGATCTGCTGTTGATAACGCACCTGACGCACCGCCAGTTTAATGTCGGCATTAATGTCGGGCAGTGGCTGAACCTGACCGCGCATACTGATCTGGTCGATGGCGAGCTGATCTTGCCAGGTCAAATTGGCAACATTTAACCCTAACGCGATTTTCGGCTCGCGCATTTTACCGGACAGATCCACCTGGCCAGACACGTTACCGCCGACATCCGGTACCGATTTCGCCAGATCCGCGACGTCCACCGTGACGTTCATACGCCACTGCTGGTCCACCTCGCCTTTGGCGGTGACCCGGTTAGGCCCGTGTGCCAGAGTCAGCATCGGTGTACGAGCCTGGATATTGCCGTCGCCGTTTTTATCTGCCGCGGAAAGCTGACCGGATACCGTCAGAGGGTAATCACGAATGACGCCGTTGATATCCAGCTTGGGCAGGTCTACCTGCCAGCCACCCTGTTTAGTCAGTGCGCCAGTGGTACTCAAGGCGCCGCTGATCACCCCTTCGGCCTCTGGCCATTGCAGTCCCGGTTGGATTTTATCCAGGCTCAGATCGGCACTCCAGTTGATCGGTGCCTGCCAGTTGGCCATCAACTGGCCCTGGACCTGACCACCGAGTGTGCGTAAATCGAACTTTTGCAGCTCAATCTGGTTCAGATCCCCTTCCCCGGCCAGAGTGACGGCGAGCTCAGGGATCTGCTTGCCCTTCGCTTCACCATCCAGCGTCAGTTGGTAACCCTGCAGGCTACCAGATGAGGTGAGCTCTGCCAGGGCAAACTGATAGTCCGGCTCGCCGGTCAGTGGCCATTGGCCTTTTACCCTCACTAAGCCAAATTTGTGCGGAATATCGGCATCCAGCGGTTGCAGCTGGCCAGCCATTTCCGCTTCCACCGGTCCGGTCAGTTTCGCCTTCAGGTCCAGGTCGGCAACACTGCCGTTGGCGTACAGCGACAATTGCTGGCCAGCGGCGATCGGGTCTTTCACCGTCGCAGCCAGATCCAGCGCCAGTGGGTAGTCGCCGGATAAGTTCACCCGTCCGTGCAGCTCGGCATCGCCCTGGGGCATGCTCAATTGCAACTGTTTCATTTCAACCCGGCTGCCGACGATCACGCCCTGAATGCCGAGGTGGTCCACCACTACAGGCGTCGGCTGCTCCAGTCGAAAGCGCTGCATAGTAAAGTCAACCAGCTCAATATCCAGCGGCAGGCTGATCTCTGGCAGCACGATCCGCTCAAGCTCATCAAGCGCTTGCTGCGGTGAGGCGGGGTTGGAGGCAGGTTCAGCAGCCGATAGTGGCGGCTCTGCCTGGGCGAGACTCTGCGCTGGAGACACAGGCGCCGAAGCCGATGAGTCGGATTCGGCCACCGGGTCGCTATCAGTAGCTGCGGCCTGCACTAACCCGTTGGGATCAGGCTCAGTTTGCCCGTCGCTGGCAGCCAGGGTAACCACAATGTCCTGCCACAGGGTTGGAGTCAGTCTTAACCGGGCGCCCTGGAATGTCAGGCCACTGCTCAGCTGTTGCCACTGTATCTGGTGGCCGAGCAACTGCAGCTCGATATCGGATAAGTTTAGTCTGGCCAGGCGAACCGGCAGCGGGGTTGTCACTTTTTCCGGCCCCGGCTCAGGCTCGGCGGATGGTTCACTGGCCGGCAACTCCGGCAGCTGCACGCGCAGGCCATCTACCGCCAGTTCATCAATACAGACACTGGGCTCAAAAAAACAGTTTGGCGTGACTGCCAGAGTGACTGACCGGGCATCGACATTCAGCTTTAAATCCGGATAGTCAAACTGCAGCTCATGCAGGGTAAAACGAGGAAACAGTGCCCCTTCCGTCTCCGCGACCTGCAGCTCCGGCAACGCTTTTTGCGTTCCCCACAAGATCAGGTTTAGCCCCGGATTGGTGAACAGCAAGCCGACAATGGTCAGTGCCAGCACCAACAGTAAGCTTCCCAGGCCAATCGACAGCCATTTTAAGCCACGTTTGATCATAGCTCAGGCCCCAAGGTAAAGTGGATCTGGAAGTCGGGTTTCGGCTCGGCATCCAGCCCCCAGGCAAAATCAAACCGCACCGGGCCGACGGGCGACGCCCAGCGAATACCAAAACCGGTACCGCGTTTCAGCTCAGGGATTTCGTTGAAGGCATCACCGACATCATAAAACAGCGCGCCCCACCAGTCGCCGTAGAGCCTGTATTGATATTCCAGCGAAGTGGCAACCATATGTTTGGCCCCGGCTAACGCACCGCTGGGATCCTTGGGTGAGATGGTTTCATAACCATAACCACGCACACTGTTGTCACCACCGGTGAAAAAACGCAGCGAAGGCGGCAGTTTTTCAAAATTTTCGGTTAAGTTGGCCCCTGCATCGAGGCGAAATACGCCGCGGTGATTTTTACCGATACTGCGCACCCAGGCGGTCGAGGCCAACAGCCGCACCAACCGGGTTTCCGATATTACCGCCGGATCACCATATTCGACGGTAACGCTCTGTTTATCGCCCCAGTTTGGCATCAGGCCACCACGGCTGCGGGTGCGGGAAAACGAAATCCCGGGTAAGACAAACTGACCGGTATCGTCCAGCAGACCTTGGGTATAGCTCTCGAGCAGATATCGAATGTAAAGCGTCCGATGCCATCCATTGTCCAGCGTCCAGTGACGTTCCAGCGCCAGGTTGGACTCCAGGCTGTTGGTATCGTTTTTATCGACCTTTTTCATCCCGTATTTGACCCGGTAGTAATCGTTCAGCACGTCTTCCAGCGGGATACGATAGCTGGCGGTAATGGTCTGCTCCGGAATCGATAACAAAAAGCTGCTGTCGAAGCTGTGACCTCTGGAATTGAGCCAGGGTTTCTTCCATTTGAGCGAGCCGCGCACGCCGACGTCAGTTGCGTAGCCAATACCGGTTTCAATCTGGTTGCGTGCCTGAGGTGCCAGGGTCACTTTCATCGGCAATTGCCGTTGCTGATCGAGTTGGGTCAAATCCGGTTCAACAAACACGGAAGAAAACCAGTCGGTATTGGACAGGTTCTGGTTATATTCGCCCACTTTACTCGCCAGGTAAGCATCACCAGCCTGATAAGGGCTGAGCGATTTGACCCGTTCCGGGTCGATGTGAGTGTTAACAATTTGGGTATTGCCGAACTGGTAGCGGATACCGCTTTTGTAATGGAGGCGAATAAAAGCCTGATTAAGATCTGGCGCCACTTCTAACCGGCTGACGGTAAACTCCCCTTTGAAGTAGCCTTTTTGCAGCGCCAGATTCTGAATCGCCGACTTAAGGGCATCATACTGGCCGTGGTTGAGCCGCTCGCCTTTCACGATACCGCTTTCACGAATCAGACGGTTAAACTGAGGATCCCGGCCCGCTTCCCCAGTAATATCAATATCGGCTTTTTCTACCAATACAGGCTCACCGAGCGAAATATCGACCTGTAAATCCTGGTCATTATTAATAAGCTGGAAATCAAACTCGGGGTGATAATAGCCGAGCGCATTGACAGCCTCGGTCATGATTCTCTCTAAGCGGGCCTGAAAGCGCAGGCTGGTGGAATAATCCTCTGCCGAGATAGTCTCCAGATAGGCGTCGACGTTTTTACGTACCTCACCTTCAATACCATTCATGGTTAAGGTGGCGCTGACTGCCAATGGGGAAATCAGCAAAAGCGGCAGGACGAAAACTGGTAATGTTTTTTTTATCATGGTTAATTAACACTTACCGTCAGACTGAAGCAATACTATTGCATAATAGCGGGATTGGTTAATGAAGTCTGTATCCAATCCGTCAATTAACCACACTTCCCGCCGCAGAGTAGAACAAGGATATTTAAATGCTCAATAAACAGACCATGATCACCGCCGACCAGGCACTGCCGGGGCGGTCAACGGCCATCACTATCAATGACCGCCATTTTGTCAATCAATCCAGCATGACGGCACCGCTGGCAGCAGGTTGCCAACAAATCCTGTTCGGTATGGGCTGCTTCTGGGGCGCGGAACGGCTGTTCTGGCAACTCGATGGCGTAGTGACCACTTCGGTAGGCTATTCCGGTGGCTACACTGAAAACCCCACATATCAGGAGGTGTGCACCGGACAGACCGGCCATGCCGAAGTGGTACGCGTAGTTTATGACCCGGCCAAACTGCCTCTGGAGCAGTTACTGCAACAATTCTGGCAACGGCATGATCCCACTCAGGGGATGCGTCAGGGCAATGATCTCGGCAGCCAATACCGCTCGGTGATTTTCTATTTCGATGACGAGCAACATCAGGCGGCGCTCGAATCCAAGCAGCGCTACCAGCAGTTGCTGGGCGACAGCCATGGCGCTATCACCACTGAAATCTTACCGGCCGGTGCTTACTTTTACGCGGAAGATTACCACCAGCAGTACCTGGCCAAAAATCCGGACGGTTACTGTGGACTGGGTGGCACCGCGGTCTGTTTCCCGCCCGCCAAATGAATGACGGCGCCGGTTTCGCGCCCGGCTCCAGACGCAAAAAAGTCACCCGAAGGTGACTTTTTTCTGGCGTTTTGCCTTAGCTTTGTCTGACAAAACGGTCAGAGCGATAAGCCCGCAATCGCTTGATTGATCTCTTTATAAGCGAGCAACATTTTCCGATCGTTGATATCCGGTACTAATACCTTACCGTTATCAAACTTGAACTTGCCAAGCCCGGCAATCACAAACTGACCTTTAAACAATGTCTTAACAAAACGAGCAACCTGCAAAGGTCGATAAGTTGTAAATTCGCGTAGCATCATCACCTCAATTTCCATTTGTGGTTGAGAAGTAACTCGGTAAATCAGAGCTCTTCAGCGCTTTTTGCGTAAATAAAGGCAAATATCATACCAAAAACTCACTGCTGGAAACAATATTACCTTAAAATATATTTTACATTACATTAACAATTTCTTCCTCTGTAAATTGCGATAAATCTGGCTATACTGGCGCGGCGAAATTTAATAGGAATCTACTCATGAAAATCAAAACTTTAATTACCCTGTTAGTCGCATGCTCTCCATTAACCTCACTGGCACATAACCTTACCGTTGGCGAAATTCTGCCGGCGGCCAAGGTAGACAGTTACGGTGAATTAGTGCTGGAGGGTGACGACATCAGTTACCAGAGCTGGCAAACCGACGATATGCTCGGCAAAGTCCGGGTTGTCCAGGCCGTCGCAGGCCGCAGCAGTGCGAAAAAACTCAATGCGCCGATGATGGCAGCGATCACCGCGGCTAAATTCCCTGCCGAGCAGTACCAGACCACATCAATCGTCAATCAGGACGATGCGATCTGGGGCACCGGTGCATTCGTCAAGTCGTCCATCGCAGACAGCAAACGGGAATTTCCCTGGTCTTCGATGGTGCTGGACGAAAATGGCGTAGTCGCCGCCAGCTGGCAATTGGCACCTGAGTCATCGGCGATCATCGTACTGGACAAACAGGGCCAGGTGCAGTTTGTTAAAGAAGGCGCGCTGAAAGAAGAGGAAATTAGCCAGGTTATCGCACTGATTAAACAGCAGTTATAGCCGTTTCGGTGCAAACTGCCCCAAAACGGTTCGCAGTAACCAGTAACCGCATGCCGGTTGATAACCCTTGCTGTTCAGACCCAAAAGGAATTGTTATATTATAACAATTCCTTTTTTTATTGGCTCCAATCGCATGTTGATCCGCCTGCTGGCAAAACCTTCTCACCGGTTGCTGTTTCTTCTGGCCGGCATAGTGTTGATCGCCTGGCTGAACCTGGTGTTCTTAAACCATCAGCTGGAAGTGTCTAACACTGGTCATCAACATCAGTGTCAATTGGTCAACGTCGCCCAGCACGGCAGCTGCCCAGCGCCACTGGTGTGGGCCGATCTGTCTCTGCCCGACAGCGCGACGACAGCCGAACTTTACCTCACTTTAACCACCTACGCCCAACAAGCCAGAGCCCGATCGCCACCTGTCAGCTAACCTTATAGCAAACAACAATTTTAAAAATTAGTGACAGGAACAAAGCATGAACTGTAATTTCAACGCGGCATCACTGGCTGGTGCGGCAGTTAGCCTATTGGTCAGCCAAGCGGTGCTGGCAGACAACGAGTTTATCCAGCATTCAGCCCATGAACATGGCCAGGTCGAATTTAATATTGCCCTGCAGGACCACGAACTGATGATGGAAATTCTTTCACCGGCCAGCGACATTGTCGGCTTCGAACATCCACCGGAGAATTCGCAGCAGCAACATAAACTAGATGAGGCGATGGCGCTGTTAAACCAGGCCGATATGATCGTCACCTTACCCGGCGCAGCCCAGTGCCAGCTGGAAATGGCCTCCGTCGGTAACAACTTAGAGGGGCACATCCACGCTACCCAGCATCCCGACGAACAACAGCATGATCATGCCGAGCACCATGACGAGGACGATCACCATGCTGCCCATCAGGAGCATAAGGACACCGATCACGGTAATTTCCATATCGAGTACCATTTTAACTGTCAGAATGCGTCACAACTTGACCATATTGATACTCACTGGTTTGAACATTTTCAGACCAGCCGGATTATTCAGGTGAACCTGCTGACTGACACGCAACAGACGTCACTCAGTCTCACCGGTAAAAATACTCGTATCAAGCTCTAACCAATGACTCTGATAGCCGCTGCTGTCAGAGTCACGCCCACTTTTGCAGAAGGTGATTGTATGACTGAGGTTCACATCGATGCGAATACTGTTGTCGAACTCGACAAGGTCAAGTTTTTCTGGCCGCATGATGAGCAGCCTACACTGGACATTGACCATCTCGAGATTCGCCGCGGAGAACACCTTTTTTTGAAAGGCCCCAGTGGCTGTGGCAAGTCTACCCTGCTCAGCCTGCTGACCGGCATTAACCTGGCCCAACAGGGCCGGGTGACGATATTGGGACAAACCCTGGCCGATTTGCGCCCCAGTGCCAGAGACCGCTTCAGGGCTGATCATATCGGCTATATATTTCAACAATTTAACTTACTACCCTACTTATCGGTAATCGAAAACGTACTGCTGCCCTGCCAGTTGTCACGCCACCGGCGCGCTCAGCTGGAGAGCGAACAACAACAGCACGCCCTCGAACTGCTGGAACGGCTGCACCTGCCCGATGAACTGCGCAACAAACCGGTCGTGGAACTGAGTATCGGCCAACAGCAACGGGTCGCCGCCGCACGGGCCTTGATCGGCAACCCTGCCCTGGTGATTGCCGATGAGCCCACTTCATCACTCGACTGTGACAACCGCAGCGCCTTTATTGAGCTGCTGATGGAAGAGGTTGGTAACTGCCAGTCTACCCTGCTGTTTGTCAGCCACGATCCCAGCCTGGAACTGGCATTCGACCGCTCAATTGATCTGATGCAGCTGAACCAGACAGGAGGCCGCATATGAGGTTAACCACATCCTTAGCCTGGAAAAGTGCCCGCAACCGTAAATCCACCGCGCTGCTGACCATTATGACGGTCGCCATATCCGTCACTTTACTGCTCGGGGTGGAAAAGATACGCACCCAGGCCAAATCCAGTTTCGCCAACACCATTTCCGGGACCGATCTGATCGTCGGGGCGCGTTCCGGTTCGGTCAACTTGTTGCTCTATTCGGTGTTTCGTATCGGCAATGCCACCAACAATATCGACTGGCAGAGTTACCAGCTGATCAGCCAGCAGTCTGCGGTCAAGTGGGCGATTCCGATCTCGCTGGGCGATTCGCACCGCGGCTTTCGGGTGCTGGGCACCAACCATAGCTATTTTGAGCACTATCGCTATGGTAGAAAACAACCGCTGACGTTTGCCCAGGGCCAGCCGTTTAGCAGCTTGTTCGAAGTCGTGGTTGGCTCAGAGGTCGCCTCCAAGCTCGGCTATCAGCTCGGACAGGAGGTGGTGATCGCCCACGGCGCCGGTGACGTTGGCTTTGCCCGTCATGACAAATTGCCGTTTAAAATCGTCGGCATTCTGGCACCAACCGGCACCCCGGTCGATAAAACCCTGCATGTCTCGTTGCAGGCCATAGAAGCGATCCACGTTGGCTGGGAATCGGGGGCTAATCTTGGCGCTTCCCCCAGCGCCGAGCAACTGCAGCAGCACCAGTTTGAACCCAAGCAGATCACCGCGGTGCTGCTGGGTTTGAAGTCGAAAATTCAGACCTTCGCCCTGCAGCGGCAAATCAACACATACGGCAAAGAGCCGCTCAGTGCCATTTTACCTGGCGTGGCGTTACACGAGTTATGGGGCATGATGGAAGTGGCCGAACAGGCGCTGATGTCGATCACCATTTTCGTCGTGTTTGCCGGTCTGCTAGGCATGCTGACCAGCATGCTGACCAGCCTGCAGGAACGACGGCGGGAGATGGCAATTCTGCGTGCGATGGGCGCACGACCACGACATATCTTTGGCTTGTTGATCAGTGAAGCGTTTGCCATCACCTTCCTCGGTATCTGTGTTGGCGTCATCTTCACCTACCTATTAGTGGCCGCTTTACAACCTTTGATTCAGCAGCATTACGGTATCCATATTACACTTATAGGGCTGACTGATTACGAGTGGGCTCTGATCGGTATGGTCCAGCTGGCAGGTTTAGTGATCGGTTTTATCCCGGCGCTAAGAGCTTATCGACAATCCCTCAGTGACGGAATGACAATTAGGATTTAACTCATGATGAAACGAATAATCACAACACTGTTAGTCGCACTGCTGGCCGCGCTCTCTCCGCTCAGTCTCGCAAAAGAAGAAGTACTGACGCTGAACTGGATAGATCTGATCCCGCTAGCTGAGCGCAACAATGTCTACGAAAATGCTCTTTCCAGCCTGGAACATGCCTCCACCATGCCCGCCTCGCAACTGAAAGTCGGTACGGTGCGTAAGGAGTTGAACGGCAGCAAAGTGAAGATCCCGGGCTTTGTGATCCCGCTGGAAGGGGATGAAAACACCATTACCGAATTTCTGCTGGTGCCATTTTTCGGCGCCTGCATTCACGTACCGCCACCGCCACCCAACCAGATTGTCTATGTCCGCATACCGAATGGAGCACCGGTGCAGGAGCTGTGGGATGTGGTATACGTGATTGGTACGCTGAGCACTAAGCCGGAAGTGTCTGAGCTGGCAGAAGCGGGGTACACGATTGAGAATGCCACCATAGAAGAGTACACCGAAGGCTGACCGCTCCGGCTTGAGCAATGGCAACAGATCACTGTAACAATTCAGCAACCTGTTAATTGACTCTATTAACCGATATATCTGGATAGATACACGAGTACGCCAAGGTATATCGCTAATAACAAGCTAATTGACAGGTGCTTCTTCAGTTTATTCTCTTTTGAATACTTCATAAGCCCCTCGTAAAATGCTGACAACAATTTTAACAACTTATTAGCATTGTTGGTAGCGCAAATTTCGAAGCTGGGTCGCACTCTTTGCGCTAGCCGCCAAGGTGGTTAAACGGTACAGTGATGACAGAGAAGATCCGCCTGTCAGGAAGCTTATGTCAGATACTAATCAGCCAGTGGTGATCGAAAACGATAGTGCTGGCGACGCCAGTAAACGCAACAAAAAATCCAGCTATATCAAGGACAGTGCCAACCGGGTGATGGTGATTGCCCGCCAGCACGGACTCGATGCCCTGTTACTGGGGGGCACCACAGATAAAAGCCCGATGGAAAGAGCGTTGATCCGTGAACGTAAACGACGTGAGCAGCGCCAGCAGAACCTGGAAAAAATCGTCCGGCTCGCCCACAGCTCATGCAGCGACGAGACCGCCGGAGAACCGGATCAGGACTGGCTGTACCGCTTCTTTGATATGGCCCAGGATATCCACAACAGCTCTATGCAGCGGCTGTGGGCTCAGGTTCTGAAAAGGGAAGTCACCAACCCCGGCTCCACCTCGGTAAAGGCGCTGAAAATACTGCAGGATATGACCCCGAAAGAAGCGCAGTATCTGCAGCGTGCTGCCAGCCTGGCATGCAGCTTTGGCGGTGATCACAGCCGTAAGCTTCTGACCGGCCTACGTGTTCCTGGCGGGCTGTTTAGCCTGGGCCGGCGCAATACCGCCAACAGCCTCAATGTCGGCAATTTCCAGCTCCCATACTCCAGCCTGCTGGTGCTGATAGAGCTGAAGCTGTTGCACGCTAATGAACTGGAGTCCGGCGAGATTGAACAGGGTATGCCGCTGCCACTGCACTATCAGGGTAAGCCGATGATGCTGCAACCGATGAGCAAAGGGGTTCGGCTGCTCTACTATCGCTTTACCCCGACCGGCAACGAACTGTGCAAGCTGCTGGGCAACAAGCCCCATGCCGAATACTACGATCAGATGGTCGCCCTGTTGAGCCAGCGCTTTAGTGTCCAGGCCGACGCGGGAAGTGAAACCCTTCATCACACGGTGTAAGCGCAGACATTCTGCCTGCCGCCGTCTCGTTGTCAGGCAGGACAGCGGACATAAAAAAGGCTCACCTGTTGGTGAGCCTTATTATTTTACCCGCGCTTATCAGGCTTTGAACGCCTTAAACGCGTTGATCAGACCGTTGGTGGAACTGTCGTGGCTGGCCACCGCTTCACTGCCTGCCAGCTCTGGCAGAATCTGGTTCGCCAGTTGTTTGCCCAGCTCTACACCCCACTGGTCGAAGCTGAAGATATTCCAGATCACGCCCTGTACGAAGATCTTGTGCTCGTACATGGCGATCAGGTTACCCAACGTACGCGGAGTGATCTGTTTCACCAGAATTGAGTTGGTCGGACGGTTACCTTCAAACACTTTGAACGGTACCAGTGCCGCCACTTCTTCCGCTGATTTGCCTGCTTTAGCGAACTCGGCCTGGACGGTCTCGGCAGACTTACCGAACGCCAGCGCCTCGGTCTGGGCAAAGAAGTTCGACATCAGTTTCTGATGATGATCGCCAGCCGGGTTGTGGCTCAGCGCAGGGGCGATGAAGTCACAAGGGATCAGTTTGGTACCCTGGTGGATCAACTGGTAGAACGCGTGCTGACCATTGGTACCCGGTTCACCCCAGATGATAGGACCGGTCTGGTAAGTCACGGCATCACCGTTACGGTCAACGTATTTACCGTTGGATTCCATGTTACCTTGCTGGAAGTAAGCGGCAAAACGGTGCATGTACTGGTCGTAAGGCAGGATCGCTTCAGACTCGGCACCATGGAAGTTGTTGTACCAGATACCGATCAGCGCCAGGATCACCGGAATGTTGGCTTCCAGCTCTGTCGAGGCGAAGTGGTTGTCCATTTCATGGGCGCCGCTCAGCAGCTCAATGAAGTTGTCATAGCCAACGCCAAGGGCGATCGACAGACCGATAGCTGACCACAGCGAGTAGCGGCCGCCGACCCAGTCCCAGAACTCGAACATGTTGTCGGTATCGATACCGAATTCCGCTACCGCCTGGCCGTTGGTCGACAGTGCAGCAAAGTGCTTGGCAACGTGTGCTTCATCAGCAGCTGCCGCCAGGAACCAGTCACGGGCGGTGTGCGCGTTGGTCATGGTTTCCTGAGTGGTGAAGGTTTTAGACGCGATCAGGAACAGGGTGGTTTCCGGATCCACTTTCTTCAGCGTTTCGACGATATGAGTACCGTCGACGTTCGACACGAAGTGCAGGTTAAGATGATTTTTGTACGGCGCCAGCGCTTCCGTCACCATGTAAGGGCCCAGGTCAGAGCCGCCGATACCGATGTTCACCACATCGGTGATCGCTTTACCGGTATAGCCCAGCCACTCGCCACCAATCACGCGCTCAGTGAAGGATTTGATTTTCGCCAGTACCGCGTTCACCGCTGGCATCACGTCTTCACCGTTGACCATTACCGGTGTATTGCTGCGGTTACGCAGCGCGGTATGCAGTACCGCACGACCTTCAGTCTGGTTGATGCTTTCGCCGCTGAACATGGCTTGGATGGCCGCTTGCAGATCGGTCTCTTTAGCCAGAGCGAACAGATGCTGCAGAGTCTCTTCGTTGATCAGGTTCTTAGAGTAGTCGACCAGGATGTCGGAGCCGAACTGAGTCGAATATTTATCGAAACGTTGGCCGTCCTGAGCAAACAGCTCTTTCAGATCCATATCTTGTGCGGTTTCAAAATGCGCAGTCAGCGCTTTCCAAGCCTGTGTTTGCGTTGGATTGGTATTTTTCAACATGGTAACTATCCCGATGTTACAGTTGGTACGCTTCCACTCCTCAAATTGCAGTTGTGGAATCCCCGATTTAGCAATAAAAATAGACGATATTTGTGCCACCTGCGTGACACAATCAATTGTAATTAATTTTCAGGTGCAATTATGACTCAGCGCTTTAACCCCATCATTGAGATAAATCACGTTAACAGGTTAAGTTCGCTAAAATGCACTCTAATCAAGGGCTATCACCTTACCCGTTAATGTGAAGCTTGCCAACCAGAACCTTTAGGAGCCAATATGTGGCAGCAACAGATCCTGACCCTGACGCCCAAACCACGCGGTTTTCACCTGATTACTGATGTAATTGAACAACAGTTACCGCAAATCAACACTATTTCTGTTGGTTTACTACACCTATTTATTCAACATACTTCTGCCAGCCTGACCATCAACGAAAATGCCGATCCCACCGTCCGGGCTGATATGGAACGCCATTTCAACCAGACGGTGCCTGAACGGGCGCCGTATTACCAGCACACCTATGAAGGGGATGATGATATGCCTGCGCATATCAAAGCGTCACTACTAGGCGCCAGCGTGACCATCCCAATCCGCGATGGGCGACTGGCGCTGGGCACCTGGCAGGGGATCTATCTCGGTGAACACCGGGATAGCGGTGGTTCACGTCGGATGATCGCCACCATCCAGGGCGAGTAACTGATCCTGGAAAACGACCAAGTTGTGGCGAGAATAAAGCATTACGGGCGGACGCTATGCGCTGCGGAGGTAAGTGTCCTCCGCAGCTAAGTGGCCAGCGGACATAACGAAAAAGCCTTGGGGCTAAAACGGCTGGTTGATCATCACCACCAGAGACTGTTCATCGGCGCTGGTGGCCATCTCAGTACGGACGGTTATGCCCTCGACTTGAAAGCGGATTCCGCCGCCCAGAGTCCAGCGCATGTCTTTGTGTAACTGCGCCCAGTCGGCCTGATTGCTGACCCGGCCGATTTCAGCGAACGCTACCCACTGCCACCAGCCAAAGTGATAGTAGTTGATGACCGGGATATCGTTCAGCGGCTGCCAGCGTGGTGTGGCGCGGTACTCCAGACTGTAGTGGATTGCCGAACGGCCGTGGTAGCGACCAGCGGTGTAGCCACGCAGCCGGTACAGCCCTCCCAGACGCACCTGTTCCTGTTCAGGCGGAAGGGTACAAGTCTGCTGGTCACAATCAGCCCAACTTGGGGTGTCTGCCGCATAGAAATCAAACGCGATAACCTGCTGGTCAAGGGTTTGCCCCAGTGGCCCAAGCGCGTAATACTGGCTGGTCTGCAGTTCCCATTTCCACCAGCTGCGATCCCGACGCCACTCATCGCCGCCGAGGGTCAGATCCAGTGAGGAGTGGGAGCCGCGGGTCGGGTTCTGTTTCACATCGCGGTTATCCCAGTCGAACTTGATGCTTACGCCAGTCGCCCGTTCCGATTCGGACAGCGAGGCCAGTTTGCGATAAGTGTAAAACGGTTTGACGATCACCGAGCTGATGCCGGTCTCAAGTGGTGAACCAAACTGCACGTCGCGACGGTGATCAAAGGCGGCATCGAGGCCCCGACTGGCGACGCTGCCCCAGGGCAACAGGTATCTGAATTCTGCTTCCGCGTAGGATTCGCGGCCATCGGTGAGGGTAAGATCGGTAATCGCACTGTCATTACCGCCTTGCTGATCCACATAGTACGGGCTTTTATTGAGCCGAGCCTGATACACCTGACCGTTGAACAACCAGCTGTCGCCGAGGGCGTAGTCGAACGCAGCTAATAAACTGATATGACTCTTTTTGTCACTGTACAGTCCCAGGCCAAATAATCCCGCCTGTGGTTGGCCGATCCCTTTCATTACACCGGCGACACCGACAGTGTTGCCCAGTGTGTCGGTATTAAAATAGTAAGGCAGCAGGGCGCGATCGCGCGGTTCCGGCGTGGACTCTGTCGCTGAGCTTACGCTGGACACTATCATCAGACCGCTGCATAACAGCAGTGTTATCAGACGAAGCAAAGCCATCGATTATTCGCTGTACTCCATCGCAACCCGAGAGGTGAGCTTAGTGACCAACTCATAGCCGATGGTACCGACATGTTTGGCGATCTCTTCGACCGGCAGGGCACGGCCCCACATGATCACTTCATCCCCCACCTGATCGCTGGCATCAGGGCCAAGATCGACGGTGATCATGTCCATCGACACCCGGCCGGCTATCGGCACCCGTCGTCCATTGACCAACACCGGCGTACCGTTCGGCGCGTTGCGGGGATAGCCGTCCCCGTAACCGATGGCGATAACACCGACCCGGGTATCGCGCTCGCTGGTCCAGACACCGCCATAGCCCACCTGCTCGCCCGCTTTCACTTCGCGGACCGCGATCAGGTGCGATTTCAGTGTCATCACCGGCTCAAAGCCGAGCTGACTGGCGTTGGTATCGCCAAAAGGAGAGACACCGTACATAATGATGCCGGGACGGACCCAGTCTAGCTGCGCTTCCTGCCAGGCCAGCAGGCCGGCAGAGGCGGCCAGTGAGCGCTCCCCTTCACAGCCCTGGGTCAGGGCCTGGAACAATTCGGTTTGGATCTTGGTCGTGGCCTTATCCAGTTCATCGGCACAGCCAAAATGGCTCATATAGCGCAACGGCTTGGCCACATTGGCGCACGCTTCCAGCCGGCTGACAAACTCGGCAAACTGCTCCGGACGTACACCGAGGCGGTGCATACCACTGTCGAGCTTCAGCCAGACAACCACTGGCGCTTCAAGCTTACTGTTCTCCAACGCGTCGAGCTGCTCTTCGCAATGCACCACGGTCTGAATGTTGTTGGTTACCAGCACCGGCAAGTCATCCTGGGAATAAAACCCTTCCAGTAACAGAATCGGTTTCACGACACCACAGGCTCGCAGTGCCAGCGACTCTTCGATACGGGCGACGCCAAACGCATCAGCGCCCAGCGCGTGTTTCGCTACATGGCGCAGGCCGTGACCATAACCGTTGGCTTTTACCACCGCCATCACTTTGCTTCGTGGAGCCTGGGCTTTGATCAGGGTGAGGTTGTGTTGCAACGCCTTGAGATCGATCCAGGCCGTCGCCGCTTTCATGTAGCTCATGCTGTTATTCGTCGTCATCAAAAGCTGGGCCTGCGTAATTGTCAAAACGGGAATACTGGCCCTGGAACGTCAGCCGCACCGAACCGATCGGACCGTTCCGCTGCTTACCGATAATGATCTCTGCGGTGCCTTTCATGCTGCTATCTGGGTTGTACACCTCATCACGATAGATAAACATGATTAAGTCGGCGTCCTGCTCGATAGAGCCGGATTCACGCAAGTCCGAGTTTACCGGGCGTTTGTCGGCGCGCTGCTCAAGGGAACGGTTCAACTGAGACAGGGCCACCACCGGCACATTCAGCTCTTTCGCCAACGCTTTCAGTGAGCGGGAGATTTCGGCAATTTCCAGGGTACGGTTGTCCGACATCGCCGGCACACGCATCAACTGCAGGTAGTCGACCATGATCATCGACAAACCGCCACACTCACGGGCGATTCGGCGGGCGCGAGAGCGCACTTCGGTCGGTGTCAGGCCCGAGCTGTCGTCGATGTACATGTTTTTCTTCTCCATCAGGATACCCATGGTGGAGGAAATACGCGCCCAGTCTTCGTCGTCCAGTTGGCCGGTACGGATTTTGGTCTGATCAACCCTGGAGAGTGAGGCCAGCATACGCATCATGATCTGTTCCGCCGGCATCTCCAGCGAGAAGATCAACACCGGCTTATCCTGCTCCATGGCGGCGTTTTCACACAGGTTCATGGCAAAAGTGGTTTTACCCATCGACGGACGCGCGGCCACAATGACCAGGTCCGAACCCTGCAGGCCGGCGGTTTTCTTGTTCAGGTCTGAGAAACCGGTGTTCACCCCGGTCACGCCGTCCTGAGGGGTCTTATACAACAGCTCGATCCGCTCCAGCGTCTTCTCCAGAATGTTATCCACGTTCTGCGGACCTTCATTTTCACTGGTACGGGATTCGGCAATGGCGAACACTTTACTCTCCGCCAGATCGAGCAGGTCTTCTGAATTGCGCCCCTGTGGGTCGTAACCGGCATCAGCAATCTCGTTTGCGACACCGATCAGGCTGCGTACCAGTGCGCGCTCGGCCACGATATCCGCGTAAGCGTTAATGTTGGCCGCACTCGGGGTGTTTTTGGCCAGATCGGCCAGGTAAGCGAAACCACCCACGTCATCCAGTTGCTCACGACGCTCCAGATATTCAGACAGGGTGATTAAATCAAGGGGCTTGCTAGCCTCCAGAATACTCTGCACCGCCTGGAAAATCAGTCGATGGGGACGGCTGTAGAAATCAGACGCCATCACTTTTTCGGCTACCGTATCCCAGCGCTCGTTATCCAACAGCAGGCCACCAATGACTGACTGTTCGGCTTCCAACGAATGAGGGGGCACCTTTATCGCGTCAACTTGGGCATCCTTGGGTTTGCGAGTCCGGTTATCGTATCTGGTTTCTGACATGGTTTCGCTCAACAACTAACTTAAGACCCGCCATTATAACGGTAAACTAAGTTTTGTATGTAGCCTGAGGCAAAGTTTGTCTTTAGATTGACTCAGGCGTTCACACTAGCGGATTACTCACGCTCCGGCTTGATCTATACTGCAAACCAATAGCAATTGGTGCTGAAATGGGCAAAATTGACCCACTGATGACCTTCCGGCCGGGGAACAGCATTAAAATGCCCCGCTCTTTTTACTACTGTGAGGTAACTCGTGTCGAAACTCTGGCTTGTTAGCCTTGGCCTCGTCTGGCCGGTGCTGAGCTGCGCCGAAGAACAAACCAGTCAGGACAGCGATCCTGAGCCGGTTTCACCGTGGGCGACGGAAGTCGAGTTTGGTTACCAGTCACACAGTGGCAACTCCAGTTCAAAGTCGCTTAATTCACGGCTCAGCGCAGAGTACACCAAAGGGCGCTATCGTACCTCCGGTGAATGGCAGTATTACCTGCTGTATAAAAATGGTCAGGAAGATAAACGCCAGTCTAACTATTCGCTGCAGAACGACTATAAGTTGTCGCCGCAAACCTACCTGTACGCCAGTTATAGCGGTTTTGACTCACGCTACAGCGCCTATTTCGAGGACCACACCGTCTCAAGCGGTCTGGGTTACCAGCTCATCAATACTGAAAAGCAGCGACTGGAGATTGAAATTGGTCCGGGTTACCGTTATCAGGAGCCGAACAAAGATGAGATCGACGACGATGACATCATCTTCCCGAATACGGTACAGGAAGCGATCATCCGGATGAAAGTCAGTGCCGGCTGGCAACCGTTGGAAACCCTCTCTCTGGCCGCGACTTACACCACTATCAGCGGTAAAAGCAATACCCGTTCGGATACCGAACTGAGCGTCATCAACAGCATTACCGACGATATCGGCCTCAAGATTAATTACACGAGGCAGCACCATGACAAAGTGCCGGATGGTTTGAAAAGGACCGAAACGGTGTTTTCGGTCAATCTGCTGTTCCTGTTCTGATCTGCAGACAAAAAAAAACACCAGCCGAAGCTGGTGTTTTTTATTCGTTTTTGCAACTGAACTTAGCCAGCAGCAACTACTTGCAGTTTCACAGTAGCAAATACTTCAGAGTGAAGCTGGATGCTTACTTCGAACTCACCAGTAGTACGCAGTGCACCTTCAGGTAGGCGAACTTCGCTCTTAGCAACTTCAACGCCTGCCGCAGTGATTGCGTCAGCGATGTCACGAGTACCGATAGAACCGAACAGTTTGCCTTCATCACCAGCTTTAGATTCGATAACTACCGCTTCCAGAGCGTTAACTTTCTCAGCGCGTGCTTCAGCAGCAGTCAGTTGCTCAGCAACTTTAGCTTCCAGTTCAGCACGACGAGTTTCGAACATTTCAACGTTAGCTTTAGTCGCCATAACTGCTTTACCTTGTGGGATAAGGAAGTTACGAGCGTAGCCAGATTTAACGCTTACTGTGTCGCCAAGACCACCTAGGTTACCGATTTTATCAAGTAGAATAACTTGCATTGCTTAATCCTCTTTCTTAATAAAACGAACCGATTACTGATGCTTGTCAGTGTACGGCAGTAGTGCTAGGTAGCGAGCACGTTTGATCGCGCGAGCCAGTTGACGCTGGTATTTAGCGCTAGTACCAGTGATACGGCTTGGTACGATTTTGCCAGCTTCAGTGATGTAGTTTTTAAGAGTTGCTACGTCTTTGTAATCAATCTCTTGTACGCCTTCTGCAGTAAAACGGCAGAATTTACGACGACGGAAGAAACGAGCCATGGGCTATCTCCTGATCTTAAATTTGAGTAATGTTGTCGGCATGTAACACCAGTTTTCCCACGCCATTCCGGCCGGTCTGGTAAGTGACAAAGCCACTGACCTTAATGTTACTGCCTGATACTAAATTCTGAGTTAATGCTAATGACCTTTGGCCGCTGACCACCACCGGCATCCGGCAGTAGACCTGTCTGGGAAGTTCAGCTTCGATAACGGTGGAGCGATGCTCTAACCAGAATCGACAA
The DNA here is from genome assembly GCF_050299255.1 of Vibrio sp. Taxonomy (GTDB): domain Bacteria; phylum Pseudomonadota; class Gammaproteobacteria; order Enterobacterales; family Vibrionaceae; genus Vibrio. The sequence continues at coordinate 26,948 of NZ_JBNKVP010000049.1, forward strand.
TGCTCTATCCCTGCTGGGCTTTGGCTTCGAATTGGAGGCTTCACGACAGTGCCGCTCAACTCCATTCGATTGGTCATCAATTCAATTACTCAGCAGCTGCTTCTGGCTTAGCTTCTTCACGCTTAGCCGCGCGCTCGCTGCGCTCTTCTTTCTGCTTCAGCATGATTGAAGGCTCA
>NZ_JBNKVP010000050.1:0-26939 GCF_050299255.1 Vibrio sp.
ATGTAAAGCGGTTCAGCCTAGGGAGTAAACTAACCCGTGGATTGTATCGAATTGATATTACAGCCAAAGACCAGACAACCTGGAGCTCCTGGTTACTTCTTGACGATCAAAAACCGCAACGTACATTACGCTGGGCTTCGAAAGACCGGTGGGTAATCGACAAAAATGCGCTTTTGAACCCGTATTGTCCGCTTCCTAAGCTAGGCGTAACGGTGTACGACTATGTAGATGGAAGTTACAACGAAATATGGTCTCAGAGCTATGAATCCGATTATCCACAAAATGTTGATAATGATTCAGTCCCTCCAGGACGCTATGTTCTAGGAGTCTCGATGACTCATCAACGCTGGCAAGGATCGATTATTGTGGAACAAACCCAAATAATCAGCAAAACCTTTGATGTTTCTATAGAGGAATGACTAAAGATAAGGGAAAATGATTCGATATAAACAATAAGGAAATTAAAAGTTTATATTACTATGAATCATACTTTAAAAATGCTGGCTGCTTCAGTGGTGCTAGTCAGCACATCTGCTACCGCTGCCAATTACGCTATCGAAGCTCGTGGAGATGCGATGGGCGGAGTTGGGGTCGTATCAGCCAACTTTCTGACCGCGCCATTCTATAACCCTGCCATTGTAGCTATATACCGACGAAATGATGATGTCGGCATGATCATCCCCAGCTTGGGACTGAGTTACAACGACAAAGACGAAATGGTCGACAATTTGGATACTGCCGCTGAACTGATAGGACAGGGTGCCAGTGCCGACCCAAACCGTTTACAAACCACACTGGACAATTTATCCGGCAGCGCTGCTAAGTTGGAGCTCGGTGGTGTGGTTGCTTTCGCTATTCCCAATCAATTCATTGCCGCAAACGTGTTTGGTAAAGCCTACACAGAAACCTTTGCTCAACCTGATATCTATAGTGGCTCTGCCGATGCAGATCCTGACGTTCAAAGGGCGACCAACGCAGAGCTAAGTACGGTTAACGCAGTATCAGTAGGCGTAACAGAATTAGGTTTGTCGCTGGCAAAATACCAAACATTCATGGGCCAGCATATTGCCTATGGTGTCACGCCAAAGCTACAGCGGATCTACACTTATGTTTATGCCTCTGATTTGAAGAATTTCGACATAATGGATGCGACGGAAAATGGTACCGGAGATACCGCGTTTAACATGGATGCCGGTTTTCTTTGGTTCTACGGCCCATGGCGCGCTGGTATATCAGCTTCAAACCTTATTTCCCGCGACATTACCACTGAGAGAATTGTCCGCACCATTAACGCGACCAATGGTGAAACTCGCAATATCGATGTCAGTTACAATTATCAGCTAAAACCGCTATACACGGTTGGCTTTGGCCTGGTTGCGGACTACGCAACACTGAGTGTCGACTATGACTTGAACGAGGAAGAGCGTTACAGCAATTTCAGCGACAATACTCAGATGTTAAGGGTCGGTGGAGAGATTGATCTTCTGAGACAACTTAAGCTTAGGGCAGGGTGGAAGCGTAATCTGGCCTACTCAAACACCGATGACACAGTCACAGCCGGTATTGGTATATCCCCGCTTAACCTGTTCCAGCTCGATATAGGTGCCAGCTACACAAACAAAAACTCAATGGGCGCCTACATAAACTTCCTGGGTAGTTACTAGCGTTCAGGTAGTAGATTGATGTATAGTCGGCTCCTGATAAATGGGAGCCGATTTTATGTTTGATGATATGCCTACACTAACGCACGAACAACAGCAGCGTGCGGTTGAGCAAATACAAGAGCTGATGGCCAAAGGCATCAGTACCGCAGAAGCGATAAAAATAGTTGCCCAACAGATTCGAGAACAACATCAACAGCAATAAGAAACCACTAGTTACCCTTCATAGAAAGCAGCCAAATGGCTGCTTTTTTTATTTTTCATTCCGATAAATTCTTAGCAGACAAACAGCCAAAGCCTAAAGCAACGACAGCTAAATACGGCGCATCAATACGAAACAACCTTATATTTATCAGTTAGTTATATCAACACAATATGCTACATGTGTATTCGTCTTCTCGTTCATTCTGTAATTAAATTACAGTCATGAAAGTCAGTCTGCAAGTGCTCACTAATTACCAGAAGATTATTCTGCTTAGTGACTGCATAACAAACGTGTTTGTGATTCGATATATTTGGAATTGTAATGGTGATCAAAATTGATCTTGTGATTAATAGAACCCGGGCAGGTTTGAATCAGGGAGTTGAAACGCTATTGAGCTCAAAGGTTTTAATGTGTTTTGGTTAACTCCTGACGAGCTATACCGTTGCTATTGATTCTGGTGGTATCGGTGCACGGTTATAAAGCCAGAAATTTCAGCACAAAGTTACTCAACTGTGTAAGCACAAGTTGAACGTGTCTAGTTATAGCGATTCATAACACAATCTTCATGTCGCATTGGACAGTATGTACAAAGTTACGGTTCATTTAGGCTTTGTTATCAATGCAAACATCGAAAGTGGTTTGGTGTCGATGTAGCTTAGATAGCCAGGATAGATGTCGTGTTCAAAAAGAACTGGTGCTTGTTGGAACTGAACGATAAGTTTGGAACGTTGAAACGGTGAGTTTCATTTTGCTCACAGCAACCAGCGTTTCTCAATTTACTGTTAATCAGCGTGTCCTGAGCATAAATCCGAAGTAAATAAGGACTAGTGATTGTATGCTAAAGAGACATTTTAAAATGGCTCAAACCGGACATTACTAAATTGCACCTACAAGTTCAGTGCGTATTATCTATCTTATGTTAAATGGGCTATGACATTGCGTGAGACGATAAGTGGTTAACTCCTCTGTTCATTGGCTTTAACGTTAAACCAGGCTTCGAATTGAACATAAGGCGATTTACCATAAAATAGCTAATAACTACATTTCTAACTGTTCCTTAAAAATGTAGTTATTAGCTTGAAGATTCTCTGAGTGTGATAAGTTGTCAGGTTTAGCCGCCGGCTAGTTTTACTTGATAACCTTTCTTTTCAAGTGCCGCTTTCAGTTTGTCTCGAGCGTCGCCTTGGATTTCAATGTTGCCGTCTTTAACAGAACCACCGCAACCGCAAACTTTCTTTAATTCGGCGGCTAGTAACTTCAACGGCGCATCATCAAGGTCAAGACCAGTAACAATGCATACGCCTTTACCTTTGCGGCCTTTCGTTTGGCGCTGAATTCTGACAATACCGTCGCCTTTTTCACGCGTTTTGACTTCTTGCTCTGGCTTAATGCGGCCCGTTTCGGTCGAATATACTAATGTCATACCTTACTACTTCTTAATTTGCTGTTCAGCCCGTTGTCTGGCACTTAAGTATGCCTCTATATGCTTCTGGATCGCAAGTTTCGATCCCTTGATTAGTCTGCCGTTAAAGAAACAGTACCATCCATTGCTCTCTCCGTTGTCATTCTGGAGTAGATACCCATTGAAATGCTCGTGGGCAACAGTAGGTGTTTCTTCAAGTTTTCTGGTTAAGGTACTGAACTCTTTAGGATCGATGATTCTTGCGGTGTCGCAAAACCAATCAATGCTTTTCTTAACAGCCACCAGGTTACCTGATAGTGAGTGATTTCGAATTTGAACTTGCCAGGTATTATCGTCATCAGCCGACGTTTTTAGGCTAAATCCCCGGTAATTTGCTACAGCCATAGTGCCTCGCCAACTATATGGGATGGTAAATTAATAGTAACGCCAATAGTTTGGTTATCAAGCAGATCGAAATCCGCCACAAATATCCCGTTCATTCCAACTGTCAATTTCAAACGCAATCACGCTAACAATGAAACTAATTGAGTTTATTAATAATAAAGTGAGAGCAGCTACTGTGTGAGTGTTTGCAATTAGTGTTAGTCCGGCTTGAAATGTGACAACGTAATGGAGGGGCGTTAAAGCAACATAATCATTTAGGAATACTTTGGAGTTACAGGGTAACGAAATTGCAATTACCCTGCTCTTTTGAAATGCGTTTAGTACTGATTTAATGAACGTCTTACGCAATCTTGCAAAAACTCACTAAAGTTATGGCCGTTATGCTGTAACATTTTCGGGAACATGGAGATAGGCGTCATACCTGGGAATGTATTTACTTCGTTTAAGTAAATTTCTCCGGTTTCAGTTAAAAAGAAATCAATCCTGGAAAGATGACGCAGTTTCATTTGCTTAAACACTTTATAGGCAAACTGGTAAATCGTCTGCTGCTGCTGCTCTGTTAAATTGTCTGCTTCGACTTTGGTTGTTGAGTGAGAGCTTGCGCTGTACTTTTCATCGTAAGTATAGAAAGCGCCATCCGGCGCAATGATTTCACCAGGCTTCGAAATATACAACTCGCCACCCAGTTCGTAAGCTGCAACTTCCAATTCACGTGGTTTAACTGCCTTTTCTACCAGAACCTGGTCAGAAAAACCAAATGCCGAGTCAATCGCATCTCGTAGATGTTCAATTTCAGTGACACTGTAACAGCCAACAGAAGATCCTTGCTTGGCGGCTTTAACAAAAACCTTGCCCCACTCCTTCATCGCCGTTTCGCTGCGGGTGTAAGACTCCGGACTGTTTTCTGACAAAAACAGATATGGCGTGTTGGCAATACCTAAAGCGTCATACCAGAGTTTAGAAGTGATTTTGTTAAAGCTATTGACGCTAGCTTCAGGACCACATCCCAAATAAGGAATACCTGCCAGTTCAAGCATCGATTGAATATCGCCAGTTTCTCCCGGATAGCCGTGAATACAAGGGACTACAAAATCTATAATCTTAGCTGTTCCGTTCGAGTTCAGAGTCGCTGTATTGGTATCTAGAAAAGCGATTTCGCCACTTTCGGTTACCCAACCCTCTTGCTTCATTTCTACTCTGATCACTTCGAAGTCTGAGACTTGGTTCAGTTGCTGCTCGATAAAATCAGCTGACATCAGAGACACTTCGTGTTCTGCTGAGCCGCCACCGCATAGTAATAAAATTGTAGTCTTTGTCATTGATAAGTCCGTGATGCCCGGTTGGTACTCCGCAGTGATTATAACAACTACACTTCACGTTGCATTGTTTTCTCTTAACGAGAGCTGTAATTGGTGCTGAGTGCTGAAAAGATAACCAAACAAAAAGGAGCCTTAGCTCCTTTTATGTTCAATTCAATTTATTCAGGGTCGGATAGTCTGAGTTTTTAATCCCATCGATGCTTTTAATAAATGGCTTTAAGTCCTGCAATTGTGCTGGCAACGCAGAAAGTGCCATTTTTGCTTCTTTAGTAGTGGCGTAATCTCCGTAGAGTACCGTGTACCATTTTGTGCCATTAACCACTTTGTAGTTTTCCCAAACAGGCTGGCCGTCTTTCGGTAGCTGATTGGCAAACTGGTCCACTTTATTCTGACTGCCTACGGCGACTACTTGAATTGTATAACCAAAACGAGCCCGTTTAGCTTTCTGTTTATTACTCGGAGGGGTAATTGCAACTTGCGCTGGCTTGGACTCTACTTTCTGCGCTTTAACCGGCTGAACCGCGACAGCTTCACTGACGGCAGGTTTTACTTCTACATCACTTTCTTTGATCGCTTCTGATGAACCGACTGGTGCTATTGCCGCTGTTTCGACTTGAGCCACTTTGTACTCTTCACGATAGCTTTCAGAACTGACATCGGTGACATAAGTACTTGTTGAACAAGCCGCAAGCAGTGTAGATATACCAACTATTGCTGTTTTTTTCATGAAAATGCTATTCACCCATAATGGAATCTAATGTAAATCATGCCGTTAGGCACTGGCAGAATCAAGCAGATGCTTTAAATATCTTTATTTACACTGTGACTTGAGACACAAAGTCATCTTTGTATCACTTTTTCTTATGCCAAGTGCGCATGAGTAACATGGTATGTAAATAGAATCTCGATTAACCTAAAGCCAGCTAATTGATAATTCAGGAGTGGTCATGAATAGTCTTCAGTCCCTACTAAAACCCAAATCGGTTGCTGTGATTGGCGCATCAGTCAATAGTAACCGCGCAGGTAATGTTGTTATGACAAATTTGCTGCAAGGTGGTTTTAATGGAGTCATCATGCCTGTCACCCCTAAGTATGACTCCGTCTGCGGTGTACTGGCATATAAGAGTATTGCCGCACTGCCGCGTATACCTGACGTTGCTGTTCTTTGTACCCATGCCTCGCGAAATGTTGACCTGATTCAACAACTGGCTGACAAAGGAGTAAAAAGCGTAATCATTCTTTCGGCCGACATGTATAACGTTCAGCTGGACGACGAGCCAGTTCAATCACATGTTTCAAGGATTGCCAAAGCTTCGGGTATGCGCCTTCTTGGACCAAACAGCCTGGGCTTGATCCTACCCTGGATCAATTTCAATGCGTCCTTTTCACCCGTTACTGCACTAAAAGGCAACATTGCGTTTATTTCTCAATCGGCGGCGGTGTGCACCACTGTTCTTGATTGGGCCAATGACAAGAATATTGGTTTTTCGGCTTTTATATCACTAGGTAATGCTTCGGACATCGACTTTTGCGACCTGCTTGATAATTTGAGCCGGGATTCCAAGACCAGTGCGATCCTGCTTTACGTTGACACAATAAAAGATGCACGTCGCTTTATGTCGGCAGCTCGTGCGGCGTCACGTAACCGCAGAATCCTGGTATTGAAGAGTGGCCGTACTGCAGCCGGTCGGCTCGCAGCCCAGGTCCATACTGGTGGCGACGACACACTTGATATCATCTATGACTCAGCTATTCGACGAACCGGTATGCTGCGCGTAAGTAACAGCCATGAACTGTTTGCCGCTGTAGAAACACTTACTCATCCAATCCCACTGCGCGGTGAACGTTTGGCAATTATTACCAATGGTGGTGGTCCTGCCATAATGGCGGTCGATGCATTGTTGGAACGAGGGGGCAAATTAGCCAAACTGGACGACTCTCTGCTTGCTCGTCTCGATGAATTGCTACCCGCGAGCTGGAGCTGCAATAACCCCATAGATCTGGTCGGTGATGGCGACCACAAACGTTATGTAGAAACATTAAATGCCATACTGGACAGCGATTGCGCCGACGCAATCTTAATTATGCATAGCCCTTCTGCAGTTGCCCACTCATTAGAAACCGCCCAGGCAGTAGTGGACGCGGTAAAAGCTCACCCTCGAAGCCGCCGCTTTAATATTTTAACCAACTGGTCTGGCGAAGCCACGGCAAAACCGGCGAGACAGTTTTTTACTCTGGCTGGTTTTCCAACCTACCGCACGCCCGAAAGCGCCGTAACGGCATTTATGCATTTGGTGGAGTACAGGCGAAACCAGAAACAGTTGATGGAAACACCTAAAACGACCGAAGCCGTACACAGTGAGAAGCTTGCTGAAGCTCATCAATGGATTTCTGATAAGTTACAGGATCACGATTCGTTGGCTTTGGATACTCACCTGATAGGTCGCTTCCTGGAGTACTTTGACTTCAAGGTACTCCCTACCTGGATTGCGTCTGACGCCAGTGAAGCCGTTCATATTGCAGAACAGATTGGTTATCCGGTGGCGGTAAAGCTTCGCTCGCCGGATATCGTCCATAAATCAGACGTGCAAGGCGTAATGCTAAACCTCAGAAACAGCAACGAGGTGGCAAGTGCATCACAAGCTATTTTGGATCGCACCAAACTCTCCTACCCAACCGCCAATATACATGGCTTGCTAGTACAGGCGATGGCAAAGTTGGCTGGCGGCGAAGAACTGCGTATAAAAGTAAAATCTGACAATACCTTCGGTCCGGTGATTTTAATTGGTCAAGGCGGTTCGGAATGGGACGAATCACTGGATGCGGCGGCGGCTCTTCCACCACTCAATATGACTCTGGCTCGTTACCTTATCGTCCGCGCCATAAAAAGCGGCAAGATCCGCCCGCAGAAATTGCCAGAGCCAATGGACATTAACGGCCTGTCCGAATTTTTGGTTCGTATCTCACAGATGGTGGTTGAGTGCCCACAAGTTCACGAGCTGGATATTCATCCAGTATTGGCTAACGGCAACGAATTTACCATTCTCGATGCTGATTTGGTGCTCAAGCAGTACTCTGGCGATCCCCAACAGCGTCTGGCTGTGCGCCCCTATCCTGTTGAGTTCGAAGAAGAAGTAGTATTGAGAGATGGCGATGTCGCTTTGCTTCGACCCATTTTGCCAGAAGATGAACCCTTGCATGCGGATTTTATCAAGCACGTCTCTAAAGACGATTTATATAAGCGATTTTTCACGGATGTCGGTGAGTTTAATCATGAAGCACTGGCAAACTTTACCCAGATTGATTACGACCGTGAAATGGCATTTGTTGCAGTGGTTAAAGTTCAAGGAAAACCCACCATCATCGGCGTGTCTCGCGCATTGATCAATCCAGAAAATACTGACGCCGAGTTTGCTATATTGATCCGTTCTGACCTTAAAGGTAAAGGGCTTGGCCGAATTCTGATGAACAAAATCATCGATTACTGTCGGTACAAAGGCACCGCACAAATCTCGGGCATGACGATGCCCTCTAACCGTGGCATGTTAACCCTGGCTCAGAAGTTGGGCTTTAAACTTGATGTGCAATTTGAAGACGGTACCGCTGATATGGTACTACCGCTTAACTAGATCATATGTTCGCGGTGCATTAGTGTACCGCGAAATATTTGGCCTACTTTAGTCGCCAGTTCTTTTTTAGATACTGAATACACCAGGACTTGGCTTCGCCTATCTTATTGCGTTTCCAGGCCATAATGATCTCCACCACAATCGGATCTGTTCCTTCGATCACTTGCAGCTCGCCAGATTCAATCAGCGGTCTGGCAATCTGTTCCGGTAACGTCCCGATACCGAGTCCACTGCGCAGTGCATCTATCTTGGCGTTAAAATTAGTGACAGTGAGCCTTGGTTGTTTTTGCAGTATATTAACGCTGATTGCCGGTTTCTCACGGGCTGTATCGGCTATTGCGATAATACGGTATTTTTCCCGCGCTTCATCGTCAAACGGACCGCTGCGCTTATGCACATAGTGTGAGCTGGCTGCAACCCACACCATTGTCATCGTACCTAACTTTTCAGATTTAACTTCAAGCGGCAGTGTATCGTTAGCCGGACAAATTAATATGTCTGCGCGACCATCGGCTAAAGCTTCCCAGCAACCGGCCAGGATCTCCTCTTGCAGTCTTACCCGTGTTTTGCTTACCGAGCTAAGGGCATCGACCAGAGGAAAGAAATTGTCGATTGGAATGATACCGTCGTAAGCCAGAGTAATATCCAGTTCCCAGCCATTGGCCAACAGACTCGCATCGTTGACCAGTTTTTCAGTTGCAGACAGTATCACCCGGCCCTGATTTAAAATTAGCTTGCCTGCATCAGTAAAAGACGCCTTATGCCCTGAGCGATCGAATATCATAATATCCAAATCCTGCTCCAGCTTTTGAATTTGGTAACTCAACGACGAAGGTGCCCTATCCAACTCATTCGCTGCGGCCGCAAAACTTCCGCGTCGGTCGATGGCATCTAATATGTGTAAAGCTTCTAAAGTGATTGGACTTTGCAAGTTTCATTTCCTTACGTAAGTGACCTGTTGGCGTTCCGGCCGCACCCAGTATTTAGGGATTACGGTATCCCACTTATCCTATTATTCTGTTTATAGTAATTGGCACGCTAAGTAAAGTGTCATTAGGATTCTGTTTCAACATTCTAAACAGTAAGCAGTAGAGTGGATTAGCCCAGATCACTTGAAACAAGGTGAAGGTTAGTATTAGGCTCAATAAAACAAAGAGCCAGCAATTTGCTGGCTCTTATTCATTCATAAAAGGAAAAATAAAATGAGTTGAATGAATGATTATTGTGATTTTGCGCTTGCCATTTCTTTTCTGACCATTATGGCCGCAGTAACAATGAACGCGATGATGAGAGCTAGCTCCATAGTTGACTCCTAATGTACAAAACAACAACATTTCTAACTACTAACTAGTTTAACAGCTTGGAAAAATCATTACAGCTTTTAACCTTTTTTTTACTGCTAACTAGATTTAGATCAAACTCGGTACATCGTTAATATTTTGCTCTATTTTACCAACATAAGGGCAACTTATTGAACGACAAAGAATATATCGAAATTTAATCACTTCATAGTCACTTTACCACCAACGATTTTTAGTGATGGTGTCCCCCGAATCAATGTATCTCTGGCAAAAACACTACCACATTCCGGGCATATACCCAGTTCGGCGGTATGATCTTCTACGATCCGTTCTTTAAAGCATTTTAGCAACGCCCCTTTACCGCCTTTTCTGTATTTGAGCAGATGACAACGACATCGCGCACAATAAATGTTGACGGTTTTAGACGGTTGCCGTGGGTTGGGTTTACTCATTGGTGTTACCAGTCGGCTCATTACTGTCGGCCAGTTCGGGTTTCACCCATACCTGACTAAAGTCAAACCACCCCAGAGCGTTACACTTGGCATTCTGCAAGGCACCACACTGATCTTGACTCACCCCAAGCCAACAGTGAAACATCGGGATAATTTGCATTTTTTCCACCAGTGACTTACCTAGCTCTTTTGCTGGAAATGTAGCATTTTCTACTGAACGCCACTGATCGACCAAATCTTGCCAATGTTGAAAATCCACATCTTGGCTGGCTCGCTCAATATCGCTGTAGTTGAGTAACCAACCCGCCAGGGCGTCATCCCTGTGGTGACCAATACCCATCGGCTTCAACCAGATGTCCAGCTCACTGATATTGGCCGGTGCGACATCATAAGGCATGAGACACACTTCCAGGCCATCCTGTTTAAGTATCTTTTCGATACTTTTTACCAGGCTTGGAAACATAGGGTGACTACCGTGAAAGGCGATTTTTACCGGTTTAATCTGTGGTGGGGTGAGAGAACTTTTTGAGTGAATTTGATGGTACCAACCCGGCTTTAACCCATGAGCAGGTAGCAAGCCCAGTTCGACAATTTTATCTGCCGGTAAATGGTTGAACAGATTCAGCGTATTAAGTTTATTGCAGAAGTAATTGGCCCATTCGTTGTCTTTGGCCAGGCCGTCACGCCGGTTCAGCAGCAGGTAAGTACATCCCGGATCCAGTTCAACTTCGTAGCTGCTGTTGCCCCTGTCAGGTTTAATTGGATTAGACAAACTGGGAAATACCACCGATGAATAGGCTTCGTCGATAACCCAAACTTCAACTTGATCCATCAGTGGACGAAAACCAAAGTAGCCGTCAAACGCCTGCAGTACTAACCGTTTGTCATCGTTGCGTATCACCTTGTAGGGCCCGGTTCCATTGGGGAAACGATCGAAGTTTTCATGCCGGGATGTGCGTAGAGGCATTATCTTTGCACTGGACTCTGCTAACAACTGTGGCAATTTGTAATCGGGTTTCGACAGCTGAACGTCTATTACCCAGTTAGAGGGCGAGGAAACACTACAGATATGGCTGAACAACCTTTGTTTTGTCAGGGCCTGCAGATTATTTAAAATGATATCTACGCCTAACAAATCTCCGTTATGAAAACGAACACCAGGCCTAAGATAGAACCTCCAATGACAGGGTGTTAAACGCTCCCAGGCGTGGGACAGGTCCGGTTGCAGGTTCTCATGTTCGTCCAGCTTGGTCAAACCACTGAATACCTGTCGGGCAATATGTTGTTCTGAACGACGCATCGGCTTGGTTGGATTAATGACCGTAAGCGATCGATAGTAAGGTAACCGCACGACCTGCAACCCTTGCTGATGCTGTACACCGAGGTAGCTTTCAACCACTTGAGCCAGTTTTGCACTGTCTTTATCCAACACATTTAACGCCTGGCCAATTTTTCCCTCTTCCAGGTAACGTCTCGCCAGATTTTCACATACGTCGGTGCGGCTACGTTTAAACCTGAGTTGAGAAAGTTTCCCTCTTCCAGGAGCTGGCCGCCATTCAATCCACCCTTCCTCTTCCATTTTGTTGAGGACGATGCGTGCGTTGCGGCGGGTACAGAATAAGATCTCTGTAATTTCATCCAACTGAACGTCACTGTCATTACCTTTGTAGTGTTCAAACAAGGTATCAAATTGGATTCTTAAACGGGGGCTGCTCATAAAGAGGAAACTCTAACCATCTGTTGATTAAAATAGTTTCCTCTTTATTTGACGATTTCGCAAGTGCCGTTAGCGAATTGCAATTCCTGCGTGTTCAGACAGTTGCTGTAATTGTTCCGCATTGTCTAATTTTACCGACCACCTGACTTCGCCGCTATTGGCCGTTACCACGTTGGCACCACTGATCAGCTCAATTGCCTCAATTTGTGCCTGCAATACTGACATGGCGACACCGCTTAGCCGGATGTTAATTTCCTGGCGGGTAAGCACGATTTTTCCGCTGCTAAATTCTATAACCATCAGATATCTTACTAATCACTATTGCGGCTACGACGACTTTTTACCGCGATGGTCAGACGGCTGGTGCACACCAGACGCCCGCGAGTATCACGGATGTCAATCTGCCACACCTGGGTCGACACACCAATATGAATTGGACTGGCTTTACCGATCACTTCTCCCTCACGCATCGCCCGTACATGATTGGCATTTATTTCTATTCCAACACAGTAGGAATTAGCATCAACGCAATAGTTGCCGGCCACAGAGCCCAGCGTTTCTGCAAGAACTACCGACGCGCCGCCGTGCAGCATACCCAAAGGTTGATGAGTAAAATGACACACTGGCATCGTAGCGCAGATATAATCTTCCCCGACTTCGGTATACTGAATATTGAGATGTTCCATCATGGTATTTTTGGAGGTAGCGTTAAGTTCAGCAATATCAATTGGTCGTTTCCAGATCGTCATTCATATATTCCTGTAGCAAGTTGAATTACTATTGTAACCTGATGTTATAATTATCAAATGTTTTGTTGGAGCTATTGTCATGATGACCCCGCTTTTTAGTTGGCAAAATGCCGCTACTCTGACACTTGTGTTTGGCCTGGTGGCTTGTACTGCGTCGCCTACAGGCCGCAACCAGTTGCTGTTGTTTTCTGATCGGGATATGAACAGTCTCGGCGCTCAGTCATTTGAAGAAATGAAGTCTCAGCAGAAGATCAATCATGATCCTAAGGTCAATCAATACGTTCAGTGTGTCGCAGGCCGCATCACTCAATATGTACCACATAACATGGGCTTTTCTGATTGGGAAGTGGTGGTGTTTGATAGCGATCAGGTTAATGCTTTTGCGTTGCCCGGCGGTAAGATCGGTGTTTATACCGGTCTGCTTGATGTTGCCGTAAATCAGGATCAACTGGCGACTGTAATTGGCCATGAGATTGCCCACGTGATGGCAGATCACAGTAACGAGCGCCTGTCTCAGAGTCAGCTCGCCAATGCAGGTCTGCAACTTACCAATATCGCATTAGGATCAAGCGAGTATGCCCAGTATCGCGGCATAACCATGGCCGCACTCGGCCTTGGGCTCCAATATGGCGTGTTATTGCCCTATGGAAGAACCCAGGAGTCTGAAGCGGATATCGTTGGGCTGGAATTGATGGCTCGGGCTGGATTCGACCCTAATCAGAGTATCGCGCTTTGGCAGAATATGGCTAAAGCAGCTGGTGGTAACCAACCTCCAGAACTACTCTCAACCCACCCTTCGCATTCAACCCGTATTAGCGATCTCGCAGCTACAATTAAAAGGCTTCCGCCTAGCCAAGCGGTCACGCCAAATTGCTCACCTAATTGATTTTCTTGAATGTATATCGCCGCTCCACCCAGGCGAACTTGGTTGCTGCGGCCAGCGTTTAAAATCCGGGATCTGCCACTTACCAGACGATGCCCCTTTATTTTCTGCGGATAACGTGGATAATAGGCGCGTTTATTTACACCTACTGAATGTGAGTACATTATGTCTATTGAATCCACCATGTTAGAGCGTTGCCAATCCAAATGTGAACTATGCGGTTCTGATTCTCCTCTTACTGCCTTTGCAGTACCTCCTCATAGCCAAGTAACCGTTGATCAGGCAATCATGGTGTGTGACAAGTGCCTTGGCGAAATCAACGAGCCAAAAGACATTAACCACTGGCGTTGTCTGAATGACAGCATGTGGAGCCAGATTCCTGCGGTTCAGGTAACGGCATGGCGCCAGCTTACTCGTCTGAACAGCGAGAGCTGGGCTCAAGACCTGCTGGATATGATGTATCTGGAAGAAGAAGTGCAAAACTGGGCAATGATTGGTATGTCTGCGGACGACAAACCGCTAGATGTAAACGGTGTAGAACTGAAGAAAGGTGACGACGTCACTGTTATCAAAGACCTGCCTATCAAAGGCAGCAGCCAAGTCATCAAACAAGGTACCGTGGTGCGTAACATTAACGTATCAGCAGATGATGCCAAACACATCCAGGGCAAAGTTAACGGTCAGGCGATGTACGTAATCGCTGAATACTGCCGTAAAAAATAATGTTCTGGAGTGAAAGCTCAGCGCTGGCTTAAGTGCTTGGCTTTCAACTTTACGAAGACAAAAACGCCGGCTAAATCGCCGGCGTTTTGCTTTTATTAGCGACCTATTCCCAAGTCTTTTTGCATGTGACTGGACAGCTCGTTAGCGTAATAGGTTTCGCTAGGAGTGTTGTCTACAAACAAAATATCTAACAGATGCGCTATCAATCCTTTGATGTTTACCGCGTAGGTTCTCTTATCCATAGAGGTTGGTGTAGCGATACTTTCCACATGAATTGCTTGTGCCATAAATGCCTCTCTATAAATCGGTAACTCTTTATCTGGGTGAGATCTTAGGCAATATTTTATGGTGAAAAAAATGACAAATTTTCTAGTTTCGCATTAGTTTATTTTATAAAACAAAGCAATAACAACTGGCGGGAATACCTTTCCAGGCAGAGTGACAATATATGCGCTTTAGAGCGAAAAATGTGCATATATTTCTTACTTGCTGGTTAAATTAGTAATTGAATTCACATATTTTTTACATCAGCTTCATCAAATAAATGTTTGAGATTGATGAAATCTACGCTGATAAGGATTAGATATTCTATTGTTGTTTCTCGTGCTACAAAAAAGGCAGCTTACGCTGCCCTTCAGGTTTATATCGCGCCCATTGGGGTCAAATAGACTAAGGTAGTCCAGATTGCGACCCAAAACACAACGACGACGACATCCAGCCAATCTTTACTCCACATCAGCAGCTCCTCGGCCCTAGTGAAAGTGACCTGACGTTAGTGAACCTGGAGTATATTCAGCAACCTTTGTACCACTTTTTAATCTTATGCCGATTAAGGCGATGCGGGTCTGACTGAAGCCACTCGATAAAGCAGTCTGACATCGATAGCTCTGTCACCACACCTTCATGTTCCATTTCCAACAACGCGTGGAAACCTTCTTTTCCTTTCATCGTGTATGCTGACGACGAACCCCTATATTTTTTATCTGGATCAACAGGTTGCCAGCCATCAACAGAGTTATATATCTGCAGATCAGCAATTCTAAATCCGGCTGGTCTGTCAGGGTGATACACATAGTCAAGGTTGTGTGTGTATGGAAACGAGCCAGATCCGGTACCGGTCACACCGTTATTTGTTGCATTATTGATTGCTCCTTCAAGCGCAAGCGCAATATAACGACCGGCAATATTGTAGTGACCTATGGGTACCATAAACGGCAATAATTTTCCGGCCACGTCAGATAAGGTTACGTCTCCGGCGTTTAATGATGAACGGACACCGCCGGCATTGTGAATCGCGAACTCAACTTCACACCCCCGCTGGTTTAATGCATAAGCAAAAGATTCCGCCACTAAAGGAGCCAGTTCGCTGGGACCGAGTTCATCCGGTATTCGTACGTGGCGTACCGGCTGCTCGGTATTTCCAATCACCTCGAGCTGCATTTTACGTACTCTTGGTAAGTATCGTTCTACCAATAACCCTTGAACGTCAGGATCTTTTTTACAGATAACAACATTGGAATGATTGTTGAGAAATTCACACGCTTTGCCATGACAGCTATCGTTTGCTTCATCATCCATATTGGCATTAAGAAATAACCGTCGGCCCAATAACAACTCATTTTTTCCCGTGAAACTTGTCACTGCCCCATCGGCTGCAAAGTCGATATCACAGTGGCCCAGCGTTAACGCGTGATACCCAGCCTGAACAACGTATGTTTGGCCAATTTGGATTCCATACTGATCGTCTTTACCGAGGCCAAGGTCGCTGAAATCACCTTGCAGACGGTGACTGTGGCCACCCACAATAATGCTGATACCTTCTACCTGGCGGGCTAATTCACAATCGGCGTCATATCCCAGATGGCTGAGCAAAATGATTTTGTTGATCCCTTGCTGTCGTATTGCGTTAACTGTTGCCCGGGCAGTAGCTGTTGCATCAACAAACGGCGTGTCCGGATCCGGATTGGCGATCGCTGCCATTAAGTCTAATGACAAACCAAAAATCGCTACAGGTTCTCCATCGACCATTTTGGTCAGCCAGCGTGCGGTACCGTCGGGTTGATGAGAATAAACACGTGGATTGTATTTCAGCGTTGCGGGTTTATCCTGAACTTCATCACCTAACTGCCAGTTACCGGCCAGCAAAGGAAAATTGATTCGCTGGCAAAATTGCGCTAACGGCAAATTGCCCATATCGAGTTCATGATTGCCTAACGTCATTGCATCTATGCCAAGAGCATTCAGCATGTCTGCATTCGCCTTGCCTTTAAACAGCGAAAAATACAGTGTTCCTTGAAAGCAATCCCCGGCGTGAAGGAACAAAAGCTTTCGCTGTTGTCTACCCGCATCTTCGCGCAACTGATGGATTCTGGTTGCGATTCTGGCAAATCCACCAGCACTGACAAACGGGCTTACAGTGTCTTCTTCCACCTCGATATGCAACTGCAATGAGGTTGGTTCAAAATACGAATGGGTATCATTGATGTGCGCCAGGGTAATTCTGGCTGGCTTATTCACCATTTTTCTATTCTTCACTCTTTTCATACCCTTTTATCCTAGCGTGGGAATCATGACAGATTCGTGACTTTTATGAAATAGCCCTGCAACGAAACGTTTTGAGTAGCAAAAAGGTCTTATATATAGGAACGAATGAGGAAATCACCCGTTGCGATTTGTGAGCTAAAAGCCTGCTTATATTGAATTTTTCTTTTATGCTTTAAGTAACAGTTTGGTATGGTGCGTACAGACACCTGTCGGAGAAAGCCTATGCGGTTAGACCGAATTGAAATTTCAGGTTTCAGAGGAGTCAAACGTTTGTCTTTATCGTTTGACGAATTGACCACGCTTATCGGTGAAAACACCTGGGGGAAATCGACTTTACTTGACGCTCTTTCAGTATCTCTGCCACCAACGGGCAAGCTTTATGAATTCGAAATGCTAGATTTTCACGTTGATTATTCCGTCTCCCACCCTCAAACCCAGCATCTGCAAATTATCATTAGCCTGGTGGCAACAGACAAAAATGAAATAAGAGCCGGCCGCTACCGTAAAATAAAACCGATTTGGGTCGGCGCCAATGGTGAACAGCGAATCTACTACCGGATAAGTGCATCAAGAGATCCCTATGAAGTCGTTACTGAGCATGCGTTTCTCGATCTTGATGGTAATCCGATCCCGATACACCATCCGGAAAAAATGGCCCAGGAGCTGATTAGCCTGCACCCAGTAATTCGGCTACGTGATTCCCGCCGATTCGAGCGGCCAATCAAAGAAAATAACCACGCTAATGCACGTATAGAAAAACGTATCAATAACACCTGCCGGCGCCTGCTGGCCATGCCCGGACACGTGAATAAAGGGGAGATGCGCAGTAGCCTAAATTCGATGAGCAGTCTGGTTAACCACTATTTCTCCTTCAGGGGCCAACCCAGGAAAAGTCCCAGAGCTCAGCGAGACGGTCTGTTTTATTCCGGTGCCAACAGTAACAAATCACTGAGCGATGTGGTCAACGAAACGCACAATAAGCAAACACGATTGCTGTTTATGGGATTACTTAATGCCTATCTGCAGGCAAAAGGAGCCACCGACCTGCGGCGCTGCGCTAGACCAATCCTGATTATCGAAGACCCTGAAGGTCGATTACACCCAACTCATCTGGCACGTGCCTGGAGCTTACTTCAACTCTTGCCAATGCAAAAAATCCTGACCACCAACAGCGGTAGTCTGTTGTCTCAGGTACCCTTACAGTCTATTCGCCGTTTGGTCAGACAATCAGACAGAACTGTGACAACGTCACTTCCCGTTAAGGGGATGGGGCGTGATGAGCTAAGGCGTATCGGCTTTCACATTCGTTTCCACCGGCCAGGCGCTCTGTTTGCGCGTTGTTGGTTGTTAGTAGAAGGCGAAACGGAAGTATGGCTGTTCAATGAACTTGCGAATCAATGTGGCTATAACCTGGCAGCAGAAGGCGTACAAATCATTGAGTTTGCCCAATCAGGGCTTAAATCTTTAATCAAAGTCGCCAAGGCGTTTAATATTGATTGGCATGTAGTAACAGACGGCGACTCAGCAGGCAAAAAATACGCAGCCACTGTCCGCTCTATGCTGGGCCATGATCAAGAGCGGCATCGATTAACCGAACTTCCGGATAAAGATATAGAGCACTTTCTTTACAATCAAGGTTTTGAGTTTTTCTTTAAAGACATGGTCAAAATCCCGCATGACCACCCTATTCCTGCCAAGAAAGTGGTAACTCGCGTGCTTAAAAAATACGCTAAACCTGATTTAGCACTCGCGATCGTTTCGCATTGCGAGTCCAAAGGAAAAGAGTGTATACCGGTGCTGTTGCGTTGGACATTGAAACGGGTGGTCACCATGGCGAATGGCAATACCTAAAGGTAGCCAACAAAGAACGAAATACTGGAGGTTGATATACATAAAGAAATCGGCACGCAAAGCATGCCGGGTACCAATCAGGCTATCAATATTTCTGATAGTGGGATACTAATCAATCGGGGGTGTACCGAGCTGGTCATAAACCACAGGAACACATGCTATAACGCTAGTGTTTATGCCAGCCGGTAAATGGGAGCTGTCAGACGTCCAATTTTCCAACTTACTCCCTTGATGTTCAGGCCGAACTCACCGTCACATCAGGCTAGCAACATAACACGCGCTTTTAACTTACGGCAGAAACCTGTTCTGGAATTCGCGACGAAAACGTTAACTCAACAGCGTTGGGAAACATCCTGAGATACCTTTGATCATAAAATCGACGGTTTTCCTTTCATCATTCGCAACCCTTCGCTGCGTATACAATCTGCAAGTGGGTTTTCCGACATATCGCTCCGCCAGACAAAAGACAACGTCCGCTCCATTTTTAGCTGAGGTACGTTGAGTGCGACAAGTTGTTGGTTTTCGATCCCTTTTTCCACGTCAAGATAAGGCAGACAAGTCAGATATTGGCCTTTCGCGACCATACTGCGGATCACAGGCACATGTTCGTATTCTCGCCAGACTTCTAAGTCTTCAATTAAATGATGAATTGAACTATCAAATATTTTTCTGGTACCCGACCCATGCTCTCGCAAAACCCATTTAGCCTGCTCTAACTGGGCCAGACTCACCGTTGCTTGCTTTGCAAAAGGGTGATGAGCAGAAGCCACCACAGTTAAGTGATCGCGACACCAGGTTTCTTGTTGCAAGCGACTATCATCGCACCGCCCTTCGATAATGCCGAGGTCATAACGGTAGTCCAGCACGCCGGCAATTACGCTGTCGGTACTCTTCACGCTTAGAGATATTCGCAATTGTGGAAAATCACTATCAATGATGCTTATTAGGTCCGGAACCAAATGTTCCGCTGGTGTTTGACTGGCTGCAACCCGGATTTCGCCACTGAGCAGATGTTGATCCAAGAATCCCAACTCAATCTGCTGTGCATCTTGAAGCAGTTTCTTCGCTTTTGGCCTGAGCCATACCCCCCAGTGCGTAAGCGCCATTTGTTTACCCTGGCGTTCAAATAGCGGACGGCCGAGCATCTTTTCTAACTGGCCCAATGACATACTGGCCGCCGATTGGGTTATTGACAACCTGTCTGCTGCCAGACTAACGCTGCCAGTTTCGGCAACAGCCGCAAACACCGCCAGCTGCTTCAATGAATATCGCACTTTAACTCCCTGTATAACCAAATAAAATTTGCCACTATTAAGCAATTGGTTTCATCTTATCACCTATTCCGACCATATCAATGTTTCTGATTGGTTTTAGAAAAATTATCAATTTTACCTCTACATGCAATTTTCGCTAATTTGATCCTAACAAGCAGTGGGGCTTGTTGATTTAGGAGGGAACAATGAAACAGAACATGAGGCAACTGAGTTCAGTCGCCCAATCCGGTTATATACAAGACCATTCGCCAACGCAGATGATGCTACAGGCAGAACAGTATGCCTGGAATAAGAGTCAAAAAGGCTCATCGATGACAATAAGTCTTGCGATTATGGCCGGTGCGTTTATAGGACTCGCGTTTGTTTTCTACATTACCGTCACGACCGGTGGCGATACATCTTCATGGGGGCTCAATCGTTTTGCTGGTGGATTGGCGTTCAGCCTGGGATTAATTCTGATAGTGCTGTGCGGTGGTGAACTGTTTACCAGCTCGATGCTGTCGAGTATCGCCTGGGCGAACAAGCAAATCTCATTCAACAGGCTGTTAAAAATATGGGCAAAGGTGTACCTGGGCAACTTTGTCGGTGCTATCGCTTTGCTGTTGCTGGTCTATTTCGCTGGTTTGTATCAAATGGACCAGGGCCAGTGGGGATTGAACGCACTCCATATAGCCCAACACAAATTACATCACACTCCAGTCCAGGCATTTGCATTGGGTGTGCTTTGTAATTTATTGGTTTGCCTGGCGGTTTGGCTCACCTTCAGCTCTCACAATGCGCTAACCAAAGCTTTTATGGTCATGCTACCTGTGGCGATGTTTGTCTCCAGTGGCTTTGAACACAGCATTGCCAACATGTTTATGGTGCCACTGGGAATATCAATTGCTCAGTTTGCACCGGATAGCTTCTGGCAACAAATCTCAGTAAATGCCCTGCAATTTCAGGATCTCACCATCAAGCAATTCGTTATTGCCAATTTAGTCCCGGTGACGCTCGGCAATATTGTCGGTGGTTCGGTGCTTGTCGCACTCGCCAACTGGAGCATCTATCGTTGCCCCAATACCGGGACAGTCAAACCACTAACTAAATCTACCTATCCAATTACTATTACGTCAGTTAAGGACATTACTATGCAGAACAACCACACTGTCAGCGACATTATGAACACCAACAGCCTGGTGCTAATGCCACAGATGCCCGTTTACCAGGCTATTGATCTACTAATGGAACATAACCTTGATAGCGCTCCTGTGTGCAACCAACAACGTCAGTTGGTTGGCTTCTTTTCCTGCCATGATTTGATGGTAGAGATGTGGTGCCAGGATTATATTCCTGAACAAAAACAAACGGTTGCGGAATTGATGAAAAATGAAGTTGTCGCAATCAGCGCCCATGATTCTGTTATCGATATCATTGAGTACATGGCCATCGATAAACACCAGCTTTATCCGGTAAGTAGCAGTGGTATAGCCACAACGCTCACATCTGCGAGCTTAGAGCTTAGGGCTAAAAAGCAGCAAGTCACCAGACCTCAGGTGTTACCGGTACTGGATGAAGGAAAGTTTGTCGGTGTGCTGGGTAGAGCCGAGGTGTTGCCTTTGCTTAGAGATCTATATACGGCGGACAAAACTGAACCTCGGAATCAGCTGTTGGAAACCGCTTAAACTGAATGTCCCCTGCCTGGCAGGGGACATTCATTATTATTTTTGAATACCTTCTACATAGAGTTCTAAATCTACATAGCTGGCGGTACCCATAACGGCAATATCAAAATCTTTCAGTTCCAGACGAGTGGTGCCTTGGAAACCGGCTCGCTGTCCGCCCCAAGGGTCCTGACCTGCGCCAATGAATTCTGCACTGATAGTAATAGGTTTAGTCACGCCGTGCAGGCTCAGATCACCCGTGATATCCAGCTTACCTTCACCTTTATCAACCACGCTTGTGCTGGTAAAAGTCGCAGTACCAAATTTGTCTGCATTGATAAAATCTTCACTGCGAATATGTTTATCGCGCTCTGCGTGGTTAGAATCCAGGCTGGTGGTGTCAACGTTAACCTTGACTGTCGATGCCTCTATATCTGCAGGATCGTATGAAAATTCGCCATTGAAGGTATTGAATCTTCCTTTGATAAAGCTAAAGCCCAAGTGGCTGACTTTAAAGTTAACTGAAGAGTGAGCACCTTTAGTGTCCATCACGTAATCAGCTGCACTAGCACCAAATGGCATCGCCATAGCGAAAGCCAAACCAGCTGCAATTAAAGTCTTTTTCATTTAGTAACTCCTGTCATTTTTCGTAGCGTATCGTCTTTGTCGATAACATGGTGTTTAACGGCGGCTAACGCATGAGCCGCAGCCATAATAATTAGCGTCCAGGCGGCTAGCTCATGGATTTCTCCGGCTAAATCAGCCTGTCCTTCAAACAGTTGTCCTGCACCGGGGATAGTAAACCAGGTAAAAACATCAATGCCTCTACCATCCTCAGTTGAGATCAGATATCCACTGATAAATAGAGTTAGCATGACCAGGTACATGAATACGTGAACCAGCTTTGCGACAACCACTTCATAAGGCTTACCTTCCAAACCGGGTGATTTGGTCACGACTTTCCACATCAGTCGGAATAACGTAAGGCCGGCCAAAAGCAAACCAACTGATTTATGCCAGTGAGGTGCTACCTTATACCACTGGCTGTAGTAGGTCAGTTCGACCATCCAAACCCCGACTGCAAACATCGCCACAACTACTAGGGCAGATGTCCAGTGCACTGCTTTCGCAATGCCGTTGTATTGTTTCACTTGTTGGCCCATCGACCCTATCCTGCTTGTTACTTCTTGGCTATTACGAATCGTTCCGATTCATATTTCTAACGTCACTGCTAGACTAGTTGCTAACCCGTACAACGCAAAAGAGTATTTACCATTCTTTACACTAATCAAATCACGCCCCATTGATGGAGACGTTCGAAATTATTGATGGAGTTTTTGAGTGATGTTAAAAACTGGCTTAGTTATCGAAAACTGATTTATAGGTCGAGATCATAAACAGCCCAAATTTGACTAGGCACTTGATTAAACTGTGATATTCTTGCGGAGAATTGACACGGCACCTTTCAGGGAGTGAAACGCCTTTGTTACTTGATGTTCTGATACAAAGCGTCAACGAATTTCAAGCGGATTGCATGAAGTTGTGCGAAAAGCACTATCCCACGATTCATAATCAGGGAATGAGTGAACATCACCTTAGTCTGGCATTCTCACGCCGGATGGCGCGCACATTGAATGAATTTGGTCATACCTGTGAATACGCACCAATAGAAACGACGAGCAAATCAGATCTCCCCCACCACTATCGGGTAACATCAGACAACGGTACCGTTTGGGTACTAACCTCTCATATGTTAAGTGCCGGCAGAAGCTGTCGGGAGAAGCTACTGAGATCCATAGCCCAATGGCAAATGGAATACGGTTTTGCTATTCAACCTAACGATTTGTTACTGTTACTCTCCGATCATTGGATTAGTCGAAGTAAACAGAGTCGGGAGTTGCTGCACTGGTGGACAGGACAGCTACCCGATGAAATTGACGAATATAAAACTCAGGGGATAAGCCTGTACGAGAGTGACTCTCAGCTCTCAAAAACTTTGGACGAAAAATATGGTTTTAGTCCCTACTACATTAAGTTTTCTCACCCTTTACGTCGCTCATTAAACCAGCAGATGGTTCGAAAATATATCCAGCTATATGCGGTAATTCAATGTAGCTAGAATTTAACAAAAAAGAGTAACTCTAGTCTACGTTAGAAAAGTAACAGTAATAATTTTTTATTATTTGCAATTCACTGTCGGTCATGCGTACACATGGCAGGTAATCAACTTTCATACATAGTTTGATCTGACTCTATTTTTTAAAATCTTGTACATATTATCTAGTACTATCTCAATAGTCATTACATAGCCAACCATTATAAAAATGACCAATTCAATGTGTATTCATAATGTACACGCATCGTGTAAATTGAAAATATTAACACACTAACTACATTGCGATTAAATTTCGAACTATTATTACTTAATATTTATGGGATTATAATTGATATAATCTATTTTCATGCAACCACATCTTGATTGACAGTAAAGCATTTCGATCCATACAATACTAACTCCATGCAATTATATGCGTTCAAAAGCCGTTTCAAGGATTACTCGAAGGTATGATACTTACTCACCGATACCAACTTGATGATTGTATCACCCTCGAAAAATCGGGGCAGCATATTGGGAAATACAGTGACTTGATACTCAGAAGTGTTTTTCAACCTATCTTTAATAATAACGGCTTACTAGTAGGTGTTGAAGCTTTCGTCAGAATAACCACATCGAGTGGCACTTTTATTAATCCATTTTATTTTTTTAATAGTACAGACATATCCTATATGGATAAACTAAACGTGGAACGTTTAAGCTGTATATTGCACATTAAAAACTTCGCAAAATCTCAAGATAATAAGTTAAAATTATTTCTTAACGTTCTTCCATTAATTAATGAGTATAGTACGCTAATCGATATTAATTCCGGCGTCATATTTAGTTACATCACTGAATATGAGTTAACATATGATCAAATCATCATTGAAATAATAGAGTCGGATTGCCAAAGCGATGTTGAGTTACACGGCGCTGTTGGTGCACTGTCGCGCAGAGGGTATCATATTGCAGTGGATGATTTTGGTAGTGATTCTTCAAATAAGCAGCGCGTTGAATTACTTAAACCTGATATTATTAAACTCGACAGAAGTCTTTTAAATCTCTATAGCAGCGGGGAAAAACATAAGTTACTAAACGGAATAGAACTGGCCAGATCAATCAACGCTAAAATTGTCGTTGAAGGAATCGAAACCGCTCAGCATCTAAAAGCAATGAAACTGCTGAAAGCAGATATGTTTCAAGGTTACTTTCTTGGTTTACCTAAACCTGCGGTCAGGTTATCCGCGCAGATCGCTTAGTTTTTAGCGACAACAGCCCGATTTGGGCCATTGTCACTTACACGACGTAGCATTTGAAAATAACTTATGACAAGTCTATATATTCAAGGCACAGGTATCACTGCACGATTAAGAGCTCAAATCGCCGTATTTTTCTAAATACAGTATCGTGGCTGCCGTTCTTGACGGCACTCTTAGTTTTTTCAGCAGGCTTTTCATATGTACTTTTACGGTAGATTCCGATATAAACAGACGATCAGCAATCTGCTTGTTACGATATCCCTTTGCGACTTCTCGCAATATTTGCATTTCACGGTCAGTTAACTGATCAAAAACATCTTCCTGTCCTTCACGATTAATCAAATACCGTGCAACTTCCTGGCTGTATGCTTTGTCTCCGCTTAGTGATTGTCTAAGTAGATTAACCAATTCATCTGGTTCGGTATCTTTTAATAGATAGCCATCCGCACCTGCTTTGACCAGTGCTTCAATATCTGCAGCACTGTCTGAAACAGTGAGAATAACAATGCGAGCTTCACAACCATCAGTGCGTAGCGCGTTTAAGGTATCCAGTCCTGACATGCCTTTCATATTCAGATCTAACAAAATCAAATCGAGATCTAAACCATGCGCTTTTGCTATGGCGTCCGCCCCATTACTTGCTTCCGCGATAACTTCAAAATCATCTTCAAAACCAAGCAACTGACTAATGCCACGGCGCATTAGTGGGTGGTCATCCACCAACATCACTTTAGAAACTGTCAATTTATTCACCCTTAATTCTTTTGGTAAGTTAGCATGACTTCACATCCTGAGCCCGGCGCCGCTTTTATAACCAATTCACCTCCTAGCCTGGCCGCCCGCTCTTGCATTATGCTCATGCCATAATGGTTTATTTTTTCTATGTTTGTTTCAAAACCGACACCATCATCCTTAATAGATACGGTCACCAACTCGTCACTCTCACTACAACAAATGTGAATCTTATGCGCTTTGGCATGTTTAATCGCATTGATTGTGGCTTCACGGATTAGCTGTAATAAATGAACTTGCTGGTTCGCTTCCAGTTCTATAGAAGACAGGTTGTTAGATAGTAAAATAGTAGCGTCACTCCGGTCGTCGAGTTGACTCACCATTTCACTCAGTGCCTGACCAAAACTCCCCTGTTTGATCTTCAAACGGAACGTAGTTAACAATTCTCTCAATTGTGTATAGGCAGATGTAAGCCCGGTATCCAATTCCGAAATAATCTGTTTAGTCTGCTCCACCTTGTCGTTATCAGGCAGTTTATTCACACTTTTTTTCAGAAACGACACCTGAATTTTAAGATACGATAGTGATTGCGCTAAAGAATCATGCAACTCTCTGGCTATCGTTGCCCTTTCTTCCATCAGCAGCAGTTTTTCCGCTTGGCGTTGCGACTGATTGTAGTAAATAGCCCTGGACAGAATGAGTACGAAGCTGTCCAGCAAAGCCTGATCAGGTGTGATAGTGGCAAAGTCCCAGTCCAGATACCCCAGATGCTGACCATCTAACGAAAGTTCTCTACGACCATGATTTTGAGCATGTCCTTCACCTTCCTGCAAATAAAGTGGGTTCTCCCCCACTTCATTTACTTCCAAGCGTACCCAAGTTACCCCTTCCAGCGACGCAATATGTTGCAGAATTGACTGAAAGTTTTCTGCCGTGATTCTGGAAGCGCTGAGTTCCTGTGAAGAGTTGTACAAAACCTGCAGCGACTGATTTGCATGCTGCAGCTCTTTTGTTTTTTCATCCACTGCTTGCTCAAGATCACGATACAGTTTACCCAGTTCATGAGACATTTCATTGAACGTACTGGTTAAT
>NZ_JBNKVP010000051.1:0-26773 GCF_050299255.1 Vibrio sp.
GGGGCAAAAGAAGAAGAAGTTCATCTTGCCCGTCAGGAAGCTTAAAAAATACCTAACCTCCAGCTGCCACGCCCCGTGGCAGCTTTTTTATCCCATCTCCGTCTCTGTTTTTGGTGTAATTAACAAGTAACTGCAGCAAGCCATAACACGTTGAGATAGTTCACATCTTGACAACAAAATAGCCTCTAAACTGTCGTTATTAACACGTTGTTACAAGGACGGAATAACGATGAAAAAGCAGTGGCTATTGGCTCTTTTGCTTAGCACCCTTCCCTTCGCTGGTCATGCTTCTACGGGAGCCGCCAATCTATCACTAACCAGTTCCGCTATCGGATACATCTCACTGGCGCTGTTTGCTCTGGCCTATACCGTGGTCATGTTGGAAGAGTACCTGAAGCTACGAAAATCCAAGCCGGTACTGCTTGCCGCTGGTCTGATTTGGGCCATGATCGGTTACGTCTATCAGCAGCACGGTGAAATTGAACTCGCCCGTGAAGCGCTGGAATACAACCTGCTGGAATACGCGGAACTGCTACTGTTCTTACTGGTGGCCATGACCTACATCAGCGCCATGGAAGAGCGCAGGCTGTTTGATGCGCTGCAAGCCTGGATGGTCGGTAAAGGGTTTAATTTCCGCTCGCTGTTCTGGCTGACCGGCTCGCTGGCATTTTTTATTTCGCCGGTCGCCGATAACCTGACCACCGCCTTATTAATGTGTGCAGTGGTGATGAAAGTGGCCGGCGACAACAGCCGCTTTATTAATCTCGCCTGCGTTAATATTGTTATAGCCGCAAACGCTGGCGGCGCATTCAGCCCGTTCGGTGATATCACCACCCTAATGGTCTGGCAGGCAGGGCACGTCACATTCTCGGAGTTCTTACCCCTATTCCTGCCTTCGGCAACTAACTTTCTAGTGCCCGCGATGGTGATGTCTTACTTTATTCCCGATGAAAAGCCCAATACCGTTCACCAGCATGTTGAAATGAAACGAGGGGCTAAACGAATTGTGTTGCTGTTTGTGCTGACCATTGCTACCGCCGTCGCGTTTCATGCCGTACTGGAGTTCCCGCCGGTCATGGGCATGATGATGGGTCTGGCTTACTTACAATTTTTCGGCTACTTCCTGCGCAAAACATTGAAGAAATCTCTGGCGAAAAAAGCCGCTCTGGCCATCGCTAACCATGACGAAGAAGCCCTCAAACGGCTCGGCTCAGTGGTGCCATTTGATGTCTTTCAACGTGTCTCCCATGCGGAATGGGACACCTTGCTGTTTTTCTACGGTGTAGTGATGTGTGTTGGCGGGCTGAGCTTGCTAGGCTATCTGGAACTGGTTTCTGTGGTGATGTACACCGAGTGGGATCCGATGTGGGCCAACGTGATGGTCGGCGTACTGTCCGCCATCGTGGATAACATTCCGGTGATGTTCGCGGTGCTGACCATGCACCCGGATATGTCGCTCGGCAACTGGCTGCTGGTGACGCTTACCGCGGGCGTGGGCGGTAGCCTGCTGTCGATTGGCTCTGCCGCCGGGGTTGCCCTGATGGGGGCCGCGCGGGGGAAATACACCTTCGCCGGCCACCTGCGCTGGGCTCCGGTCATTGCCCTCGGTTACGCACTCAGCATTATGGTTCATATGGCGTTAAATAATCAGCTGTTTTAGCTAACTTCAGTGCTGGAGTTCACAGCTGAAACCGGTTCGCCCTGCTCTATAGCCAGCAGGGCGGCTTTGCGTTCTACTCCGCCGGCATAACCGGTCAAACGGCCGTTTTTACCTATCACCCGATGGCAGGGCACGATGATCGAAATCGGATTTTTGCCGTTCGCCAGACCCACCGCTCTGACCGCTTTAGGATTGCCAATCGCTTCCGCCAACTGCTGGTAACTGAAGGTTTCTCCGTAGGGGATTTCCGTGAGCGCCCGCCAGACCTGCTTTTGAAATTCAGTGCCGCTGGCGGCGAGCGGTAAGTCAAACTGTTGCCGTTGACCGGCAAAGTACTCTTCCAGCTGGCAGACCGCCTGGCGTAAAACCGGGTGCTGATCATCACTGTTACCCAGCTGATCCGGTTGAGTGGTCTGGGTTGCAAACCAGGCGCCGAGCAGACCTTGTTGATTCGCCTGCAGCGTCATCGTGCCGAGGGGAGATTGATAATAACAGTAAACATTCATGATCCATGGCTCCAGCAGTGGAAGGTGGCATAGCTGCCCCAAGGGGAGGCGCTCTGCTCGTTAAGTTGATCGAACTGCGGCAATACTTTTTTTACCATCAGGTCTGAGTGAAGAAACGCGTTCGGCTCCGATAAGCCGCGCAGCTTAGCATAACTGACCGTCCAGGGGCCGATCCCCTTCAGTGCTAACCATTCGTTTGGATCACTGTCGGGCATGGCAGACAAATGCTGTGCCAGACGAACTAACGTTTGTTTGCGGCTTTGTGGCATTTTCAGAAACGACACGTCCGCCTGGGCGACAATATCCGGGCTGGGAAACTGCTCGGCGCCATTTACCGAGAGTTGATCAACCAGCAGATTAAGCTGGCCGATGGCCGCTTTAACCGACACCTGTTGGCCGAGTATCGCCCTGACGCCGGCTTCCCAGGCATTCCACACCCCCGGGATTCGCCAGCCGGACTGTTTGACTAATCCGGGCGCGAGTGATTGCAGATGCTGCTCGATACTCAGCACATCCGCATCCAGGTCAAACATCCGCCGTAACCGGGCCACCAGTTGGCGCAACTGCCTGACATCATCCAGCTCAAACTGCACGGTTAATTGTCCAGTCTCTCCTGGTGCTATTTGGAACCAGCCACTGCTGCCTTGCAGTTGGAAACGACGCTGATAGCTGACGTCATCCACCTGCTCGATGGCAGCAATCGCCCGCAAGCGGTAGAAATCCAGCATCTGTGACCAGGCAAGCGGCCCCTGATAAGCCAGGGTCATCCGGTTGGCCGGAGAGTATGCCCGGTGCATTCGTCTGACCTGGCTCGGTGTCAGTTTCAGGTAATGCTGAAATGCATCATTAAAGCGCCGGGTACTGTTAAATCCACTGGCGTAGCCGATGTCCGTCACGCTCATGGCGCTGTTATGCAACAGTTGCTTAGCAAACATTAGTTGTTGGTATTGCAGATACTTTTTCGGCGACATCCCCAGGTACTTAGCAAACAGTGCCCGCAGGTAACGGTCACTGATGCCGAGCCGATCTGCAAGACTGGCCAGTGAACATTGTTGACCCAGCTCCTGCTCGATCAGTTTAATCGCGCGCTGGAATGTGGTTTCGACCCCTTGCCAGGCCCACGAACCCGGTGCGCTGTCTGGCCGGCAGCGCAAACACGGCCGATATCCTGCCTGCAGCGCCTGCGCCTGATCGGTAAAATATTCCACGTTGTGTTCTTTTGGCAGATTGGCCGGACAGATCGGCCGGCAGAAAATCCCGGTGGTTTTCACCGCGACGTAAAATCGGCCATCGTAACGCGCATCACGTGCCTGCCTGGCACGCTGGCAGTCTTCATTGGTCAGCGGCGAATATTGCGTCAACGCCATAACGTCTCTCCCAAGCCCAAAATCCAGTTACCGTGTGATTTAGTCTATCCCAGTGGCCGCGCAATACTAGCCATTTTCGGAACTCAATGATGAAAAACTGAGCTTGCCAAGGGCTGCTGAATTTGACTACATTTAACACGATAACAAAACAAAGGAAGTTGGCTATGAATCTACACCGCTGCACTATCGTGCTGAACGATGACCGCATCCTGCAATGCAAAACTGTCGAACAATCACTTAATGTGATTGAAAAGATGGATCGCCAAAGTGTCACCAACGTCATTATCGATGCTTCTGACGGCATCAACATCCACACTTACCCTGGCTTAACCTTAGAGGAATCGATAGAAAGTCTGATGAATCTTTAATGCAACCGATGTTATCGGAGCGCAGCGGTTTGTGCGCTCCTTCAAATTTTTTGAACGATTCGCTCAATTTCCTGCTCTTCATCCCATCGCTCTACGCCATTAGACTCCTATTCCAAGCCAATAAGTACTTCGAACAATTCGAAGATAGAAATGAATGGAGAGTGACAACATGGCAAATATCCTGGTTCTAAAATCCAGCATCCTGGGAGAATACTCCCAATCTAACCACATTATTGATCATGCCCTGGAAGGCAAAGCTGATGTCATTGTGCGTGATCTGGCCGCCGAGCCTCTGCCAGTGCTGGACGGCGAAATTGCCACCGCCCTGCGCAGCAATGGTGAAGACCTGAGTAACCGCGCTCAACAGGCAGTCGCTCTGTCTGACCAGCTGATTGCTGAAGTGAATGCAGCGGATACTCTGGTTATCGCCGCCCCAATGTACAACTTTATGATTCCGACACAACTGAAAAATTGGTTCGACCTGATCGCCCGTGCCGGTGTGACATTCCGCTATACCGAGAATGGTCCAGAAGGCTTACTTAAACCTCAGAAAGCCATCATAGTGACCACCCGAGGCGGTATGCACAAAGACAGCGATCGTGATGCGATGTCTGGCTACCTGAGCACCATTCTGGGCTTTCTGGGTGTATCTGACGTGTCATACGTATACGCAGAAGCACTGGCCATGGGTGAAGAGCCTGCAGCAGAAAGCCGTACCAATGCTCTGCTAGAACTGACCAACGCTCTGTAAGCGGTCATTCTGCTATACCGTTCGGGGCATAGCACGAACCGGTTCGAAACCAGCAATCACACCTAGCGCGGAGAACACCATGATTGAGTTACGTAAAGCCGACCAGCGTGGTCGGGCGGATTTTGGCTGGCTTGACAGTCGCCACAGCTTTTCCTTTGGCAGCTATTACGATCCAGCTCAGATGGGATTCTCCGCATTGCGGGTGATCAACGACGATATCGTCTCTCCGGGTGCCGGTTTCGCCACCCACGGCCACCGGGATATGGAAATCATCAGCTATGTGCTGCAAGGCAGCATTGAGCACAAGGACAGTGAAGGCCACGTACAACGTATGCAAGCGGGCGAATTCCAGCTGATGTCAGCAGGTAGTGGGATATATCACAGTGAATACAACGCATCAGATACGTTACCGCTGCGCTTCTTACAAATATGGATACAACCAGATCGTGTGGGCGAAGCACCCGACTACCAGCAACAAGCGTTTGAAATGAAACCGGGTCTGACGGCCATTGTCACTCCAAACGGAGCGGATGGCACCCTGCGGATTAAGCAGGACGCAAGGCTCTACCGGCTTAACCTCAACCCGGGCGAAAGTCTGAGCTATGAAAACCCGCTGGCGCGCCATGTCTACGTTCACCTGATTGAAGGGGAACTGGACATCAACCAGACCGTGTTAAGTGCCGGCGACGGCGCAAAAATCGCGGATGAGTTACTGATTTCGCTGACCAGTCATGGCCAGCAACCTGTCACTGCCTTAGTGTTTGATCTCCCTTAAACACAGCCACTCCCTGCCAAACGCCTGAGCAGGGGGTGGATTTATTCGTCTGCCGGTAAGTCGGCCATCTGCTGCAAACTGTATGCGGTCAGTGGATCGATCTGCTTGGCGATCTCTTCTACCTGTCTGATCGCTTCCAGCGATGTACTCTCTTTGCGATAACTCAAATAGATAGGCCGATACCAGTCCGCCACCCCGCTAACGGTGAATAGCTGTTCACTCTGCAAAAACGGCTCTACCAAAGGCAAAGGTAAGTAAGCACTTCCTCCCTTTTCCAGAATGAAATCCAGAGCAATTCTGGCGGTTGAGGTACGCAGGTAAGGCGCAGGGACCATTGCATGCCGTTCTGCATGCTGATAAGCAAACTTAGTTCCCCAGTCCACATACACGTATTTACCGCTGAAAACGGTCTCGATGGACTCCGGCTGGGTGGAGACCAGCACCAACACCATATCGGCGACTTTCTTACACTGCAGCTCGTCAGCTTTGATCTGGTCAAATGCAAACGCCATATCCAAAGTGCGTTCCTGCAGGGCCCGGATCAGCGATTCCCGACTCATCACTTCGGCCATAAATCCGTACCCGGTCAGTGTGTCCGTCATCACACTTAGACAATTTTGTAAGTAGGCATCCCAGACATTGGGCGTGCCCCCCAGAGTCAGTTGCAACGCCTTTCCACTTTCCATCGACAGTTCAAATTTTGCCTGTTGCAGCGTTGTCACCATCACCTGAGCGTAATTGACCAGCCGTTCACCGGCTGAGGTGAGCTTGATATTATTGCGTTCACGGATAAATAACTGAGTCTCAAAGTATGATTCAAGCTGTTTGATACGAGCGCTGACCGCGGCTTGAGTAATGTATAGGTTCTCAGCTGCCCGGCCAAAATGGCGTACTTTGGCCAGCTCTAAAAACGTTTTAAAGACCTTAACGTCCATATATGCTCCTCTGGCGGAATCAGCCCCAGATTAACAACTAAATATTATTATGACGATAAAAAAATTTTGTTTTTCTTTTCGCTATTTTCAGCCTAATTTTCGCCTTAACACTACTTAACACCACAACCAGTGATAGAGGCTGTTGACTATGTCTGACATCGAATTCCGTCCAGGCAAAAAGCGTTTTTACGACAATACAAAATTTCCTCGTGGCTTTGCCAAATCCGGTGATTTCACTTTAGCAGAGGAAGAACTTTTAATCTCGTACGGCGATACCATGCTGGCACTAGAAACAGGTGAGCTGGACCCAGAGAACTCTGAAGAAAAACACTTCGTGAAAGTGATTGAGCATCCGGGAAAGGCGAAAACTAAACTAGAGCGCACCTGGCTGAAATACACTCAGCTTGCGCGTGGGCGTAAGCGCTTCCACACGCTGAACGGCCGTAATAAGCCAGACGCAACGGAAGAGTATGAAGATGATAGCAGCTTAGTTGAACAGGATTAATCACTCAATCTTTCTCCCAAGCCCCTGTAAACATTCGTGTTCAGGGGCTTGTTTCTTACTTGCATAAGTAAGAAAAAAGAGCGGTCAGGCAGGAATACTACGCTTCTGCGACTTTCTTAAGTTCGGGCAGTTCCACCACTTGCTGCTCGGGAGCAGCATAAGTCTGGCCGTTAAACTTGCCGCCTGGCTCAATGCTGAGATTATCACTGTAAATGGTGCCAGACATCCGGCCTTTGGCCAGAATTTCAACGCTAGCCGCGTGGCACACACCTTCAAACAGACCGTTCACCACCACTTTATCAGCGTATACTTCACCGTTTAGCTGGCCGGTTTCACTGATCACCATAGTGTGTTCTGCGTAAATTTCGCCAGCCAGGCTACCATCAACCTGAATATTGTTTTCTAACCGGAGTTGCCCGTTGATTGAGCAACCTTTTGCGATGAGAGTTGTAGCTGATTGCTGACCCTTAGCTCGACTTTGTTTACCAAAGATTCCCATCGTATCCCCCTTACCTTACTAAAAATTGTGTCAAAATCGTTTACGCCCCAGTCGACAAAAGGACGCGGATCCAGAGCACGGCCGACAAACCGAATCTCGTAGTGCAGGTGCGGGCCAGAAGAGAGGCCGCTATTACCGGAATAACCGATCAAATCACCTTTTTGCACAAACTCGCCACTTTTCACCGCGAACTTTTTCATGTGCGAATAAGAGCTTGAAAAACCATAAGAGTGCTGCAATCGCAAAAAGTTT
Organism: Vibrio sp.; assembly: GCF_050299255.1. Classification (GTDB taxonomy): domain Bacteria; phylum Pseudomonadota; class Gammaproteobacteria; order Enterobacterales; family Vibrionaceae; genus Vibrio. The sequence goes on from NZ_JBNKVP010000051.1 coordinate 7,619, forward strand.
CCTGACCCTTTGTTGCTTGGCCGGGTAACTTCTACCACCCCATCCGCCGGCGCGTAGATCTTAGTGCCGGTGTTAACGGCAAAGTCCTGTCCACGGTGGAATTTCTGTTTGCCGGTAACCGGGTGTTTGCGCTTACCGTATCCTGAAGAAATTCTGGCGTTATGAACAGGCGGACCGCTCGGGATTTGGGTTAACATCACCATTCTGACCGAAGAAGTAATCGCCGCCGTATCTAAACGGGATTCCAATGCCCCTTCTGAATCATCCATACCCAGCACTTTTTCCAGATCGCCCAGGCGATCCGACACCAGATTGAGTCGCTCTTCACGCTCAACCAGGTCACCCTCCAGGTTGGTTTTCAGTTCCTGCAGGTTAGTCAGCTCTTCAGACAGCGTTACGGACTGGGTTTCCAGCTCCTGCTGCTTTAGCTTGGCAAAATCCACTTCATTCACCAGGTAATAGATCACCCCCGCCGACACGATTAGTGTCGACGCCAACAGGTAGCTGAAACCCCTTAGGTAGCGGCGCTTTTTCTTACAGAAGTGGTAGTGCTTGGTGCCGTTTACCGAGGAAACGGAGACCACAACAATTTCTTTCATACACGTTAACGACTGGTTTGTGTCAATTTTCTGTCCGGAATATTACCAACAATCCTTGTGGGGCCAAAACTTTTGTCATCTTGACCCCCTTCACATCACAGGTTTATTGTCAAAGTTGTGATTAGCGCCCAAAGGGGAGCAATTCGCGCTAACCTGTTGTGAAACAAACTTAATATTTACTGCCAACCGGTCGCCATCGGCTATGCCTGCTGAGTTTTCTGCATCAAAAAGCCCGGCGTGAACAAACCACCGGGCTAGTCAGAAACAGGGTATTTTAAGTTAAATGACGGGTTATCCCGCCAAGCGTTTAAAACTCTCCAGCACTTGTGGACAGTTGATCACCCGGCCATGCCCCTGGCCTTCGGTCGCGACCAGTTCTACGGCTGGCATTTGCTGCGCCGCCCGCTCAGAAATAGCAAACTGAGTAAACTTATCTTGCCTGTCGTGCACAATGATGGTTGGAGTCTGGCGTAAACTCAGACGCTGAAATGGATCGATACTCTGTAAAGGCCGGTATTGATACTGTGCTTCCACCTCAGAGACAATCGCCCGGAACAGGCGCATCGAGTAGCCGGAACGCTCAATACTGCTAAACAGATTTTCCACATAATTCAGTACCGGCGCGATCAGCAGCATAGGAACCGTATCCAGCTTACTGTGGCGACACTCCAACGCAGAAGCCGTGCCCATACTGTGGGCAATCACACCCGCCAGGTCATCGACCTCATCCAGGATCGTTTCCAGGCCATCGACAAAGCCCGGAATATGACCATGCTGCCCTTCGCTTTCACCATGTGCGGGATGGTCATAGGCCAATGCGGTAAATCCTTGTGCGGCAATCAATTCCATCAGCGGGAAAAACTGGTTGGCAGAGCCTGACCAGCCATGAGTCATCAGCCAGACCGGCCCTTGCCCCAACCGGTAGGTTTTCAGCAACCCTTCACGACTGCGCACCTCACCGAGTTGCATCTCAGCCGGTTGGGCATGTTTGGGTTTCAAACGAGCCGGCGTCAGCAGCAGGTTTTTGCCCGTACGACGGGCGTGGGCTGGTGCAATCGCATGATGTAAATTAGTACCGGCACTCACCATGGCTTTTTTCAGGCTAAATTTATTGCTGGTACTGAAATAGATCTTATCACTCATTTTGACTCCTCACCGGCCATTTTAGAACGACCGTGCTTTTTATAGTTAATTTTTTACCAGGCGGCAATTCGCCCGGTAATTATATGGACACGCTTATGGCTCAGGCGACTAAGTTAGCGCTCGCCAACTTTGCAACAGTCGCTCGACGCCTTGCCAGAAATAGCGCTCACTCACCTGTTGGCCCTTGATGGTGTAAAACAGGTGCGCGCTGAGATACAAGCCGTATAGCTCAAAAGCCGCCTGATCCGGCTGCAACTGCTTACAAAACTGGCCGTTGGCGATACCTTTTTCAATCTGAATCTGCAAATAGTGAATCCAGTGACTGATCATGGCGTGCAGTGCTTGCTGCGCCACATCATCACTGTCGACCCGCTCTTTCCAGGCATCGAGAAACATACAGCTGCCCTGAAACGCATGGTTCCAGCCCATCCAGTTGTCCAGCAGCGCGCGCAGCTTTGCTTCTATGTCTTGCGAGCCCATCTCTCTGGCTGGCATGATCACTCTTTGCCGAAACACCTGATCAGCAAACTGCAGTACAGAGACCTGCAAATTTTCTTTGGAGTTAAAATGAGCAAACAGACCGCTTTTCGACATACCACACTGCTTCGCCAGCGCGCCAATAGTCAGACTTTCCAGGCCATTTTCACTGGCTAACTGGAATGCCGTGGTCAGGATGTTTTCTCTTGTCAGGCGACCTTTGCTCATATCAGGCTCCAAATTCAGTCATGATCTAGTTTTAGCACGATCGTCCTATTTTGCAAATTAAAAATGGTTTCAGGCAGCTTGGAATGCCTTTTGGGCTGGATCATACCTTCACTATCGTGCGCCAATGGCATGACTAGCTTATCAATAGAGGATGGCTTAGGGTATGGCAACACTAATTAGTTTTTTATATTTAAAGACTTAGCTAACTCAAACATGCTGAGAAATTAAGTTCGCCAATGACCAGACCAAATAAACATATTTTTAATAGGGATATACAAGAAATTCACACCTATTCAAAAAATTTGAATTAATCAATCAAATCATTCTGGTTTTATAATCAACTTAACACAACTAAACTTTATTTCGACTCTTGAAGAGAAAGCCGCACCTCTAAAAGAAGCAGTCACTAGTATTTTTTGAGTAAGTATTTTCTGCAAGTTCTAAATAGAAGTTGTCAGTGAAAGACATATCGAAGAGACAAGAAAGTAATTTACTCTCCGATGATGTCGGTATGAGATGTTTTTAATTTAATTATTTAAGTAGGATTACGTTATGTATAAGAAATTTGCTGTAGCTGGAATGTTAATGGTTAGTGTTAGTGCTTTCGCGAGTACCTCAACTGTTGTAAAAGTAAACACCAGCAAGATTAGCGGAGAAGCCGTTGCAAGTGAATCTGCTGCAATTGATCAGGCACGCGAACTGCTGACTGAAATAAACGGTATGTCGTCATTAGAGCTGAACAACTCTTTGAACTCAGGCGCTGCAGGTCAAGTTAATGTTAACTCCTTTAAAGTTGTCAACTCAAGTGCAACTGTCGATGAAATCATTACTACTGCTGGCATCGCTTATCAACCAACCATCAATGTAAGCTATCAGTACCAGGCAATCGTACGCGATTAATCGATATAACTTATTGGTACATAATAGTGTGAACATAAAAAAGTAAGCGCTGATGCCAGTGTCAGTGCTTCACTTTTTAATTGAGCAACGCATTATTAATGCGCATAGTTTTAGAGAATACGAAAATCTGAATATCGCGCTGGTCTAACTATATATAGTTACTTGATATAGTTACTTGCAATCTGACAGTGCTTGTTTTACCACGACATTAACAACCCTTTACACTGAATGGCAATCAGTTAGCTGAATTGTTTATTCAGACTATTTAGCATTGAGTATCCCTGATTGAGCATCCCGGTATAAATACGTCATCGGTATTTATTTAAAAGGAAAAGACTTAATAATTTAGCTCAGATATCGCCAATTTATAATATTGCCGATTTTCACTCTGCTTCATCAACGACCAAATTCTGTTGGCGAGTCTGCTGCCGTTGCCAGCACAATCCGTACCGGCACCTCAAACTCTACCCTTCCTTCAGATGTTTGGAATGACTTAAGCGCATTTTGAGCTTCGTCAGTAACGGAATCAACCGTATCTTTATCCAAATGGATTCCGGCAAAAGGAAACCACCCTTTGACATCAGCCAGGACCATATTTCTCACGCTTGGAAAGCAGACCTGTTCTGTCGCACTGATAATTTGCGCGGAATGGATGCCGGCGCTGGCAAACAGAGGCATCAGAGTCTCTTTGTGACCCATTGAAAATGGCATACGGAGCGCGTTGCCTACCGATTGATCGACCACGCGATCGTAAACACCGGCGAGCGCGGCATAGGCTGGTAACTCGTCCAGGGAGCCAAACACCGCAACAACCAAACGACCACCAGGCCTTAACACACGCCTCATTTCCTGAAGCGCTGTCTCTGGAGAAGCAAACAGCATTAAGCCAAACTGGCAAAGTACCGCATCGAAGCTAGCATCGTCGAACGGTAAAGCCTCTGCATTTCCTGTCAGCCATTCAATATTCGGATTGGTTTTATTGGCAACGGCTAACATACCCGGATTAACATCGATGCCCGACACCTTACCGCGGTTGCCAGCCCGCTCGGCGATGACTCTGGTTAGCGTGCCGGTACCGCAGGCTACGTCCAGGGCTTGTTGACCTGGCTGGATTTCTGCTAAATCCGCTAACCGATGTGTCCACTTGGTAAACAACACTGGAGTCAGAAACTGTTCATAAGCTTTCGCCACCGTTTCAAGTTCTTGTAGAGTAAGTTCCGTCATCACAGGCCCCCTTATCGCTGCCCACGCCCTGGTAAAGTGAGTTATCCGCACAAGTCAGGATCTAATCCAATCAATCATTAAGTTTAGGTAAACCTAACAATCACACAACCTGTGCTGAGAGTATTCCTGCGTCTGGGGGAAATAGTCGGCAAATCCATGCCGACTCAAGCTAGACCGGGCTTCGTCGGTAGGTTTGTACCGTTACCGATTCATTAAATGCGCCGGTGATGAGGGAGTTCTATCAGTGTCTTGGGTTTTCTACGTAAACGTAGTTGTCACCTTGCTGTTTATAGAAGTGGTTATCCACCACAGCGTACGTTATACCCGCAATCACCGCAAACGCCGCTAACTCCGGCAGGCGGCTATGATGGTAGTGTCTGTGTTCAGGCCGGGAGCGTTTTTCGATCACAACCACTTTAGTGTGGTGCTTCTTCCAGTGCTTTGAGTGGCCATGGTGTTTGTAGAAATGTTTATCCTGATGTTTTGCCATAGCTTGAAATGGCAATACCAGGCTGGTGGTAAACAGCAACATCCCGGCTGTTATTTTGGTCAACTTATTCATAGTGTCCTCTACTCATTGAGCTTTCAACTTACAGCAGAGAACGCAAAGAAATATCCAGAATTGGTAAAAGTTATGCAAGGTTGCACTCGCGCCATTTTGAGCGCAAGGCGCTCAATAGCTTAGGTTCAACCTAGCGCTTTGGGTACTACACCCAACCTATACCAATCATACATAATCGCCAGAAAACCCAAACGCAATCACTAGTTGCGAGACTTACATATCAACAATTATGTTAAAGCCGCCATAAATCAGTCGCTTGCCATCAAATGGCATCGGATTTTGATCGGGGTGCATTCTTGGGTCATCCATCATTCGTTGCCAACCAGCGTCTCGGGTTTCTTTTGAAGGCCAGATTACCCAAGAAAACACCACAGTTTCATTTTCCTCTGCTTTCACAGCCATTGGGAACGAGGTGACTTCACCCTCCGGTACTTCGTCACCCCAAGTTTCAATAACCTGCATCGCGCCAAAATCCTTGAACATCTCAGCAGCAATCTTTGCATGTTCAACATACTTTTGTTTGTTTGCTGTCGGTACAGCCGCGACAAAGCCATCAACATATGACATAACCATACTCTTTTGGTAAGTGGACTTAACAAAGATAGTTGACTGGGTGACAAACGCCTAACAATGGATCTAACAACTAACTAATCTATAAGTGATAACGTAAAGCTTATCGGTACCAGGGTAGATATCGCGAATAACGTTTTTGAGTTCCGTCAGGGTCATATTTTCCTGCTCGGCATGGTGATCCGAGAGTTCGCTGAACAGAATCGGAGTAACAGACTCAATTTTTAACGCGCAAAACCAGCGTCCGTCTTCGAAGGTGGATACTTGAACTATGCTGTTCGGCTCATAATCACATTCAGACTCGTCGCGGATCGTAATGGTTTTTTTGCCCGAGAGAATGTCAGCTTCAAATCGTTCAAAAAAGGTCATTTCAGATAAACTCATAGTTGCTCCAGTTTAAGACGGCGGAAAGCCGTTAATGCTATTTCAAATACCAGTAGTTCAGCAGAGATAATTACCCACTGAGCCCAATCTGGATTCTAACGACTAAGCGCGGCAAGTGAAGCGATTCATGCCTTGCAAGGAACAAAAACGTAGCGCTCATTCCCGGCAATAAAAAACACTCCCGCCAGTGGCAAGGAGTGTAGTTGCGAATCGACGACAAATCGATTTAGAACAGCTTTTTCAACGCAGCTTCAGCACACTCGACATCAAGGTGACCACCCGGCGCGCCACCGACACCGATAGCGCCAATCATCGCATTGTTGAACTCAACCGGAATACCGCCCGCTAGGAATAACAGGTTGTCATCCATATTCTGCAGTGGCTGCATGATAGGTTTGTCGGCGATAAGCTTCATCAGGTTGGCCGATGGCTGTTTCATACTCGCCACGGTGAACGCTTTTTTGCGTGAACTATCCAGGGTATGGATACCGGCACCATCAGAGCGTAACTGTGCAATAACGTTACCAGAGAGATCAACCACAGTGGCAGACACTTTGTATCCTTTCGCTTCACACTGATTGACCGCTTCTTGAGCCAGTTGGAAGGCAGATTTAGAAGAAATCTGTGTCACCGAGACGGTTTGGTTCTCAGCCGCTGCTACATTGAAAGAAATAGACAGAGAGCTAAGGGTCGCAGCCAGTGCGGCAAGTTTGATCATTTTCATGTTTACTCCGTTAAGGCATTGTTTGATTCAACACCGCTATCCTAACCAATGCTCAATTGCCACAGACTTTCGCCAACATTACAAAGTTGTAATCTTGATTATATTCGGCAAAGGATATTGATAGGGTATGCTGGCGTTACGGGATAAAAGAGTAGTAGATAGCCAATGAAAATTCTTTTGATTGAAGATGATGTGCATATTGCCAGGTTTCTTACCAATGGTTTCCAGCAAGAGGGTATCATGGTCACCCACGCCACGAACGGTGTGGACGGGTTGCATGAAGCACTCACAGAAGATTTCGATGTCGTTATTCTCGATATCATGCTGCCACAAAAAGATGGCTTTGAAGTGCTGGCAGAATTGCGAGGACAAGGTCACTCGGTGCCCGTCATCATACTCAGTGCAAAACATTCGGTTGAAGAGCGAGTACAAGGGCTGCAATCTGGCGCGGATGATTACCTTATTAAACCCTTTGCCTTTCCGGAATTGCTGGCTCGGTGTCAATCACTCTCCCGCCGGGGCAAGCCAACGCAAACTCAGCCTTTGGAACTGAGCTACGGGCCGCTTAATCTGGATCTGCTCAAACATTCGTTAAAACGCGAACAGCAGACTATCGCTATCAATCAGCGCGAATTTATGTTGATGAAATTGTTTCTCGAAAACCCGGAAACCGTCATTTCCAAAACCGCCATTCTTGAACATGTCTGGGGGCATCAGTTCGACCCGCAAACCAATGTCGTCGACGTGCTGGTGTGCCGGCTGCGCAGTAAGGTGGATAAAGGCTTTGCGACTCCGCTCATTCACACCTTGAGAGGGGTTGGTTATGTCCTCAAGTCATAATATTGAACAGGCGCTGGACAAAGCCCAACGCACTATCCTGCTCCGTTTTATGGCGCTGTTATTGCTCTGCCTGATGCTGGTCGAGCTGATCGTTGGCGCGCTATTTTTTTATGACTTATACCGGACGGAAAACAAGATTCTGAGTTCGATGGCCTCCGAGTACCAGCGAATTCTGACCTACGATTCTGCAGAGCGCCTGAACCATGTGTTAGAGGCCAATCCACATCGTTTACTGGAAAACAACATCGCCGCTTACTGGAGTGATACCGATACTCCCGCCAGTGTCACCTTTATCGCCGGCGAGCCCGACCTATCGCCGCAAACGCCGCTGTCAAACTATATCGAAGGTGATAAATCCTGGATTCAAACTTTCTTATTTAGCCCTTATATGTCGATAAAGATCCAGGGAGAAAAGCAACAATTCTGGCTGGTACTAAATAATAACGCTCGCTATTCAATTGCCTATAATCAATGGCTTATGACACTATACGCGCTTATCGCCCTGGTTGTGATCACCGCGATCTTTACCCGCAAAATGATTCGCAGTGCCATGTCTCCGCTGGTGACCTTAGGCGATCTGCTGGACAAACTACAACAAGGCAAACTTGAGCTGGTTGACACCCCCTCTGAAGCACCACAAGGGCTGAGCGTCATCAGCGCCAGCGTTCACCATGCGGTAGGAAGATTGCAGCATGTTACAACCGCACTGAACACGACCGTAGATGCGATTGCGCATGACATTCGCACACCACTGGCGCGGATTACGCTTGCTTCCCAGTCTGCCTTGCTTAATAACGACAACCCTCAAGCGATGAAGGACGCGCTATCAGATTGCGCTGAACATGCCATGCAGGCCAGTAATATGTTAACGGCGCTGATGAAACTTAACGATGAAATCACCGGTAAACGGTTGCCGCAGAGCGTGCCTACCCAGGTGTCTGAAGTGATTCACAACGTCGCGAATTGGTATGACGATGTGGCGGAAGACAAACAGATCACGCTCAGTGTGGTGGCAAGCGATGATATCGTAATCCAATCCGACCCGGACAAACTGACTCAGGTGTTGGTAAACTTAGTCGACAATGCCATCAAGTACACCAACCCCCACGGCCAGGTCACCATCCAAACAGAGCAGCAGCAAAATGGTCAGGTGGACATCCAGGTTGCAGATACCGGCATTGGCATAGACTCAAAATACCAGGATTTGGTTTTCGAGCGGCTCTATCAAGTGGACACCAGCCGCAGCAATAATTCAGGCTATGGCCTCGGACTGTCTTTCGTATCTGCGATGGTTGAAAACCTGGGTGGTACCATAAGCCTGACATCTGAAGTCGGCGTCGGCTCCACGTTCACCCTCTCATTTCCACCAGCTCGCAACATACGGAGATAACGAATCGGCACTTATGGATAATTTCCCTACGGCCTATCACCAAGCGTTGCTGTAACAACTAGTTGGATGGCACTCGCCACAGATATTCGTGAGCATGCTCGTGGTGGCCGTTCAGCATTGTGTAGTTTCTGAGATACGCTTGAGCTTCAAAGCCGTTATTTTCCAGCACTTTAATTGAGCCAAGATTGGTGGTCAGCGCTATCGCTTTTAGAGCAGTGATATCGGTATTGGAGACAACGTATTGCTGCATCAGCTTCACGGCTCTGGTGGCCACCCCCTGGCGAGTGAAAGCCTGACCGACCCGATAACCCAGGATTCCGACACTGGGTTCGGACTCATCAATATGCAGGTTCAAACGGCCGCAAATTTGCCCATCTGACGTTCTGAGAAGCATAGGGATCATGGTTTCTTGCTCGTACAGTTCAAGGAACTCTTCTATCTGGGATTGCACCCCCGTAAGTGAGTAGAAACTGTTCAGTCTAGGAGGTATGTGCCTGTCAAACCATTGCTTGTTTTCAAGCTCAAAACGCAGCAGATCAGAGGTGTCGGCTAACTGTATGAGACTTGCAGTTACTTGCATTTTTGCCTCCAAATTGAACTACAAACCACCGGCTAAATCTAAATAATTGCCGGTAGAAAATGACGATTTGTCTGACGACAACCAATATATCGCCTCGGCCACTTCTTCTGGCGTACCACCCCGTTGCATTGGGATAATGCTTTTTAACCGTTCGATTCGCTCTGGCTCGCCACCGTCTGCGTGCATGTCAGTATAAATCAGCCCCGGACGCACACCGTTTACTCTGATCCCTTCTGCCGCCACTTCTAACGACAACCCTTTGGTTAAAGTATCAATGGCGCCTTTGGATGCCGCGTAATCAATATACTCATTGGGTGAACCGGAACGGGCAGCACCCGATGAGACATTGACGATCACCCCACCAGCTCCACCATTGCGGCTAGACATCCGCTTGACCGCTTCTCGGCAACAGAGAAAATAACTGGTGACATTGTTGATCAGAATGGCATTAATTCTGTCGGCGGTCATCTCTTCCAATCGCATCTGCTGCTTTAAAATACCGGCGTTGTTGACCAGCACAGACACGGTACCTAACCCCTGGTCAACCGTAGCAAACAGGCGCACCACATCGGCTTCCTGGGATACATCGGCCTGAACGGTAATGCATTGACCGCCATTGGCACTGATTTCGTCAGCCAGGTTAGCTGCGGCCTCAGAATTGGATCTATAGTTGATGCAGACCGCGTAACCGTTGCGGGCAAATAACCGCGCCGTTGCCGCGCCAATACCTCGCCCGCCACCGGTGATGATGGCCACTTTTTGTCTGTCCATGAGTTTGTCCTTTTAAACTGAACGGGAAGCAAGGCATAACGCCGCATAAAGTGCTATCTCGCTCAGCTTAAGTTATCTGGAAACGTTTTGGCCTTCACCTGCGATGAAATCTCGGTTGCGACATCCGAGATTGTCTGGCTTAAATAAGTTGCTTATATTTTCATTTTTACACTGTAAAACGCAACCATTCCCATATGAGAGATGCGATGGTTTTATGGCTATTCCAGAGACCTGTATAACCAAGTTTTCGACAAAGCAGAGCGCTTATTGAGGGTTCTTTTCGCGAAACTTATCGCCCACTTCTTTGAAAGTTGAGATATGTTCTTCGGCATGGTAAGCCGCAGCCTGAGGATCATTATTGATGATCGCTTCAACCAGGGGTTTATGCGCATTGACAATGCTTGCTGGCTCATGGGTTGCCAAATCGATATTAAAGAACAGCAACATCTGGTTTGATAAATGACGATATACATTAATGAATCGACTGTTTTGACTCATATCGACAATCAGTGAATGCAGTTCAAGTTCATACTTGCTCAAGGTCTGCGTCGTGACGTCTTCGCTATTTGCCACCACCTCAAAGTCAGCCATCAGTTCCTTGAGTTGCTGTTTATTTTCATCGTCCGCTTTTATCGCCGCCAGCCAGGCCGCACGTGATTCAATCGCAACACGCAGATGGTAAATCTCCCATAGGTCCTGTTCGTTGATCTCGATAACCTGCCAGCCAGCATAAGGTTTTTGAACCACCAACCCCTCATGAGACAAGGTGTTCAACGCCATACGAATCGTACTTCTAGAAAGCTCTAATTCCTTAGCCAGAGAACTTTCGACAATCCGCTCACCCATTTTGTAGCTGCCATTCAAGATTAAGTCTCTTAAATAGCTGACCGCCTGATCTTCCAAACTGCTCTTATTGAACTTTACCATTGCTAAAACCGCCACCAACTAACATTTATTCATTGTAAATCAGCCAATTAAACGATGCCAACTGGCATTCATTAGCTATATCTCATTCTGTCTATTTTAGTGACGATTGTCTAACAATCTGACAAAAATTACCAGACGTTATCTTTCCATGACCAACTTCTCATTTCTCTCATTCACAATTTGTATAATTGCCAACAAGTCGATTGTAGGACAATCAACAATAGGTACAGATATGAACAATGCAAAAAAAGCGATTCGTTTATCACCCAAAGACAACGTAGCGACCGTGTTGTCAGACGTGGCTAAAGGCGATCGAGTGGAGATAATTGACAGCCAAAGTGAACTGATTGGGATCCACACCGCCCTCCAAATCATTCCTTTTGGCAACAAAATTGCCCTCGGTAATTTCGAAGTGCCATCCACAGTGACTAAAGGCGGTTATCCGATTGGGGTGACCTGCACAGAGATCCAGTCAGGCGATCTTGTCCATGTTCAAAATGTGCGCAGTACGCGCGTAGATATCCCGGCTCCTATCATCGAGCAAATCATCCAGCAAATGCAGATAGAGTGTGAATTATGAAAACGTTTCAAGGCTACAGACGCGCAGACGGTCAGGTCGGTATCCGCAACCACATTCTGATCCTGTCTATCGACGAGTGTGCAGAAGGCATTGCCCGGGCGATCAAACAAAAGATCTCAGACTGTGTGGTGGTCACCAACCATTACACCTGTATGTATGGGGGCAATGAAGAGATGGTCAACGTCATGGTTGGCGCAGCACTAAACCCGAATATTGCAGGAGTACTGGTCCTTAATATGGGTTGTGGAAGTATCGACCCTGCCATCATTACAGCGCCAATCAAACAGGCTAAAAAGCCCGTCTTCAACCTTTCCATCATCAAGTCAAAGGGCACTCGTCAAACCATTAATGAAGGTGTGCAGCTTGTCGACGAGTTGGTCAATATGGCGAATCAGATCAAGCCGGAACCAACACCCATTTCCGAGCTGATTGTTGGCATTAAATGTGGTGGCTCAGATACCAGTTCTGGCATTGCGTCTAACCCATCGGTTGGTCAGGCCGCCGATTCACTGGTTGATATGGGCGCAACATGCGTCGCTGGAGAGTTAATAGAGCTCATCACCTGCGAAGATATTTTGCGCGAGAGAGCTATCAATGATGACGTTGCCGATAAGATCGAGCGACTGATCTTTGAGGAAGAGCGTCGCTGGCATATTGAGGGCACGGATGTCGAAACCATGAGTATCGGTAACAGCGTCGGCGGTCTCACCACTCTGGAAGAGAAAGCACTGGGAGCCCTGCATAAAACAGGGACGCGACCGATACAGGACGTGCTTGAGATCAACCCACACCGGATTCAGAAACCGACTACTCCGGGCTTTTACCTCTCTGAAGTAACCCATTTGTGTGGTGGCTCTGGGATGCATTTTGCCGCGCTGGGTGCCCAGGTAATTCTCTGGACGACAGGTGGGGCCGGGTTCAGTAACCCCATCGTTCCTGTCATTCGGATTAGCGGTAACGAAGCACAAATTACCGATGATATCGACGTGGATGTCAGCGGCATTATGTCGGCGACATTGAGCGTTGTCGAAGCCGGAAATAAGGTGCTGGAGCAACTAGATAAAGTTGTCCAAGGCGAAAAAACAGCGATTGAAGATGTGGGTTATGCCTTCTGCTCCCTGTACCAGAAGGATCAGCGGCTCGAGCAACTTATCTGTAAACAATCCGTTTAATTTGAATATAACAAGTCAGCACTCTGAAGGACTCACCTTAAGAGGATAACCAATGAAAATAACCGATATTGAAGTAATCTGTCTGCGCGTCCCGCAAGGTGACGAAGCCTGCGAATGGGGCGAGGATGCCGTAATCGTTAAAGTGCACACTGACACTGGTCTGGTGGGGTTAGGGGAGGCAGACAGTTCCCCCACTGTCATTAAAGCCTGCATCGAAACTCGCCATTCCAACCTGTATTGCTATGGGCTGAAAGAGTTACTGCTCGGTGAAAACCCACTCGAAATTGAACGACTGTGGAACAAGATGTACTGGGCATCCAACTATTTGGGACGTCGCGGCGCAGGTATTCATGCCATCAGTGCGATTGATATTGCACTATGGGATATCGCAGGCCAGTTCTATGGCGTCCCCGTGCATACCCTGCTCGGAGGCAAATATCGCGACCGCATCAGAGCTTACGGCACTTTCATCCCAGCCAGTAACCCGGAGGATAACCGCGAGATTGCTACCCGCCTCGTTGACCAGGGCTTTACCAGCATCAAATTTGGTGGCGGTGTATTTGGCGATGACCCAGAATTGGATTATCAAATCGTTAAAAACGTCCGGGAAGCGGTTGGCGATGATATCGAAGTACAAATCGATCTGGCCTCCAAATGGCGTACTTCAGGCCACTCAGCCTATATGAGCAAAAAACTGGAGCCCTTCAATCTTAACTGGATAGAGGAGCCAGTGCTGGCGGACGATCTCAACGGTTATGCCAAGCTTGCGGGCAAAACCGAAGCCAAACTGGCCGGCGGCGAATCTCTCACCACCCGCTATGAATTTAAAGAATTCCTAGAACGTTCTCAGGTCGATATCGTTCAGCCCGACATAACCCGTTGTGGCGGTATCACTGAGATGAAAAAAATCTATGACTTATCTCAGCTACACGGTGTGCAGCTGGTTCCGCATGGATTCAGCACCGGCATTCTGCTCGCTGCTTCTGTGCATTTCCTCGCAGCTTGCGAGCACGGCACTTTAATGGAATATTCGCAAAGTGCCAGCCCCCTCTTTACCGATCTGGTCACCAATCGGCTTTCGTTTGAACAAGGATTTGTACCCGTACCAGACGCCCCAGGACTCGGTATCCAGCTCAATGACGACATCATCGAGCGCTACCGTACCGATGCTTATTAACTAGTTAATACAACAGGGATTTTTCTAACATGAAACAAAAAAATAGACAGATAGATAAGCCGTTAATAACGATAAGCCTTGCAACGATATTTTCCATCGTTGCCGGATTATCGCTCTACCCTGAACAAGGCAATGCTATCGCCAAGCACCTTTTTACTATTCTCACAGAACAATTTGGTGAAGTATTCCTTCTGTTTGGCTTCTTCAGTGTCATCATCCTGGCATGGCTGGGTTTTGGTAAGCACGGTGCCATCAGGCTGGGTGATGAGAAGCCTCAGTATTCGTTCTTTACTTACCTCGCCATGATGATTTGTGCTGGTCTTGGTTCGGCGACGGTTTACTGGGCGTTTGTTGAATGGGCGTACTACTACATGGGACCGCCAATGGGTATTGAACCCTATTCGGCCACGGCCGCAGAATGGTCCACCAGCTACAACATGTTCCATTGGGGAATATCAGCCTGGTCACTTTACTGTATCGCTTCTTTGCCTGTGGCTTACTCGTTCCACGTACGCAAGAACCCTCAACTCAAGCTCAGTGCCGTGTGCGAGAGTATTATGGGCAAGTACTACAATCCGGCAGTCGGTAAACTGATCGATACTATTTTCATCTTCAGTTGTGTCGGTGCTATGGGGATCACGCTTGGTTTAAGTGTTCCTATGGTAACGGAAGGTATCGCCGAGTTACTGGGTGTGCAAAGCAGCTTTGGGATGAATGTGGCACTGATGTTGGCGATCACCGCACTGTTTACCATCAGCTCGTATGTCGGTATTGAGAAAGGTATGGCTAAGCTGAGTGACATGAACACTAAGCTGGCGGTGATTTTTGTCTTGCTGGTACTGGTTGTAGGCCCCACCTCCTTCATCATCGATCAGATGACCAACGGCTATGGTCTGATGCTGCAGAACTTTATCCGTATGAGTCTGTGGACGGACCCAATCGAACACGGCTCTTTCCCAACTTCATGGACGGTATTCTACTGGGCATACTGGATGACTTATGTGCCATTTATGGCACTGTTTGTGACCAAGGTTTCGCGTGGACGCACACTTAAAGAAGTGATCACCAGTATGGTTCTGGGTGGTAGTGCAGGCTGTTTCATCTTCTTTGGCGTGCTGGGCAGCTACAGTATGAGCACTCATTTGAATGGGCTCGTTGACGTCACTGACATGCTCTCCAATGTCGGTGGTTCAGAAACCGTCATTGCAGTGTTAAAGACGCTACCGCTAAGTTCAGTGTTCATTCTGATTTTTGCAGTCATGTCGACGCTGTTTCTGGCCACGACATTAGACTCGGCGTCCTTCACGCTGGCCGCTACCGTTGCCAACCAACTGGATGAGAATGCCAATCCGCCAACGGTTCTGAGACTGTTCTGGTGTATGATTCTCGCCGCTGTACCACTGGCGATGATGTTTATCGATGCGCCACTCAGCACAGTGCAAACCTTGGCCATTGTGACCTCTCTGCCTCTGATGGTCGTCATCTTCATTATGTTGTATGGCTTCTTTAAGTGGATTTCTAATCCAGAGGAAGAGAGTCAGCTAAGTTCACAAACCACAGAGGAAAAGGTTCCACTTAAGCAACTAAATGCTGATAGCTAACTTTCCTTAAAACAAGTTCGACATATAATACGTCAATACCAGTACTTAAAAGGTACTGGTATTGCGCCATTAAGCGCTTTGAGATGCTTAATGGTCTTTCTTCTTCTCAAAACAAAGCTATGACTATGACAATGACGGCTACACTAAAACCGCTCACCCTCCTCTTTATCAGCTCGTTTTTGCTGATGAGCAGTCATGGCTTAAGCGGTATCCTTCTCCCGGTTAAACTTGCTGAACAGCAGGTTGAGGTGCAGACCATTGGTTTTGTACTTTCCATGTATTCTGTTGGCTTTCTGCTGGGCGCTATCATTGGTAAGCGGGTTTTGCGTCAAATAGGATTGGTCAGAACGTTTGCAATGTGTGGCAGCCTCGGTGCCAGCGCAATCCTTATTATGGGCCTTAGTGATGAAATTTGGTTGTGGGCTATCATGCGTGCCGTGATGGGTTTTTGTATTGCCTGTGCAACCACCACTCTCGATACCTGGTTCAACAGCGTCTCCACCGAATCCAATCGAGGCAAAATACTGGCGGTCAACCAAGTTGTCATCTTAAGCGCCATCACTCTCGGTCAGTTTGGTTTAGTCCTCGCGCCGCCCAGTGAAACCACCCTCTTCATCCTTTGTGGGGTACTCTTTAGTATTTCGGTCTCGCCTGCCATCTTTATTTCTCAGTTTGAACCTGAGATAGAGCAGTCGGACACCATCCCATTACGCTCGATTTATACATTATCACCGCTGGGGGCGATTACCTGTTTTGTCTGCGGCATTCTTTACTCCACTATTGCCAACATGCTACCTGTGTATGCGGACAGCCAAGGTATAACTGGCATTAACATGTCGATTTTCATGGGGGCGGCGACGGCCGGAGGTATACTTTTGCAATTGCCAGTGGGGTACTTATCGGATCGATTTGAGCGACGGAAAGTGATTCTCTCAAGCTGCTTTATATTGGCGGTGGTCAGTTTTGTATTACCCGCCTCCATCCAGTACAACTGGCAGGTCGCCCCTTTAATTTTAGTGGCTACAACAATGGGATTAATCGCCTGTCTTTACCCTCTCAGCATTTCAGAAACCTTTGACCGCGCATTGAAAGCGCAGCTGGTTCCTGTTCTGTCCGGGTTACTGTGCATCTACGCGATTGGCTCAATTATTGGTCCTTACTCTGCGGCCTTACTCATGGAGCGCTACGATGAAACCGCCTTATTCGGCTTCATTCTCTTTGTTGATATGAGCCTTATCGTGTTCACTGTCTACCGCATGTCTGTCAGGAAATCTGTGCCCGTTGAGGAGCAGGAAAGTTTTGTCATGCAAACGCCCACCTCCATTCACAATGAGCTTGATCCACGAACAGAGTATCAAGAACACTCACTGTACGTAGATGAGGCGATAGTCCAGGTAGAAGAGATAGCCAAACAATACCCGAACAAGGCCATCAGTTTCGTTCGAGAATTAGTCCATAAAGATCCAGAATGGGCCGCGTCCCTGGCAGAAAAAGCGATTCAAATTGATACGATTGACACAGTGACCTTGTTTAGAGCATTAACCTTAACGGACACTGACTTAGCTATCTCCATCGCGAAACGAATTGCAGAATCAGACGCCAAAAACATCCAAGAATTGGTTGACTGGTTAGTGGCCAAAGAACCTGACCACTACATGACGATTCTCGCATCAATAGCGGAGTCACTTGGGGTGCAATCTGGTTTGGTGCTTACTCCGTTAGCAGAGAGAAATCCTGATAAGCTTGTTGAATTTAGCCAGGAACTTGTCTCTTCTGTCATCGAGTCTAGTCACGAACAACGCCCAGCTGACCGGAATGAAGAAGAGGTTATGGAAAGTTTGGAAGAATACATTCAAGTTGTTGCCAATAAAGCACCTGCACAAGCCAAAGATGTAGCGCGAGTCGTTGAAGATTCCCTGCACAAAGAGCTTAATCACTAGAATGCTTGAAGGGCAACCCCGCTTGTTAAAATACATTTTGTGCATCAGTTCTCGATTCGCGGTCAATGGATAAATCAAGCAAACTCAAAGCTCGAACTGGCACATTGTGACTGTCTTACAACGTATAACAACAAGGTCTTATGATGACGATAAATATTGATCAACTTACCGCACAGTACCCACTGGTAAAAGATCTGATCGAGCTTAACGAGATATCCTGGTTTAACCCCGCCATCACTTGCCTTAAAGAAGGTTTACCCTACGTCGGATTAGATGCTGACAACATTGAAGACGCGAGCGACAGGCTTAAGCGCTTTGCCCCTTATCTTTTACAGACCTTTCCGGAAACGGCCAAAACAGGTGGGATTATTGAATCTGAACTGGTCGCCATTTCAGCAATGCAGGACCGATTAGAGCGTGAGTACAACACTCAAATTCCAGGGCGATTGCTGTTGAAAAAAGACAGTCACTTGCCTATTTCCGGCTCAATTAAAGCTCGCGGTGGCATCTACGAAGTGCTGACGCACGCTGAGAAACTGGCGATTGAAGCGGGACTGCTCACCGAGCAGGATGATTACGGCAAGTTATTCAGTGACGAGTTTCGACTGTTCTTTCAGCAGTTCAGTATTGCCGTTGGCTCAACAGGTAATCTCGGCATGTCGATTGGGATCATGAGTGCCAAACTCGGTTTTTCGGTTTCCGTTCATATGTCGGCTGATGCCAGAGAGTGGAAGAAGAACAAACTTCGTTCTCATGGGGTCAATGTGGTTGAATACCAGCAAGACTACGGCGTTGCGGTGGCTCAGGGCCGTAAGGAGGCCAAGCAGGACCCAAGGTGTTTTTTCATCGATGACGAAAACTCGCAAACCCTGTTCCTGGGTTATTCGGTCGCCGGGGAACGGCTAAAGCAACAGTTTGATGAGCAAGGTATTGTGGTCGACGCTGACCACCCTCTGTTTGTCTATCTGCCTTGTGGTGTCGGTGGTGGCCCCGGTGGGGTGGCATTCGGCTTGAAAATGGCGTTTGGAGACCATGTTCACTGTATCTTTGCTGAGCCGACCCATTCCCCATGCATGCTGCTCGGCGTTCATACCGGACTGCACGATGAAATCAGTGTGCAGGATATTGGTATTGATAACATGACCGCGGCTGACGGCCTCGCAGTTGGCCGGGCTTCAGGCTTTGTCGGCCGGGCGATGGAACGACTGTTGGATGGTTATTTCACCATTAGCGATGAACGTATGTACCGTTTACTGGGTC
This sequence comes from Vibrio sp., assembly GCF_050299255.1. GTDB lineage: Bacteria > Pseudomonadota > Gammaproteobacteria > Enterobacterales > Vibrionaceae > Vibrio. The sequence continues at coordinate 26,668 of NZ_JBNKVP010000051.1, forward strand.
AACTGAGCCAGTCTGAAGATATCCAGCTGGAGCCTTCTGCATTAGCAGGAATGCTAGGGCCTGTGGTGGTCACTAATAACAGTGCCTACAGAGAGCGAATGCAGTT
>NZ_JBNKVP010000052.1:0-26696 GCF_050299255.1 Vibrio sp.
TCAACGGTCTCATGATCGCGCATCTCCCCCACCAGGATAATATCGGGGTCCTGACGCAAAAAGGTGCGTAATACCGAAGAAAAATCGAGGTTGATCTTGGGGTTAACCTGAACCTGGTTAACCCGCGGGATACGGTATTCCACCGGGTCTTCCGCGGTAATGATCTTTTTACCCGGCTGGTTCAGCTCACTCAACGCCCCGTACAGGGTGGTGGTTTTCCCCGAGCCCGTCGGGCCGGTAACCAGGATCATACCGTGGGGGCGTTTCAACTGATGACGCAAACGATCCAGTAGATCAGCCGGGATCCCTGACTCTTCCAGCCGGCGCACGCCGGAGGTCTGATTCAGCAGTCGCATGACCACCGATTCACCATGCTGGATCGGCATGGTCGACATCCGGATATCGACCGACTGGCCTTTAGTGCGGATATTAAACCGGCCATCCTGAGGCATGCGTTTTTCGGAGATGTCCAGGTTGGCCATCAGTTTCAGTCTCAGCACCAATGCCGAGGCGATGTTCACTTCATTAAGCAAAGTTTCGTGCAGCACGCCATCTATACGTTGCCGAAGCCGCAACACGTTGGCATCGGGTTCAATGTGAATATCCGATGCGCCGACCTGAATAGCGTCTTCAAACAGTGAGTTGATCAGTTTAACGACGGTAACTTCATCGCTGTCCTGCTGGTCAAAATCGAGCTCAAACGCATCGTTGGTCTGATGCTCTGCCTGCAACTGCTCGGCAAACGAGGCGATCTCTTTAGTGCGCCGGTAGTAACGGTCGAACCCTTCCACCAGCTGCTTTTCAGGGGCGATAACAAACTCGACCGAATAACGTTCAAGCTGGTTGAGCAGAGCCTCCTGGGCAAACAAGTCGGCCGGATCGCTCATCGCCACGCGCAGTACATCGCTCTCACGACCGATCACCAGCGCCCGCAGTCGCCGGGCGTGTACTTCCGGCAACAATTGCACCGCATCGATATCCACATTGGCACGGCTCAGATCAATCAGCGGTATGGCCAGTTGCTGGGACAGAAACGACAACATCTGTTGTTCGGTCAGAAACCCAAGCTCTATCAGACTGGCACCGAGTTTTAGGCCGGTGGTTTTCTGGGCATTCAGCGCCTGTTCGACCTGAGACTCGGTAATAATGCCCTCTTCTACCAGCAGGTCACCCAACCGTTTACGTAACTTAATTTGCACCGGAGGCCTCCTGTAGCTGAGCCAGTACCGCCAATCGGTCGCGAATAAACTGCTGCGAATTTGTCGACACACCGACACTATTTAGCGCCTGCTGATAAGACTGTTGGGCTTTATCCAGTTCCAGCTCGCGTTCCTGCTGAATCGCTAACCCCAGCCACCAGCGGCCGTTGTCGGGATTCATCTTCACCAGCATCTGATAACTTTCCAGTGCGATGGCATCCTGGTTAACCTGCTGAGCCAAAGCGGCGCGCAGCGACAAATATTGCTCGGATGGCTGGTCGCTAAGCGAAGCCAGCGGAGAGAGTGCCGCTTCAGGTTGCTTTTCTTTCACCAGCAGCTTCGCGAGCGCCAGTCGCAACGTTTCTCCTGAACTGTTGATACGAATGCCTTTTTGCAGTAAATCGACCGCTCGGCGGGTTTCTCCTTTGCCATAATACAGAGCCGCCAACTGTTGGCGAACCCGTTCATTGCCAGGGGTGTAACGCAGCGCCTCGTGATACTGGCCGATGGCTTCTGCGAGATTATTGGCATCCAGCGCTTTTTTCGCCCGCTGTTCGGCGTTATCGGCTAGCTGCTTAGGGGTCAGTTCTACCTGCTCAATGCGAATATTACTGATCTCTGCATTGGAGCTAACTGCTTGAGTCTCAGTGGCCGAAGAAGTTTGGCGGGTATTCACGGCAGCAAGCTGTAGAGCGTTACTGAGCTGAGTTTGTTTCGTTGCCGCGACAGGCTCCGCTTTCGGCTCTGGATTGGCCTTAGCGACTTGTTTCGCTACTGGCGATACGTCTGCAGTTGGTACAGTTTCCACAGTTAGGGGCATTGCCGTTTGCTCCGCCACCGGCGTCGCGTGCTTGGGATAGAAAGTGTCGCTGCCTTTGGCCAGCTTAGCCGTTGGGGCAGTGAGCATCACCAACTCGGTTCGAGCGGCTAGCGGCTGGTTTTCTGGTGCTGTGGTATGCGGCACACTGGTTGTTGTTGTGCTCAGTTCGGACTGTGTATTCAACTGCGCCGAATAGAAAAAACCAGGCTGGCTAACGGCCCAGCCGCCAACCGCCAGACTCAGCGCAAATCCGCCCACCAGCCAGGGCAGTACGGGTTTGCTGCGCACCGGGGCCACTTCCGCTTTAAGAAGTGGCTGACGATCATTCGAGCTCGGGTTAGTCAGCTCGGAAAGAGCTTTGTTGATCGCACTCATTGACTACTCCATCCCCACAAATAAGGACTCTTAAATTTAGGCTTTTGACTATCGAACGTATCGTGAATCGCCTCATACAAATGGGCATTGGATACTTTGATTTTGCCCGCTTCCATCGCCAGTAACAGCGCTTTATGGCAAATCTGGTTGATCAACCGGGGGATCCCCTGGCTTGCCCGCCATAATGCCCGCTTTTGATTCAGTGAAAACAGCGATGTGCTGCCACCGGATTGCTGTAATCGGTTGTCTATATAAGCGACAGACTCATCCAGCTTGAGTGGCCTTAACTTGGCACTGAAGGTGATTCTCTGCCGAAACTGCCGTAAGTGGTGCTGTGCCAGGCGCTTGTCCAGCTCAGGCTGGCCAAACAGGACGATTTGCAGCAGCTTTTGCTGTTCAGTTTCCAGATTGCCAAACAGCCGTAGCACTTCCAGCGCCTCATCACTGAGCGCCTGAGCCTCATCCACCAGGATCACCACCGGCAAGCCCTGCTGGCAACTTCGAATTAGCTGCTGCTGAATCTCATCCACCAGCGCAACACTGTCTGACTGGGCGGAGATGCCCAGCTCTCGAGCGACAGCCAGGCGCAACTCCTGCCCGGATAAGGCCGAGTTTGGCAAATAGACCAGCTGATACTGCCCCTCCAACTGACCAAACAGCATCCGGCAGACCATGGTTTTTCCGGTTCCGACTTCACCGACTACCTTTACCAGACCTTCGCCCATTTGCAGCGCGGCCTGCACGGTTTTCAGCGCTTCAAAATGAGGCGCTAGCCCAAGAAACAGCGCAGTATCCGGGGTGAGGTGAAACGGTCGTTGATGAAATCCGAAATACTCCTGGTACATACTGATTACTGCTTCTGAGGAAACCAGTCCTGGAGAATATCGCGTGACCGCTCCAGTTCACTCTGCCAGGTGTTCACGCCAACGACAGTCGGCTTCAACAGGATCACCAGTTCGGTTTTTTCCGTCACCTTGCTGACATTGCGGAACAGGTGGCCCAGTGCCGGTACATCCCCCAAAAACGGCACCTTGGACACCTGATCAAAGGTATTGGATTTCATCAATCCACCAATCACTACCACGTCTCCATCCTGAGCCCGTATTACCGAGTCCGATTCGCGAATCGAGCTGCGCGCCAGCGGCAGAGTGATATTGGTACCGCCGTAGCCAATCTCTTTCACTTGCTCTTTGACTTCGATGACGGACGGATGCACGTGCAGCAGCACATTGCCTTTGTCATCAATTTGCGGCGTAACATCGAGAGAAATACCGGAGAAAAATGGCGTCAGTTCCACTTCCGGTGCCGGTTGGTTGTTATCGCCACTGCTCGCCACCGCGGTGAGGTCAGTAACAAAGTATTCATCCGTCCCCACTTTGATCACCGCTTTCTGATTATTCGATGCCGTCACTCTGGGACTGGAGAGTACGTTCAGATCGCCTTGAGTCGACATGAAGCTTAACACCGCATCAAAGCTGCCACTGGAGATCACCAGGTTAGTCTGACCGCCCAATAGCGCACCAATCGTATCTAAACCGGGAAGTGGAAACGGGTTGCCGCTGGCGTTTTTAACGGTCGAGCCCTGACCGATGGTGTAATTGGTGCCGTTAGAAGTAAACGCCTTGGACCAGTTGATGCCCTGCTGGTAACCGTCACTCAAGGTCACTTCCAGCACTTTTGCTTCCAGAATCACCTGCCGTTGCAGGCGTTGCTGTGAAGCCCCCAGGAACTGACGAACCTGGCGAATTTCATCCGGGAAAGCCCGTACAGTAATTATGCCCGCTTGCGGTGTGACCACCACACTGCGCCCTTCACCGTTACCTACTAGGCCGCTGACTGTGGTCTGCAACTGAGTCCAAAAGTCGCTCTCACTGGTAGTTTCAATTTCAGTGCCGCCTTTGGAAGTATTGCGGCGACTCGAAGAGTTGGAATTGGAAGAACCGCTATCGGATGAATTGTAATTACTGCGGCTGTTCGAATTGCTGCTTGAATTACTGCGGGAATCGGTATTGGTGATCGTCCCGGTGGTGATCGACGTCAGCGAACGGCCGTTACGCTTGAACTGCAGGTAATCGACCGGGATCGTTACAGTTCGCAGCCCCGCCGGATACACCTGGATGACATTACCGGCCTGTTCAATGTCGTAACCGTACATATCTTTTACCACTGACAGCACTTCATCCAGTGAAGCATCAGTCAGGTTCACGGTTATTTTGCCCTGCACTTTAGGGTGCAAAGCGACACTGAATTCGGTCCCTTTGACCAGGCTGGCAAAAAACGCTTTAGCATCAACATTGTTAGCCTGGATTCGGTAGCGCTTCAGGGTGTCCATTTGTCCCAGGTTAACCCCATCTAAATCCGGCATCAGATCAGCCTGAACAGATGCTGGCAACTCCTGCAGAGTGCGACTGTTGGTCTGGTTAATCGCCTGATTCAGGACTTGTTTAGCCTCAACGGGATCCCGGTGCCCCATGCTACATCCAGCCAACGAAATCAAACCCAGCGCTATGACAACTTTACGCATACGATATCAATAACCTTATTGTTTTATGTCCAGAGTAAATAACTCCAGATTCCACTGCTTACTTCCGCGTGTAAGCGTCACTGTTTCAGGACGAATTCGGCTTACCCGATAGCCGTAGACCTTGTCACCGACAGTCACAACCTGATCCTGTAACACCGCGCTGCATAAGTTGCTCTCACAAGCAATACTCTGCAAATTCGGCAAAGGCTTTCGGCTTACGGAGCCTGTCTTGTTGCTTTTCGGCGCCTGCCAGTTGAGCGGTGCCGTTGGGTCTTGAGCAGCAATTGCTGACACACTGACTATGGTGAACAGCAGTAAACTTGATCTAACCACCGATGAACTCCTGACTGGTTCCTAATGTGTACACTTCTAAAACCAAACGGGCTTTAGGGTAACTCTCCACCTGATAATCAAATTTGCGCCAGTAATATTTCACCGGCATAGATTCCAGTTTTTGCAGATAGTTAAGAATGGCGAAGTAATCGCCGGTAACGACCAGACGCACCGGATGCAAGTAATAGCCGGTATGATTGCTATTGCCGTGTGTGATTGGTTCCGCCTCAAGTGATTCCAGCGATTCCAGCAACAATCCCGGATTAGCATGCAGTACCTGTTCGAGTAACTCCGCCATTTGACTCGGCGTGAGCAAGGTTGCCACCATATTAGCCAGCTCTTGAGACATCTGCTGGCTTTGTTTAAGTAACTGCTTGTATTGTTGGTTTATTTCCTGATCCGGGTCTCGACCCAGTTTGGCTGTCGCCAATAGTATGTCCGCTTCCAATTTCTGATTGGTTAGACGGGTCGACTGACGTTGTTGCTCGAGAATCCGGTTAGCTTTGACCGCAGGCTCTACCACTAAGGTGAACAGCAACATTCCCACTGCCACGATACCACACAGCAGCAACAGCCATTTTTCCCTTATCGATAGCTGGCTAAATTTTGATTCCGCCAGATGCCACCACTGCATTATTGAACCTCCTGCCGGGTGATCAGTTCGAAGGTGATCACCTCCTGATCGTCGCGGGCAATCTTCAGTTTACTGAAATTACGCCCAACCAGATTAAGCTCATTTTTAAATTGACTGACCCAGCCAGGAATGGCGCTGGCATCTTTCGCCTGACCGGAAAGATCCAGCGTCCCGCCCTGCATGATGATGCTATTGAGCGAAATATCGTTTCGGCTCAGCTTGGCCAGCGACTGCATAACACCTGAATAGCCCATCGGCTGCTGTTGATCGTATTCACGCACCGCCTGCAGCGCTGCTTGCTTGGAGTCAATTTCTATTTTCAGACGTGACACTGCAGCGATTTTGGCTGCCGACGGTTTGTGCTGGGACAGCTGCTTGTTCAGCTGTTCATACTGCTGGGTCAACTCGGTTTGCTGACGTTTCAATAACATCAGTTGCTGGTTCAAATTTGCATTTTGATAGTGATAATAACCAAACACGACTAATAGAGCCGCCGCCAGAGTTCCCCAGCTCCAGACCAAACCGCGAGCAGTAACCGGCTCTTTCTTCGGTTTCAGGTGTGTCGGGTAAAGGTTGATGTCTGTACTTGTCAACGTACTGGTAGCGCCCAGTAAAAATTCACCGACCGACTGCGCAGGCTCTGCTAAAGTGGTGACTTTGACACTGAGCCGGTCATCCAGCTGCTGGGCCAGATAACGTTGGTCTTCCTCATCACAGCACAGTTTCAACTGGTGCAGGGATACACCTTTCAGTTGTGAAGAGAGGTAATCGATCGAGCGCTGGAGCTCCAACGCAATGCTGTCCAGTTGCAGCGCGCTGCTGCCGCCACCGGTTAGCGGTGCGGCAATTCCGCGAATACTTCTTTGGAACACACACTTATGCTTAACGTAAGCACTGACTTTAAAACTGCTCTGCTTACTGCGCTCCAACAATAGGAAATCGCCCAAATCGGGCGAACAGGAGCCCCAAATCTCATCTTCAACCAGAATACGCTGCAAAGCGATATTCAGCTCTGCCAACTGGGCCGCCAGTTTGACGACCAAGCTCTTTGAGATCAGGTAACTCTGCAGTTTGTTGGCATTGGGCAGGCAAAAAGCATCAACAACAATATCCGACACTTTTTCAGTCGTCAGATCTTTTAGCAAAAATGGCAGTGCCGCCGGCCATTCCTCTTCTGGCACATTGGGTTTATCAATCTGATAAGTCTGATAAAACGCGCTGGTAAGTACCAGTTCAATCGCCACATCGTTAACCTGAAACTCGCGCAGTGTCTCCACCAGCACGGTTAACCAAGCCTGGTCATTGATCGCCACAGCTGCAGGCAACTCTGTTCGTGATGAAGAGAAGTAGATCCAGCCCGGCACGATAACAGCCGTAACGACTGAGCCAGAGTGTGTTTGTGGTTTCAATTTAGCGAATAGCGCTTTTATATCCATAGCTCGCTTTCTTTACTTTTTACGCCAGCGGTTACGCTTCCCTGCCTTCACAGTGGTCGCGCTAGATACAGCTGGTTGTTTTTCAGGAATAAGTTGTTGTTCTGAAGCATAAAACCGCCCCTGAACCCCATCGACTCCCAGAGACAGCAGCACATCGCGCTCTCGTTCATTGTCGACACCGACAGCAATAACCTTGGTATTGCTGCCCTCTCTGGCCCCCAGCAGGCTGCGGACAAATAGTTGGTTTTCATGCCGTTGATCGATGCGCTTAATCAGGCTTCGGTGTAATTTCAGATAATCAATTGGCAGATCTTTCAAATAGTGAGTACTCACTATTGAACGTCCTGCCTGTCCGACGGCCACTTCTCCGCCGAGCCCTGAAATCATTTTGATGACCGGACGCATGTAGTCGAGGTGTTTCACCAGTCTTGCTTCTGCGAATTCAAACACTAATCTGTGTCTTAACTCGAGCGGTAACTGGAGTAACTCATTGCGAAACCAGATAAAAAATTTACGGTCAGCAAACGATGCTACATGAAGGTTGACAGAATAGCATACAGTACCACTGCCAGACTTTAAGTATTTCAACAATTTTATCAATACTGCTTTGTCTAAAATTGCTTCATAACCTATCGATTCCACCGCAGCCAAGAATCGGGAGGCTTTCAAAATGCCTTTTTCCGGATCATCTATTCGGGCAAACAGTTCATGGTGGATTTTCAGCAATTCGCCGCTGGCAGTGAGCAAGTAGCAAGGCTGTTCAAATATATATAGACCTTGCGGAGTCATCACGTTGTCGAACAGAGTTCGCCAGCGAACGCTGCCCCGCTGATCTTCGTGACGTTCGCTTTTCTTAAACCGGCTCCAGGTATTAATTCGCTGCAGCTGGGCGCTCTTTAAGGCGGTTTCTACCTCATCCAATATCCGGCTTTGTTTTTCGCCTTCACTGTACATACTGATACCAATATGGCACCAGTTGTCCTTGTCCAACGGTGCCGGCGGGGCGATTCGTTCCATCTGTTTAAGGCAGTTAGCGGCCAGCGTGGCCATGTCTTTACTGCCCAGGTTGGGAGCAAACACGGCAAAGTCAGCATTATAGTAACGTGATAACATTACGTCGGGGTAACGCTGAAGAATATTAGATAACTGCTCGCCAACATCAATAATGAAGTCATCTGCTACCTTTTTATTCTGCTCTTCGGCGATCTGTTCCCAATCGTCGATGCGCAGCAACAGTACGCCCCCCTGAGCCCCGCTTTCTGTCAGTGCCGATTCCAATTTATTATCAAACAGCACCCGATTGGCCGCTCCGGTCAACTGGTCGAGAAATGTCTGGCTACGGATAAAGGTATCAAAGCGGCTGCGTTCCTGGCGGGCATCCTGCAGCTCTTCTATCAGTACGTCCAGCGCTTCGCTGGCGGTATAGGGCCACTCACGGCTATCCCCTTTGGCAAATTGCTCAACCCGGCCAGCCAGAATCATTCGCCCTCGCTCTTCCAGCAGTTCTGAGCCGAGCAATTGCTGCTTCAGCCACTTCACCCCCTGGCGAAGACAAAAAATAATCAGAGCCACCGCCAGAGTGATCGACCAGAGTGCTTCAATTGAGTAGCTGTAACCAAGGTATGGCGGTACTGCCGTCAGGGACATGGAGTATCCCTGATTATGATCTAACGGATATTCGACTTCATACAGGCGACCAGGATCGATATGTTTCGACGTGTCTTTAAAGCGATAAATAACGCCAGCATCTGATGACAGAGACATTTCGATAATATTGGACGCCTGCAGCATTTTGGGCATCCACTGCTGCATCGAATAGGCCGCGTCCGGATCTTCCAATTCTTTATCGACAACCTCAACAATACCATGCAGGTAATGATCGAGATATTGCTGGCCAATATTCTTAAATGACAGCGCGCCGCCGACAAACAAAATAAACATCGCACTAATAACGATTACAGTGACAAAAGCCACTAATCGCGTGCTGAGTTTTAATGTCGGCGTGTAGCGCATTGAGCAAACTTCCCTGCTTAGCTGACGGCTCTGAAGCCGGATAGATTTCACTGTTTTGCAGCCAGCGTGAATACCAGTGCAATAACTATTCCAGTAGTAAGAGTTACTATATAAAAAAGCCGCGTTAAACGCGGCTTTTTTTGCAGAAAAATCAACTAGAATGGGATGTCATCGTCAAAATCCATCGGTGGCTCATTGTACTGAGGCTGCGAGGATTGTTGCGGCTGAGCTGCCGGCTGTTTTTGCGCCATTGGCTGTTGCGGCTGCTGTGGTTGTCCCCAACCACCGGATTGTTGCCCCATAGGCTGGCCCTGAGCGCCACCTTGAGCACGTCCGCCCAGCATCTGCATCACGCCGTTGAAGCCCTGAACTACAACCTCAGTGCTGTAACGGTCCTGACCATTTTGATCCTGCCATTTACGGGTCTGCAGTTGGCCTTCGATATAAACCTGAGAGCCTTTGCGCAGATATTCACCCGCAACTTCCGCCAGTTTGCCAAACAGCACGACACGGTGCCATTCGGTTTTTTCGCGCTGTTCACCGCTGGCTTTGTCACGCCAGGTTTCCGACGTTGCCACCGTAATATTGGCCACAGCACCACCATTCGGCATGTAACGAATTTCGGGGTCGTTACCTAGGTTACCCACTAAAATAACTTTATTTACTCCACGGCTTGCCATGTTTTGCTCCGTCTAACTGATGAGTAATTTCAAATAGCCTATTAGGATAGCACGCTTTAACTTGAGTACCAATCCGATTCCTTACTCTGGTTGCAACTTCACTTTCCCCCTAGAGCATAGCCAATTTTTTTCGATTGAAATCAAAAATTAAACTCCATAAGCAAACAAACATTTACTTCACACCATGAAGCGAAACGCGATCCGGTAAAGTCGAGTCGATCTATCTGCCCATTTTCGACACAGTGGCCATATTCACAATGTTTAGTACAGGTAATCTTCATGAAAAGAGCCAACTACGCTCGCACCATCTATTTTTTGTGTGCCGATGCTCAGCAAAACTATCCGGCAGTCGAAGCCATTGAAGCCGAATTAAAACTGGCCATCCCTCGTATAGAACCGCAACAGTTAATGGCTGCCGCTCAGCAGCACAAACATAAAATCTTACTGATTGACTATATGAACCATAAAGTATTGAAGCAACAGATGAGCCGGCTGCCACTGCATAACAAGAACTTTGAAACCATCGTCTTTAACGTCGATAAACGGCTGACCACCGACGAGCTGCTGACCCTGGGGAACTTAAAAGGCTTGTTTTACCAGACCAACAGTATCAGCGAAATCGCCCGTGGCTGTGGCGAAATCATCAATGGCCAGAACTGGTTACCGCGTAAAGTGGCCAGCCAGTTACTGCACTACTACCGCCATGTTGTCGACAGCCATACCACACCGGCGACCGTCGACCTGACACTACGGGAGTTACAAATCCTACGCAGTTTGCAATCCTGCTCGTCCAATATGGAAATCGCCGAAAACCTGCACATCAGCGAATTCACCGTCAAATCCCATCTTTATCAGATATTCAAAAAGTTATCGGTCAAAAACCGCGTTCAAGCCATCGCATGGGCAGATCAAAACTTGCAGTCCTGAAGATGGCGCCACAATTATTACCACTATATGCGCTCAGATAATTATCTTGGTCATAATTCCATGTTAAGGTACGGGCAATCTTACCCAACTCAGCAATAACCAGAGACTCCCATGATAAAAAAATGTCTGTTTCCTGCCGCTGGCTACGGCACCCGTTTTCTTCCAGCCACCAAGTCGATGCCCAAAGAGATGATGCCGATCGTCAATAAGCCTCTGATTGAATACGGTGTGGAAGAAGCGATTCAGGCAGGTATGGACGGAATGTGTATTGTAACCGGACGCGGTAAGCACGCCATCATGGATCACTTTGACAAAAACTACGAGCTGGAGCATCAGATCAGCGGCACCAATAAAGAAGAGCTGCTGGTTGATATTCGCCGTATTATCGACAGCGCTAACTTTACCTACATTCGCCAGCGCGAAATGAAAGGCCTGGGCCATGCGATTCTGACCGGTCGTGAACTGATCGGTGATAATCCGTTTGCAGTTGTGCTAGCCGATGATCTGTGTGTCAGCGAACAGCAAGGCGTACTGGCGCAGATGGTCGCTCTCTACAAGCAGTTCCGCTGCTCTATTGTGGCAGTGCAGGAAGTCCCAGAGGAAGAAACTCATAAATACGGCGTTATTTCTGGTGAGATGATCAAAGACGACATATTCCGGGTCGATAACATGGTCGAAAAACCGGAACGCGGCACTGCGCCGAGCAATTTGGCGATCATTGGTCGCTATATTCTAACCCCGGATATTTTTGAGCTGATCGAAGCCACCGAACCGGGTAAAGGCGGCGAAATTCAAATCACCGACGCCCTGCTCAAGCAAGCCCGCTCCGGTTGCGTACTGGCATACAAATTCAAAGGACGTCGCTTCGACTGCGGTAGCGTAGAAGGCTATATCGAAGCCACTAACTATTGTTATCAGAACCTGTACCTGCAAAACGCCACCGTGTCTGAACTGGGTAAGCACTCCACTCAAAAAGCTGGCTAACATCACCTAATCCGTCCTCTGCCAGTTCCCGTACCCGGCGGAGGACTGTTTTTTTATCCAGTATAATATTGCAGATTTTTCACACTGTGTAATACTTGGCAAACTTGATATTTCACAGGGCAGGTCAATGGATAATATTGACGTACGGGGTGCACGTACCCACAATCTCAAAAACATAAATCTCACCATCCCACGCGACAAACTGATCGTTATCACCGGCCTGTCCGGCTCGGGTAAATCGTCACTGGCGTTTGATACCCTTTATGCTGAAGGGCAACGCCGTTATGTGGAATCCCTGTCGGCCTATGCGCGCCAGTTTCTTTCGCTGATGGAGAAGCCGGATGTCGACCACATAGAAGGCCTGTCACCAGCGATTTCCATTGAGCAGAAATCCACCTCGCACAACCCGCGCTCAACGGTCGGAACCATCACCGAGATCTACGACTACCTGCGACTGCTCTATGCCCGGGTAGGCGAACCACGCTGTCCGGATCACCACACCCCTCTGGCCGCCCAGACCGTCAGTCAGATGGTGGACAAAATACTGGAGCTGCCGGAAGGCTCCCGCATGATGCTGCTGGCCCCCATCGTTAAAGAGCGTAAGGGCGAACACGTTAAAACATTGCAGAACTTGGCGGCCCAAGGGTTTATTCGGGCCCGGATCGATGGCGAAACCTGCGATCTGTCCGATCCTCCGCCACTAGAACTGCATAAGAAACACACCATAGAAGTGGTCGTAGATCGTTTTAAAGTGCGCGCGGATCTGCAGCAGAGGCTGGCCGAATCGCTGGAAACCACTTTGGAACTGTCCGGCGGCATTGCCGTCGTGACCGACATGGATGGCAGCGGGGAGGAAATTGTCTTTTCCGCCAATTTTGCCTGCCCCCACTGTGGCTACAGTATGCAGGAGCTGGAACCAAGGCTGTTTTCGTTTAACAACCCGGCAGGGGCTTGCGGTACCTGTGATGGCTTGGGGGTACAACAGTATTTTGACCCCGACCGGGTAATCCAGGATGACTCGCTCAGCCTGGCCCAGGGGGCGATACGTGGCTGGGATCAGAAAAACTACTACTACTTCCAGATGCTGAACTCTCTGGCCAACCATTATGGCTTCGACCTGCACGTACCGTTCAACTCACTGCCGGCCAAAACCCGCGACATCATCCTGAAAGGCTCTGGCCGTACCGAGATCGAATTCAACTACATTAACGATCGCGGTGATATTCGCGTCAAACGCCACCCATTCGAGGGCATACTCAACACGCTGGAAAGGCGTTACCGTGATACTGAATCCAATTCAGTGCGTGAAGACCTGGCCAAGTATATTTCCACCAAGTCTTGCAGCAGTTGCTCTGGCACCCGACTAAGACTGGAAGCGCGCAATGTGTTCGTGAATGACACCGCCCTACCGCAGTTAGTCGAATTGAGTATCGCTGATGCGCTGGCATTCTTTCAGTCCTTGCAACTGCACGGACAAAAAGCGCAGATCGCCGAAAAAATCATGAAAGAAATCAATGATCGGCTGAGTTTTCTGGTTAACGTCGGGCTGAATTACCTCAACCTGTCCCGCAGTGCGGAGACGCTGTCAGGTGGTGAAGCCCAGCGTATCCGGCTGGCCAGCCAGATCGGCGCAGGACTGGTCGGCGTGATGTACGTGCTGGATGAGCCGTCGATCGGTCTCCACCAGCGCGACAACGAGCGCTTACTGGCCACCCTGACCCACCTGCGCGATTTGGGGAATACCGTGTTGGTAGTGGAGCACGACGAAGATGCTATTCGTACCGCAGACCACGTGATCGATATCGGTCCCGGCGCCGGGGTGCACGGTGGTCAGGTGGTCGCTGAAGGCACGGTGGACGATATTATTGCCACGCCTAAGTCACTGACCGGACAGTACCTGAGCGGGGCAGAGAAAATTGCCGTGCCGGAGCAGCGTACACCACTCGACAAGCGGAAAACCGTCGAACTGATTGGGGCGACGGGCAACAACCTGAAACAGGTCAACCTGTCGATCCCGGTGGGACTATTCAGCTGTATTACCGGCGTTTCCGGTTCAGGTAAATCGACCCTGATCAACGATACCTTCTATAAAATCGCTCACACTCAGCTTAATGGTGCTACTACAGCTGTACCGGCACCGTATAAAAGCATTAAAGGCCTGGAGCACTTCGATAAAGTCATCGATATCGATCAAAGCCCGATCGGCCGGACACCGCGCTCGAACCCAGCCACTTATACCGGTATCTTTACACCGATCCGTGAACTGTTTGCCGGTACCCAAGAATCCCGTTCTCGGGGCTACAAACCGGGTCGGTTCAGCTTTAATGTCCGCGGCGGCCGCTGTGAAGCATGTCAGGGCGATGGAGTGATCAAAGTCGAAATGCACTTCCTGCCGGATGTTTATGTACCCTGCGATATCTGTAAAGGCAAACGCTATAACCGCGAAACGCTGGAAGTCCGCTATAAGGGTAAAACCATCGACGAAGTGCTGGAGATGACGGTTGAAGACGCCCGCCAGTACTTTGAACCGGTTCCGGCGATTGCCCGCAAGCTGCAAACCTTGATCGATGTAGGTTTATCCTACATTCGTTTAGGACAGGCGGCGACAACACTCTCCGGTGGTGAAGCCCAGCGGGTGAAGCTGGCGCGCGAGTTGTCAAAAAGAGACACCGGTAAGACACTGTATATCTTGGATGAACCGACCACAGGGCTGCATTTCCACGATATCCAGCAACTGCTAACCGTATTGCATCGCCTGCGCGATCACGGCAACACGGTGGTAGTGATTGAACACAACCTGGATGTGATCAAAACCGCAGACTGGATCGTCGACCTCGGACCGGAAGGGGGCAACGGCGGCGGTGAAATCATTGCACAAGGAACACCGGAGCAAGTCGCAGAAGTGGAAGGCTCTCATACCGCCAGATTCCTTAAGCCTATGTTGTCATAGAAAAAAAAGGTAAAGTAAAGAAACCGGCTTCAAGCTGGTTTCTTGTTTAATGGGGCATATCACTTTATGGCAACGATTCACCTTGGCGGAACCCGGCTGGAACCGAAGACAATCTCTTTTCGTCTCAATAAGCCATTTCTTATCACTATGGCCGTGTTGTACCTGCTCGCAATGCACGTGTTTATGCCCAATCCAGGTGGTGCCGGATTAAGCTTAACCTTCAATAATACCAGTTGGATTGCGCTCAGCGCTGCACTGGGATTTGGCCTTTATCACCTGGCTAATAACCGGGTGCTACTGTATAGCAAGCTCACACTCAATCTGTTCCTGTGTGCGGTTCTGCTCACTGTGCCGATACTGTACATCAACGCTGAGCCCACTCAGGTACTCGCTCGGTTGATGGGACTCTGGGCCGGCTTGCTGCTACTGGTCTGTTTGCAACAATTCCGCCTGAGTAACAAACATAAACAACGTCTACTGTGGCTGATCGTACTGGCCTGCGTGATCGAGGCGCTGATCGGCTATGGGCAGTATTTCCTGCTGGAGCCGGGCAATATATTTGGCTACAACACAGAGACCAACCGACCTTACGGCATTTTTCAGCAACCGAATGTGATGGCCAGCTTTCTCGCTACAGGGCTGGTTCTATCCGGCTACCTATTAGCCCGGCAACCGGTCAAATATAACCGCACTATCAGTGACGTCAGTCTGCTGTACCTGCTGCCGGCGCTGACGCTGCCGCTGATCGTCGTTTTAGCGTCGCGCACCGGCTGGCTGGCAACCCTGTCATCAGTGTTACTGTTACTTCCTTATCTGTATCGGTTCGCCACCCGCCGACGCATGATCGGCTGGCTGGCATCAGTGGCAATTGGTGTAGTTGTCGGTCTGCTATTGACCACGGGAGCCGCCAGGGACAGTGTCAGTGAAAAAGTAGATCTGGATTCGCCACGCAGTTTCACTTTTCCGCAAGCCCTGGACATGCTGGTAGAAAAACCCTTTACCGGCTACGGCTACGGCAAGTTTGAATCTCAGTACATCCTTTACACCGCACGCCAGCACCAACTCAACCCGGACTACCCGGCAGGGTTGCCAGCCATGGATCATCCACACAATGAACTGCTCTATTGGGGTGTGGAAGGTGGATTGTTGCCGGTAGTGGCCATTATTCTCGCCGCACTATTGGTACTACGCAGGATCTATCGAGCCAAACCGGGCACCAGGCTGGCTCTGTTCAGCCTGTTTGTCCCCATCGTGTTACATAGCCAGCTGGAATACCCCTTCTACCATTCCGTCATCCACTGGATCAGTTTTATCTTGCTAATTTTCTGGGTCGATCAGCGCTCGGCGGTCATTTACAAAGCCAGTTTTGGTTCGTCGGTCAAAACCGGCTTACGGGTTTCAAGCTTAATCATCCCTATCATCACCAGCGTCTACATGGTCACGGCCATGCACAGTAACTGGCTCCTGACCCAGTTTGAAAAATCCCAGCCTAAAGATCCGGAAATTCTCAACCGGGTGACCAACCCACTGGTCTGGCAGGATCGTTTCGATTGGGATATTTACAGCACCTATCTTAACCTGGGACTGATTAGCCAGGATCCCGAATTGATCCAGCCTTACATTGACTGGTCACTGGATATCATCAAGCTAAAACCGCGCCCGGCTTTTTATCACAATCTGGTCCTGGCCTATCAGGCTATAGGTGACATCAGCAAAGCCCAGCAGGTCCAAACAGAAGCGAATTATCTATTTCCCAGCCACCCAATGGAGTGGACTGAAGCTTCTCCATCCGTAGCCACCAGCGTCAGCGGCAGTAAATAAAAAAGGCGACCTCAGGTCGCCTTTTTCCTTGATAAGACTTTAAGCCAATGACTCTTCCAATGCCTTCAGGCACAAAGCGACATTCTCTGGACGGGCCGCATAGCCCATCAAACCGATTCGCCACGCCTTGCCTGCCAATGCGCCCAGTCCAGCACCTATTTCCAGGTTATACGTATTGAGCAAATGACTGCGCACTGCCGCTTCGTCTACCCCGTCAGGGACATAGATAGCGTTCAGCTGCGGCAGACGATACGGTTGCTCCACCACAAAGGTGAAGCCCAGTTTTTCCAGGCCATTTTTTAATAACTGGTGCATATCCTGATGACGTTGCCAGGCGTGCTCGAGCCCTTCATTTTTCAATATCAGCAGTGCTTCATGCAAGGCATACAAGCTGTTCACCGGCGCGGTATGGTGGTAACTGCGTTTGCCTTCACCACTCCAGTATCCAAGCACCAGGCTTTGATCCAGGAACCAGCTCTGGATCGGAGTGGTTCTCGCCTGGATCTTATCGATCGCGGCAGCAGAAAACGTCAGCGGTGCCAGACCCGGTACACAGGAAAGACACTTCTGGCTACCGGAATAGACCGCATCCAGCTGCCACTCATCGACTTTCAGCGGCACGCCACCGAGCGAGGTTACCGCATCGACAATTGACAACGCACCGTGCTGCTTCGCCAGTGCGCCAAGCGCCTGGGCATCCGATAGTGCCCCGGTACTGGTTTCGGCATGAACAAAAGCCAGGATCTTGGTATCCGGATTGTCTTTCAGCGCCTGTTCCACTTTATCCACAGACACTGGCGTGCCCCATTCGTCATCCACTACAACCGCGATACCACCTGCGCGGACAACGTTTTCTCTCATGCGCTCGCCAAACACACCGTTACGACAAACGATGACTTTGTCTCCCGGCTCAACCAGGTTCACAAAGCAGGCTTCCATACCTGCACTGCCTGGCGCTGAAACGGCAATAGTAAATTCGTTTTCGGTCTGAAATGCGTATTTCAGCAGTTGCTTCAGCTCATCCATCATCTGGATAAACAGCGGATCTAAATGGCCGACAGTCGGCCGGCTAAGAGCTTGCAAGACTTGAGGGGAAATATCCGATGGACCCGGTCCCATCAAGGTGCGATGTGGGGGATTAAAACTTGTTATTGTCATGACCGCTCCTTGGGTAAGATAAAGAGGAACACTCACATTAATCCAATTCGCCACCGGCGGCAACGCAGTCAGGCATCTCGAGTTAATTACGTATCACAGTTCCCCCAATAAAAAACTTCAGTCGTACAGTCAATTAGCAATTGACAATGTTGACGCAAACACGTTCAATGTTCGAGCTTTATGCAGAAGAGGAGCACTGCCCAGGTAGATGTTTTGTGGAGCCAACACTCCAATACAGAACATTCAGGGGGAGCAGTGCCGAGGTAGATCAAAGCTGTTGGGTTTGGTCTGTCGGTTGACTTGGGTTGATTCCCGGCAACTGTCATCAGCGCCGCCTGATGAAGAGCTTCTGAGGTCAGTTTGTCACTATCTGGTTACCTCTAATCCAGCTCTAACACTTTCTCTTCATTTACCATCATGGTTGATTAATCAACTAAAATTGTAATTTTAAGTAAGTCGTGGGAGATATGCTGTGAGCGCAGTAAACGTAGCCAAGTTCGGCGGTACCAGTGTCGCTAACTTTGAGTCGATGAGCCGATGTGCCGCTATTATAGAAAACAATCCAACCACCAAGCTGGTCGTCAGCAGTGCCTGCTCCGGGGTGACCAACTTGCTGGTCGAACTGGCCAATGGCGTTCAGGATCAAAGTCACCGTAGTGAAATACTGCAGCAGTTGGCCACCATTCATGATGATATTTTGAGCCAGCTTAATGACGCAACCACTACCGCCAACGAAGTGTATGCCATCTTAGATACGGTCACCAGCCTGGCCGAAGCGGCTTCGATTCAAGCCAGTAACAAACTCACCGATCACCTGGTGGCCTGTGGCGAACTGATGTCGACCCATATTCTGACCCAGTTGATGGTCGAACGGGGCATCAATGCAGTTCGCTTTGATATTCGCGAAGTCTTGCGTACCGACGCCCACTACGGACGTGCTGAACCTCAGCTTGAGCAGATTTCCCAGTTAGCCAAACAGAAGCTATTACCGCTGTGTAAGCAATCTGTGGTTGTCACTCAAGGATTTATCGGTGCAGATGAAGAAGGCAACACTACCACGCTAGGGCGTGGCGGCAGTGATTACAGTGCGGCATTGATTGCCGAAGGCGTTGAGGCCGATGGTCTGGAAATCTGGACCGACGTCCCGGGCATTTACACCACTGACCCACGTATCGCGCCAAAAGCGGCGCCCATCGCGGAAATCAGCTTTAGTGAAGCGTCAGAAATGGCGAACTTTGGCGCCAAGATTCTGCACCCATCGACTCTGGTACCGGCACTGAGGCACGATATACCAGTATTTGTCGGCTCATCGAAAGCCCCCGAGCTAGGCGGTACCTGGATTCGTCATCGTGCTGAAACCACTCCACTGTTCCGCGCGCTGGCACTACGCTCCAATCAGACCATGGTAACGCTGCGCAGCGCCAACATGTTCCATGCCTATGGCTTCCTGGCCAAAGTGTTTGAAATCCTGGCCAAGCATAAAGTTTCTGTCGACCTGATTACCACTTCAGAGATCAGTGTATCCCTGACCCTGGATCAAACCGGCACCTCTGGTGGTGCACCACAACTGCCGCAAGAAGCCAGAGAAGAGCTGGAAGAGCTGTGTAGTGTGAAAGTCGAACACGGTATGTGTGTGGTGGCCCTGATTGGCAACAATATGGCACAAACTAAAGGTTATGCTAAGCAGGTATTTGGCACTCTCGATGAGTTTAATCTGCGCATGATTTGCTACGGAGCCAGCCAGCATAACCTCTGCTTCTTACTCGAGGAAGCGACGGCAAAACAGGCGATTCAACGTCTGCACCAAGAGCTGTTTGAGCAGTAATTGCTTTTCGCTAGCACAAATAGAAAGGGTTGCCATTTGGCAACCCTTTTAAGTTTTGCAGACTTAGCCGTTAATATTGGGTCCCAGCCACTTTTCTGCTTCCAACTGATCCCAGCCTTTACGCTCGGCATAACTTTCCACCTGATCCGGCTGGATCTGCGCAACGGCAAAGTAACGGGAGTCCGGATGAGAAAAATACCAGCCCGACACCGAGGCGCCCGGCATCATGGCATAGCTGGAAGTGAGCGACATACCGATCCGCTCTTCCACCTGCAGCAGTTTCCAAATCGCGTCTTTCTCGGTATGTTCCGGGCAGGCCGGATAACCCGGCGCGGGACGGATCCCCTGGTAGCGTTCACGAATCAGTTCGTCGTTGGACAAATTCTCTTCAGGCGCATAGCCCCACAGTTCTTTACGTACTTTCTCATGCAGGTACTCCGCAAACGCTTCGGCAAGCCGGTCGGCGACCGCCTGAATCATGATCGCGTTGTAATCGTCGCCGCGCGCTTTAAACTCATCCGCCAATTCCCGTTCACCGATACCACCGGTTACTGCGAAGGCACCAACCCAGTCCTGTTTGCCGCTGCTTTTCGGCGCGACATAGTCCGCCAGGCAGTAGTTGGCTCCTTTTGGCTTTTCCGTCTGTTGTCGCAGGTGATGCAAGGTATTAATCACATCCAAGCGGGACTCGTCTCCATAGACTTCAATGTCGTCTCCGACACTGGCAGCAGGGAACAACCCACAAACACCACGAGCCTGCAGCAAGCCTTCGGTCTCGATTTTATCCAGCCACTGGTTGGCATCGTTAAACAGGTTTTGCGCTTCTTCGCCCACCTCTTCATGGTCGAAAATCGCCGGGTACTTGCCTACTAACGACCAGGTCATAAAGAAAGGCGTCCAGTCGATATAGTGACGCAGAGTCGCAATGTCCATATCATCAATCACATGCACACCCGGTTGTAACGGTGCCGGTGGCAGGTAATTCTGCCAGTCGATGGCCGCTTTATTGGATCGAGCTCTCTCCAGCGAAACCGGAGCGGTACGTGGCTTTTTACGCGCGTGTTGATCGCGGACGCGGTCATAGTCGTCCGCCAGCTTTTCGACAAAGGCCGGACGCAGCTCATTAGACAACAATGAGGTGCACACCCCCACCGCCCGGGATGCATTATTTACATACACGACCGGTTGATGATAATTCTGTTCGATTTTTACCGCAGTGTGGGCTTTTGACGTAGTGGCGCCACCGATCAACAGCGGCAACTCAAAGCCCTGGCGCTCCATCTCTTTGGCCACGTGGACCATCTCATCCAGCGACGGAGTGATCAGCCCAGATAAGCCGATGATGTCGACATTCTCTTCCCTGGCGACTTTGAGGATCTGCTCACACGGCACCATCACACCAAGATCAATAATCTCGTAGTTATTGCACTGCAGCACGACGCCAACGATATTTTTGCCAATGTCGTGCACATCGCCTTTTACTGTGGCCAACAAAATCTTACCGTTTGTGCTGCCGGCCTGTTTTTCAGCATTAATATAAGGCTCAAGGTGGGCGACTGCTTGCTTCATCACCCGGGCAGACTTAACCACCTGTGGTAGAAACATCTTACCTTCACCAAACAGGTCGCCAACCACGTTCATGCCATCCATCAGCGGACCTTCGATCACTTCCAGCGGCTTGCTCGCTTGCTGGCGGGCCTCTTCGGTATCCTCGACGATAAATTCGGTAATGCCTTTAACCAGCGCGTGTTCCAGTCGTTTCGCAACCGGCCAGCTGCGCCATTCCAGCGCGGCAGCATCATCCTGTTTGCCGACGGCATTTTCACGGTATTGTTCCGCAATTTCCAACAGTCGCTCGGTGGCATCATCACGACGGTTGAGTACTGCATCTTCTACCGCTTCTCGCAAGGTTTCCGGTACGTTATCGTAGATTTCCAACTGACCGGCGTTGACAATTCCCATGTCCATGCCGTTTTTGAAACAGTGGTAGAGGAACACAGCATGAATTGCCTCACGGACATAGTTGTTGCCGCGGAATGAGAACGACACATTGGAGACGCCGCCAGAGATCATCGCATATGGTAGGTCACGCTTAATATCGGCCACCGCATTGATGAAGTCCACCGCATAGTTGTTGTGCTCTTCAATACCGGTAGCGATGGCAAAGATGTTCGGGTCGAAAATGATGTCTTCCGCTGGGAAACCGACTTCATCAACTAAGATGCGGTAAGCTTGGGTACAGATCTCCAGCTTACGCTCACGGGTATCCGCCTGACCGACTTCATCAAACGCCATCACGATCACCGCCGCACCGTAACGACGAATCAGTTTAGCCTGTTCAATGAACTTGGCCTTGCCCTCTTTGAGTGAAATCGAGTTAACGATACCCTTACCCTGAATGCATTTCAGTCCGGCTTCCATCACTTCCCATTTGGACGAATCGACCATAATCGGCACTTTGGAAATTTCCGGTTCAGAAGCACACAGGTTCAAAAATCTCACCATGCAGGCTTCGGCGTCCAACATGCCTTCATCCATATTGATATCGATGATCTGTGCGCCATTCTCAACCTGCTGACGGGCAACTTCCAGTGCCTCATCGTACAACTCTTCTTTAATCAGACGCTTGAAGCGGGCAGAGCCGGTCACATTGGTTCGTTCACCAACGTTGATGAACAGGGAATCCTTATCAATGGTTAAGGGTTCCAGTCCTGACAGGCGACAGGCGACAGGCAGTTCTGGGGCCACGCGAGGCGCAAGTTGTTCCACCGCTAACGCCATCTGACGGATATGCTCAGGTGTAGTACCACAGCAACCACCAACCAGGTTCAGGAAACCAGACTGCGCCCATTCACTGATATGGCTGGCCATCTCCTCCGGATCGAGATCATACTCACCAAATGCATTCGGTAGACCGGCATTCGGGTGCGCCGACACGTTGCATTCACAGATGCGGGATAGCTCTTCCACGTACTGACGCAGTTCATCTGGCCCAAGAGCACAGTTAAGGCCAAAAGAAATCGGCTTGATATGACGAAGTGCGTTGTAGAAAGCTTCTGTGGTTTGACCCGACAGGGTTCGTCCAGAGGCATCGGTAATGGTGCCGGAGATCATAATCGGTAACTCAACACCCAGGTCATCAAATACCGACTGGACGGCAAATGCACACGCTTTGGCATTGAGGGTATCGAAAATCGTCTCTATCATGATCAGGTCTGCACCGCCTTCAATCAGGGCCTGCGTCGATTCTCGGTACGCGGTGACCAGATCATCGAAACTGACATTACGATATCCTGGGTCATTCACATCCGGAGATATGGAACAGGTGCGGTTGGTCGGGCCGAGTACACCGGCAACATAACGGGGCTTGTTAGGCGTTTTCGCACTCCATTTATCCGCCACTTCCCGAGCCAGCCTTGCCGCTTCGCGGTTAATTTCCGCACTGAGGCTCTGCATGTCATAATCGGCCATCGCAATCGTAGTGGCGTTAAAGGTATTGGTTTCGAGGATATCCGCCCCGGCTTCCAGATACGCTTCATGGATCTCTTTGATCAGATCAGGCTGTGTCAGAACCAGCAAGTCATTGTTGCCTTTAAGATCACTATGCCAATCGGCAAAGCGCTCACCGCGGTAATCTTGCTCTTCCAGTTTGTAACCCTGGATCATAGTCCCCATTCCACCATCAATCAGTAGAATGCGTTGTTTCAGTTGCGCTTCAATCTGTTCTCTTAGCTTGCTTCCCACAATACAGCCTCATGTTCATCCTTATTGCCACATCCTATCACACCTTTAAAAGGAGTCTAGACGTCTAAAAATATTAAATGGTGCTTTAATAGAATGTAAAAAACTTAGTAATAGCAATGTAAAAAGTGTTTGCTATTTCGCCAGGATATCAGGAAAATTTCGGTCACATTTTGTTACATACTATTGAGCCCCATGTCCGTCTACTATACCCTCTGTTTCTTGTCTGCTGCCGCGATGATAATTGCTTTTGTAAACAGCAAGATAGGTAAAATGCAAACCACCATTGCGATTACCGCTGGTGCAATGTTTCTCTCATTGCTTATTCTGGTCGCTGGTCAAAATGATTGGTTCCACCTGACCGAAATCGCCACACACACGGTAACCAGTATCAATTTTGAAGATTTCTTGCTCAAAGGCATTTTAGGGTTCCTGCTGTTTGCCGGTGGCCTGGGTATCAAGCTACCACATATGAAAGACCAGAAGTGGGAGATCACAGTGCTGGCATTGGGCGCGACGCTGTTCTCTACGTTCTTTATCGGATTTGTCCTGTACGGATTCTGTCAGTTCCTCAATATCAATTTTGACCTGGTTTACTGCTTGCTGTTTGGTGCTCTGATTTCACCAACCGACCCGATAGCAGTACTGGCGATAGTCAAAAAACTCAATGCACCGAAACG
The DNA here is from genome assembly GCF_050299255.1 of Vibrio sp. Classification (GTDB taxonomy): domain Bacteria; phylum Pseudomonadota; class Gammaproteobacteria; order Enterobacterales; family Vibrionaceae; genus Vibrio. The sequence continues at coordinate 24,101 of NZ_JBNKVP010000052.1, forward strand.
AATTTCGACTCAAATCGAAGGCGAATCGCTGTTTAATGACGGTTTTGGCCTGGTGATCTTCGTGACTCTGTTTACCATTGCATTTGGTAATGAAGCCCCGACAGTCACCGGCGTTACTATGCTGTTTATCCAGGAAGCCATTGGCGGCATCTTGTATGGTTTTGCCCTCGGCCTACTATTCCATTACCTGATCAGTGCGACCGACGACCACTCGATGGAACTGCTACTTACCATAGGCGTTCCGACCGCAGGTTACGCATTTGCGGAAGTCGTGCATGTCTCAGGCCCACTGGCAATGGTGGTGTCCGGCATTATGATTGGTAACTGGACTCGTTTTATTGGCTTTTCTAAGGAAAGCGAAGATCACCTCGATCACTTCTGGGAACTGGTTGATGAATTTCTCAATGGCGTACTGTTCTTGCTTATCGGCATGTCGATGCTGCTGTTCGAATTCCACAAAGAAGACTGGATCATGATGGGATTCGCCGTTCCACTGGTATTGGTGGCTCGTTACCTGAGCGTGCATGCGGCTTACCTTGGCTTTAAACGCTACCGCAAATATAACCCTTGGTCTGTGCGGATACTCACCTGGGGTGGTCTAAGGGGCGGCCTGGCTCTGGCGATGGCGCTATCTATTCCTTCCGGGATATGGGTGGTAGAAGACAAGTTGATCGACGTGAAAGAGATCATCTTGGTAATGACTTATGCCGTGGTGGTTTTCTCAATACTTATCCAAGGCTCAACCATTACGCCAATGATTGAAAAAGCCAAAACTGAAGAAGCCCAGAGCGAATAGCCTAGCTCTAAATGCCAAAAGTCAAAACAGTTGCGATTGTTATGACGCTTTTGGCATTTTCGGATATTTTCAATACCCCATTCGTCTTACGTCGGTCACAATTATGAGATTCTCAATAATTAGTAATCTTGCTGTGTACTGACTAGGCAACTCAATGGATGAACTCACCCTAGATATTAGAACTCTCAACTTCACCGTTATTATTTTTTCCTTCATCTATTCAGTAGGTTTGTTTCTATACCAAACCACTAAGAAAAAAATCGAAGGTTTAAAAACATTGGCGTTGGGCGTGTTCTTAATTGGTTTGGGTCCGGTATTGCTCGGATTTAGAGGCCAAGCGCCTGATTGGCTCACCATTGTTGTCGCTAACATGTTTATCATGCTTGGCTTTTTCTACCTGCTACTCGGCATCAGTTATGTAAGAGATTATTCGAGCCGAATATTACCCTTACTTGGCTTAGCGTTCGTGGCTTGCTGCGTCCTATTTTATTACTTCACTTATACCCAACCATCGATCAATGCACGCGTTGTGGTCTTGAGCAGTTATGTCAGCACAACTTGTCTCGCCAGTGCTTGGGCTTTGATGCGTGGTAAAAAAGATGATGCCTTGATTCCATTACTATTAATGGCGCTGCCTTTTTGCGCTTATGGCGTTTTTATGCTGGTCAGGGTATTTGTCGGCGTATCGGGAACAACCATCTCCAATTATATGCATTCAGGGTTGATACATGCGTTAACTTACTTATTCTGCCTAATATTGTTGGTGACTATCAGTTTAAGCATGTTATGGCTAAACAACGCCCGACTGCTCAACGCTATTCATCAGTTATCACTAAAGGATCCGCTAACTGGACTATACAATCGACGTGTGATGGACGAGATACTACCGAAACGGGTGGCCAATGCCAGTACTCAACTCAAACCCGTTAGCTTAATGATGACCGATATTGATCACTTTAAGCAGATCAACGATGAGCTTGGCCATATTGTTGGAGACGAAATAATCGAGAAAGTCGCCAATGCTCTAACCCATCTTTTACCCGACTCTGAAGATTTGTTCGTGGTTCGCTTTGGTGGTGATGAGTTTATGATTTTAATGATTGATTGTGATGCTGCTACCACTTATCAGTACGCAGAGAGCCTGCGAGAAAACATCTCACGAAATGTCTCAATCAGTCTGAGTGAACATCCATGTAGTATGAGCTTTGGTGTCGCTCAGTTAACTGATAATGACAGCCTTGATGATCTGCTCGCCAATGCTGATATTGCACTGTACCAAGCGAAGCAACGCGGTAGAAACAAAGTTGTCTTGGCTGGTAGTTAAGAAAAATTCGACCCACTCATTAGATGAGTTTTACAGTAGTGTGCAGTATTTGCACCTGCTATATTGGTCTGAAGTATTAACTTTCACCATTAATAAGTCGCTAGAAACCTCACATCCGCTTGGCATATCCACGTACTATTCCGATCGCCTAAAGTCTCCCGCATTATCAAAGAAAAGCGACATACCCTTTTGCTAATGGCTAATCTAGTCGCTGATGGTCATAAATCAGAATAGCCGCAACTGATATTGGTCTGTTAAAACAAAAAGCCTCAGCATTTTAGCTGAGGCCAGGAACAACAGATGGTAGAGTGGCTAGGCGTTTAAGCTCACATATGAGTGGGATTCGTTCCCTGAAAAGGGAAAGTCTCTTTGCTTTTAAAACGACAAAACCCAGTCCGGAGACTGGGTTTCGAAATAAGTGGCGGAGCGGACGGGACTCGAACCCGCGACCCCCGGCGTGACAGGCCGGTATTCTA